>NZ_AP023032.1:2338000-2971500 GCF_019670105.1 Agarivorans albus | reverse complement strand
CAAGTCGGGCACTTCTTTACTGATTATCTAGCTCTAGAAGGAAGGTATGGCGTCTCTACTGGCCGTTCTGGGGGGATATCTATTGATAGCTTGGGCTCATTATTAGTTAAAGGTAATCTACCTATCACTGAGCAAACCGCAATGTATGTATTGTTAGGTGGCTCAATAGCAAAATTAGATCAACAAAATGTGGCGAGTAGCACAGAAAGTGGAACAAGTTTCGGATTGGGCGCTCACTACGCGTTTAGCCGAAATAGTGCGGTAACTATAGAGTATTTAAATAGTTTAAATTCAAGCAAAGCAAAAATTGGTGGGATCAACTTAGCTTTTCAATATAGGTTCTGATTTTTCATGGGGCTCATATTGTTGATATTAAATAGTGCGACGTATAGATTTTAATCAAATGGATGACTTTGTGGAATTACTCGGGTGTTAATTTCAATTGTAAGTTTACGTAAAGAAGTAAATTGAAGTATTATCGAGCGCGTTGTTAATTGTGATGTTGCTGATTTAATTTGTTGATTGAGAAAGAGAAGAATAAAGAATGAAATTTGGACTTAGAAGTCTCATTGTAGTGTGGTTATTAGGGTTTTCTCAGTTTTCTGTTGCGATGAATCTTAGCCCTGACCAAGTTCAAATGCTCAAGAACTTACCTGCTGATCAACAAGCAGCTTTAGCCAGACAATACGGTGTTGATCTATCGCAGTTTTCTCAATCGGCGGTAACCCAATCTCAGTCATCTCAAAATATAGCTCCCAAACTACCACAAAAGCGTGACCTACAAGCTGAGCAGCAAGCTCTTGCAAATAAAAATAGTGCTGGCGAAACAGCCGAACTTCAACGTTTTGGTCTAGATGTTTTTGCTACTCAACCAACCACTTTCGCGCCTTTAAATAATATCCCAGTTACTGATAACTATCGTTTAGGACCTGGCGATACATTAAATGTGCAGCTATTCGGTAAAGAGAATAATAACTTTGAGTTTCGAGTAAATCGCCATGGAAGTATCAGCTTTCCTGAACTTGGTCCAGTGAATGTTTCTGGCTTAACATTCAACGAAGTTAGAGAGCTTATTACTCAGCAGATTAACGAAAAGAAAATCGGTGTACGAAGCAATGTGACTATGGGGGAGTTACGTACCGTTGAAGTATTTGTATTGGGAGATGCTTATCAGCCGGGCAAGTACCTCGTTAGTTCACTTTCAACAATTACTCATGCTTTGTACGCCAGCGGCGGTATTAACCAGCAAGGTAGTTTGCGCGATATTCGTTTATTGCGAGAAGGCCGGCTAGTTAGCCGGTTCGATTTATATGACTTGCTTATCAAAGGCGATACCAGTAATGACCTCCAATTGCGCAGTGGTGACGTGATTTTTGTTGGACCACTTGGCGATACAGTTAGTGTGGAAGGTGAAGTTGTTCGTCCTGCTATTTACGAAATTAGTGGTAACGAGACAATAAAAGGACTGATTTCATTAGCAGGCGGTTATACAACTAAAGCATTTAAAAGGTCAGCGAGGTTCGAGCGCATCACTAGTGAAGGGTTAATTGACTTATTGACTCTTGATTTGAACGATAGCTCTGACCTAAAACGGAATCTTCAAAACGGTGACTTTTTAACTATCGAGCAAGTGGATAAAAGAACACCAAACTATGTATCACTTAAAGGTAACGTCGCGCGTGAGGGCCGCTACCAATGGCGAAAAGGATTACGCATTTCAGACTTGCTTCCTAGTGTTCAAAGAAGCTTAAATACGAGTAGCGACCTCAATTACAGTTTGGTTGTACGTAAAGAGAAAGACCGTTCAATAACAATTCTGCAAGTCGATTTAGAGAAAGCGATTAATCAAAAGCACTTAGCAGACAACATTCTTCTAAAGCCAGAAGATGAGATTTTAGTTTTTACTAAATATGATTTAGAGCTGTTTAGTGAAGCTTTTCAAATTGGAGCTAAAGAGAAAGACTTGTTAAGTGCTGACGCAGCTAGCCTGAATGCTAAGATGGAAACTGCAGAGCAACTAGCTAACCAAACTGTTGGTGAGCAAGCACAACAAATTCCTCAATACAGTCAGCAAGTTCATGCCGCCACTTTGCCAAACAGCCCGGTGGGTACTTTAAATCAAAATGAAGCAAGCTTAGCTGCGAGTCAAAGGGGCACTTCTGGAAGAGTTGGAGACAGCAAAACTGAAACTGATATAGAGCGAATTGCGCGTATTACTAATATGTCGGTTAACGAAATAGAGAAAGTGCTTAAATCGACTCGTGAAAAGCTATTGGCTCCGATACTGATAATGTTACAGGAGCAATCGAGTATAAATCGTGAGTTGAGGGTTGTTGAGATTTTTGGAGAAGTAAAGTTTCCAGGCATTTACCCAATAACTAATAAAAACACGGTAAAGGATTTAATTGATGCTGCGGGGGGCGTGAAAAATGGTGCCTACGCACTTCACAGCGAGTTAACAAGAACTATTGTGCAAGATGCTGATGCCGATGTTACATTGCTGCGTCTTGATCTTAATGATGTAATAGCTCGAGTTCCTGAACAAAATCTAGTTTTGCAAGCCCGTGATCGGCTAAATGTATTAGCTGTACCTAATTTGCGTAAGCAACGCACGGTTAGTTTACAAGGCGAAGTTCGTTTTCCTGGAACGTACGTAATAAAACGCGGTGAGACACTTGGAGATGTGATCGCTCGAGCTGGCGGATTGACTGAGTATGCACATCAAGATGGGGCAGTGTTCACTCGTGAAGCTCTACGAGTACGCGAACAAAGTCAAATAGATGCTTACGCTGAAAGTATTCGTCAGGAAGTCGCTAAAAAGAGCCTTCGCCAAACAGGACCAGGTAGTTTCACGTCATCTTCTAGCCCAACAGAGCAACTTGAGTTGATTCAGGAAATGAGTGGAACCAAAGCACTGGGTAGGATGGTTGTTGATCTACCGGCTATTCTTCTCGACGACAGCGCTAAAGATTTCATGTTAGAAGATGAAGACATGCTTTATGTACCTCAGTATCGAAACACGGTTACGATTATGGGCGAAGTTCAAATTTCAACTTCTTACCTGTTGGATGAGACATACAGTTTTAAAGACTATATTAACTTTGCTGGTGGCGCTAAAAAACAAGCAGATGAGGATAGGATCTTTGTTGTAAGAGCCAACGGCTCAGTTTACAAACCAGAGTCTGGTTTCTGGTTTAAGAACAATAAACAACCTCTGCAGCCAGGCGATACCATTGTAGTACCTATTGACACCGATTACCGAGATGCTTTGAGTACTTGGACAGCCGCTACACAAATATTGTATCAAATCGGTGTGGCTTACAACGCTATCCAAAAATAACAACTAATGCCCCCGACGTTTAAGGGGGCTTATTTATACAGAAAGTAGACCAGTAAATTATGACTCAATCAATACAGCAGCAACAGCAGACTTATTCACCAGCCTATTTTGACAGCGGCGCTGAAGATGAGATCGATCTACGAGAGTTGCTTGCTGTAATCTGGCGCGGTAAATGGTTGATTGTTGCTAGTACAGTTGTTTTCTCGATAGCAGCTGTAATATTTGCGATAAATCAGCCAAATATTTATCGAGCAAATGCGTTGTTAGCCGCCTCTAACCAGGAGAGCAATAAACTCAGTGGTATGGCTTCTCAATTTGGCGGCTTGGCCTCACTTGCCGGAATTAACCTTGGTGGTGGAGGCGGTACCGATCAAACTACCTTAGCTATCGAAGTACTAAAGTCTCGACAGTTTTTTAAAGAGTTTTTAGATAAGTATCAGATTAAAGCGGATTTAATGGCTGCAAAAGATTGGAACCTTGTTAGCGGAGACTTAAGCTACAATGCTGAGCTATACGATGTGCAATCTAACAAATGGGTTCGCCAGGTCAGTACTCCGAAACAAACTGAGCCTTCTATGCAAGAAAGTTACCAGGTGTTTGAGCAAGTGTTAAGTGTTTCTTCCGATAAAGAAACTGGCCTTATTACTATTGCTGTAGAGCATATTTCACCAATTGTGGCCCAGCAATGGGTTAGCTGGCTAATTAAAGACATTAACCTCGTTATGAAGCAAAGGACGCTGCAAGAAACCTCAGCTAATATTAGCTACTTAAAAGAACAGTTGGATAAAACTTCAGTAGCACAAATGCAAACGGTGTTTTATCAGCTAATTGAAGAACAGACGAAAACCTTGATGCTGGCTGAAGCAAATGATGATTTTGTGTTTAAAGTAGTTGATCCAGCGGTAATAGCAGAGCGAAAAGTAAAGCCTAAACGTGCACTTATTTGTGTATTGGGTACGTTGCTCGGCGGAATGCTAGGAGTGATGATTGTATTGGTTAGACACTTCGCAAAAGGGGGTGAGAATGCCGGGTAGTAAGTTGGTGTTACTCACCTCAAAAGGCTGCGCTTTATGAGTACCTTCATCTTGTCTTTAATGGTTGCTTTTTTAGGTACCTACAGCGCGATTAAAGTACTAAAGCCAATTGCGATTAAGCACGAATTAGTAGACAAACCCAACGAGCGAAAGCTGCATGTAGGCGCAATACCGCTAATTGGTGGGCTAGCCGTTTACATAGGCTTTGTATTGTCTTTATTGGTTATAGCCCAAGGTTATGACATTTCGTTTAAGTACTTTTTATTAGCCTCTGGTGGCATATTGTTAGTAGGCATGCTAGACGACAAATATGACCTTAGTGTTTCTTTGCGCATGTTCTGCCAAATAGTCGCGGCCAGCGTAATGATGTTTGCAAGCGGAGACCGTATAGAAAACTTAGGTAACTTATTGGTAATGGGCGATATTCACCTAGGCTGGGCAGCCGTTCCCTTTACCTACTTGGCCATTATGGGCGCCATTAATGCCTACAACATGGTAGACGGTATAGATGGCCTTGTTGGCGGGGTTACCTTTACCAGTATGTTGTCTTTATCATTGCTGTTCATACTAGAAGGCTTTGTGCTGGAGTCATGGATAGCTCTTTGCCTTGTGGTAGCCCTAATCCCCTACCTTATATTTAATCTCGCTAGAGCTGATAATCCCAAAAGAAGTAAAATTTTTATGGGAGACGCAGGCTCAATGTTTGTGGGGCTTAGTGTAGTTTGGTTGTTGGCGATTGGCTCTCAAGGTGAAGCACCAGCCTTTAAACCCGTTACTGCATTATGGGTAATTGCTATCCCACTTATGGATATGGCAGGTGTTATGATTCGCCGTAAGCGTAAAGGACAATCTCCTTTTAAGCCTGATAGAGACCACCTACATCATATTTTTATGCGTGCAGGGTTTACCTCTCGGCAAACACTTATTTGCATTACATTACTTAGCTTTAGTATCTCTATGGTAGGTGTGCTTCTAAATTGTTTTAATGCTCCTGATTGGTTTTCTTTTGCTTTGTTTTTGGTGGTTTTTGCATGTTACTTAATGGCTTTAAAGCACGTTTGGCGTTTGCTAAAAGCATTCCGACGGGTGACTGCATTTAGGCGTATGCGAAGGGTCAATCAAATAAAGCTTTCTAGAGCTAAGCAAAAAAGTGCTTAGAAAGAGCCAATGGGGACGGGTTTACAAAGATACCGTAAATCAAATGACTACAATAAGATAGCGAAAACTGACTATCTCAAAATGAATAAATAGTGTCTCAGCGTTACAAAAATGCTGAGTCAAAAGAGCAGAGAAATTGAACCCAAAGTAAGCAGTGCGCTAGTGCTTGTTGCTTCGCTTATTCATTACCAAAGTGTTTATGCAAAGGTATGTGGAAGTTATTTTTCTTAAAACAATCCAGTGAGTTTAGGCGTTAAATCACCTAACCTACTTAGCAAATAATGTAAGAAAACAGTGCAGCGATGCTTGAATTAGAAACTTTTCAAACCGTTATACAATCGACACCTTTGGTTTCGATTGATTTTATTGTGCGTAACACTAGCGGTCAAATATTGTTAGGCAAACGCAACAATCGTCCAGCTAAGGGCTACTGGTTTGTACCTGGTGGTCGAATTTTAAAAGACGAGGTATTTAATGTCGCTTTTGCTAGGTTGGTAAACCAAGAATTAGGGCTAGAGATCAACTCTGCACAATTTAAAGGTATTTATCAGCACTTCTACGATGACAACTTTTCTGCTGAGGATTTTACGACTCATTACGTGGTGCTAGCATACGAGTTAGATGTTGAGCAAGAGCTGCTCGCGCTTCCAGAAGAACAGCATTGCGAATATCAATGGGTTGCTGAGAAGGAGTTACTTCTTAACCCCGACGTTCACGAACATAGCAAATGGTATTTTCTAGACTGGAAACAGGCAGACGCAAAGTTTATTTAGGATGCCTGTGTTTATTTTTTACTTTTTAAATACTCATATTTTGAGGTTGGTATTCTAATGATTACTCCTGTGATTATGGCTGGCGGCACAGGGTCGCGTTTATGGCCGTTAAGTCGCTCTTTGTACCCCAAGCAGTTTCTTGCGTTAACATCGCTGAATACCATGTTACAAGAAACCATTAATCGTTTAGAGGGCGTTGCGACAAACTCGCCAATGGTTATTTGTAATGAAGAGCACCGTTTTGTAGTCGCAGAACAGTTGCGTACCATAGACAAATCAGCATCAATTATTCTTGAACCAGTTGGTCGAAATACAGCTCCTGCAGTAGCTATTGCTGCAGAGGCAGCGAAGGATGATGATCCATTACTATTAGTGTTGGCTGCCGATCATGTTATTCAAGATGCTGGCGTTTTTCGAGAAGCATTAAACAACGCTATCCCCTTAGCGCAAGCTGGTAAGTTAGTGACTTTTGGCATTGTGCCAAATAAAGCTCACACCGGTTATGGCTATATTCAACGAGGTGATTCCATGGCTGATGGTAATGGTTATGTAGTAGAGCAGTTTGTTGAAAAGCCTGATGCAGACACAGCCGCTGGATATGTAAATAGTGGTAAATTCTACTGGAACAGTGGTATGTTTTTATTCAAGGCCAGCCGCTACTTAGAAGAGTTGACTCGGTGTAGGGGTGACATCGCACAGGTTTGCACCAAAGCTATGGCCAACACCACTAAGGATCAAGATTTTATTCGTTTGGATGCTCAGGTTTTTGCGCAGTGTCCCGACGAGTCCATTGATTATGCGGTAATGGAACACACCAAAGACGCCGTAGTAGTGCCACTTGATGCCGGTTGGAACGATATTGGCTCATGGTCGTCTTTATGGGAAGTGAACGCTAAAGACGAAAAGGGCAATGTTAGTATTGGCGACAACATGCTCCACGATACAAGTAATTGCTTGGTGCATGGCGGAGAGCGCCTAATCGCTGCGGTTGGCCTTGATGACGTTGTGGTCATTGATACCAAAGACGCTTTGCTGGTTGCTGATAAGGGTCGCGTACAAGACGTAAAAAAAATCGTTGAACAACTTAAAGCGGATAAACGCGGCGAATATGAAAATCACCGTGAAGTGTATCGCCCCTGGGGGAAATATGACTCTATAGGTACTGGTGCTCGCGATCAGGTAAAACGGATCACAGTGAAGCCCGGTGGCAAGCTGTCGATTCAAAAGCATTATCATCGTGCCGAGCATTGGATTGTTGTATCTGGTACAGCCAGTGTGTTGCGAGGCGAAGAAACACAATTGGTGACTGAAAATGAGTCCATTTATATTCCGTTAGGTACAGTACATGCCCTAGAAAACCCCGGAAAAATCCCACTAGAAATGATTGAAGTGCAAACCGGTAGTTACCTTGGCGAAGACGATATTGTTCGCTTTGAAGATAAATACGGCCGAGTATAAGGAGACGAACACACCAATGGTAATTAATCTAACTACGAGTAAAGTCATTAAAGACAGCGGTGTAGCGTTTGGTACCAGTGGCGCCAGAGGTTTGGTGACCCAGTTTACGCCGGATGTATGTGCGGCCTTCAGTCATGCCTTTATAGAAAGTATGTGCGTTAATTTTACTTTCGATACCGTTGCAATAGCGATTGATAATCGTCCTAGTAGTTATGCAATGGCGCAAGCCTGCGTCGCAGCACTTCAACAGCAAGGTTTACAGGTTGTTTACTACGGGGTCGTGCCTACGCCTGCCTTGGCTTATTTAGCCCAAGAGGAACAGATGCCGGCAATTATGGTTACCGGCAGCCATATTCCTTTTGATAGAAATGGCCTTAAGTTTTATCGCCCTGACGGCGAAATCTCCAAAAATGATGAACAGGCCATTATTAACGCAAGCGTTGGGTTTAAAGCGCTTGAAAGTCTGCCTGCACTTGAAATAAATAACCGCGCTGTAGAAGAATACGTCACCCGTTATACCTCGCTGTTTGAACACCCTTTTTTAAGCGGTAAGCGTATTGGTATTTATGAGCACTCTAGTGCGGGTAGAGACTTGTATTACCGGATTTTTGAAGCCTTAGGTGCTGAAGTTGTGGCAATCGAGCGCAGTGATAGCTTTGTACCTATTGATACCGAAGCAGTATCACAAGAGGATAAGCGTAAAGCTAGAGCTTGGGCAAAGCTGTATAATCTTGACGTGGTGTTTTCTACCGATGGTGATGGTGATAGACCGCTTGTATCAGATGAAAACGGCGAGTGGTTACGTGGTGATATCTTAGGCCTGCTTTGTGCTGATGCGCTCAATGTGAGTGCTTTGGCTATTCCGGTTAGTTGTAATACCGCGATTGAGCTAAGTAATAAATTTGAATTTGTAAAACGCACTAAAATTGGCTCTCCTTATGTGATTGCAGAGTTCGCGGCGTTGAACAATGAGTACTCATCAGTAGCTGGCTTTGAAGCCAATGGCGGCTTTTTGCTTGGTAGCGATATTCAGGTGAACGGTAAGCTGTTAAAAGCTTTACCAACGAGAGATGCGGTGTTACCAGCACTTATGTTGTTAGTGGCTGCACAGCGCGCAAACATTAGTACCTTAGTCGAAGAATTACCACAGCGCTTTACTGACAGTGACCGGATCCAAAATTTTGCCACGGAAAAAAGCCAACAAATCGTTGCTGATGGTACTAAAGACCCACATTGGTTAATGCAAAGCTTAGGTTTTGGCGATTTGGCTATTATATCTGTGAACACCACTGATGGCTTGAGAGTTGAGTTGGACAATCAACAGTTTGTGCACTTACGACCATCTGGCAATGCGCCAGAATTGCGCTGTTATGCAGAAGCCGAGACGGTCGAGCAGGCAATAGCAAGCGTTGAAAAAAGTTTAACGAATATTAGGTCACTTTAAACCTAGTATTTGAACGTTTAATAAAGTTGAAATAAAGAATTGGAATACAGTAATGTCAAAAAATAAAGTGGCTTTAATTACCGGTGTGACGGGCCAAGATGGCTCTTATCTTGCGGAGTTACTATTAGAAAAAGGGTATGAGGTACATGGTATTAAACGCCGTGCTTCATCATTAAATACTGACCGAGTAGACCACATTTACCAAGATGTGCATGAATCAAACCCCAAGTTCTTTTTGCACTACGGTGATTTAACCGATTCATCTAACTTAACCCGTATTATTAAAGACATACAGCCAGACGAAGTTTATAACCTTGCGGCTCAATCTCATGTTGCGGTTTCTTTTGAGTGCCCAGAGTACACCGCAGATGTCGATGCCATGGGAACTTTACGTTTGTTAGAAGCTATTCGCTTTTTAGGCTTAGAAACGAAAACTAAGTTTTATCAAGCATCTACCTCAGAGCTTTACGGTGAAGTGCAGGAAATCCCACAAAAAGAAACCACACCATTTCACCCGCGCTCACCTTACGCAGTTGCCAAAATGTACGCATATTGGATTGTAGTGAACTATCGTGAGTCATACGGCATGTATGCCTGTAATGGTATTTTGTTTAATCACGAATCGCCGCGCCGTGGCGAAACCTTTGTAACCCGTAAAATTACGCGCGCTATTGCAAATATTTCGCAAGGGTTAGAGCCTTGCTTATACCTAGGTAATATGGATGCACTGCGCGATTGGGGACACGCAAAAGACTATGTGTGTATGCAGTGGATGATGTTACAACAAGAGCAAGCAGATGACTTTGTAATTGCCACCGGCAAGCAAATTAGCGTACGAGAGTTCGTTAAACTGTCTGCTAGAGAAGCGGGCATAGAGCTTGAGTTTTCTGGTGAAGGGGTTGATGAAATAGCCACTGTAACTGCTATCACTGGTGACAATGCACCAGCGCTCAAAGTTGGTGATATAATCGTTAAGGTAGATCCACGTTACTTCCGTCCTGCAGAAGTGGAAACGCTTTTAGGTGATCCAAGTAAAGCAAAAGCTAAGTTGGGCTGGGAGCCACAAATCACAGTAGAAGAAATGTGTGCAGAGATGGTGCAGCACGATTTGAGTAAAGCAAAGCAACACGCTTTGTTAAAGGCTCACGGACATAATGTAGCTATTGCTGTAGAAAACCAAGGGTAGTTAGATGGAGCTTAATAGTAGAATTTTTGTTGCTGGGCATCGTGGTATGGTGGGCTCGGCCATAGTGCGGCAATTAGAGGCAAGTGGTTATGGCAATATAATTACTCGCACTCGTGATGAGCTCGACTTAACTAACCAGCAAGCTGTGTTCGATTTTTTCAAAACTGAGAATATTGATCAAGTATACTTAGCTGCGGCAAAAGTTGGGGGCATTGTGGCAAACAACACCTACCCTGCAGACTTTATTTATGAAAACTTAATGGTTCAATGTAATGTGATTCATGCCGCGCATCTAGCGAATGTGCAAAAACTACTATTTTTGGGTTCATCTTGTATCTACCCTAAATTAGCGACACAGCCTATGGCCGAGTCTGCTTTGTTAACAGGTGAGTTAGAGCCAACCAACGAGCCTTACGCAGTAGCAAAAATTGCTGGCATCAAGTTATGTGAAAGCTACAACCGCCAATATAGTCGCGATTATCGTAGTGTCATGCCGACGAATTTGTATGGGCCTAATGATAACTTTCATCCTGAAAATAGCCACGTTATTCCTGCGCTAATTAGACGTTTTCATGAAGCAAAGTTGAACGGAGATAAAGAAGTAGTGGCTTGGGGAAGCGGCAAGCCAATGCGCGAGTTTTTATACGTAGACGATATGGCGAATGCTTCAATTCATGTTATGAACTTATCCAACCAAGTGTATAAGGATAATACACAGCCTATGTTAAGTCATATCAATGTGGGGAGCGGTGTCGATTACACTATTCGTGAATTAGTAGAAACAGTAGCGAGTGTGGTTGGGTTTGAAGGTAGTATCAACTTTGACGTAAGTAGACCAGACGGTGCACCGAGGAAGTTGATGGATGTAGGTAGACTTAAGGTTTTAGGGTGGGAATATATGGTAGAGCTCGATCAAGGCTTAAGAAAAACATACAACTGGTTTATTGAACACAACGGTCACATTAGGGTTAAGTAGGGGCATTTATGAGTTGTTATGTAATCGCAGAAATTGGTGTTAACCACGCGGGGTCAGTGGCACTAGCGAAGAAAATGATAGATGCAGCTAAAGCTTCCGGTGCCGATGCGGTGAAGTTTCAAACATTTACAGCTGAAAAATTAGTAAGTGCTGGTACACCAAAAGTCGAATACCAAGAGTCAACAACAGCTAGTGATGAAAGTCATTATGCGATGATTAAAGCGCTAGAGTTTTCTTATACTGATCACATCCCTGTATTTGAATATTGCAATCAATTAGGCATTGATTTCATTTCAACACCTTACGATATCGAAAGTGCAGAGTTCTTAGTATCTATAGGCGTGACCATATTTAAAACGGCTTCCGCAGATATTGTTGATTTATCTCTTCATGAATATATCGCTAAAAATGCTGAGTTGGCGATTGTGTCAACGGGAATGGCAACCTTAGGCGAAATTGAACGAGTAGTTAAAATATATCAACAAGCAGATTGTAAGTTATCTTTATTACATTGTGTTTCAAATTACCCTTGCGCTATTCAAAGTTTAAACTTGAACGTTATTTCAACACTAAAAAATGCGTTCTATTGTGATGTCGGTTACTCTGATCACGCAGTCGGCTTTTTGCCGGCAGTTATAGCCACTACGCTTGGAGCCACTATTGTTGAAAAGCACTTTACATTAGATAAAAGTATGGCTGGACCAGATCATAAAGCGTCAAGTGACCCTGAAGAATTTAAAGAGTTGGTTGAGGCTATTCGTACAACGGAAGTTGCCCTAGGTAGCCCTATAAAAACAGTTCAAACAGAAGAGATGCAAATGCGAAAAATTTCGCGCAAAAGCTTATTTTCTCGTTGTTTTATTAAACAGGACGAGAAGCTTACAGCTGATATGTTTGTATTAAAGCGACCTGGCACAGGTTTGTACGAAAAGGAATTGGATACGATCCTAGGCGCTACAGCGACTAAAGATATTAGTGAAGGAGAAATGCTTAGAATTGGAGATTATAAGCTTGGCTAAGCAATGCCTTGTGGTTGGCTGTGGTTCCCATGCATCGTCAGTGATCTCTGTTCTAGAGTCAGTTGATTATGAAATTGTAGGCTTGGTCGATACTAGTAAAGTCTTTGATCCTGAAGAAGAGAAAAGTGGTTATAAAGTCATTTCAACTCTTGAAATTGTTCTTAAAAATCAGGCTAAGTATAAGCATTTTGCCTGTTTTGTTGCCATCGGAGATAACATTACTCGAAAGCTAGTTTTTGACCAGTTAGTGTTTGCAGGGTTTTCCTTGCCAAACGCTATATCCAAATATGCAGTAGTTGATAGAACAGTTGAAATGGGGGGGGGGAATATTGTTTTCCACAACGCAATTATTAATGCTAATTCAATATTGGGAAATAACAATATTGTAAATAGCGGTGTGATCATTGAACATGATTGTGTCATAAAAGATCATAGTCATTTGGCCCCGCGTAGTGTGTTGTGTGGAGGCGGAATTATATCTAGTTTAGTTTTTTTGGGAGCATCCTCTACAGTTATCCCAAGCATAACCATTTCAGAATCCATCACAGTTGGTGCAGGCGCAGTAGTAATAAAGTCTACAAGTAAAATAGGCTCCTCTCTAATAGGTGTTCCCGCAAAGGAGTATAGGCAATGATATATATGTCCACGGGAGGTTTTCACGAAAAAACTTTTCTTGAAACTTCTAAATTACTAAATAATGGCACAATTAGAGGTTTAGAGCTATCAGCTGGACGCTACTCATCATCGCTAAATGATGATTTGTCTGAAGTTTCAAAAAATTTCAGTATTGCTTTGCATAACTATTTCCCTGTACCCAAAGAACCATTTGTTTTCAATTTGGCAAGTTGTGATAAAGCCATAATAAGTAAAAGCTTATCTCATGCCAAACAAGCGATAGATTTAACCGCTGAGTATGGTAGTAAATATTATAGTTTTCACGCAGGTTATTTATTAGATCCGGCCGCTTCAGAGTTAGGTCGTTCGATTAATAAAAGGCGCTTAATTGAGCGTGCTACAGGACTTGATAACTTCGTGTCTAATGTCGTTTTCTTAGCTAATTACGCTGAGAGCAGAGGTGTAGAGCTGTTGATTGAAAATAATGTTCTTTCACAAGCAAACTATAGTCAATTTAATACTAATCCACTGCTAATGGTTGATAGTGAAGAAACGGAAATGGTTTTTGACTGCGTACCAAATAATGTTGGTTTGTTGATTGACGTTGCTCACCTTAAAGTATCAGCTAATACTCTTGGCTTCGATCCTATTAACTATTTAGATAGATTTAATAAAATTACAAAAGCCTACCATATTAGTGACAACAACGGCTTAGAAGACAGCAATGAGGTTTTCACAGAGCGATCTTGGTTTGTTCAACATATACGTAAAGACTTGGAGTATTACTCTCTTGAGGTTTATACAAGTGATGTAGCAGTGTTAGAAAGTCAATATAGATTGCTATCTGGAGTATTGAGGTAAATATGGTACAACTACAAGACTTATGCATTGAACATACCGAAAGTTTGAAAAATGCATTAATAAAGATAGATGATAATGCGCAAGGCTTACTATTTGTTGTTGAGCAGCAGAAACTATTAGGTATTCTCACTGATGGTGATGTCAGAAGATCGATTATCTCTGGATGTGACATTACTGGCTCTATTACTGAAATATTTAATAAAAATTATGTTTATTTGCATCACTCAGCATCAGTAGAAGAAATTCAACAAACCCTAAATGAAAAAATTAAAGTAATACCTTTATTGGATGATGAAGGAAAGCTTGTTGATTTTTCATCATATTATCGCTTACATAGAACGCCTGTTTTAGAGCCTTTGTTAGGCGGTAATGAGTTAGAATATGTTACTGATTGTATTAAAACTAATTGGGTTTCGTCTCAAGGAAAGTATGTTCAGCAATTTGAGCAAACTATTATGGAGTATACAAGAGCCAAGTACGCACTTGCTGTAAGTAACGGGACTGTAGCATTACATTTAGCACTAGTTAGCTTAGGGATAGGCCCTGGCGATGAGGTGATTGTACCCGATATAACATTTGGCGCCACTTTGAATGCCGTTGTTTTAGCTGGAGCCAAGCCAGTTATTGTAGATGTAGAACCTAATACATGGAATATGTCAATAGAGCTACTAATTAAGGCTCTTAGTAATAAAACTAAGGCTATTATGCCGGTCCATATCTATGGGATTCCGTGTAATATGCCAGATATAATAACACTGGCTAAAAAACATGAACTACTAGTAGTTGAAGATTGCGCAGAGGCTTTAGGTTCTTCAATTAACGGTCAGCATGTAGGTACATTTGGGGATGTAGGCACTTTTTCTTTTTTCGGTAATAAAGTAATCACTTGCGGAGAAGGCGGAGCTGTTATTTTTAAAAGTGCTAGCGCCTATGAAAAGGCCAAAGTATTGCGCGACCATGGAATGACTCCAGGCAAACGATATTGGCATGACGTGGTAGGCTACAATTATCGTCTAACTAATTTACAGGCTGCTATTGGTTGTGCGCAGTTTGAGCAGTTAGAGACGTTTAGGGAAAAGCGGAGCAATATATTTTCATGGTATGAAAAGTACTTGCTTAGCTCAGGTTACTTTTCTACTCAACAGCTACCCGAAAATTATCAATCTAGCCTGTGGCTTTTCACCGCGGTACTAAAATCAACTTGTTTGATAGAAAGAGATAACTTAATTTCAAAATTGGCAAAGCTAGGAATTGATTCTAGGCCGATATTTTATCCCATGTCAGATATGCCCCCATTTAAAGACTATCAATCATTATTGGTTGGAAATGCTAAAGCAATTTCAAAGAGGGGTATAAGTTTGCCCACTTCGGTATATTTGTCTGAAAAAGAAGTTAAATTAATTTCGGAGGAAGTTATCAATTGCATTGCTGGGTTTAATAGTTTTAAGGGAATGGTAAAAAGTAATGCCTAATAAAACTAAGATTGTAGCATTAATACCTGCCAGAGCCGGTAGTAAGCGCTTACCCGGTAAAAATATTCTAGATTTGGCTGGTAAACCCCTTATTGCTTGGACCATCGAGGCTGCATTAGGCTGCGATGAAATAGATAATGTTGTTGTAAGTTCTGACTCTGACATCATTAGAGATGTAGCTTTATCAAATGGCGCTTCGGTGCCCTTTGAGCGACCTGCTAAACTTGCGAGTGATAGTGCTTCTACCGATGATGTGTTGCTACACGCTATCGATGAACTTGACCTAGATTCAGACGATATTTTAGTGTTGTTACAACCAACGTCACCATTGCGGGACAATAACGATATTAGCGAAGCTCTACAATTAATTGAAGGTGATGTAAAAGGAGTGGTGAGTGTTTGCGAATGTGAACATAGCCCTATGTGGTGCAACACCTTGCCCGCCAGTCAATTAATGGGTGGCTTTATTCCTAAAGATATAGCAAGCAAGCGCAGCCAAGATTTACCGCAGTATTATCGCCTAAATGGAGCAATATATGCCTACAGAGTGAGTTACCTTAAGAAGAACTTAGGAAGGGTTTACTCGGACGCTATTAGTGCGTTTGTTATGGAAAATAGTAAGTCGATTGATATTGATGATGTTGATGATTTCCTTTTTGCAAGTTTTAAGCTCGAGAGTCGTAAATAGGTGCCTAAATATTTAGCTATTGTGAGTCACCTTGGTGTTGTTATCTAAATAATATTGAACCTTCAGCTTCTTTGGGTTCTTGTCATTAAACCGAAATAATCAGGTCACATTATCGGCAAAGCAAACAGCAACATCGTTAAGTGGAAACAATACAACAAGATCTTAACCAGCTTGGCTCTATCACTTTCTGGATTGATGAGCCAGCTATGACTAGGACGCAATGGTATAATCAAACATCCACAGGACGCCGTGGGCGCAGTAACACCTATAGTGATACCGTCATCATTACTGGCATTGATTTACTCTCCCGCTTCGAGTCTTGGAGGGCTTCATCAACTCCATCCTCCAATTCATGGGTGTTGGGCCTTCAATCTCCTGGCTATGGTTGTATTAGCCAACGAGCATAGACGCTTAAGGTAGCTTGTCGCCCATTTAGCAGTCGCTCTGGGAGACACATATAGATTGACGCACCAGACTTTTGAGTCTCAACTGATAGAGCTAATGATACGAGGAACTGCTACAAGGTGCTTAAGCGTAAAGGCATTGCCTCAACTATCCAACCATTGAGGAATGTAGGATATTGGGAGGAAAGGCATCCTCGAAACCACGTGTTAACACACTAAAAACTGAAAAGAGGAGGCTCGTTACCAAGAACGCTAATAAGCAGACACGGCGATGTGCCGATACAAGCTACTGGTTTGAGTTTAACTTGCGTAATTACAATGCTCAAGTGGGAGAAGTTATGGCCAGTGCCTGCGCGTTAAACAAAGTGTCTAGACTAGGTAGGCCTGCTCTTTAGGTCAATGCCTAAATAATATTACCAATTAGGATAGGTATACCTTATGCTCGGGTCTGATAAACAAAGCAAGTCACCTTTACAAGCAGGGTGAGAGCATGCGGGACTTAGACTTAAACTGTCAGATAAAAACTTGAATGTTGTTTTAGACAATATGATGAATAATCACCCTGAAGAGTTGAGTGTTATGATTACAAACGGAAATATACTCGTAAGAGATAACTATACCTAGGAAGCCTATGCTAAGAAGTTTCCCGCGTATTAGATTTTTTGAACATAGGTCAACCTGCTCCCGGAGTTGTCTTTTTAGGTAGCTCTTGTAATTGTAATAATGATAATACTAAGTAGAATTACAAAAAATGAAAATAAGTATAATTACTGCCACGTTTAATAGCGAAAGTACTATTCTGGAAAGCATTAAATCTTTAGAATCGCAAACTTATTCAGAAATTGAATATATAGTGATTGATGGTGCTTCAAGCGATAATACAGTAAGTATTGTAAATCAAAATGCTAGCCGTTTAAGCCAAATTGTTAGCGAGCCTGACGCAGGTATCTACGACGCTTTAAATAAGGGTTTAGCATTAGCTACCGGTGATGCGGTTGGCTTTTTGCATTCTGACGATGTTTTTGCTAGTGATGATGCAATAAGAAAGCTAGTCGATTTATTCTATACTTCCAAGGCCGATGCCGTTTATGCAGATCTTCACTATGTCGCAAAGCATGATGTGACTAAAACTGTTCGTTTTTGGAAAAGTGGCGAGTTTGACATTAGTAAGTTAAAGACAGGTTGGATGCCGCCTCACCCGACGTTCTTTATGAAAACTCGGTTATACCGTGAATACGGAAGCTTTGATTTGAATTTTAAGATAGCGGCAGATTACGACTCTATATTGCGGTATTTATGGGTACACAAAGTTAAAATGGCCTATCTACCAGAGGTTGTTACATTAATGAGGGTAGGAGGAGCCAGCAATCAAAGCATCAAAAATTTGCTTCTTAAAACAAAAGAGGATTACATGGCCCTTAAAAAAAATAACCTAGGATGTGTAAAAGCACTTGTAGGTAAAAACTTGTCAAAGATCCCACAGTTTTTCACTGATTAGTGTTAAGTAAACAAAATGCCATCTAAGCCAAGTAATCAAGGTATCCAATTTTTAACTTTGGAATATTTATGGAAATTGAAGTTGCTGGCAATAGGCTCACAAGGTGAGGCTCTAGCTTTTAAACCCGTTACAGCCTTATGGGTAATCGCTGTTCCACTTGTGGATATGGCTGGTGTAACGATTCGCTTTAAGCGGAAAGGACAATCGCCCTTAAAATCAGACAGTGACCATTTACATCAAATATTTATGCGCGCTGCCTTTACTTCTAAGCAGACTCTTATATGTATTACCTTACTAAGCTTTAGCATATCGATGGTTGGGGTATTGCTAAACTGCTCCTGATTGGCTGTCTTTTGGTTTGTTTCTGGTTTGTTTTTGGTGGTGTTTGCTGGCTATTTATTGGCGTTAAAACACGTGTGGATTTTGCTAATAGCATTTCTAAGTAAGAAAGGGTTAAATTGATAAAGAAAATTCTTAAAAATACCGTGGTATACACTATAGGTGACTTTTTAGTTGTCGCAATAAGTGGGATCCTTCTGTTGCCGTATTACACAAGAATAATGTCAGTTGATGAGTATGCTGAATATGGTGTAGTCAACTCGCTTATTGTGTTATTAACATTCGTTATTCAGTTTGGAATTGTATCTACGTTTTCAAGATTTTATTTTTTGCAAGGCTCTGATGAAAGAAAAAAAATATACATTGGGCAATTGTTATTATTGCAAGCTAGTTTGACCATTGTTGTAGTGATTGCACTGCTTCTTATGAAGAGCTTTTTGTTAATGGAGATTATTAGCTCGATTGATAATGAAAAGCTTTTTTACTGTGCAATAATTATTTCTATATGTGGCTTTTTAAATGCTATGTATTCAGCTTATCTAAGGATTTTAGAGCGGCCTAAGTCTTTTGTCTTATTTCAATTGATATCGATAATATTATATGTTTTGTTTATAATTATATTTCGTTTTTTCGAGTTTGATGGGTTAGAGGCAGTTGTTTATGCCCTTATGGTTAGTACAATAATCATGTGGTGTGTGTCTTGGTATGGGATACCCTATAGCTTTAGTTTTGTTGATATCGGAAAAACAGTTAAAGAAACTTTTATTTTTGCAACCCCCGTTTTTATAGCTTATATTATGTATTACTGTTTGAATAAATTTAATATTTTGTTGCTCCAAGGCATTGTTGATAAACGTCAGTTGGCGATGTTTACATTTGCGTTGCAGTTATCAACTATTGTCACTGTTATAGCAGGGTCGGCTGGAAAGGCAGTACAACCAGCTTTATATAAACTGGACAAGATTGATGTTTTTAATGTTTCAAAAAAACTTGCTTGGTACTATAAGTTGGTTATGTCCATGCTTGTATTTATTTTTATTTTTTTCTCTGAAAATATAATTCTTTTTTTTGCGCCGCCTGATTTTTTAGAAAGTCAAAGCCTACTGAGAATTTTGATTCTGAGCGCCTTTATTTATAATATACGGAGTGTTGAGGCTAGTTTGTTTTTCTATTTTAAAAAAACAAGGTGGAGTTTATATATGACCAGTTTTAGTGCGTTGGTTGTTGTTGGTTCATCAATTATTTTTGTGCCAATATACGGGGCTGAAGCTTCCGCATATGCAATCCTACTAGGATCCTTTGCTGGTTTTTTGTGTAATCGTTTCTTTAGCAGAAAGCTAAGAGTCATAGGAACCTAATTGCTAAATATATAACGTTGATTAAAAAAGGTTTTTAAATATACTTGAATTGTTAAATATAAAGAATGTTGAAGAAGTTATAACTTTTAAGTGATTATGATTAGAATCGTTGGGATCTCACCTGATAAATAATAAAACTAAATGAAAGAGAAAAAATGCGAAACCTGAAACATTTGCATATAGTTGGCAATGAAATGAAATTCATAAAGCCTTTCATTCAATATGTCAATTCTAACTTTGATGCCGAAGAACATTTTTTTTTAGTACTAAACTCTAACAAAGAAAGTTCAGTTGAAATGGCTGCTTATAAAAATGTAAAAATAGCAAAGCCATTTGATTGTAAGAACAGTTTTCTCAGAAAGCTGATGTTGGTTTATAAAGTGCCAAGCTCTATGGTCTTATTGTTATGGTATTTTAACAAGGCTAAAAAGATTTACTTACATGGTCTTTTTGACAAGAAAGTTATCATTTTTCTTTATGTTTTCAAATCTTTTTCGAATAAAGTTTATTGGCAGATGTGGGGAGGGGGAGACCTAGATATACCGACAAAAGCTCAAAGTCGAACTCTTTGGTACAGAATTACTAAAAAGGTTAAAGGACGTTTCTCCGGGTATGTTTCTTACTTACCTGGTGATTACAAACTTGCGCAAGAACTTTATGGTTCCAAAGGAGAGTTTTTTGAGGCCTTAATGTATGAAAGTAATACATTTAACGAAGTAGAGTTAAATAAGTTAAATGATGGTATCGTACGTATTCAAGTTGGTAATTCGGCAGATTCTGCAAATAATCATTTTGAAATCTTTAATAAGCTAGAAAAATTTAAAGATGAAAATATTGAAATATATTGCATCTTATCCTACGGAGAAAAGCCTTGGTCTCCAGGGTGGGCTCAGAAAGTAATTAAACGTGGGGAAGACCTATTTGGCCACAAATTTATTCCAGTAATTGATTTTATGAGTTTTGAAGAATATTTAGGTTTTTTGGGGAAAATCGATATAGCAATATTTGCACATAAAAGACAACAGGCTATGGGGAATACTATTTCCCTCCTGGGCTTAGGTAAAAAGGTGTATTTAAGAAGTGATGTCACAAGTTGGGAACTTTTTAAAGATATAGGTGTTAAAGTCTTCGATGTAAATGAATTATCCATTAGCACTATCAATTCATGTGATCAACAAGCTAATATAGAGATGATTAAAAGTAACTTTTCTAAGGAAAAATATCACCAACAATTAAGAGATTTATTCGAGGGTTTTTAACATGTCATATCTAACTAATGCGCAACTGAAAAAAATGGGTTTTAAATTTTTAGGTGAAAACGTAAAAATTAGTGATAAAGCGTGTATTTATGATGCTGATATGATCAGTATCGGAAATGAATCGAGAGTAGACGATTTTTGTATTTTATCAGGTAAAATTAATATAGGCAAATATGTTCATATTACACCAATGTGCCTGATTGCAGGAGGTAAATTGGGAGTGACACTGTCTGATTTTTGCACTTTAGCTTATGGAGTAAAAATATTTTCGCAATCAGATGACTATTCTGGTCTAACCATGGTTAATTCTCTTGTAGATAGTAAATATAAATCTGAAATTTTTTCCCCCGTTCTTTTAGAAAAAAATGTTATTGTTGGTACTAATTCAGTTATTTTTCCAGGAGTTGTTGTAGCGGAAGGGTGTTCTTTAGGCGCTATGACATTACTTCGTAAGTCAACAACGCCATGGGGGATTTATTTAGGCTGTCCCGCTGTTCGTATAAAAGAACGTAAAAAAAACCTATTAAAATTACAACATGAATTTTTAAAAGAGAATAGTAATGATTCCATTTAACAAACCACCGTATACTGGCAATGAAGAGAGACATGTGCTTGATTCTATGTGTAGTGATAAAATTTCTGGTGATGGAAAATATACACAGTTATGTCACCTTTGGTTTGAAAAAAAATTGGGTTGTGCTAAGTCGCTATTAACTCCAAACTGCACTCAAGCTCTTGAAATGGCAGCGATTCTAATTGATATACAACCTGGCGATGAAGTTATCATGCCAAGTTATACCTTTGTCAGCACTGCGAATGCTTTCGTATTGCGTGGTGCAAAAATAGTTTTTGTAGATGTGCGTCCTGATACAATGAACATGAATGAAACATTGATTGAACAGGCTATTACAAACAAGACAAAAGCTATCGTACCTGTCCATTATGCAGGGGTAGCCTGTGAAATGGATACTATTATGGACATTGCTAATCACCACGGATTATATGTAATTGAAGATGCTGCCCAAGGAATGATGTCAACTTATAAAGATAAACCATTAGGTACTATAGGGCATATAGGTGTATATAGCTTTCACGAAACTAAGAACTACACAAGTGGAGGTGAGGGCGGTTTACTTATTATAAATGATGAAGTTTTTGTCAAAAGGGCTGAAATAATTAGAGAAAAGGGAACAAATAGAACTCAATTCTTTAGAGGTATGGTTGATAAGTATTCTTGGGTTGATTTAGGCAGTAGTTATTTACCATCGGATATTCAAGCTGCTTATTTGTATGGTCAATTAGAAAAAGCTGACAAAATTAATGTTAATCGCCTGGCATCATGGAAGTCTTACAATAAAAAACTAAATATGCTAGCTGATAGGAAAAAAGTAGAGTTACCTAGTATACCTAAAAATTGTGTACATAATGGCCATATGTTTTATCTTAAAGTAATTGATATTGATACAAGAACTAAGCTAATCGAGCACCTAAAACTGAATGATATTATGGCTGTTTTTCATTATATTCCTCTACACTCTTCTGTTGCAGGTGGAGACTTTGGAAGGTTGAGTGGAAAAGACCTGTATACAACAGAAGAAAGTGAGAAACTGATTAGATTACCAATGTACTTTGGTTTGGACACTAACGAAATAGACTATATAGTTGACAAAATTAACGATTTTTTCCTTACCTCATAAGCTGATTATGCAATCATTCATAGATTTTAAATCCTCCTTAAGAGCAGACCATTTTAGGAATTTTGGTAAAGTGAGAAGCTCAATCCTTTTTAAACTATTTGATAGAAAATATAAACTTCTATTCCTATTTCGTTTATGCCACTTTATTTATCACTTTAGAACGCAGCATGTAATTTTTAAAATCATATATAAGTTTTTTCTTTTTTTTTACAATCGAATTCAAAGTAAGTTCTGCGTTGAAATTGATCCCCGTACACAGATAGGTAAAGGCCTTTTTTTACCACATCCAAATAGCATTATTGTGCACCCTGATGTAATTATAGGTGAGAATTGTACAATATTGCAACAAGTTACAATCGGCAATGACTTATTCAAGGGAGAAAATGACCTAGCAGTCATCAAAAACAATGTTCTAATAGGTGCAGGCGCAAAAATTATCGGCCCTTGTAGCATAGGAAACAATGTGACTATTGGTGCCAATTCCGTAGTAGTCCGTGATGTTGATTGTGACCAAGTTGTTGGGGGTATTCCAGCAAGGCATCTAAGCTCTAAGGTATCAGTTGTACATAATTATTTTTCAGGCAATTAAGCGATGTTAAAAAAAATATTTAGTAGATTTATTTTTAGAATTAAGAAGTATATATCTAATCGGAAGATGGTTGAGCATTTCGAAAGCAATAACGGCAAATTTTGGACCAATCTTACAGTAAGCCGTGAGTTGAATAAGTCTTCTAAAACTAATCAGGTTGTTTTAGTTGAAATATCCGAAAAAAACCCTTTTGAATTAGAGTCAAATATGAGAGTTGCTAAAACCATTGAACTGAACTCTGATTTGGTCATTGAAGCATTGGTAGCATGTACACTCAAAGTAAAAGAACCATATGTAAAACTCGTGAAATCTTATAACATCGCAAGAGTAATTGCTTTATATAGGGTTTCACTTCTTAACTTATTCCGCTTAATTTACAGTCTGTATGTTGCATTGAGTTTGTTTAGAAAAATAAAGACACTCGATGACATTGAAGAGCTTACTTATAATGGGGTAGTAATTGGTGATTTAGTATACGATACTTATATACGCATGCAAGACGGAAAGTTTAGCCCTAGTAAAGACTATATATTGTTAAAATATATAACTCATGCGATATTTAATTGTCAGCTATATACTGTGTTACTAGGTAAAGGTAATGTAAAATATTTAGTCGTGGCAGATAAGTGCTATATAAATCATGGAGTCCTATACAGGGTTGCGATAAAATTCGGTGTTAAGGTGTTGATGCCAACAAAAGAATTAAAGTGGTTAAATGCTGGAAATATTAAAAAGCACTTCCATCATCCTGAGTTGTCGCTTGATGAAATGAAACTTGAACTCAAAGATGTAGAAATTGAAAAGCAAGTATCATCATATTTTTCGAAGCGATTCTCAGGGGAAATTGACCAGATTGATGTGTTGAGCTCATATAGGAATAAAAGAGTTTATGCCCGTGATGAGTTGATGTCAATAATGTCTCTTGTTCCTGGTAAAAAAAATGTACTTATCATGCCTCACGCATTTAGTGATTTCCCACATATCGCTGAAGGGTTATATAATGATTATTATATTTGGTTAGTTGAGTTACTTAAGGTTGTTAAGGATATTAACAACGTTAATTGGTTGATAAAGCCACACCCAACCTCTTATATCTTTAACGAGATAGGTGTTGTTGAAACCCTATTGAATGATATAGGTGCCACTAATGTGAAGGTTGTTCCTAAGGATATGAATACTGCATCCGTCAAAGATCTAGCTGATGTAATATTAACCGTTCGGGGTACCCCTGGCTTAGAGTTTGCTACATTTGGTATACCTGTTGTTACCGCGGGAGAAGGTTGCTATTCAGGATATGGAATTGATATTACAACCAGCTCAAAACAAGATTACGTAAACACTATCAGGAATGTAACTAATATTCCTAGATTAGATGAAGCACAAATTAGTAATGCAAAAATGGTTTTTTATTACTTATTTATTAAACCGAATGCCATGCTTACTTATTTGATGAAAGATATTGAGAGCAATATGAGTGATTACAATAAGGTTTTAAATAACATTTTGGATAATAACAACTCAGAGTTAATAGAAGATAATGTTTTATATGGTATTACCTTAAAGATGCTGAATCAAATCGAAAATAACTAAGTTTAAGTTTTACGCTGGAAGTGGTAGGTGATGGAATTTTGAATTTGTACTCAGTAATTGTTTGTTATAATCCAGATTGGAACCATGTGTTGTCCAATTTAATACAGGTGCTAAGTAAATCTGGAGTTAAAGCTGTTGTCGTAGACAATAGTGATGAGTCGCTGGAGTTAACTGGTGATTGTGACTTCGAATACCTCTCCTTCAATGTTAACCTGGGAATTGCCGAAGCTCAAAATAGGGGTATTAAACTCGCTTTAAATCAGGGAGCTCAAGCAATTGTTTTTTTTGATCAAGATAGTCTAATTAAAGAGGGTTTTATTCAAACCTTGATTTCACCTGTTATAGATAAAGATGAAGATATCGTTGCCCCTATATTTAAGAGTATTAAGTATGGTTTCTATTATGATATTTTGAGTTGTCTTCCTTCTGGAGGCTTAAAAAAAATTCCTCCTGAGAAAGGGAGGGACTTTTATACAAATATTGCAATATCTTCAGGTACTGTAGTTAACTCCTCTGTATTTAGTAAAGTAGGATTGATGAATTCTGAATTATTCATTGATTACGTAGATACTGAATGGTGTTTGCGTGCTTATCATTATGGGTTTAAAGTTTATGTGAATACGTCAGCGGTAATGGAACATGAAATTGGTGACCATACAATTTCAATTGGTAGATATAGTGTACCTGTCCACAGCCCTCAAAGGCGCTATTACCGATTAAGAAATTCATTTATCTTAGCTAGATTTACTCATGTACCTAGAAAGCTAATGATCCGAGAGGTTATTTTTTCATTTTTACATCATTTAGTTCTGATTTACTTTGAAGGTAAAAAAATCGACTATCTAAAAAGCATGTATTGTGGAGTTAGGGATGGTGTTTTAAACCGTTCAGGGAAACATGATTTATGCGAATAAGATATATATCTATAGTGAATATTGTTTTTTTTCTTTTGTTTTTATTTTCTTTTATATTACCACCGTTGTTTCCAAAGAAAATTTTCTTTGCTTTGTCTTTAGTGTTGCTTTTTCTTGGTTTTCTCTATAGGGGAAGGCTAAGTGTTCCTTATATAAATCCTCTTATTTTCGTATTGTTTTTTTATATATACTGGTGCATGTACCCTCTCGGGAATGTAGATTTCGATGTGTCGACACAATTTTTTTTGTCAACTTTGATGTTGTTTTTATTTTATAGTGTTGTCCATTTTCGGCTTGATGTGAATATTCATTTTAAATACGCTGGATTCTTGCTAGCTTTTATTGCTTTGTATGCGAGCGTAGGCTTTTTTGGTTTTATATTGAACCTCCCTTTTTCCTCAGAGTTAATTGATTTCTATATTTTTCATTCTCTAGGTTTTTTGGGTGAAAGAAACTTTGGGGTAATAGTTTTGCCAATGTTTCACTTCGTATCAACGCCCGTTCTTTTAGTTTTATTAAGTTTGGTCGTTATAAATTCGCATGGCGCTATTAATGCTAGTAGAATGCTAGTAGTATTTGGATTGTTGAGTGTTATTTTTCTGAGTGGCTCTCGAGCTATATTTCTCACTGCTTTTGCTACAACATTTATGTTATATTATTTTTATGCATCCAGAGGTTTCAGGTTTTTTTTACTTCTGTTTTTTGTTTTTTTTATTTTATTTATTCTTCTGACTTTGGACTTTGGAACGGCGTTTTCAGCTAAAGAAGAATCTAACTCTATTAAGTTAGGCCATATTCTTTCATACCTAGAATATGTTGACCCTTATAATATATCGTTTGGTAGTGGTTTGGCTTCAAGGTTCTACACTGTAGGGTTTGGCCGGCTCGCATCATATACAGAAATAACCGCTATTGATTTCCTACGGTACTTCGGACTATATAATACCATTTTTTTGTTTTTCATCATTTTATTTCCGATCCGTATTAGCAGTGGGAAGCTAAAGATTGTTTCGCCTTTTTGTAGACTAAGTGCTCCATATTCAATTACCATGATTGCTTATTTGATAGCATCACTATCGAACCCTATTCTGCTAACTTCTTATGGTATGTTAGTTATTGTTTGGTATTGGTCTAACCTTTTTAGAGTGAGTGCTCATAACAGGGAGTAAGTCGAACCGCTTATTATTAAACCAGAGTGATCGTGTATGGCCTTCATTTTGAAATAGGTACAATCTGTTTAGTGTTATGATTGGCGGAATGTTAGCGCATTAGTTTTCAGAACCGCAAGCTCACTAGTAGAAAGTGAATGTTTATTCGGCTTTTATATAGCTTTGAGTGCTATCTCATGCCCTATGCCTTATGTGCGGAACACAATTCTAATACTAACTATTCCATTTATGTACTTCCCATCCTTCAAAGGTTTTCTTCCGAAAGGCAAAGCTAACCCAAATTGTTCAGGTATAATTTCGGTTAGAATGTGTGGATTATTTACAGTCAGGCCTTGCGAGGCGCTGCGAATTTGGTTATGGCTGTCTATAATTCTTACAAATGTTCGGCTAGCTTATCGATGGTATTCTTTCAGCTGACGCAATCGCCAGAGTAATGGATATATTTAGCCCTAAGCATATGCATGGTAATTTTATCTATTGGGTGAAGTCTGTAATGAATTGATTAACCTCTGTCGAAGTAAAAACTTTTATAAGGCTGGAATCAGAAGTAAGATACTAAAAAGATAACTCGGTTGGGCACTATAAAAAACCAATGGCTTTATCTCTGAAAAATTGGATTGCTTTTTGGGGAGCAATATACGTTCAATTCAATATTGGTATTGAATGGACTATTAGCAATCCTTAAGTTTGTCTAAGGCGGACACGTTAGGTACTAGATTTTTCCATTGAACTTACCTAGGATAATGATAGTTTATATTTTTAGTTATAAAGATTGGTAGGGTATTGTGATTAGTGTATGTATGACTAGTTTTAATGGCGAGAAGTATATTGAAGAACAAATTGTAAGCATTTTAGAGCAGATTACATTTGAAGACGAGCTGTTAATATCAGATGATGGGTCAACCGATGAAACTACAAATATAATAGAATCGTTTGTTAGAAATGATTCTAGGGTGAAATTACTTCATGGCCCCAAAGCAGGCTTGCAGAGTAATTTTGATTTTGTGTTAAGTCAAGCGTCAGGTGAATATATCTTTCTTTCTGATCAAGATGATGTATGGCTTCCAGATAAAGTAAAGTTGACTTTGTCAAAGCTAGAGATATACAACCTAGTAGTTTCGGATTGTTACATTGTTGATGATAAGCTTAGAATTATTTCTGATAGCTTTTATGAGAGCAATGGACTTAGAGTGGGTGTCTTTTCTAACCTATATAAAAACTCATTCCTTGGTTGCTGTATGGCATTCGATAGAAAAATTTTAGATTGTGTTTTACCTTTCCCTAAAAACATTCCGATGCACGATTGGTGGATAGGTCTTGTATCTTCTGTTAAGTTTAACGTAAAGTTTACAGATGAAAAATTAATATACTATAGAAGGCATTCTAGTAACGCTTCCCCAACGTCACAAAAATCAACTAATTCTTTAATAGTCAAAATTAGACATCGGATATTTCTTGGTACACAAGTATTGTTTCGATTGCTGAATTACTAGAAAGTATATTCTTAAGAGGACTACAAAAGGTCCTTGTTTATCAATTCACTGCAGTGCAGTGCAGTGCAGTGCAGTGCAGTGAAAGCAGTAACCTCAAGTTTGCAGTGTATTATGCTGCTATGTGATGTGTAGACATATCTAGCCCGCTAAATCTGGTTTAAAGCCTTCACCCTACTATGGCTTCTTCTACTTGAGTGTGCTAGCGGTGTAAGCTTAACTTATCGCTAAGCAACTGAGATAATCGGTACATTGCTGTACCGGATAGCTAACGTAGATAGTAGCCCAAATCAGTCATACGCTGGCTCAGTTTAACATGCTTAGGATCGTCCATAGCGACGGTTCGTAGGTGGCCATCATCCCAGTATCCTATATTTTTTATTCCGGGAGGGGGCGCATTCGCCGCTAGCGCTGGATTTCCTGATAACTCTAAAGCGCCATCTGCTCTATCCGCGGGTATATTTCTTTAACTATGACACAAGAGCGTTTGTAAAACCTCGGTATTATGACCCCGTCAATTGAAAGCTCTACGCGCACTATTTTTGTTCAAGCTTGAGCTGCTTGAACAAAAATTGATTAAACCATTCTAAATGGACGAAGAGAGAGTTCAAAATCACCAGTAACTATTTAGTGCTCTTATGTAGAGTTTTTTGAGAACGGATAGATTTCGCTTAAAAATAGGGATTCAAAATGCTTATGATTTGCTACTATGCAGTACTTTCCAAATAGTTCTTTATTTTCAATGTTAAGTGACCTTTTAAATGAATAAGATTTTAGTCACCGGCGGCGCCGGTTTTATAGGCAGCGCCGTAGTGCGCCATATTATCGACAATACTAACGATGGCGTACTAAATGTTGATGTGCTGACCTATGCCGGTAATGTAGCCTCTTTAGATAAAGTTTCATCTAATCCGCGTTATCAATTTTTGCAGGCCAGTATCTGCGATAAAACAGCGATGGCCAAAGCGTTCGCTGAATTTAAGCCAACGGCGGTGATGCACTTAGCCGCAGAGAGCCACGTAGACCGCTCAATTGATGGCCCTGGTGAGTTTATTCAAACCAATATCGTGGGCACTTACAACCTGCTGGAGGCCGCTCGTGAGTTTTGGGGTGGCTTAGAAGGCGAGGATAAGGATAACTTCCGTTTCCACCATATCTCCACCGATGAAGTGTATGGGGATTTGGAAGGCACAGAAGATTTGTTCTTAGAAACTACTCCTTATGCACCTAGCTCTCCCTATTCCGCCTCTAAAGCTTCCAGTGATCATTTAGTTCGCGCCTGGCATAGAACTTATGGTTTGCCAGTGGTTATTACAAATTGCTCAAATAATTATGGGCCTTATCATTTCCCTGAAAAGCTTATCCCGCATGTGATTTTAAATGCATTAGAGGCCAAAGCCTTGCCGGTATACGGTGATGGTTTGCAAATTCGCGATTGGCTATTTGTAGAAGATCACGCACGTGCTTTATATATGGTAGTAACTACGGGTGAAATAGGTGAGACCTACAACATTGGTGGCCATAATGAGAAAACCAATATTGACGTTGTACGGACTATTTGCAGCTTGTTAGAAGAACTCGCACCTAGTGAGGCTAAAGCCAGACTCACGGCGGCAGGGCTCTGTCAATTTGAAGATTTGATTACCTTTGTTAAAGACCGCCCCGGTCATGATGCACGCTACGCGATAGATGCCTCGAAAATTGCCAATGAACTAGGGTGGACACCTGAAGAGAGCTTTGATACGGGCATTCGCAAAACAGTAGAGTGGTATTTGTCTCATCAGCCATGGTGGCAAGCGGTGCTTAACGGTGATTACCAATTAGAGCGCTTAGGCTAGGAGTTAACATGCAAGCAGCGAAGAATGCTAAACGCTATAAAGGGATTGTCTTAGCCGGTGGTAGCGGCACCCGCTTACACCCCATCACCATGGGGACTTCCAAGCAATTATTGCCGATTTACGACAAGCCGATGATTTTTTATCCGCTATCGGTACTGATGCTCTCAGGGATAAGAGAGATATTAATTATCTCTACTCCAGAAGACTTGCCTAATTACCAAAAGTTGCTCGGTGACGGTAGCCGATTTGGTATAACATTGGGCTATGCTGAGCAGTCTAGCCCTGATGGTTTAGCACAAGCGTTTATTATTGGTGAGCAATTTGTTGGCGATGATAATGTGGCGCTGATTTTAGGCGACAACATTTTTTATGGCCAGCACTTTAGTGAAAAGTTGCTAAATGCCACGAGTAAGGCTTCTGGCGCGACCGTATTTGGTTATCACGTCACCGACCCTGAACGTTTTGGGGTGGTGGAGTTTGATGGACAAGGTAAGGCCTTAAGTATTGAAGAAAAGCCACTACAGCCTAAGTCCAATTATGCCGTTACCGGCCTCTATTTTTATGATAATCAGGTAGTTGAGATTGCTAAATCTATCCAACCTTCCGCGCGTGGGGAGCTAGAAATTACCGATGTGAACATGGCGTATCTTGAAAAGGGGATGCTGAATGTTGAGCTGCTTGGGCGCGGCTTTGCCTGGTTAGATACCGGCACTCATGATTCGCTGTTAGAGGCCGGGCAATACGTGCAAACTATCGAGCATCGCCAAGGCTTAAAAGTCGCCTGCTTAGAAGAAATTGCTTTTCACCAAGGGTGGTTGAGCGAAGAAGTACTGCAAGCTCAAGCCTATGCTCTGAAAAAGACAGGCTATGGGCAGTACTTAAAACGGCTTTTAGACGAGCAGAGCGCGGCGCTAAACCAGTAATAGGATTAAGGAATGCAGAGTGAACGTAATAGAGACGAGTATCAGTGATGTTAAAATCATCGAACCTAATGTGTTTGGCGATGAGCGTGGCTTTTTTTTAGAGACCTTTCAAGCTGAGCGTTATAAAGCGTTACTAAATATTGACCTAGACTTTGTGCAAGATAATCACTCTCGCTCTGGTCTTGGGGTATTGCGCGGCTTACATTTTCAAAAAACCAAACCGCAAGGCAAGTTGGTGCGAGTGGTACGCGGCAGCGTGTTTGATGTTGCAGTGGATATTCGCCCTGATTCACCTACCTTTGGCCGTTGGGCAGGGGTGACGCTCAGTGAAGAGAATAAACGCCAGTTTTGGGTCCCGCCAGGCTTAGCCCATGGTTTTGTGGTGACCAGTGAGGTGGCCGATTTTGAGTACAAGTGTACCGATTACTACGACCCCAGTGACGAAGGCTGCTTAGCCTGGGATGACAGTGAAGTGGGCATTGTGTGGCCACTTAAGGATGTGCAGCTCTCAGACAAAGATAAGCAAGGCTTAGCCTTAAAGGAGTTATTCGCGCGATGAAAATAATGCTAACTGGCGCAAACGGTCAATTAGGCTCCTGCTTACAAGACTTAGCCGCAAATAGTGATGTTTTTAGTATTATCGCTACCGACTATCAAGAGCTTGATGTTACCAATGAGCAGGCCGTTAGCGAATTCGTGGGGAATGCCCAGCCAGATATTATTGTCAATGCCGCAGCGCATACTGCAGTTGATAAAGCGCAAACTGAAATTGAATTGGCCACTGCGATTAACGCAAAGGGACCTGAATACTTAGCAAACGCGGCGAGGGAGGTTGGCATTCCCACTATCCATGTTTCGACAGATTATGTGTTTGATGGCACTGCCTCCACCCCGTATTTACCTACTCATCCAGCCAAGCCTTTAGGGGTCTATGGTGAGACCAAGTGGCAGGGTGAGGAAGCGGTGCGCAATGCGCTTGCGGAGCACATTATTATACGTACTGCTTGGGTATTCTCTGAGTATGGCAATAACTTTGTGAAAACCATGCTGCGTTTAGGTGGCGAGCGAGAAGCGCTTGGCGTGATTGCCGACCAATATGGTTGCCCCACTTATGCAGGGGATTTAGCCGCCGCTATTTTACATTGTTGTGCGCAAATAAAGGGCGGTAAAACTGCCTGGGGCAGTTATCACCATTGTGGCGATTTACCCACCTCTTGGCATGGGTTTACTCGGGCGATTTTGGCCGAAGGGCTAGCCCAAGGCAAGTTGGCCAACGCGGCGAAGCTAAATGCCATTAAGACCGAAGACTATCCGCTGCCTGCGCCACGCCCAGCATATTCGGTGATGGATTGCGGCAGTATGTTTGATGCTTGGGGAGTGGGTGCTAGTGACTGGCGCAGGGCCTTATCTCGCGTCGTAGCCAAGCTTTAATTGGATGATAAACGTTTTAAGCTGTAAAGTGTCACGATTCATAGCTAACATTATTATGCCCACTTTTGTAGAGAAGAGTTAATGAAAATAGCAGTAGCTGGTACAGGTTATGTAGGCCTGTCCAACTCTTTGTTGATAGCACAGCATCATGAAGTGGTTGCTGTGGATATTGTCCCTGAAAAAGTAGCCATGCTTAACAACAAGCGTTCGCCGATTGCTGATGTTGAGATTGAAGATTTTTTAGCCAACAAAACGCTTAACTTTACCGCTACGCTCGATAAGCAGCAGGCTTATGCCGATGCAGATTATGTAATTATTTCTACCCCTACCGATTACGATCCAGAGACTAATTATTTTAATACTAAGTCTGTAGAAGCGGTAATTAGAGATGTGTTAGAAATAAACCCACAAGCGGTGATGGTGATTAAATCAACCGTGCCGGTCGGATACACTAAATCTGTACGTGAAAAACTCTGCGTAGATTGCATTATTTTCTCGCCAGAGTTTTTACGTGAAGGTCGAGCCTTGCATGATAACTTACATCCTTCACGGATAGTGGTGGGTGAAGAGTCTGAACGTGCGCAAGTATTTGCCGATTTGTTGGTAGAGGGTGCCGTAAAAGAAAACATCGACGTACTGCTAACAGACTCTACCGAGGCAGAAGCAATAAAACTGTTTGCTAACACCTACTTAGCGCTGCGAGTGGCCTATTTTAACGAGTTAGATACGTACGCCGAAACCCATGGTTTAGACAGCCGCCATATTATTGAAGGCGTAGGCTTAGATCCACGCATTGGTAATCACTATAACAACCCTTCTTTTGGTTATGGTGGCTACTGTCTGCCTAAAGATACCAAACAGTTGTTGGCAAATTATAAAGACGTACCCAACAATATTATCGGTGCCATTGTAGATGCAAATACTACTCGTAAAGACTTTATTGCTGAATCAATAGTAAAGCGTAACCCTAAACGAGTGGGGGTGTATCGCTTAATCATGAAGTCGGGCTCGGACAACTTCAGAGCTTCGAGTATTCAGGGAATAATGAAGCGGATAAAGGCTAAAGGTATTGAGGTGGTGATCTACGAACCAGTGATGGAAGAAGAAGAGTTTTTCCATTCTAAGGTTTATCGTGACCTTGAAACGTTTAAACAAGAGTGTGACGTAATTATCGCAAATCGAATGGTTGACGAGATCAAAGATATCGCTGATAAAGTGTATACTCGCGATCTGTTTGGTAGTGATTGAGTCTACTGATTTTTTCTGAAGCTTGAGCCAGGGTATTAGCCTTGGCTTTTTTGTTCTAGTTTGACTCAACTGCGGGTGACGTAGATTATAATCTTTTTTCGGAGTAATTATGGCAAGAACCGCAGCAGCGCTTCATGTTTTGGTTAAGCATAAGGAACAAGCTGAGGACATTATGGCTCAGCTTAAAAAAGGCGCGAAGTTTCAAACCTTAGCCAAAAAGCATTCTAAATGTCCCTCTGGAAAACGGGGCGGTGATTTAGGTGAGTTTCGGCGCGGACAAATGGTGCCGCAGTTTGACAAGGTATGCTTTAGTGGCGAAATACTTGTGCCGCACCTAGTAAAAACTAAGCACGGTTGGCATGTGGTTAAAGTGCTTTATCGAACTTAATCTTCGACTGCTTTCTTGTTTATAGTTAGCGTTAGACTTTAAGAGCTAGCTTCATCGTTATTCTTTTTAGAGCTATTTTTTCAGCTTGTTAAAGTACCTGTTGAAACTACGAGCAGCTTTCTGGCAGGTTGTGTTCAACTCTAATCTGTTTTAGTTTAGTTAAGCTTTCTGACAGCTCAGTTTGAGCTTCAAGTACATTGCTCACTTGTTTGTCCAGCTTGATAATTTCGGCATAGCTGGCGTTCAGTTTTTCAACATCTCCCGTTTCGGCGTAGATTAATGCTTCTAACCATACACCCGCCTCTTGGTAATGAAGCTCACTGGCAGCTTTGGATAACTTAGCTTTACTTAACGCGCTAGAGTAATCACACTTAGCCAATGCAACTATGCCATCAACAGCTGGTTCGCCAATAGCGACAACAAGCTGTTCTTTGCTTGGTAGTTGATTGGTGCTGTTTTCAGTAGTTTGTTGTGGTGCTTCCTTTGCAGAGCTTTGTTTAGCATCTTGTACTGCCCCTACTGCAGCGCCTGATGCTGCACCTACCGCTGCGCCTCTCGCTGCCGATTCCAAAGGATCGCCGCCCCAGATTAATCCCGATACTAAGCCGCCAGCAGCGCCTGCTAAAGCACCTGTTCCAGCGCCTTCTGCGGTATTTGCGCAGCCACTAGTGTTAAAAAGGCTAATGGATAGAAAGCTCGCTGAAGCAAGCTTGAGTAATAGCTTTTTGTTCGGAATAATTTGTTTTAGTAAGCTTTTAGCCATTTTACGTCCTTGGTGTAATAGCGTTCGATTATCCAGGCGTTTGTCGCAGTGGTAACTAGGGATCTCTTTTCTAAATAGTAAACTATGCGTAAGTGAAAAGCTGTTAATTTACTCAATTGATGTTAGCTCACGATTTGGTATTTTTTAGGCAATAACCGAAACATAATATTGGGCTAAACCGAGTTCAGTGGTACATTTGTGCTGCGAAATCATTAAGTTTTTGTTTTGTTTGTTAATGAGTACATTCAGTATGGATACTGAAGAAAGCTAAGGATTGGTTATTAGATATGTAACAACATGGGTAATGGCGTGAAAGTTACTCATATTCTTTGGAACATGCTTGGGTTGCTGTTCCCGCTACTCGTCGCCGCGATCTCCATACCAAATTTAATTGAAAGTATTGGCCTAGAGCGCTTTGGGTTTATAGCCCTTGCTTGGGCTGCTATTGGCTATGCCAGTATTTTAGATTTAGGGATTGGAAGGGCAGTCACGCAAAAAGTAGCAAGCTACATTGGTGCTAATCAGCACCAATGTATTTCTCCTTTGGTATCTACCGCTCTCACTTTAACCTCTATTTTTAGTGTGATTTCTCTGTTTGCTGTAGTTGTTTTTTTAGCAGCTGGCTTACAAGAGTACATTCCACGCGAAGATGTCACTAATGAAGAACTTACATGGTCAATTGCTTTACTTGCATTAGCTATTCCGTTGCAAGCGTTAAGTGCCACCTATAAGGGGGTTAACGAGGCTTATCTAAACTTTAAGGGAATTAGTGTTCTTCGCATGCTGCTTGGCGCTGCAAATTTCGGCCTACCTTTTATTGTTTCTATGTATAGTCAGAACCTAAGCTTGCTTATTGCTAGCTTGGTCGTTTCTCGGCTTGCCGCTTTTTTTGTTTATCGGGCTTTTGCTAATAAACAAATGGATGAAGCTAACTTGCTGCGGGTATTTGTTTTTGAGCTTAGTCTAGTACGAGAACTCTTTACGTTTTCCGGTTGGGTCACTTTAAGTAGTATTATTGGGCCGTTCCTGGTTCAGGTAGATCGCTTCTTTATAAGCATTTTGTTGTCGGCTTCAGCGGTCACGCTTTATGTGATTCCTTATGAGGTGTCAGTTCAATCTTTAGTGGTGGTTGGAGCGATTAGTTCAGTTGCTTTTCCTACCATTAGTCGGCTGCTTACGGCTGATAGGCTGCAAGCTAGCGCTGTTTTTAAGCGTTGGTTAATCATCGTAATTATCGGTATGGCCTTTGTGTGTGGCTTGTTGTTTTGGCTAATGCCTTATCTATTAAGACTATGGGTGGGGCAGTTTGTTGATGATAGCTCAATTCTGGTAGGCCAAATTATGTGTGTGGGTGTTTACCTTAATGCGATAGGAGCAATGTTATATGCTTGGTTACACGCTAACGGTAAAACTAAAATTACTGCGTTAGCGCACTGTATTGAGCTGCCGATTTTTGTCGCTTTACTCTATTTTTCTATTGGCCAGTGGGGCATCGTAGGGGCAGCTATTGCTTGGGTAATTAGGGTGCTTCTTGATACAAGCCTGTTGTCTTTAGCAACATTGAGTTTGGCAAAACAGTATAATGCTAATTCGGAAGATGCTTTAGATGTTTCCTAGCTTACTGTCGGTCATTGCGTGTGTCATTGCCTGCTCCTTTGTGGTGTTTAATAGTGTTGTATTTAAAGACTTTCGACACCCTGCCATTATTCACTCAGTTATGTGGGCGTCTATTTTAGTGCTACATACCTTTGTGCCGCATGGTTTGTTTCCTGCTGGACCTCATGTTCTCTCGGTAGTGTTGTTTTCTTTAGCTTGCTTTACCGGCGGCGCAATTCTTGTTGCTTATTTGTTTCAGCACCGAAATTCCGAAGACATTGTGAGTCGTTATGACGTTCCGTATTTTAGGCGATTTTATATTGGCTACTTTGTTATGGCAGCCTTGGTTTCGCCATTAATGTTTAATCGAGCTCGGTCTATTGCCGCCCATGGCACCACCGATTCATTTATGATGAACCTTCGGCTTGGCTTAAATAACGAAGCCTTTGGTGGCAGTTTTGGTTGGATGGGATATTTAAGCTTAGTGGCTTTGTCGGCTTTGTTTCTTGTTGCTTTAGATATTGGCAACAAGCGAGGAAAACAGTGGTTTTTGCTGATACTTCCTGTTGCGCTGTTCTATGTACTAATGAGTACCGGACGAACTTACTTTTTTCTTTTAGTTATTACTCTTCTGTTTATCTTCTCGTTTATTAAACCCGAAAAATTTGGCTTAAAAGCTTTTGCTAGTGGTTTTTTCCTCATATTTGTTTTCTTTTTTTTAATTGGAACCATTATGGGGAAAGTTGGTGAAGGGTCGGGTGGGGCTCTTTCAGCGCTTTATGTTTATCTGCTCGGTGGCGTATCGGCAATAGATGTTGTTTTGAGCACCCAGCCCGATTTAGCTTACGGTTCAAATACATTTAGAACGTTTTACGCTGTGTTAGCCAAGTTAGGTTTTGAATGGAACCCAGTTAAGTTGGTGAAAGACTACGTATACATTCCACATGCAACTAATGTGTATACGGTTTTTTATCCGTATTATTTGGACTTTGGCTTAAGTTACATACTCATTTCACAATTTGTATTCGGTGTTTTTCATACCGTTTTATACAAAGGTGCAATACGCGGAGGCTATGGGTATATTCTTGCGTACTCAATTAGCGTGTACGCTTTGTTTATTCAATGGTTTCAAGATCAGTATTTATCCTTACTTACCTCTTGGCTCATTGTTTTTGCATTGCTTGCTATGCCACTTATCTTGACTAAAAAAAGCGCGAACTAAGGACTGGTTTTGGCTGTAGATATCGTTATCGTAAATTGGAACTCTAGAGAATTATTAGAAAAGTGTGTTGAGTCGATCATCAGGTTTGGAGGCGAACATCTCGGAAAAATCGTGGTTGTTGATAATCACTCTAGTGATGACTCATTGCGCTTTTTAGCTGATTACCCTGAAGTAGACTTACAACAACTCACTGCCAATAAAGGCTTTGCCAGGGCTTGTAATTTAGGGGCTGCGCAAAGCAGTGCTGAATATCTACTTTTTCTAAATCCCGATGCGGCGTTATACGAAGATACGCTTAACGGGGTTGTCGATTTTATGCAGCACTCCAGTAATCAAAACGTTGGCATTTGTGGGGTCAAATTAATGGATGAGCATAATCAGGTTGCTAGAAGCTGCTCGAGAACTGCCTCTCCTTTAGGCTTGTTTTTTCACTCTTTAGGCTTAGATAGGCCTTGGCCAAAGCTAGGTCAGGCCATGAGGGAGTGGGACCACTTAAGTAACCAAAAAGTTGACCAAGTTATCGGTGCATTTTACTTCGTGAGAGCGAAACTGTTTGCTGATTTGTCAGGTTTTGATGAGCGATTTTTTGTTTATTATGAAGAAGTTGACTTTGCTTATAGAGCACTGAAAAATGGGTATTCAAGTTATTTTCTATCAGATGTTAGTGCCTATCACTTAGGAGGTGGAACCTCCGATCAAGTAAAAGCAAGCCGCTTGTTTTATTCATTACGCAGTCGCTTGCAATATGCTTATAAACATTTTGGTTACGCTCAAGCGAGTTTTGTTGCTTTTACGTCGCTGGCCTTAGAACCTATCGTTCGGTCGTTAAAAGCTTTAATGCGTGGCGATATTCAGAGTATAAAAGAGACCTTCACTGCGTATAAAAAACTAATACTTTGGGGAGTTGGGCAAGCTAGTGAGTAAAATAATTAAGGTGCTAGCGTTAACTAAGTATTCTTCTCAAGGTGCTAGTTCGCGATTAAGAACGCTACAATACCTTCCTTACTTAGAGGGCCAAGGCATTAATGTTGAGGTAAACAGCTTATACGATAACGCTTATCTGAATAAGCTATATGCCACCGGTAAAAGAACAGGCTTTTTAAACCGCTATTTGTTACGGTTAAAAGTATTGTTTAGTGCTGCTCGCTACGATTTAGTGTGGATAGAAAAGGAGGTGTTTCCTTTCTGTCCGGCGCTGATAGAGCGTTTGTTCAAACTGTTTCGTATTCCTTATGTTGTTGATTATGACGATGCTATCTATTCCCACTATCAGCTTTCGAAACATTGGTTGGTAAGAGTTTTACTTAAACATAAAATCAGCAAAGTCATGCAGTTATCTTCCCACGTTAGTGCTGGTAATCAACACTTAGCTGATTATGCAAAATCTTCAGGTGCGCGGGCGGTTTCAATTATCCCTACCGTTCCAGATTTACAGCGTTATCACACTAAAGCACAGAATGAAGAACAGTCTTTAGTAATAGGTTGGATAGGCAGTCCCACCACTCAAGTCTACTTATATGATATTGCAGAGCAGCTAGCTTGGCTTGCGCAAAAGTACTCTGTTCGTTTGCATTTAATGGGAGCGACAGAGGACGCCATTTCGAATCTGCCAAACACTAACATAGAAATTTTTCCTTGGAGCGAAGCCGGTGAAGTTCCATTTATTCAGAATCTAGATATCGGCATTATGCCGCTTAAAGATGGTCCATGGGAAAAAGGAAAATGTGGTTATAAGTTGATTCAATATATGGCTTGTGGCGTATCAGTAGTTGGTAGTCCTGTAGGCGTTAATGAAAAAATTGTTCTTGAAAGTAATAGTGGTTTATTGGCTGATACTCCCGAGTCTTGGCAAGAGGCATTGGTCGCCTTGCTTGAGTCCAAAGATAAGCGAGAAGGGTATGCTAATAACGGCCGTAAGGCGGTGGAGGAGTATTATTCTTTGCAGGTTCAGCAAGTTACGTTAGCTAATGTTCTGCGGGATGTCGCCGGGGCAAAGCAAGGGGAGTCGAATACTTAGATGGCCAAGAAAAGCAAGAGCAGCAAGAGCAGCAAGAGCAGCAAGAGCAGCAAGAGCAGTAAACTGAATTCAAGTAGGGTATTGGTAATCGCCAGCTTTGCTGATTCCATTTTAAGCTTTCGTGGTGATTTGCTTAAAGCGATGCAGCAACAGGGGAAAGAAGTACATATTGCAGCGCCAGACTTTTCTCTAGAGCAGAAAAAAGCCCTGCTTGAATTGGGCATTACCCCGCATGTTTATACCTTGCAGCGTACTGGTTTAAATCCAATAAAAGATGCTGCCAGTGTGTGGTCGCTATTTCGTTTAATTCGCAGACTAAAACCTCAGCAAACGCTTGCTTATACCATTAAGCCGGTCATCTATGGAGCGCTTGCTGCTCGCTTCGCTGGTGTAAAAAGTATTTACTCGATGATTACCGGCTTGGGTTACGTATTTACTCAGCAGAATACAATTAAACAAAAAGTGCTGCATTCCCTCGTTAGTCTTTTGTATAAATCAGGCTTAGCCTGCTCAAACGGGGTGTTTTTTCAAAACCCAAATGACCGTAAGCTGTTTGTTGATAAGAGCTTAGTTCCAAAGCAAAAAACCAAGCTAATTAACGGCTCTGGGGTTAATTTAGCGCGTTTCCCACTGCTAAGTTTACCCGCTTTAGATCGCCAGCAGCCCCAAATACACTTTTTGTTAATTGCTCGGCTGCTTAAAGATAAAGGTGTTGAAGAATACGCCGCTGCTGCCCAAAAGCTTAAACAGCAAGGTTACCAATGTGTTTTTCATTTGGCTGGTTGGATTGATGATAACCCGAGCGCGATTGCTCAAACCGATTTAGATACTTGGGTTGAAGAAGGTACTGTTAAGTATCACGGCCGAATAGAGGATGTGGCAGGATTAATTGCTCAATGCCATGTTTATGTTCTGCCATCTTACCGTGAGGGTACGCCTCGAACGGTTTTGGAAGCAATGAGTTGTGGTCGGGCAATTGTCACCACTGATGCGCCAGGCTGCAGGGAAACCGTGACCGAAGGGTTGAATGGTTACTTAGTGCAGCCACAAAGTGTAGATTCATTAGTTGAGGCTCTAAAACGTTATTTCGAGCAACCTGAGCTGCTTACTCAACAAGCCGCTGAAAGCCGTCAGCTAGCAGAGCAGCGTTATGACGTTCGTTTGGTTAATCAACAAATCTTGCAATACATGGATGGAGAGAGTTAGTTGTTTAAGGACAAGGTGTTTTACTTTTTTGAACGGATCGCTGCGGCAATTTTGTTGGTGTTATTGTCTCCGTTATTTTTGTTGCTCTGCTGGCAGGTAGCATCAAAGCTTGGCAAGCCCATTTTTTTCACTCAGCTGCGCCCTGGTTTACACGGTAAAGCGTTTAATATGATTAAGTTTCGCAGCATGCGCGACGATAAAGATGCTCAAGGTAACTTACTCTCCGACGCAGAACGACTAGGCTCATTTGGCCGCGCTCTTCGAGCAAGTAGCGCCGATGAACTGCCAGAATTGTGGAATATTGTAAAAGGTGAAATGAGCTTTGTGGGGCCACGTCCATTGCTTATGGAGTATTTGCCCCTGTACTCGCCTGAACAGGCAAAGCGGCATGATGTTAAACCTGGGATAACCGGTTGGGCGCAAATTAATGGCCGTAATGCATTAAGCTGGCAGGAGAAATTTGAGCTGGACGTTTGGTACGTTAATAACCGCTCCCTTATATTGGATATCAAAATACTGATACTTACCGTGAAAAAGGTGTTTGTGAAAGACGGTGTGAGCGCAGAAGGCGAGGCAACTATGAGCAAATTTACTGGGAACAGTGAATCATGAAATTAGCTATTTATGGAGCCGGAGGACACGCCAAAGTTGTTGTGGAGTTAGCTAAGCAGTTGGGTTATCAAACTATTTGTTTGTTTGATGAGCGCTGGCAAGAGCTTGACGAAGCCGAAGGTTGCCAAGTGATTGGCGGTTGGGCAGAGATGCTCAGCTTTTTCACCACTAATACCGATTACGATGTGCACGTTGCTATTGGCAATAATTCCACACGCTTGAGCCGTTTACAGCAGCTTCAACGGTTAGGCCTTAAACTACCGATACTGATTCACCCTAAAGCCCATGTGTGTGCCTCGGCGCGACTTGGTGAGGGGAGTGTGGTAATGGCTAATTCAACAATAAGCGTAGGGGTTAGTTTAGGTATCGGTAATATTATAAATCATAATAGCTCAGTTGATCACGATGTTCAGTTAGGTGATTGTGTACATGTTTGCCCAGGTGTTCATCTCGCCGGAGAGGTGAGTGTGGGAGACGAAAGTATGTTAGGAATTGGCAGCTGCGTTATTCAGGGAATTATCATTAAGGAGCGAGTGTTGGTAGGGGCTGGCGCGGTAGTGGTAAAAGATGTGAAGTCTGCTGAAAAAGTGTTCGGTAACCCAGCTAAAACACCTTAATTCACACTACTAAAGTTGTAGATTGAGTAGTTTTACAGCAATATAGGGAAGGTGTTTTAAAGGACTAAAAAAAGTAAAAATGCGAGATTTACCTTCTTGGCCAAGCTTTACAGAGCAGGAAGCTCAAGCTGTAAGTGATGTACTGCTATCAAATAAAGTTAACTATTGGACTGGTACCCAAGGCAAAACCTTTGAGAAAGAGTTTGCTGCTTGGGCTGAAACCAACCACGCAGTCGCTGTAGCAAATGGCACCTTAGCGTTAGAGCTAGCCCTGCGTGCTTTAGGCGTTACCTCAGGCGATGAGGTGATAGTTACCTCGCGAACCTTTATTGCCTCGGCCAGCGCGATTGTAAATGTTGGCGCTAAACCTGTTTTTGCCGATGTTGATTTAGCCAGTCAAAATATCACCGCAGAAAGCATAAATGCAGTTCTTAGCAAAGCAACTAAAGCCATTATTTGTGTGCACCTTGCAGGTTGGCCCTGTGAGATGGACACAATCAATCAGCTTGCAAAACAACATGATTTGTATGTGATTGAAGATTGCGCGCAAGCCCACGGTGCTCTTTATCGCGGTAAGCCAGTGGGTGGATTAGGTGATGTAGCTGCTTGGTCATTTTGCCAAGATAAGATTATGACCACGGGTGGTGAAGGTGGCATGGTCACCACCAATGATAAGAATTTGTGGGAAAAAATGTGGTCGTATAAAGACCATGGTAAGTCTTACGATACCGTGTTTAATAAAGCGCACCCGCCAGGATTTCGTTGGCTACACGAGAGTATTGGTAGCAATTGGCGGATGACTGAGATGCAAGCTGCTATTGGTCGCATTCAATTGACTCGCATGGCCGATTGGCAAAAGCAGCGTCAAGCTAATGCGTTGCAGCTGGCTAAATGCCTAGCTGAATTTTCATTTATTAAAATTCCTCAGCCTCCCAAGCATATTCAACATGCGTTTTATAAGTTTTATGTGTTTGTTGATAGCAATCAACAAACAGTAAGTCGCGATCAATTAATTGACGCACTAAATGCAGCAGGAGTGCCTTGTATGCAAGGTAGCTGCGGAGAAGTGTATTTAGAGAAGTCGTTTGACGGCTTAGATGTGAGGCCGCAACGACCATTAACTAATGCTAAACACTTAAGTGATACAGCCATTATGTTCATGGTTCACCCAACCATTACTACGCAGGATATGCAGTATTTATGCAACCTTGTTGAAGATTGCTTAAGCCGTATATCTTCAGAGATAGCTGTTTGACTGGATTTGTCTAAAAAGGAATTTAGATGTTACCGCAATTTAATTTGATGAGTTTATTCGAGCGGCCAAGCCGTCGACAAAAAGTTGCGCTGATTTTTTCGCTCGACATAGTCTTTTTAAGTTTAGCTTTTTGGGGCGCACTTTGGGTACGCTTTGAGAGCCACCATTACTTTTTTGACACGCCAACCTGGATAACTTTTGGCTCGGTAATTGTCACAACGCTGGTGGGCTTTTGGTATTTTGGCCTTTATCGGGCGGTGCTTCGTTATATCAATGAGAAGAACTTACAAGCAATCTTGTTTAGTTTTGCCAGTGCCACCCTTTTAATGATTGTCACCTCATTTTACTTACAAGCGGTGATTCCTCGTACAGCCCCGTTCATTTATTTAGCTTTTGGCATAATTATGTGTGGCGGAGTGCGCTTTGCTATTCGTTACTTATTTGTGTGGATAGAAAACAGTACTAAACAAAATGTAATTATTTTTGGTGCTGGAGACAGTGGTCGCCAGTTATTACAAGCTATTGGTCAAGGTGATGATTTTCAGGCGGTAGCATTTATTGATGATAAGAAAGAATTGCGTCATTCCTTGATTCACGGTTTAACCGTTTATCCTCCTCAACAATTACCAATGTTGATTCATCGCTTCCATGTCAGCAAGGTTCTATTGGCTATTCCAAACGCCGGTAAAAAGCGTCGTTCCGAAATTCTTACTTCCCTTGCTGATTTAAATACCGAAGTTCTCACGGTTCCTCGTTTAAATGATTTGGTGACCGGTGAAGCTAAAGTTGACCAAATCAAAGAGGTAGAAATTGAAGATTTATTGGGGCGCGAAGCAGTAAGCCCTGATTCTCATTTAATGGACAGTTCTATTCGCCATAAAACCGTGCTGGTAAGTGGTGCTGGTGGCTCTATTGGTTCTGAGCTTTGTCGTCAAATCATCCAGTATAGGCCCAAGCGTTTGTTGCTTGTTGAGCGCTCAGAAGTGGCTTTATATGAAATTGAACGTGAACTAATAAAGCGATGTGAAGCCTTAGCACTTAACGTTGAACTGGTGCCATTGATGATTTCAGTTCAGCATTTACCACGATTAAGTGCCATGATGCAGGCCAATAATGTAGATACGGTGTATCACGCTGCTGCTTATAAACATGTGCCCTTAGTTGAACAAAACGTGGTTGAAGGTGTATGTAACAATGTGTTTGGTTCTTACAATATCGCCCAAGCCGCAATTAAAGCAAAGGTAAGCACCTTTGTATTGGTATCAACCGACAAAGCGGTTAGACCAACCAATGTAATGGGAGCAACCAAACGTTTGGCAGAGCTAGTGATGCAGAGCTTAGCTGAACACCAGTCGGAAACTACCATTAGCATGGTGCGTTTTGGCAATGTATTGGGCTCGTCTGGTTCGGTTATTCCTCTGTTTAAAGAACAAATTCGTAAAGGTGAAGACTTAACCATTACTCACCCAGACATTATTCGCTACTTTATGACAATTCCAGAAGCTGCTCAGTTGGTAATTCAGGCAGGATCAATGGCTAAGGGCGGCGAGGTTTTTGTATTGGATATGGGCGAACCAGTGAAAATTGCTGAGCTTGCTAAACGCATGGTTCACCTTTCTGGTTTAGAAGTAAGGGATGAAGCCAATCCTGACGGTGATATTGAGCTTAAATATACCGGATTGCGCCCTGGCGAGAAGCTGTATGAAGAGTTGCTGGTGGGCGATGATGAGCGACCAACCGACCACCCACGTATTCTTACAGCCAACGAGAGCTTTATGCCTTGGGCAGAGTTGATGGCTTTGTTTGATGAGCTAAACCAAGCGTGTGAAGCCATGGACGAGCAAGCGGTAATTGCATTATTAAAACAAGCACCTTTGGCCTATTGCCAAGAACAAGATAAGCCACAGCTTAAGGCTGTTTCGTAGTTGAACAGCCCGCCGCTAACGCTTACCTTAATCCGAGGTTTACCGGGTAGCGGCAAGTCTACCTTAGCCGCCACTTTAGACGCTGTTCATCTAGAAGCAGATATGTACTTTGTCGATAAACAAGGCACATATAATTATCGCGCCGAAGATATTTGGCTGGCCCATCAATGGTGCCAGCAACAAACCGAGCAGCAATTAGCCTTGGGCAAAAATGTGGTGGTGGCGAATACTTTTGTCAAACAGTGGGAGATGCAAGCTTATCGCGACTTAGCGCTTAAGTATAAAGCTGTATTAGAAGTAAAATGTTGTAACGGCTGTTTTCCCAATATTCATGATGTAAGTGATTCGGTGATAAAAAAGATGCGCGATAACTGGGAAGATTAGGAAATAAAAAAGGCGCTAACAGCGCCTTTTTTATTTGAAGCATTAAGCTGTTTTCGGCTCTGCGTACATTGCGCTTATTTGCTCAGCAAAGCGGCTCTCAATCACTGCTCGTCGCAGTTTTAAAGTCGGTGTTAGCTCACCTTGTTTCATGCAGAATTCGCGTGGCAGTAGGGTAAACTGTTTTACTTGCTCAAACCTAGCCAGGTTGGTTTGTACTTGCTTCAGTCTAGCTTGAATAAGGTTTTTGATTTCTGCATTCTCAAGCAGTTCGTTTCGATGCTGCCATTTAATACCTAGTTGTTTAGCGTGTAGCTCTAGGGCTTCAAAAGCTGGAACAATTAAGGCCGAAACAAAATGGCGTGCGTCGGCAATAATGGCAACTTGTTCAAATAAAGGTTCGCGAATCAAAGCGCCTTCTACTCGCTGGGGGGCAATGTATTTCCCTCCAGAAGTTTTCATAAGCTCTTTAATTCGTTCGGTTAACACTAGGTTACCTTCCGCATCTAGCTTTCCTGCATCTCCGGTATGTAGCCAACCATCTACTATGGTGTCGGCAGTGGCTTGTGGTTTATTAAAGTAACCACGCATTACGGTGTCACCTTTAATTAAAATCTCTCCTTGCTCAGAGATTTTTACTTGTAGCGCTTCTAAAGGCTGACCAATGCTGCCGATGGTTTTTTTAGTTTGGCTGTAACAAGATACCGTAGCGGTAGACTCAGTCATGCCGTAGCCATAGTTAATGGGGATATCAAGGCTTTGAAAAAAGCTGTTAATGTCGTCTGCCAATTTAGCCCCCGAGCAGGGCAGTAACCGAGCTGGGCCAAATATTGCGCGAAGTTTCTTTAGCACAAGTTTGTTGGCAAGCACATAGCGTACCTTTAGCAGCAGGCTAGGTGTTAGGTTATTTTGCTTTGCAGCCAATCGTTGTTGCGCCACGCTTAAGGCCCAATTGAATAGCACTTGTTTAGTTTTTGGGGCCGCGGCAACTTTCTGCAAAATGGCAGCGTGGATTTTTTCATAGAGGCGCGGAACACTGCACATTAAGGTTGCTTGGCTACGTGGCAATGCTTCTTGAATTTGAGCTGGATCCTCTAGGTAAATATTGCTCGCACCACGATATAGGATGTAATAAGTCCAAGCTCGCTCAAATACGTGGCTTAGCGGTAAAAAGCTTAGTGATACATCGTTAGAGCTTACGTCTAGGCGCTGGTCATGCATGGCAAAAGCTGCTGCAAAGTTAGCGTGATCAAGCATTACACCTTTGGGTTCACCAGTAGTGCCAGAGGTGTATATAAGTGTCGCAAGGTCACTCATTTGTTGGTTTTGTTGGCGCAATAACAGCGTTTGCGCTTCGTCTGCTCCACCTAAATCAAGTAACTGTTGCCAGCTCAATACGTTTTCTTGTTGAGTGAGCGGACTTTCTTCAAAACAAATAAGTGTTTCAATTTGTCCTGCATTTAACAGCTTTAAACCTATCTCTATTTGCTCTTGTTGGCCCACAAATAATATTTTGCAGCCCGCATCCTCTAATATGTATTGGCTTTGCTCTAGCGTGTTGGTTGGGTAAATCGGCACTACACAACCGCGCGCCGCTAAAATGCCTAAATCGGTGATAGTCCATTCAGGCATGTTGGGTGACATAATTGCCACGCCTTGTTGTTCTTCATGGCCTAGTTTAATTAAGCCTTTTGCTACTTGCGTCCATTGCTGCGAGAAATCCTTCCATGTAAAACACTGCCAAGCTTGGTTGCGCCAAATTTTTAGCGCAACCTGATCTAACTGTTGCTGAGCTTGTTGGCTAAGCAAGTTAACGATGTGCTGCATGTAATTACCTTTATGAGGATGAGGGCGAATAGCCATAATTAGGGGGCTATTCTAGGTAGTTTTATTTGAGCGAACAAGTGTAAGCTAAACAGAACCGAAATATTATTTGGGTTTTATAGTGAAATTGTGGGCAATTACCGCATATCAATATGACAAATTGGCTATATGGCCAAGTTTTATACAAAAACTTGGGGCTGCTCATATCTAAAGGAAACATAATCGAATTATGTCATTTACTGCTATCCTGATAGTTAGGTAAACGTTGTCTTTGATGTGTTGCAATAAGTTGGTGAGGGTAATAGTTTCCCTTGGTGAGAGCTATTACCCACAAAGAAACATATTAAAAGATTGCTGAAGTGGCTAAGTGACAGCGCTGATAAGCTGTTTTGGCGACGCTACTGTTGTTTACCCAAGGCTATGTTTGTTGGTGCTTGTAAGACGATGTGAGGCTGTTTATTTTGTGCTAAATCGCAAAAATTGCCAATAATTAAATTACTTTATATTTAAAAGTGGAAACGTTTACCCTTTCGTGCTTCAATATACTTATTCGAAGCTGTTAAAGCAGTTTTTTGTAGAACTGGGTGCAGCATAAGCTGTACAGATTTTGGAGAACGTGATGAATAAGGTCTTGGTTACAGGCGGTATGGGCTACATTGGCAGCCATACTTGTGTACAACTGATTAATGCTGGTTTAACCCCCATTATTCTAGATAACCTATGTAACAGTAAGCGTGAAGTACTTGCACGAATCGAAACCTTAACCAAACAACAACCTGCTTTCTACCAAGGTGACGTGCGAGACCGCGCGGTACTAGAAAAGATCTTTAGCGAACACAATATCGACTCTGTCATTCATTTTGCTGGCTTAAAAGCAGTGGGTGAGTCAGTTGAGAAGCCTTATGAGTACTACGACAATAACGTGACAGGTTCATTAGTACTAATAGATGTGATGCGTAAAGCGGGTGTAAAAAGCATTGTATTTAGCTCTTCGGCTACGGTGTACGGCGAGCCAAGTGTTATGCCAATCAACGAAGATACTCCAACCGGTGATGTGACTAACCCTTACGGTCGAAGTAAGTTTATGGTGGAAGAGTGCTTCCGCGATATTCAGCTCGCAGCGCCAGATTTAAGCGTTACCTTACTGCGCTACTTTAATCCTGTTGGCGCTCATCCTAGTGGCTTAATGGGTGAAGACCCTCAAGGTATTCCAAATAACTTAATGCCGTTTATTGCGCAAGTTGCTGTAGGACGCCGAGAGAGTTTGTCAGTATTTGGTGATGATTATCCAACCCCTGATGGCACTGGCGTTCGTGACTACATTCACGTTATGGATTTAGCTGATGGTCACGTTGCAGCCTTAACCAAAATTGGTGAGCAAGCCGGTTTACATATCTTCAACCTCGGAACCGGTAAAGGTAGCTCTGTGCTTGAAATGGTAAAAGCATTCAGCGCAGCTTGCGGTAAAGATATCGCTTACCAAATTTGCCCGCGCCGTAATGGCGACATTGCTGAATGCTGGGCCGCCACCGATAAAGCGGAAAAAGTTTTAGGCTGGAAAGCCACTCGCAGCATTGATGACATGACCGCTGATACTTGGAATTGGCAGTCAAATAACCCTAAAGGTTACGACCAGTAAAAGTTTAGAAAACAGAAAGCACTTTTGTGGGTGCTTTTTATGGAGTAAGAAAATCTCATGTTAGACACTCAATTCGACCCAACAGAGCATCCGCACCGTCGGTACAACCCGTTAACTGGACAGTGGATCTTAGTTTCTCCGCATCGTGCTAAGCGCCCGTGGAGCGGCCAAGATGAAACCCCGTCTACTGCTGAGCTTCCTAGCTACGACGAAGGCTGTTTTTTGTGTGCAGGTAATACCCGAATTTCTGGCGATGTAAATCCAGATTATAAGGGGACTTACGTATTTGGAAATGACTTCGCGGCATTGATGACGGATTCACCCGACGTGCCTAAGTCAGCCGATCCCTTGTTTACCAGTATGGAAGCTCGTGGTTTAAGTCGAGTGATTTGTTTTTCTCCCGACCATAGCAAAACCTTACCCGAGCTTTCGGTACCCGCTATTCGAGGTGTTATCGACACTTGGAATGAACAAATCGAAGAACTTGGTAAAGACTACCTTTGGGTTCAGGCTTTTGAGAATAAAGGTGAAACCATGGGCTGTTCTCAGCCTCATCCTCACGGCCAAATTTGGGCCAACAGCTTTTTACCTAATGAGATTGAGCGTAAAGACAAGCATTTACGAGAGTATTACCAGCAACACGGCAGTAACCTTTTAGTTGACTATGCAGCAAAAGAACAAGCTGATGGTGTACGAACGGTTGTTGAAACCGAGCATTGGCTGGCTGTAGTACCTTATTGGGCTGCATGGCCGTTTGAAACGATGCTACTGCCTAAAGCGTATATTCGCCGAATGAGCGAACTATCTAATGAGCAACGTGATGACTTGTCTCTTGCCATTAAAAAGTTGACTAGTCGCTATGACAATCTGTTTAAGTGTTCATTCCCTTACTCAATGGGGTGGCACTATGCGCCTTTCTTTAAGGAAGGGGACACTTCTACAGAGCATTGGCAATTACATGCTTTGTTCTACCCACCGCTATTACGTAGCGCCAGTGTGCGCAAGTTTATGGTGGGCTACGAAATGCTTGCAGAAAGCCAGCGTGACTTAACCGCCGAACAAGCGGCTGCAAAGCTTCGTGACCTAAGTGACGTACATTACAAAGAACAAGATCAGTAAAGGAGCCGATAATGACAGATCACCAACAACAACTCATTGATAAGGTTGCTAGTGCCTTTACTGAAATGACCGGGCAAGCACCTGCAAAGCTGATACAAGCACCTGGGCGGGTAAACCTCATCGGTGAACATACCGATTATAACGATGGTTTTGTATTACCTTGCGCTATTGATTACCAAGCAGTAGTGGCTGCGTCTCCACGTACAGACAGTATTGTGCGGGTGGTATCAGTAGATTACGGCAATCAAGTTAACGAGTTTGATATAAGCCAACCTTTGGTATTTGACCAAGACCTAATGTGGGTTAACTACATTCGTGGGGTTATTTCAGTATTGCTGAACAAAGGTTTCACTTTTTCAGGTGCCGATATTGCGGTGAGTGGTAATGTGCCACAAGGTGCGGGCTTAAGCTCTTCGGCCGCGTTAGAAGTGGTTATTGGTCAAACGTTTAAAACGCTATACGAACTGGATGTGTCGCAACAGCAACTTGCCTTAATTGGACAAGAAGCTGAAAACAACTTTGTAGGTTGTAACTGCGGCATTATGGACCAACTTATTTCAGCCGAAGGTGAAGCAAACCACGCCTTGCTTATCGATTGTCGTTCATTAGAAACCAAAGCGGTAGCCATGCCAGAAGATATGGCGGTTGTTATTATTAACAGCAATAAAAAACGTGGTTTGGTAGATAGTGAATACAATACTCGTCGTGAGCAATGTGAAGCTGCTGCTAAAGGTTTAGGGGTAAGTTCTTTACGTGATGTTAGTGAAGCGATGTTTGCAGAGAACTCTGCGAGCCTCGATCCTATTGTGGCGAAACGTGCGCGTCATGTAATTACCGAAAATGCCCGTACATTGGCTGCATCGGAAGCGTTAAAAGCCAACGATATGGCAAAACTGAGTGTGCTAATGGAACAGTCTCATGCTTCTATGCGTGATGATTTCGAAATTACGGTGCCGGAAGTAGACGGTCTTGTAGACATTGTTAAGCAAGTGATTGGCGCAGAAGGCGGCGTTCGCATGACCGGTGGTGGTTTTGGAGGTTGCATTGTGGCCTTGATGCCACCTGCTTTAGTGGATGGTGTGTGCCAAGCGGTTGAGCAGAAATACCAAGCATTAACAGGGCTAAAAGAAAGCATTTATGTGTGTAAGGCAATGCCTGGAGCTGGTGCTATTTAACTTCTAAGTGTTCATGCAAAAGCCTCGACTTGTTCGAGGCTTTTTTGTTTCCAGTTATGCTAAATGTTGAAGAGTGACAGGGGTGACCCGCACACTAAATTAGGTGTGCGACTTACTCTAGTGTCCCCTTAGTTCAGCTGGATAGAACAAGGACCTCCTAAGTCTTAGACACAGGTTCGAATCCTGTAGGGGACGCCACAAACAAAGAAACTCGCCAGCAAGGCTGTGCGCCTTTTACCGAGCAGCGACTAGCCTAAGACCCCCAAATTTGCGATTATAACGGTCAAATAAATTAGGAGACTTATTTAGGCAATTTTCTCAACATCATCCTCTAGTTAATAGGAGAGGAGCTCTAAAGTTAACAGTGTCAGCTCGTTTGATTTTGATATCGCTTAATATAATTAATAATATCAGCCATCGCTTCCCGCCTTGCTAGAGAACGTCGATAACTAAGGCGCTCAGACTTCAAGCTTCGAAAAAGCCTTTTTCACCTAAGTTAACCCATGAATCATCGCTTTTGTCGCCATTTATGTGCACTAAATCACCGCTAGGCATTTTCCCCGTCATATAAAGGTATGCTAAGGCGTCTGCGCGATACTTGCCGCCAGCAACACTAATGTAGCTGTAACCATCTTCTAACACTTCACCAGAAAATGCTGATAATATGTCTGGTTCTTCAACCCGCACTAAACGTGAAAACCGGCCATTCTTTGGATCGTATATGAAACGCGCTAAAAGCTGATTTTGAGATATGGTAGGTACTAGTTTTTCGTTTTCAGGGATCTGTGAAGCGAAGTTTATGCCGTTTACGTTTCTCATATTATTCTCCAATTTAAAGGGCGGAGGTTCGACGCTACCCTTTATCTAGTAGCTATTTCTGATCGTATTTTTACTTTAGCGGCGACTGAAACTTAAAATTGACATTCTACGATCCTCTACCCTAATGTCAGTTGAATACTCCTGTTAATTCGCACTACGTGTTCCACCATCGACTCCGGTTGGTGCTCAATGGAATTCATGACCTTAGCTATCAAATTCGTAAGGGACGTCTGCTTTCCTTGATTAGGCTTAATCTCACCTAAAAGTGAAAAGGTAGGCACTGCAATAATCAGTGAGTGAGTTGAGAGGAGGTTGGGTGTAACGATTCCCGCTAGATGGTTGATATCATTGCATTATGCGATTCACCTAGCGTATATGAATTATACATAGTTGAGCAAAGGGTTGCGTGATAACATCTGTGTTGTCAGAAGGATAGTCTGATGAAAAAAGCTAGATAGGAAGTCGCCCAAGGGCGGCTTTTTTGTGCCCAAAAGAAAATTGTAACTAGCAGCCAACAGCGGTACCAGCTTTAGCTCATTTTCTGTGGGTGACTTTAGCGTCAAATAAGTTGAATACATTGGTAACAAGTGTGTGGCTATCTAAGTATTTGCTCGTTACTAATGGCTTATAAAGCACTGTAATCAATATAGTGAGCTAGTTTCACTTTCAAGGCACGCATAATGTAGATTGACGAGGTAAGAACATGAAGGGTGTAAGTTTTCACAAACGAGATGCACTATGGATGGCTCATATAATTGTCGAAGGGAAACGCAAGCATTTAGGGTGTTTTAAGAAGCAGGAAGAGGCTATCGCCGCCCGCAAAGCTGCGGAAAGTGAGTGTGCGAAGGAGGCTGCGTAGCTATATCAATAAAAAAAGCCAAGTGTGCTGTAAATCAATTATGGTGCAGCAAGGTGCGACACACATAAATGAGGGCTAGAGCTTACTTTGTTACGCAGATACTGGCGTCCCCTACAGGATTCGAACCTGTGTCTAAGACTTAGGAGGTCCTTGTTCTATCCAGCTGAACTAAGGGGACACTAAAGTAAGGCGCACACCTCGTTTAGTGCGCGGGTACATTATACTCAGCTTTAACTTTATGAAAAGCAAAGCCTTACTGTTTGCTTACTAAGTCACCAAGTTGAATATTTGCCGTCATGCTTGGGTCAACCGCTACCACGATGGCACTCTCTTGATACACTTGCTCAATTCTTACCATGCTGTCAGCCATAATTTGCTCTTGGCGTGGAATGTCCCAGTTTCCCCAGTGATAGTTTTGATGAATCAAGTTTAACAACATGCCGCGGTTAAGCTGATTCGCTTTCCCTAGGTTTATTTGCCAGCGATCTGGTCCCAGTACTTTCACCACGCTGCCTTGTAAGGGTTGGCAAGCCAGTAGAGCATCTACTTCGGTAACCACTTGTTGCAAGGTCGCGTTTACCGTTTCTCCATAGGCCGATAACCAAAACTCCGCAGAGTGGGGTGATACCACTTCTCTGGCGTCAAACTCCCATGGCGCGTTTACTGAAAAGCGCTTGTTGTATATTTCTTCTAAATCAATGGCGTTGTATACCCTGGCATTCACCACAAAGTAACGTTGCGGATAACTAAGGTTAATAAATTTAGGTTTGTGCACTTGGTCCAGTGAAATGTTCTCGATTTCTAAGCCAAGCAAATATTGTGCGCCATAACGATCGGCAACATCTTTAATGCCCTTGTAGTTATGTTCTCCTGGTTTGTAATAATTTAAAGGTAACTTTGGTGGGGGCTTTACGTTGAACTGATTACCCACTTGGCGAGCAATGTCGTAGGTGCGTTGCTCAACTGCTGGTGATAGCTCTTGTAGTTGGCCCACACGCGCTTGATGTTGCTGTTTTAAGAAGGGAGGGAGCAGCAACATGTTTTTGCTATAGCCACTGGCTTTACACTGGCTGGTAGCCGGGAATACGTCGGCCTGTAAAATTATATAGTATTGTTGGCCGTGATTACCGTCGTCTAATACGGTTAGGTTATGCAAGGAGCCTTTAGAGACCACTTCAATTTGATCAAGCGTGAGTTGCCCGCCAGAGACTTTGCTAATGCTGGTAACAGACGCCCCCGAATACAACAGAAGCTGCTTAACCGCATCTTGGGTAGCTAAGCTTTTGGCTTGCTCAAAGTCGTTGTTTACGATGGTGGCTTGGCCCTTAGCCTCGTACCATATTGCCTGTGTCGACATGCTAATTAGCATCCCAACTAAAAGAATTATCTGTTTCATAAGGCCCTCCTATGTTTCGGAGTAAGCAATAACTATACCCAAAATAAAACGCTATTTTTTTGACTGGAACGGTTATTGCTTGGAACAGGGAAGTCGGAGGAGATTGATATGCGATATACGACACTATTTATTTTGCTGGTAACGCTACAAGGATGCAATACCAGTTTACATCATGTTTCTAATTATCCTTATGTGGAGCCACGAGAGCAGCAAGATGCCGCTTTGTATGTGCATGTCGACAACCTGTCTCAACAGTTAACTGATGACGTGGATTTAACTGAGACTGACTCTGTGGCCATAAGCACGGTGGTGGATCTAGACAACTTGCAATCGAGCGATGGGTTTGGGCGGCAAGTGGCAGAGGCAATGTTTGCCGCTTTATCGCGTGAAGGCGTAAATATGGTAGAGCCGCGCCTTACTGGACGTTTGCAAATGGACCCAGGTTTCGGCGAATTTTCGTTATCGAGAGATGCAGATTTACTGAGTACTGAAATGGAAATTACCTACGTGGTGGTTGGCAGTTTTCAGCGAACCACTTCTGGTAGGCATGTGAATCTTCGTTTAGTTGAGCTATCTAGCCAAGCGGTTGTGTCGGCTGCTTATCAATTTATCCCCAATATGGCGGGGGCAACTTCACCGCGTGTGACTAGTGTAAATGGGAGCTTGCAGCGTCATGAACAATCTGTACTTTAGATCGTGGTTTATTAGTTTAGCGGTTTTGTTGTTGCTAGCTTGTACGCCAACAACCCAAGTTAAACAAGTTGAATGGACTTATGAGCCACCGGGTGACTTTACCGTGGTTAATGCTGTTGGCTATGCGCCTATTAGTCAGCAACGTGGCGCAGACATGAGCGCTAAACAATTACGCGCAATGAAAGCCTCTAAGTTAGATGCTTATAGAGAGCTTTCTGAGCAAGTGTATGGCCAACATATCGATAGCACCGCAACAGTCAGCGATATGGTGCTTGGTAACGAGCGTTTAGCCGCCTCGGTTGCCGGGGTAATTCGTGGTGCTAAGGTGATTAATGCCTACGCAGTTGACGATGTATATGTCACTGAGTTGCAACTTGATTTCCGAGAAGTGTACCGCGTTACTATGTCTATGGCGCCAACTCGCCATCTTGAGAGTCAAAAAACCGTTCATTTTTAGTAAAGATTTTACCTTTCTGGCCGATACTTAAAGCGTAATAGACGATTAAGGAAGCGACATGAAAGGTATATCTTTAGTAGCCTTGGCTACTTCAATGCTGGTGGGGTGCTCGAGTTCCCCATCAATGCAAAAAGTGGTGGTGTACGATGGCTCAAAGCATCACGCCGCACATACTCACAACGCTCACTATATGGAAGGTGTTGTAGATGAGAATGGGCAGTTGTTTTTAAGTGGAATGCAAAGCCGTTCGCTTAACCCTGCCAGCCCAGATATGAGTGACCCTGATGTTCAGCACTCACTTACAGATTATGTAAACCTAATGTCGCAACGCCTAGTCTCAAGCTCTCACTATGTGAATGCTGATACACCAATCGGGGTGGCTTCGTTTGTTCCTTTAGATAATCTTCGTACCACTGATTTATTTGGCATGCAGCTAGCCGAAAGCTTTGTTTACGAGATGCAGCAAAGTGGCTTTTCGGTGATTGATTATAAAACCACTGGTTTTATTCGCATTACCCCAGAAGGGGACTTTGTATATAGCCGCAACGTAAAAGAGTTGTCAAAGCGTTTACCCATTGAGTACTTACTTGTAGGCACTTTTAGTAAATCAAATAAAGGTATTTTGGTTAACGCGCGGATCGTTGGCGCCCAATCAAAAGTCGTAGTCGCTTCTGCTCAAGAGCTTATTCCCAATGAAGTGTATCAAAGCAAAGTACCTGCACCAGTTAAGCGAGACGGGGTAATGATTATCGAGTCGCGTAAGCAGGCCAGTAAAACTAAGATGCCGATGGGGGAGCGTGGTTAGTTAATTTCGTCTATTACTGTTATACGCAAAACCCTAGCCTTGGCTGGGGTTTTGTTGTTTTTGAATATGTAACTACCACAAGCAGTACTTTTCCAATTAACAACAGTAGAGCATTCAGACGTTCAAATTCAATTAACTAAGGTGAACAACTTAATGCCCAGTTAATTTGGGTTGTGTAGTTTCTGGAAGCGAGGGGTAACTTAGGCTTTAAAGCCTTTACCCATGCGTTGTGAACTGTGCTTTTTACCTAGTTTGTCATAGGTAGACGCATTTTGGTTTTGCAGTTGGTCAATTACGGCGCTTAGCTGTTTGACTTTTTCGTTGCTGGCTTTAATTATTTCGCCATTTAGCTGATTGCGTTCTTGGCATTGGGCCAGCAAACTTTTGATGGTATCTACTTGTTGAACAAATTGAGGATCTGAATTCAGCTGTTCTTTATTAGAAGACGCTGCTATCTCTTCATCGGCACTCGCTATTAGCGCCAATGCTTGTTCTTTTTGCTCAGCAACAGCATAAAGAGCAATAGTATCGTCTTGTTCAAGAGCAACTTTTTCTTGCTCCAAAAGAGAAAGCAGCAAGGTGAGTTGCTGCTCTTGAGTATTCAGTAGTGGGGCGATCATAGGCTAATTATCCAAGCGCTTTATTAAACTCACTTTCAAAGTCACCCATTTTCTGTGCAACTTTATTGGCATCTACTTGATAAGTACCATCGGCCACCGCTTGCTTGATTGATTCGAGCTTCGAGCTTCTGCTATCTGAATCACTGAGCAAATTCTGCTGAATACGGTTTAGTTGTTGTGCTTCGTTTGTAAGCATAACTGAATCCTGGGCTGCAGCAGAACCAGCGGTTGAACGTTGTTCAGCGCTTTCTTTTGTGCCTTTGTCAGCAACTCGATTTGAGTCTAGTTGACTAGGACGGTTTCCACCTAAGTTGTTAATATTTAAAGCCATAATGGCGCCCCACAGTTAATCAATTTTTCGTATTCAATAAAGCTATCGGCTTGCTTTGGTAAAACTTTAGAAAAAAATTAAAGTTTTACCTCAACTATTCCAATCGCTTTTACTCGGCCGGTGACCAGACGCTGAGACTGATTATTTCTAACCCGAATGGTATCACCGATAGTGCCACTAGACAAAGCGGTACCTTGGGTTGTTACATTCAGCCCACCAGCATTGGCGGAGATGGTAACAGCATCACCTTTGCAAATTATGCAAATATCGCGCCCAGTTATAATTTGGTCTTTACGCATTGCTCGTCTAAGTTTAGCACCAACTAAGAGCTCTAGCTCTGTGAAGTAACTGCCGCGTAAGCGATTCTCGGGTAAAAAATTAGTGGTAAGTTGTGCGTTAGTTAAGGCAGCCCCTTCCTGGATGGGGGAGGCTGCTACCACCACGGCAAGCAATACTTGTTTGCGTACTGGGATATAGAGGCGCCAGTTTGCGTGTTCATCACACGTAACTAATACGCTGGTGTTTCTCCGAACTTCACCATTAGCTAGACTGTAACGATAAGGCGTTGAACAGTCGGGGATCGCGATTCGCTCATCTAATTGATTAGCGGTTAGCTCAATTTTTTGACCATTGTCGTGAGTTATCTGCGAATAAACAAAATCTACTGCTGCTTTTTCAAGCTGCGAGTGCAGCTCACTAGTGTGAGCAGTAAGACTAAAACAAAATAATACGAGTGAAGCAGCAATTTTTATCAACATTTCCGATATGATACCGATAAAGCAAAGTAACAATTGGCTTTTTTGTCTATGCTTAACAAGTCGATGTTAAGCCTCTTGGTGTCAAAAAAACGACAATTAAGTTAGATTAAGCGATAGTATACAGGGGTTAAGCAAGGTTGATGCCCCTTTCTAAGGAGTGATAAGTATATGGCGGGTATTTTAGATTCGGTAAACCAGCGTACGCAGCTAGTAGGACAGAATCGCTTAGAGTTGTTGTTATTCAGGTTAAATGGGTCTCAGCGCTATGGCATTAATGTATTTAAAGTAAAAGAAGTCTTACAGTGTCCGCCACTTACCGCGCTGCCTAAACTAAATCCTGTTATCCGAGGTGTGGCACATATTCGTGGCCAAACTATTTCGGTCATTGATTTAAGTTCAGCCACTGGCGGGCGTCCAATAGAAGATGTGACCAAGTGTTTCATCATCATTTCAGAGTACAACCGTTCTGTGCAGGGCTTTTTAGTAGGCTCGGTCGAGCGTATTGTAAATATGAATTGGGAAGACATTTTGCCGCCGCCCAAAGGGGCAGGTAAGTTCAACTACCTGACAGCGGTAACAGAGGTTGAAAAAGAGTTAGTTTCTATTTTAGACGTTGAAAAGATTCTCGATGAAATTTCTCCGGTTGATACCACAGTAAGTAAAGAGATTGTTGAAGAAGCAGCCGCAAACGTTCAAATAGACAAAAAAGTATTGGTGGTTGACGATTCTTCGGTGGCGCGAAATCAAGTTAAGCGCGCGGTAACCTCCTTAGGGGTAGAAGCCTTACTTTGCCAAGATGGACGAGAAGCCCTCGAGCTGTTAACCACTATGGCTAAAGATGGTCCAATTACCGATCAAATTGCGCTGGTGATTTCAGATATTGAAATGCCAGAAATGGATGGTTACACATTAACGGCGGAAGTACGTTCTCATCCAGATTTAAAAGGTCTGCACATAATTTTACACACTTCCTTAAGTGGTGTATTCAACCAAGCTATGGTAAATAAAGTTGGCGCTAACGCCTTTATTGCTAAATTTAATCCAGATGAATTAGCTGCAGCTGTTCGTCAATCTTTATAGAGTGTGGATGCATTGAGAACCATAACAGATGATGTGTATAAACAGTTTTGTGGCTTTCTAGAGAAGCAGTGCGGAATTGTATTAGGTGACAACAAGCAATACTTGGTAAAGAGCCGTTTATCGCCATTAATGGCTCAGTACTCTGTAGCAAGCCTTACCGAACTAGTTCAAAAAGCCATGAGCCTACGTGAGCGCGATTTACGTGCGGCCGTGGTGGATGCTATGACCACTAATGAGACTCTGTGGTTTAGGGATACTTATCCATTTCAATTGCTCGGTGACAAACTCTTGCCGGAGTTCACAAAGTTATCTCGGCCAGTGAAGATTTGGTCAGCGGCAAGCTCCTCTGGCCAAGAGCCATACTCTATTATGATGACTTCACTGGAGTATCAGGCTAAACGCCCTGGAACCTTACCCATGGGGGTGCAGGTGGTGGGGACTGACATATCACCGTCAATGCTGGAGCATTGTAAGCGTGGTGAGTATGACACTTTAGCCTTGGCGCGCGGTTTATCGCCAGAGCGTAAACGTCAGTTTTTTGAAGCGACTACCGACGGCAGATTTCGAGTTAATGATAAAGTGCGTAAAAATGTTAGTTTTAGGCCGCTTAATCTCTTAGATAGTTACGCGTTAATGGGTAAATTCGATATCATTTTTTGTCGTAATGTTTTGATTTATTTTAACGCTGATGTGAAATCGAAGATCCTTAATCAGTTTGCTCAAGCATTAAACCCTAATGGATATTTAATGTTGGGTGCCTCTGAGTCTATTACCGGCCTGACCGATCGTTTTAATATGTTGCGTTGCCATCCCGGCATTGTTTATCAACTAAAATAAGCTAAACCCGAAGCGGCAGTAAATGGCAATAGTTGCCGCTTTACTTGCCGCTAGCATCACCCTGCCACTGTTATCTAGCATATCAATACAACTAAGTTCCTTAGTTAGCTGAACAAAAAGCGTCAAAAAAACTCTGGCACAGCTCTTGCTAAATATTCTTCGTGGAAGTGTAACGAGGTGTATATGGCAATAACATTTGATAAAGCATTAGGCGTTCATCAGCATACTGTAGGTGTAAGAGCCCGCCGTTCTGAAGTGATTGCAAGTAACATTGCTAATGCTGATACACCTAACTATAAAGCACGAGATATAGATTTTAATAAAGCATTTGCTGCCGCTAAAAGTAAGCAGAGTGGTGGAATGCACATTACTAATGAGCGCCACATCAGCGGCGGTAACAGCCAGTTTGCCGAACTAGGCTTTCAAGTGCCGGATCAACCAGACACCGGTGACGGTAATACCGTTGATGTACAAAAAGAGAAAGCCGCATTTATGCAGAATGGCTTGGAATATCAAGCAGGTATTAACTTTCTTTCAAGCAAATTTAGTGGCTTACGAAATGCAATTAAGGGAGGTCAATAATGAGCTTTTTTAATGTTTTTGATATTTCAGCTTCGGCCATGAAAGCGCAGTCGGTACGTTTAAATACCACTGCCAGTAACCTAGCCAATGCCGACAGTATTAGTTCAAGTATCGATCAAACGTATCGAGCAAGAAAACCAGTGTTTGAGGCTGAGTTAAATAAAGCATCTCAAGCACAAGTTGAATCTGCACAAGTTAAAGTAGCGGGCATAGTTGAATCAGATGCTCCGTTACGTAAAGAGTATTACCCAGAACACCCCATGGCTAATGAAGAAGGGTATATCTTCAAGCCAAACGTCAACGTTATTGAAGAAATGGCCGACATGATGAGTGCTTCTCGCTCCTATCAGGCCAATGTTCAAGTAACTGAAGCCGCTAAGCAAATGCTAAATAGCACGCTCAATCTGGGTAAAAGTTAAGGAGTAGCCAGTGTCTACTATTGATCCGTTACAAAATAATTATTGGCAACCAGAGTCGGTTGTTCCAGAGAGCAATAATAATCAGTCATTGGGGCAAGAAGACTTCTTCTCACTGCTTACTACTCAGTTGCAGTATCAAGACCCCAGTAAACCCGTGGATAACGCCGAGATGATTGCGCAAATGGCGAGCTTTCAGACTTCCGAGGGGATTGCTGAGCTTGGTACTAAGTTTGACACCATGAACTCGATCATGAATTCATCGGCTGCCTTGCAGGCGTCAACTTTAGTGGGCCAGAAAGTGTTAGTCCCGTTAGATTACGGACATAACGGTGGTACTGGTTTTGATGGTGTAGCGGTAACTGGTGCGGCAACAACCAATGTAAAAGTTTCGGTCGAGAACGCGGCGGGTGAAGTCGTCAAAGTTATCGATTTAGGTGAGGGAAGTGGCAACATGCCATTCTCTTGGGACGGCACCGATTCCAATGGGAATCCAATGCCAGAAGGTAAGTACAACATTAAAGTTAATGGTGTTCAAGGCGGTAAAGAGATCAGTTTACCCACCGCAACATATGCAAGCGTAGGTAGCGTGAGCTTAGCAGGTGGCACATCTGGCGTAGTCGTCAATTTAGAAGGCTTAGGCGGCATTGCAATGAGCGATGTTCTTGAAGTAGCCAAGGCCTAACAAAGAATAGTAAAACGATAGGAGATTGAGAGATGTCATTTAATATCGCTCTAAGCGGCATCAATGCCTCGCAAAAGGATCTTGACGTAACGGCGAACAATATTGCTAACGTCAACACCATTGGTTTTAAAGAGTCGCGTGCTGAGTTTGCCGATGTGTATGCAACATCGATTTTCTCAAATGCTCGTACCGCAGTTGGTAATGGTGTTAAAACTGTAGATGTAGCTCAGCAATTCCACCAAGGTAGTCTTAACTTTACCCAGAATGCCTTAGATATGGCGATCAGTGGCGAAGGCTTTTTTGTTACCGCATCAGACTTAACCACTCAAACACGAGAGTTTACTCGTGCGGGTGCGTTTAAGTTAAACGCTGATAACTTTATTGTTAACTCGCAAGGTCAATACCTACAAGGTTATACCGTGAACAACAGCGGCACGCCTTCAGCGGTGAGTATGGCTGCAACCAGCGCAATTCAAATTAGTGCTGAAGTAGGTAACCCTACCATGACAAGCCAAGTTGATATGAGCTTTAACTTGCCGTCGAGCGGTACTACTCACGATATAGGCGATTTCGACCCAACCGACAGCAATACCTACACTTCTGCCACTTCGGTGACGGTGTATGATTCGCAGGGTGGCTCGCATGTCGCTGAGACCTTCTTTATTAAAGATGACACTACGGCTAACACATGGCACAAGTTGATATACATTGACGGTATGCCAGTAGATGTTGCAGGTGGTACAGCTAATACCCCTAACGCGGGTAACCCTAATCCAAATATCCCTGCATCAGCGACTTTAACTTTTGATAATACCGGTGCATTAGCATCTACAGCGCCACTTATTATTGAGACTGTAGCGCTTGGTACTGCTCCACCAAACGGCCCAGGTGGTGTATGGGATCCGGTAACGGGTTCTGTAGATCCAACGCAAACCATTACTTTTAACCTAAATGGCCCAACTCAGTACAACTCAGCCTTTGAAGTATCTAGTTTGTCGCAAGATGGTTCTACCGTTGGTAAATTGACAGGTATTGATATTGGCCCAGATGGTTTGGTTGTTGCCTCTTACAGTAATGGTCAAACAACCAATATTGCTAAAGTATCGGTTGCTAAATTTGCCAATAACCAAGGTTTAGCGCAAATCGGTGATACCTCATGGCAGCAAACCCAGTTAAGTGGTGAAGCGATTGCCGGTGAAGGTAACTCGGGGACTTTCGGTAAAATCAACTCTGCTTCTTTAGAACAAGCTAACGTTAACTTAACCGAGCAGTTGGTTAATTTGATTAGTGCTCAGCGTAACTTCCAGGCTAACTCTCGTGCCTTAGAAGTTAACTCAACGCTACAGCAAACTATTATTCAGATACGTTAATAGCCAATTAGCATTTGAGCAAAAAGGCAGCCTTGGCTGCCTTTTTATTTTATTGATTTAATTGGCTTTTCTATTCTCGCTTATCATTTTTTATCTTCTGGCATTCTAATTGCTTTGTTTCCTTTGAGTCAGCTAATTGACGTAGGAAATAGACATGGACCAACTACTTTATATATCGATGACCGGTGCAAAACAAAACATGCACTCGCTCGCGGTACGTGGTAACAACCTTGCAAATGCAAATACCACAGGCTTTAAAGCCGATTTAGAGAATGCACGCTCTATGCAGGCTTTCGGCCCGGGCATGCCATCTCGGGTATTTGCTATGACCGAGCGCCCAACTCAAAACTTTACCGATGGCCTGTTAAAAACCACTGGTAGGGATCTAGATGTGGCGATTAAAGGTGAAGGTTGGATTTCGGTCCAAGACAAGGATGGTAATGAAGCGTTGTCTCGAAATGGTAACTTTACCATTTCAGCCGCTGGTGTTTTACAAACCATGCAAGGGCAGCCCGTATTAGGTAATCAAGACGCGCCAATTATTATTCCCCTACCTGTTGAAAAGCTAGAAATTAACGAAGATGGCACCATTGAGATTCGGCCAGAAGGCGCACCTGCCGATGCCTTGGAAGAAGTTAACCGTATTAAGCTAAGCAATCCTTTTGCTGGCGAGTTAACTAAAGGCGATGACGGTTTATTTCGTGCCACTAATGGTCAACCTTATCAGCCCGATGCCACCGTTGAGTTGGTTAAGGGAGCGCTGGAGGGAAGTAACGTGAACCCAGTGCAAGAAATGACACATATGATCAGCATGCAACGTCAATTTGAAATGCAAATAAAAATGATGAAAACCGCTGAAGAAAACGAAAAAGCAACCAATAACTTGTTGCGATTAAGCTAGGTATAAGGAGCGTATTATGCATCCCGCATTATGGATTAGTAAAACTGGCTTAGATGCCCAACAAACCAACGTATCGGTTATTTCAAACAATTTAGCCAATGCCAGTACTGTCGGTTATAAAAAAAGTCGCGCAGTATTTGAAGACTTGCTTTACCAAACGATTAACCAACCGGGTGGCCGTTCGTCTCAGAACACGACAATGCCATCGGGCTTAATGATTGGTGCCGGTGCTAAAGTTATCGCCACTCAAAAAAACCATGACCAAGGTAATGTGCAAACTACCGATAACGCTTTTGATTTAATGATTGATGGGCGTGGTTTCTTCGAAATTTTGATGCCCGACGGTACAACAGCTTACACCCGTAATGGCCAATTTGGTCTTAACGATGAAGGCACTATTGTTACACCTGGATCTGGTTATCCCTTACAGCCAGAAATTCAAGTACCTGAAGATGCACAAAGCTTTACAGTAGGTGAAGACGGCGAGGTAAGTGTTCGCTTACCTGGACAAACCGACAGTCAAGTTATTGGCCAAATTACCATTACTGACTTTGTTAATCCTTCTGGATTAGAGCCTCGTGGCCAAAACTTGTATTTAGAAACCGGCGCTAGTGGTGCTCCTCAAAATGGTATTGCATCGGAGAATGGTTTAGGCGCTATCCGCCAAGGTTCTTTAGAAACTTCAAACGTGAATGTGACCGAGGAGCTGGTTAACTTAATTGAGGCGCAACGGGTTTACGAGATGAATTCAAAGGTAATTTCAACCGTAGACCAAATGTTGACCTTCGCAACGCAACAACTGTAATCAAAGTTTAGAGAGAGGGATTGCTCATGAATAAACTAATGGTAGTAGCAACCTGTATGGCAATGGCTGGCTGTGCCAGCGTAAATACCGCCGTAGTGCCCGATGATCCTGAGTTTGCGCCGGTATATCCAGAAGACGTGGCCGTAGAAGCAAGAATTACTGGTTCACTATTCACCGAAAATGGCGCCAATAATCTGTATTCAGATAAAAAAGCCCATCGGATTGGTGACATTATTGTGGTGACCTTAGCTGAGCGTACTCAGGCCAGCAAATCAGCCAGTAACGAGTTAGCTAAAGACAAGAACTTAAATCTAAACCAAATCACAGTACCTGGTGGTGTAGCTACAATTAATGGTAATCCAATAGAACTTGGTTTGAGCCAAAGTAGCGATTTTACAGGTGAAGCCGATGCTGCTCAAAGTAACAGCTTAAATGGCAATATTTCGGTTAATGTTGTTCAAGTATTGGCCAACGGCAATCTAATCATTAGCGGCGAAAAATGGCTAATGTTGAATAACGGTAATGAGTATATTCGCTTAACGGGCATTATACGCCCTGAAGACGTAGCACCAGATAACTCTATTACATCGTTACGCATTGCCAATGCACGCATTCAATATGGTGGTACCGGCGATTTTGCTAATACCACTAATCAGGGATGGTTATCTAAATTCTTTAATGGTCCTGTTTGGCCATTCTAAGCCCTGAGTTTTAGGAGTAATCTTATGTTTAAACGAAGCATTGTAATTTTGAGCTTGGGTTTATGCTTAGTTGCAAATTCGGTAAATGCCGCACGTGTTAAAGACGTAGCAAACATTGCCGGTGTGCGTTCTAACCAATTAACCGGTTATGGCTTAGTGGTAGGCCTGCCTGGCACAGGTGAAAAAAATAGTGATTTTGCCAAGCAGTCTTTTGCAACAATGTTACGTAACTTTGGGATTACGGTTCCTCCAGGAACTAACCTAAAAATTAAGAACGTTGCGCCTGTAGCTGTACATGCCGAATTACCCGCTTTTGTTAAGCCCGGCCAAACTATCGATATTACCGTGTCTGCCATTGGTGAAGCGAAAAGTTTACGTGGCGGAAGTTTAATTCAAACCTTTCTAAAAGGTGCCGACGGTGAAGTATATGCCTTGGCTCAGGGGAGTTTAATTGTAGGTGGTTTCGGCGCAGAGGGAGCTGATGGCTCTAAGGTGATTTCTAATACACCTACTGTTGGCCGCATTCCAAACGGCGCAATTGTAGAGCGCTCGGTTCCTTCGCCGTTTATGAGCGGCGATACGATCACCTTTAACCTTAAGCGTTCCGACTTCACTACTGCAAAACGTTTAGCTGATACCATTAATGGCTTAGTAGGCCCCAATACTGCTACGCCAATGGACGCAGCTTCTGTACAAGTATTCGCTCCACGTGACCCCGGACAGCGCGTTGCCTACTTATCTACTTTAGAAAACTTGACCTTTGAACCTGCCTCAGAGTCAGCCAAAATTATTGTTAACTCGCGCACTGGTACCATTGTAATAGGTAAAGACGTTCGCTTGTTACCTGCTGCGATTACTCACGGTGGTTTAACCGTTAAAATTGCAGAAACCCCGTTAATTTCTCAGCCTAATGCATTCTCCAATGGAGAGACGGTAGAAACTACCGTGAGCACAATTGAAGCAACGGAAGAAGACTCAAGAATGTTCAACTTTGATCCCGGCGCATCGCTTGACGACTTAGTGCGTGCTGTTAATCGTGTAGGGGTTGCTCCTGGTGACTTGGTCTCTATTTTAGAAGCGCTAAAACAAGCTGGTGCTATTCAAGGCGAGTTGTTGGTGATTTAACATGGCAATGGACGCAGTCAAACAATCAGCAAACTACCACGACTTAGCCAGTTTAGATGAGCTAAGAAGTGCTGCTCAAAAAGATCCGAACAAGGCACTAAAGCAAGTTGCCAGTCAGTTTGAGTCATTGTTTATGCAGATGTTGATGAAACAGATGCGTAAGAGTAATGAATTGTTTGAAAGTGATACGCCATTAAATAATCGCCACACGCAAACTTACCGAGACATGCATGATAACCAAATGGCGTTGGAATTATCTTCTTCTGGCGCTTTAGGACTTGCCGATTTAATAGTGGCCCAGCTCGACCCCGCTGCAGCCAATGTTACGCCAGCATCTGTATTGCGTGGTGGCCAAAATATTGATCTTCAACAGCGTTCTTTAAATGCCTCAGATACAACTGGCAAGAATATTGCTCAATCGACTAGTGTAACGGCCGCAAGTAGCAAAACTTTAGAAAAAGATAATGCCAGCGCAGCCGTTAGTGGAAAAGCTGAGGAAGCAGCGGCAATAAGTCGGCAAAGTTTTGCCTCTCCTGGAGAGTTTATTCAAGCAATCTTGCCCGTAGCCAAAAAGTTGGCCGCTGACAAAGGCATTGAACCGATGGCAATTGTTGCACAGGCTGCGCTTGAGTCGGGTTGGGGTAAAAAGGTTATCGCAAATAGTGACGGTTCAAGTAGCCACAACCTATTTGGGATAAAAGCAGATAATCGCTGGCAGGGAGATAAGGCAGTAGTGAACACTTTAGAGTATAGAAATGGTCAAGCCAATCAAGAGCGAGCTGCCTTTCGCTCATATGACTCATTTGAAGACAGTGTTAAAGACTACTTATCGTTTGTAGAAGGGCCGCGTTACCAACAAGCTTTAGCCAACGGAATGGACGCAAAACAGTACGCTAAAGAATTACAAGCTGCTGGTTATGCTACCGATCCTCAATATGCCAATAAGATTGGCCAGATTTTAGACGGCAAACATTTTGCGGAATTTAGTCAACAAGCGGTTGAAGGGGAGTAATTAAGCTATGGCAATGAACGACCTACTTACTATTGGTTCTTCTGGGGTTGCCGCGCATCAACGTTTATTGATGACCACAGGTAACAACATTGCCAATGTTAATACGCCTGGTTACAGCTTACAGCGCACCTTTTACACCGCCGATACCTTAGGCGGCGTTCGCGAAGGTTATACTGAGCGAGTGTTAAACGGATTTGCGCAAGCACAAATGTTTCGTGATACCTCTACCTACGCTAACCGTAATGCCTACCTTGAGTCGGTCAGCCATATTGATGCGATCCTCAGTGATGACTCACTATCCTTAAGTAGCAAGTTTGACGATACTTTTACTCAGCTGCACGCAACAACTGATAATCCCACTGCACTTTCGACTCGAGAGCTAGCATTGTCTCAATTCCATGCTTTGACTGACCGCTACCGCACCCTAAACGAGCAGTACCAAGTCCAAGAGAAAAATATCAGCCAAGATATTGTTGAAAAGGCTGATGAAGCCAATGCACTGATTACCAACATAGCTGAGATTAACAAAGAAATTGTGGCGGCTGGCGGAAGCCCACTGGATGGCAATAATGCAATCTTGTCTGATAAACGAGATCAAGCGATTAAAGAATTAGCTGAATTGATAGATATCAATACCATTGTTCAAGATGATGGTTCAACTCTGGTATTTATGCGCTCAGGCCAAGCCTTAGTATTGCAAGATGACCATACTCAGCTTTCTATTGTTGATGGCGATCCAGATAGCACTCAGAAAGAGATGACGTTGAGCCTGGCAGGCTCTACACGTATCATTGGTCGAGAGGATATTGGCGGTACCATTGGTGGTTTGATGGAATACCGTAAAACCACTTTAGATACTAGTCGTAACCAGTTAGGTCAGTTATCGATAGCAATGACAGATGCGTTTAATACTCAAAATAGACTGGGTATGGACTTAAATGGCGATATTGGTGGAGACATTTTCACTTTGCCAACTTTTAATGGTAAGGAGTTTTCTACCAATACTACAGCTGGCACCATAAGCGGAAGTTTTATTGCTGGCAGTGGTAGCGAAGTTACTCCTTATGATTACCGAGTTACCTTTACTTCAGCGACAACCTTTGAAGTTCAGCGCTATGATGGTGACCAACCCATTGAGGCGGCGATTGCTGGGACTATCCCACCAACCAACTTTCAACTTGATGGCATGGATTGGGATTTTTCTTCAGGCCCCTTTGCCGCAGGTGATCGACACCTTATTCAACCGGTGCGAGATGCTGCTGCTTCAATGACAGTGAGTATGAGCCAACCAGAGAAACTTGCTTTGGCCTCGCCAATACGTGTTGAGCGGGAGCTTAATAACCGTGGAAATGCAACGGTTTCTATTGATTCTATTTATGACACAGACCCTACAACGTCAGATTTTACCTCACCTGGTGGATATGACGTAAATGGCCCCGCCGAAGTGCGCATCAATGCCGTGGGCGATTACGAAATTTATGACGGTTTGGGCGTATTAATGGCCACCGCTCCTGCTGCCAGTGCTGGCCAACAGCTGTTTTCAAACGCAGTGCCTGCATTAACGCCAGGCTACGAAATAAACATAGATGGTGACGTACAAGAAGGTGATGTATTCACCATGGGTTACAATACCGATGGTTTTAATGATAACTACAATGCGTTGCGTCTCGTTGATTTGCAGCAGCAAGACTTGGTACGTAAAAGTTTAGCCACCAGTGGCGACAACAAAATGACGATGAACGATGCTTATGCCAGCGTGGTAAGTTTTGTTGGTGGCAAGACTAGTGAGGCGAGGGTGGCGGCATCGGCAGCTAACTCCTTACTAGAACAAAGTACCCAACGGCACAATTCAATTTCTGGCGTCAATTTGGATGAAGAAGCATCTAATTTGATTCGATTCCAACAGGCTTATGCAGCTTCAGCGCAAGTAATTAGTGCCGCGCAAGAAACCTTTCAAACTCTATTAAGCTCAGTGAGGTAATAAATTATGCGAGTTTCCAGTATTAACTTGTATCAAAACTCACTAAACGGTGTGCTCAACTCTCAGCAACAAGTTGAGAAGATGAACCAACATCTTATCACTAATAAGAAGTTGCTAACCGCTGCTGACGGTCCTTCAGACATGAGTAAAACCATGTTTTTGACCACGGAAATAACCTTAACAGAGCAGCATTTAAAGAATGGCACCTTGTTGGAAAACGCGCTTAACTTCGAAGAGTCAACCTTGGACGGGATGATCAATGCGATGCAGCGAGCAAGAGTATTGGGGGTTCAATCTGGTGATGGTATTAATGGCGACACTGAACGAGCTTCGCTCGCACAGGAGTTACGTCAGATTCAAAACCAAATGCTGGATTTTATGAACAGTCAAAACGCTGATGGTAGTTACGTATTTTCGGGCTTTCAAACTCAGAAAAAGCCTTATGTGTTTGATGGCACAAATTATAACTACCAAGGCGATGCGGGCGTAAATGAATTAAAAGTATCTTCTTCAGTATATATTCAAAGTAATGATACCGGGCAAGAAGTATTTGATAATGTATTTAAACGGTTTGTGACAAACGATTTAACTGCGAATATATCAACAACAATAAATGATCAAAAGGCTTATGATAGTTTCCATAAGCTAAATTATGACCCGATAACGCCAGCTAATAATACTTATCAAGTTCAAACAACGGCGGGTGCACCCGATACTTATGAAGTATTAGATAATACTGGTACCTCTTTAGTTCCTCCTGTTACGGGGAATTACACTCCTGGTGAAGCAATTAACTTTAATGGGATTGATATTACAGTTACTGGTGCTGCGCCATCAAACGAACAGTTTGAGTTAGCCCCTCCAGAAAAAGATAATGTACTTAATATGCTGAGCGATTTTATTATCGCGCTAGAAGATACTTCACTGCCTCAAGGAGACTACGTCGAAGCTCAAAGTGATTTCCTGGTGGGCCTTGATAACGCTTTAGAAAGCGTAAACTTAACCTTGGGCTCTATTGGTGCGAGGGGAAACTCTTTAGAATCTGTAAGGAATGCATCTTCGTCTATGGACATCATCAACCAGCAATCAAGGGCCTCCATTAGCGAAGTTGACTTTGCTGAAGCGGTAAGTAACCTGCAAAAAGCAGAGCTTGCTTTAAACACCTCCTACTCCTCTTATAGCCGCATTAGCCAATTATCTTTATTTAATTACCTATAACACTAAAGTTTATTTCATTGCTGCCGTTATAAAGGTTGCTTCAATATTGAAGCAACCTTTTTCATTTGATGCTTTTGTAGCTGAAAATAAAATTTAAATAATTGCTAAAGAATATTGAAGCGCTGCCGTTATATAGGGTAAGTCAGAAACATAAAATAACTGACAACTAATACAACCTATAAATGGTTAAGATATAGATAGGAGAAATATCATGGCTTTATACGTAAATACTAATGTGTCGTCTATTAACGCTCAACGCCAACTTACGCAGTCTGGCTGGTCATTAGACACTTCATTCCAACGTTTATCATCTGGTTTGCGTATTAATAGTGCAAAGGATGATGCCGCTGGTCTTCAAATTTCAAACCGTATGACTTCGCAAATTCAAGGTCTGGATCGTGCAGTAATGAATGCTCAAGATGGTATTTCATTAGCGCAAACAGCTGAAGGTGCGATGGACGAAATAACTAACTCTTTACAGCGCATCCGTGTATTAGCCATCCAATCACAAGATGGTATTAACAACTCAGATGACCGTATCGCATTGCAGCAAGAGGTTTCTCAACTTAAAGCTGAAATGAGCCGAATTGCTACAACCACTCAATTTGGTGGCGTGAATGTACTTGATGGTACTTTCTCGGCGAGTTTCTTGGTTGGTGCAAATGCCGGTCAAAACATCAGTGTAAATATCTCTCGTACTGGAGGGTGGGGTACATCTGGTTTAGGTTTAGGTGCATTGTCGGTATCTACAGTTGGTGGCGCAAGTGCAGCTATGACAGCTATTGACTCTGCAATTAAGCAAATTGACGGTAAGCGTGCGGAGCTTGGTGCTGTTCAAAACCGATTCCAATCAACCATTCGTAACTTGTCTAACATTTCTGAAAATGTAACTGCGGCACGCTCTCGAATTAAAGATACTGATTTTGCAAAAGAGACTGCTGAACTAACACGTAACCAGATTATTCAGCAAACCTCGACAACTATCTTGGCTCAAGCAAACCAACGTCCTCAGGCTGCACTATCTCTACTTGGATAATAAAAAAAGAAAGGACGGTGGGGGTTCAATCCACCGTCCTCAGACTGCAGTAGCGCTATTAGTACTCTTAGGAGGCTCAATTCCATACCAATAATAAGTAGCGCTTTAGTTTCGCTCTCAATCTCCTATCGTTTCGAGCGATACGGTCAAGTGATGCATACTCACTTGGCCTTTTTTTCGCAGCGGTTCAGGCTGCGAATGTAATAAAGCAATGTGCGTGCCAATAATTGGTGGCAATAATTTGGCGTTTATTTATTACTCAATCAACGTAAATATACCGTTTTTTAACAGAGTTCAGAAGTTTTTTCTGGCGCTTAAGGCCAGTGTTTACAAGGCTTGCCGTAAAAGCGGCAAAAAAATTCCGCTTTTTTCCTCTTTTTTTCTAAAGCTTTTTCCTCCATTGCCGCTAACAAATATGAAGTTATTAAAACTTTGGTCCATTTCAAAGTTGTCTTGGTTTACGGTTCATAGACCAGGGGTTCAACAACTAACAAATGGTTTTGGTCGTCCTGACATAGTTCAATCAGGATGAACAATTTCTTAGGAGGCTCAAAATATGGCATTAGTTGTCAACACCAATGTGTCGTCATTGAACGCACAACGCCAGCTATCAAGCTCAGGCAACGCACTAGATACTGCGTATCAACGCTTAAGTTCTGGTTTCAGAATTAACAGCGCAAAAGATGATGCTGCAGGTCTACAAATCTCAAACCGTATGACATCGCAAATTCAGGGTCTAGACCGTGCTGTGATGAATGCTCAAGATGGTATCTCAGTGGCACAAACTGCTGAAGGTGCAATGGACGAGTTAACTAACATGATGCAGCGTATGCGTGTGTTAGCGGTTCAATCTCAAGATGGTATTAACAACTCTAGTGACCGCGCTGCACTACAAGCTGAGGTTTCACAACTTAAGCTTGAAATGAGCCGTGTTGCTACCACAACTCAGTTTGGTGGAGTTAACCTTCTTGACGGCGGTTATTCAGCTGCGTTCCTAGTAGGTGCAAACGCTGGCCAAAATATTAGCGTTAATATCTCTCGTTCAGGTGGTTGGGGCGCATCAGGCCTAGGCTTGGCTTCACTATCAGTATCTACTGTTGGTGGTGCTAGTGCTGCTATGGCTGCTTTAGATTCGGCCATTAAACTGGTTGACTCTGAACGAGCTTCATTAGGTGCGGTTCAAAACCGTTTCCAATCTACGATTCGTAACTTGTCTAACATTTCAGAGAATATCTCTGGTGCTCGCTCTCGAATTAAAGATACTGACTTTGCTAAAGAAACTGCTGACTTAACTAAAGCTCAGATTCTTCAACAGACTAGTACTTCGATTCTTGCTCAAGCAAACCAACGCCCACAGGCTGCGTTAGCTCTAGTTTAATCGTTAATAATAGTGAAGAAATACGCAGCCACACTTATACTGTATAGGTGTGGCTTGCTTTGTTTAAGGAGTCTGGAATATGGATAGTAATGTTAGTTCAATATCCACCTCAACGGTTACAACTAACCTTCAGAAGAGTCAGGAGCAAAACTTAAGTGCTGCTGACAAGATGGAAGTGGCACAGTTATCGCTTCAAAAAGAGCAAGAAAAGGCCAAAGCTCAACAACAAGCTGAGAAAGAGAAGCGTCAAGACGAAGACAAATCTCAAGTTGAAGATGTTGTAGCCTCGCTTAACCAGTTGCTTGAAGTGCAAGATAGAGATGTAAAGTTTGTTGTAGACGAAAGAGATGGTCAATTTTTTACTTCAGTACTCAATAGAAGTACTGATGAGTTAATTCGCGAAATTCCTACAGAGGAGTATCGCCAATTGGAAGAACGATTAAGAAAATTTCAAGATGCGATTGGTCAAACTACAGGCTTGTTTGTTGATCAGTTGGTCTAAATTATTTGTAGGTAAAGACTCATGACTGGAATAACAGCAGCAGGTATTGGTAGTGGTTTAGATTTAGAAGCATTAATTGAAGTGTCAATTAATGCTGAGCGTGCTGGTAAAGATGCTCGCTTTGAAAAGACTAAAACTACACTAGAGGTCACTTTGTCTGCTGTGGGTAGTATTAAGTCTACTCTTAGTGAATTCCGTAAGATTCTTGAAAAAGCCCAAAACCAGGATACCTTTTTTCCTCGCACAGCCACCACTAATGAAAGTGAAGGTAATGAGTCTTTTTCTGTTGACCTAGCCACTAGCGCCACAAATGGTAATTACGCCATTGAGGTTCAAGAGCTTGCTAAAGGTTCATCTTTAACATCAATTGATGCCACTGCTAATGGTGGAACACCACTATATACCTCTGAAGATGATGTTGTAGCAACTACCGACGGACAATTAACTTTTTCCACTGCTAGTGGAGAGTCGATGGTTCTTGACGTTGCTGCGGGCACAACACTTAAACAGTTACGTGAACAAATTAATGATCACGAAGATAACTTTGGTGTCTCTGCAAACCTAATTGATACCGGTTCGGAAATCCGCTTGTCGATGACCTCAGATGAAACTGGTGATGGAAATACTCTACTGGTTACAAATACTGGAGCGAATGCCGAGTTAGATAATTTTACCAATGCTGGTGGCAAGATGGACGTTACTGATGCGTCTTCGGCTAGGATCACTATCGATGGTATTGAAGCGACTAGTTCGACGAATACCTTTGAAAATGTTATTTCTGGTGTTTCTATAAACGTCAATAAAGTGACATCATCCGCCGTCGCTCTTGATATTCAACCCAGCGAAGAAGAATCAGTTGCAAATGTTAGAGCATTTATCGACGCCTACAATAATGTAATCAAAGAAATTGATAAGCATACTAAAGCAACCGGTGTTTCTGAGGGCGATGATAACAGTAACCGCAAAGAATTGAGCGGTGACCCGATGTTTAGGACCTTACGCTACAGCCTAGGTGGCCTTTCTACTAATGGTTACGATGACGCTGCTCCAGGAATGCGAACTCTTTATGGTATTGGTATAGAAATGGATGAAGATGGCCTGTTAACGCTTGATGAAACAGAGTTTAAGAAAGCTATTAACTCTAATCTAGATGGTGTTGGCGAGCTTTTTGCAATGGATGGTGGTGTGGCTGACAGCTTTTTGTCTACGGTGAAAAGCTATGAGCAGTCTGGTGGTGTATTAGCTACCCGTGAAGATTCAGTTAAAAGTCAAAAGAAAGACTTAGAGCGTCAAATGTTGGATTTTGAAGAGAGGATGGCTTCTTATGAGTCTACGTTACGTTCGAAATATACCGCTTTTGATGTGACAATGGGTAGTCTTAATAGCCAAATGCAATACGTTTTAGGCCAATTAGGTTAACGGAAAAAGTATGTATCAAAAAGGCATTAATCAGTATCGTCAGGTGGGTGTAAAAGACCAAGTTGCGACCGCTGATCCTCATCGAATTACTCAGATTTTGATGCAAACAGCATTAGAAAACCTTGCTGTTGCAAAAGGCTGCATTGAGCGCGCTGATTATCAAAATAAAGGCAAGCCATTAGCAAAAGCAACCTCTATCTTAACCTCGTTAAAAAACACGCTGGATTTTGAGCGTGGCGGTGACATAGCTGGAAACTTAAATGACCTCTATGAGTTCATGCTCACTAGGTTGTCTGAAGCATCTATAGCGAATGACGCTGCAATCGTTGAAGAAGTGATCGAACTTATGCTGCCAATTAAATCTGCATGGGATCAAATCCCCGAGGCTGATAAACAGCAAGCTTATCAGATGCGCGGCGAGTAGATGGCTGAAGCGTTAAACTTTACTAAGAGTTTACTTCAAGCTGAACACTTGTTAACAACCATTCAAGGTGAGCTCTTAAAAGAGGCATCTGCTGTCTCTGTGCTGGAAGCTTTGCTATCTCAGCACGAGACTCTTCTGAAAGACCTTTGCTCTGGTGCCGATTCTTTATCAAACTCTCAAACTGAAGATCTCAAAAAACATTTGCAGATAATGCAAGCTGTTGTAACGGAGTGTGAAAAAGGTAAAGATGATGTCTCGCTTAAGCTTGGTGCCATTAAGCGAAGTGAAAAAATTAAAAAGGCCTATGGTATATAGCTAGCTTATTCTTTTTTAGGGAACAAAATGCTAAGAAATATTGATTTTCAAATTAGTGGCGATGATGAAATTCAACAAAAAATAGAAGCCACTGTAACACCAGTCATCAAACGAAAGTTTCAAATTAATCTTAATGCATTAGCGCAATACTCTCCTGAGTTAGCTGAGAAGTTACACCGTCACCCTCCGGCTCAATATTCACCTTTTATTACTCGAAAGAAGCACCTTAATATTGTAAACGTAACTAAAGGTCGCGCTCTTTATGATATTTCTCCTACGATTCAAGTTAACCAGCAATTAGCTGATTTTCAACATAGAGGTTTGTTGGTCGATACAAAGAATCAGTTTGCTGAAATAGAGAGGCGAGATGTTTTTGGCACTATTGAAAACATATACCCCGGTATAAAGACTCAGTATTGTGGAGTTAATGAACAGTCTGATTGTTTGGTCATATTGGGCTGTGGTTTAGGTTTGCATATCGATCGATTGTTGCAAATGAAGGCTTGGAGGCGAGTACTGTTAATCGAGCCCGAATGGGATCTCTTAGCCGACTCCTTATACAGTGCCAATTGGTTGAGAGTTGTTAATTACTTACAAAATCAAGACTGTAAATTGACCTTAATAACAGGGGAAACCGATCAACAGATGTTGCAATCTTTGCAGCAGTGGCAAGAAGAAACAGACCAGTCTAAGTTTTTCTTATTTAAGCACTACAATTACGCTCCTTTTAATGCACTAGAGTTTGGTTTTGCAACACGCAGTTTAAGCTTCTCGAATATTGATAAAATTCGTTGGCCAAATGAAGATGAAGATAGAGGCTTTGAGTGCTGCTTTGAACTTAATCGCTATCTTGGTTGCGATAAATCTGAGCAAGAAATCGACCAGCTGTCTGAAGAGCTAAACTCTCGCAGAGAACGTAACTTGCTTGCCTTCGCTGAGAGAATGCCTGACATCTACTCGCAGTGCTTAACTTATCAACAACAGCGTTGGATTCCCTTTGTAATGCCTAGCGGTGAAGTAAATCTACTGGATACAGACTATGGGGTTTGTTTGTTTAACAATAGCCCCAAAGATGAAAGCCAGCTTTACTTTGACTACTATAGTTCTAACCCTAAGTTAGAGACCTTAGATGCGCGTAAGAGTCTTCGAAAGCCGAGCCCATATATTCATTACAAACGTTCAGATGAACTTAAAGAGTTAGTATCTGCTTTACCACAGGAGTCTAGAACTCAGTTACCCAAGCGTTTGCCTTCTTTCATTATGTACGGCTGCGGGGCAGGGTACCAAATAGAATCTATCATGCTTGGCCATGACGTCGATTATTTCATTTTGTACGAGCCCAATATTGATTACTTTACAGCTTCTTTAATGTTGACCGATTGGAGCGCGATATTAGAAAAAGTTGAAGACAATGAGCAAAACATCTATCTAAATATTGGTGATGATGGCAGTAACATGTTCAACGATTTACATACCCGGCTTCAGCAGCAAGGTATAAATATACTGTCATATACTTTTTTCTATGTGAGCTACTTCCATCGTGTTATGGACGAAGCAATCCGCAGTACCCGAGAGCAATTTAGGGTATTAATGAACATTGGTGAGTACTTTGATCATGCAATGTTTAATATTTCACATACTAACGAAGCATTTAAAAGAAACTGCTATCACTTGAAAAAGCATAAAGGCACTAAGGTGGCAACTGCTCTATCAAATACGCCAGTTTTTATCGTAGGTAATGGACCATCGCTGGATGACAATATTGAGCACTTAAAACAACATCAAGATCATGCAATTATTATTTCTTGTGGTACTTGTTTAAAGACTCTTTACAAGTTGGGTATCAAACCTGATTTTCACGCAGAAGTTGAACAAACAAGAGCAACGGTTGAGTGGATTGAGCAGGTAAATGATCCCGAGTGGGTTAAAGGTATTGACTTGCTTAGTGTTAACGGCGTTCACCCCGACGTTGTTTCAATGTTTAATCAAGCATTTATATGTTTTAAGCGTGGTGAAGCTGCCACCCTGATGTATCAAGATACGATTCAAGGGACTAATGATTTAGAGGATATTCTTTATTCTTATCCTACAGTGTCAAATAGTGCCCTAGCTTACGCCTTAAAGCTTGGCTTTAAGCAAATTTTCATGTTTGGAATTGACTTAGGCTTCAAGGATCCTAGCCAGCATCATAGTAAGCACTCCGCTTACTTTCATGAAAAATCAGGGAAAGAGTTGTACAATTACGCAAAGCATGGAACCGGAATAAGGGCTAAAGGCAACTTTCAAGAATGGGTTAGCACTAAATACGAGTTTCGCTTTGCGCGCGAGGTGATGGAAGAAACCATTGCTGAGTACGCTGATGTGGATGTATTTAATTGTAGTGATGGTGCACATATAGGTGGTACACAAGCGTTATTAAGTGAAAACATTATTCTGAGCGAAAGCATTGATAAAATTGCGTTGAAAACCTTGCTAAAGCAACACGCATACACTTCTGAAACCAATACTTGGTATCAACTATTCTCTGAACAATACCAACAGCAAGAGTTTGTCGATAATTGTGAGCATTTTCTTGGTACTCTAGATGCGCCAACGGAGAGTTGGCAAGATATTCTAAATTTGCTGAACACCCAATTTAGATTTGTACAGCAAAGCTCTGCAAATAAACATTCGCTGTTTTTTGCATTGATGCGAGGAAGCGCTTCATTTTGTTTAACCTATCTTACTCGTTTGGCTTTCTCATCTGAAGATGAAGAGCTTTGTATCGAGCGCTTTAAAGAAGGGAAAGAGATTTGGCGTAAATACATTGAAGATGCGAGAGATTATTATGTCGAGAGCTTTGATTCTTGGGATGTGACTACTCAAAAGGCAACTTGGGAGCGACAAGCGAAAGGTTAAGTGAATAATCCGCCTTGTAAAGGCGGATTATTCAACTTCTGTTCTATTGAACGCTCGTTTGTTCAGCTATTTTCTCAAAATATTCATTTATTGAGTGTTCTTCGGTTCCTACCAGCGAATGGTATATTTTGCTGGGGAAAGCAAAAGTCTTATCGCCATCTACTACAAAAGTTTGCGGTGGCTCATCTTCGGTCTCTTCTTCATAAAGCCAATGCCCATTGTAAGATTGTATGTATACTTCGCCCAGATAAGAACCGAGTAAAAAGGAGTAGGTGAATAGCGCTTTATCATCTAGAGCTTGAATGCTTAACTGAGCAATTATTTTGTCGATATCAGCGATGCTGTTTAAGCTAAAGTCGAGCTCAATCTGATATTCTTCTTTTGCAAAAAGCACGGCATCTTTAGCTGAGTTCTGCATCAACTCGGTAAACTCTTTTGCGTCCATTAGGTGTGTCCTCTTAATTTCTTTATTTAACCTTAACCGAAGCTTAGTGAATTAAAAAGCAAGAATGACGCCACTGTCGAAATGTGTCAAAAAAGTAATGTTTTTGGGTGTGGTTCTTGCTAGTGTCTTAGCAAAGTAACCTTCGTAAGATTTTAACAATGCAAGTAATTAGGATTGCTGGTAAAACCATATCCAGTGAAGATAAGCCTTTTATCATTGCCGAACTTTCGGGTAATCATCAGCAAGATTTTGCAATTGCCAAGGAAATGATTAAACAAGCAGCAGAGGCTGGGGTAGATGCGATAAAATTGCAAAGTTATACCGCTGATAGTATGACTTTAGACACAGATAAAGAAGGTTTCGTTATTAACGAAGGTAGCAATTTATGGCAAGGCCGAAATTTACATTCGTTATACGCAGAGGCTGCTACTCCGTATGAATGGCACGAAGCCCTATTTTCTTATGCAAATTCACTAGGGCTGATTGCTTTTAGTTCCCCTTTTGATAAAGACGCAGTAGATATGTTGGAAGATCTTAATGTGCCTTGTTACAAAATCGCATCTTTTGAGAACAACGATTTACCTTTGATTGAGTGTATAGCGAAAACTGGCAAACCGATTATTCTGTCGACAGGCATGGCTAGCTTAGCGGAGATAGATGAAGCAATGCGTACTATTCGTGCACAGGGCAATCAACAAATTATCTTACTTAAGTGCACTAGTACTTATCCGGCATCGGCTCAAAATACTAACTTAGCCACCATTCCGCACATGCAGCAAAGCTTCGATTGTTTGGTAGGGCTGTCTGATCATACCTTAGGTATAGGAGTGAGTGTTGCCAGTATGGTCATGGGAGCTTGTGTTATTGAAAAACACTTCGTACTTGACCGTAATGCAGGAGGGGTTGATGCCGCCTTTTCACTAGAGCCTGGCGAGCTGAAGAGCTTAGTTACAGAATGTAATAGTGCCAAGCTGGCCTTAGGTGAGGTACGTTACGGTGGAACCGCAGCGGAAGAACAATCGAAGATGTACCGCCGCTCGATATATGTCAGCTGTGATATCAAAGCCGGTGATATATTAACGTCGCAAAACCTAAAGATTGTTAGACCTGGTTTAGGGATGCCACCTAAATACTGGGAAGTGGTGCAGGGGCGCAAAGCCATAAAAGATTTAGATAAAGGTACTCCGCTTAGCTGGGAGTTATTTTCCTAAATGGAATTGTGGATTAGGCTTGATGCCAACCCATCTATTGGCTTTGGTCATTTGGTAAGAATGTCTGCCTTGGCTAGTGCTGCCACAGCAAGAGGCTGGAAAGTGAAGCTGTTCACCACTAGCCGTATAACCATTAACTTACCAACAAGCGTAGAGCTCAACTATGTCGATAGTGAACAGCAACTGCTTAATCAATCGTTAATAAATAAGCCAGAGTGGTTGTTTATCGACGGCTACCATTTTACACAACAACAATGTGAGATATTTAATCGTGTTGCAGATCAGCTTGCTCATATTGATGATTTACAACAAGCCTATCAACTAGATAGTCAGCTGTTGGTTAGTCCTAACGGAGAAGCTTTTAAAGCGTTTTATTGTGAAACCTTCCCACGCGCAGAGTTACTTCTAGGTTTGCCCTACGTTTTACTTCGTTCAGAATTTGAACAAGGCTTTTTAAACTATTCCGAGCGAAAAATTGCGTTAGTTAGTTTTGGTGGGGCAGACGTAGCCAACCTAAGTTGGGATGCCGTTGAAGCGCTCATCAGTGCAGGCTTTACCGATATTCACTTAGTTGTGACCGATGCGATGAATATCAATCTTAATAACACCAATCTTGCTAAGGTTACGCTACATCGCAACCTTAGCGCCAAAGAAATGGCGAATTTAATGGGGAGAGCTAAGATTGCTATGGGAGCCGCTGGCTCAACTATGTTTGAACTCGCTAGCCAAGGCGTACCTTCAGTATTTGCGATTGTGGCCGATAACCAAGTTACAGCCGCCTGCGAGCTTGAAGCTTCTGGCTGGTGTCTTGCCTTTGATATTCGCGTGGGCTCAGCAAAGCAACAACTTAGTGATAAGCTCGATTGTTTGTTGGCTAGTGATTTATCACAAATGCATAATTTTGCAAAACAAACTGTGGATGTATACGGCCCTAAGCGAATTATCACTGCGATGGAAAGGATCAGTCGAAGCAATCGTGATATTAGGCAAGTTTAGCGGCAAAAGGTGATTCAGATTTTGTGTGGCTGTTCCTATATGGCCAACAAAAAAAGTATTATACAAACAACCGTAATCATGGAACCCTTTTTTTGAGCAAGCATTATCCCCGTTCTACATTTAGTCCTATAGAATCTAGCCAATTGGAGTTGGTACTTGGCTGGCGCAATCAAGATCGCGTTCGTAATATGATGAGAAATAGTGAGCTTATCTCATTTGAAAATCATCAAGCTTGGTTTGCCGGTTTATCTGAAAAGAAAAACTGCGACTATTTTATTTTTTATCAAGATAATCGACCTATTGGGGTGCTTAATTTTGATATCGCCGGGCCCGGATTACTTGAGTGGGGCTGTTATCTTGGTGAAACAGATGTTTGGCCTGGCTCTGGTTTGTTGTTAGAGGTAGCTGCCCTAGACTACAGCGCCAACTACCAGAAACAATTTGTAGACCAGTTGAAAGCTGAAGTATTGTCGACCAATCTCTCAGTGTTAAAACTCCGAAAAGTATTTGAGTACCAGCTTAACGCTAGCACTAATATAGAGGGTATCAAAACCGAGAGTAGCTGCTTGCTTCATGATTTTAGGTATCCGGTTTCAAGGTGGCAGGCGCAGCGTGAGAGAGTGTTAGCTAAATTGCCAAAACAGATTACCGAAGCTGCAAAGTATATTAGTTTTACTTTATAAGGAATAATTTTGAATTTAGAACAACGTATTCGCGGGTGTTTCGAGAGTGCAGCTCAACTTTGTGGCTGTACCTTAATTGAAAATATTGATAATCAAACTGTGTTATTAGAAAGCGGTTTAGATTCATTGGGTTTTGCATTGTTAGTTGCTCAATTAGAAGAAGAGCTAGGTCTTGACCCATTTAGTGAAATGGAAATGGCGGTTTACCCTCGCACTTTTGGTGAATTTCTATCTATTTATCAGCAAAGCGCCAATAAATAATGTACAAAAACCTTGAACAAGTAGTGACTGAATTTGCTGATCGCATCGCTCTTGGTTTTGATGGAAATGTCAGTTTTCGTAGCTTAATTAACGCGGCGCAGGAATTAAGAAGAGTTCGCCCTGCACGCGATAAAACTGTGGTTAGTTTTGAGAATATTCACCAGTTTGTCACCGAGTTGCTGGCTTTTGATGGTCACGTTGCACATCTGCTGCTGTTACCAGATGGGGTAAATGCTGAGGAAGCGTTACGCAGGATTGATGCAGATAAGCAAAGCGATAACTCGCAGGAAACTAAGTGGTGGTTTGCCAGCTCTGGCACAACTGGGATACCGAGCTGGAATGCACATACTTTGCAACAGTTAAGTAGGGCAGTTGTTACCGGAGAGGTGCAAAATGACCTATGTTGGGGGCTACTTTATCAAGCGACTCGATTTGCTGGTATTCAAGTTGTGTTGCAGAGCCTGTTAAGCGGTGCAAAACTGGTTGATGCCGTTAATGCAAATCCGCAAACATCGTTAGACATTATGCTTACTAACGGTGTGGATGCCATTTCTGCAACTCCATCAATTTATCGGCGCTTTATGATGGCTGAAGGTATTGATTCCTTACATCCAAAGTTTGTTAGCCTTGGCGGGGAAATTGCGGAACAAAGTTTGTTAGACCAAATAACGGGTCTATTCCCCAAAGCCAAAGTCTCTCATATTTTTGCAGCTTCTGAGTTGGGGGTGGGTTTTGCGGTTTCTGACGGACAAGCTGGGTTTCCTCTAACTTGGCTTAATAACGCTAAGCGATTTCCAATGTTAAGCATTGATAGTGATGATTGTTTATTGCTAAAAGTTAACGCCGAACACGAGTATGTTAATACCGGTGATAAAGTGGCTGTCAAAGAGGGTAGAGTCTATTTTCAAGGGCGCAGCAGCGGCTTGATAAATGTTGGTGGTAACAAAGTTTATCCCGAATATATCGAAGACGTATTACATCAAAGCCCTCTGGTGCTTCATGCAAGGGTTTACCCCAAGTCAAATCCAATTATGGGGCAATTGGTTGCTGCAGATATTGTGTGCACAGAGAAAGATCCCAAACTAGCTCAACAGCACATACTTGAACACTGTAATCGGAGCTTACAACGCTATCAAATACCGATGTTTTTCAGGTGGCTAGACAGCATTGATATAGCATTGACAGGTAAAGTAAAACGAAATGAATAATAGTAAATTAGTAGTGGTAAGTGGCGCTAGTCAAGGCCTTGGTTTGGCTATTTGTGAGTCTTTACTGAAGCAAGGCTACAAGGTGCTTGGCTTATCACGTAAACATAGTGATGGGTTCATCGAGCTAGCTAATCTCTACTCTCAACAGCTAGACTGGCTACAGTGCGATTTAGCTGACTTAGCGAATATCCCACAATTATGCCGGGATATCGTTAAACAATTTGGCCGCCCTTACGCTCTTGTTAACAATGCCGCTGTTGGCCATGACGGTATATTGGCGACAATGCACGATAGCGAAATTGACCAAGTAATGCGCCTTAACGTTCAGTCACCAATATTGATGACCAAATACTTGACCAGGCCAATGCTGTTAAATCAGGAGGGAAGGATTATTAATATTTCGTCTATTATAGCCAATACTGGGTTTAATGGACTTAGTGTTTATGCCGCTTCTAAAGCTGCCTTGCAAGGCTTTACTGGTTCACTGGCTAGAGAGTTAGGCAAAGCGAATATAACCGTCAATAGCGTTGCACCAGGCTTTCTAGAAACCCAGATGACAGAAAAACTAGAAGGGGACAAGCTAGATAAAATACGTCGTCGAACTCCATTGAAAAGCCTCGCTAGCCCACAGCAAGCTGCTTCTGCAGTGTGTTATTTATTGAGTTCGGAGGCCAGTGCAATTACTGGCACTACCATTACTGTTGATGCTGGTAGCACCGCCTAGCAAACAGCGAGTGTTGGTGTCACGAAATCTGTTACCCATAACTGTTGGGTTTACAGTTTGTCTTCATAAATGATGATAGTGATGTTTGGGCTAAGTTTTTTAGCAATAGATTTCATTTTTAATCGAGACGCGAAAGACAAAATAACAAAATTATCTTCTCCTTGCTGTATAGCTTGGCTTGGAGTAATGAGCGGGTAACCACGGTGTGTTTGTTGCGTTTCTGCCCACGAATCCATAATGCATCGGATATTAAAGCTATAATTGGTGGCCTCTTGCAGAAATAAGTCCGTCATTATATCTGTGCCCCAAAGGCAGATGTCCTTAATGCCTTTATGATTGAGCTGTTCAATAATGTTGGTGATAACCATTGGGTTTAAATCTCGATGGTCTGGGCGAAAAAAGCTTGCAACTTTATTGTCGATAATCGCTGTAGAATTTAGTTTAGCAGGGAGTACAAAGTTCTCGGTTTTGTCCCAAAGCTTAACTTCATACTTGTCGTTGATGCTGCTATGCACTCCTGAACCATCGTTACCGGTATTTTGAACCAATGAACGTTTAGGATGCACACTGTACATATTTTTAACGAATTGTAGATAGCAGGCTCGGGTATCAACGCCGTCAAGGTGGCCTAAAGCTTCCGCTCGAAAACGATTAAACAGATCTTCACCAAATTGCTCATTTAAGCGCTTTGTCTGTTCTTTTGAATTTTTAATTTTCTCAAAATCATCTAAGCTAATGGCTTTTATTTGTTCATACTTTCCACTCCAGAAACCGACTCCCCAGCCAGAAAAACGTTTAAGCAGTAGAGCGTCAACATGGTGGCTATCAGTATCTAGTTCTGGAATATACCCACTTACACTTAATATATCAGGTGAGTCTTGATAGAGATCCAGTGTTTGATTCATGAATGTAATAAAGCCTGGCGCAGTGAAGATATCATCCTCTATAAAAATAACCCTACCGTATTGCTTTAATAGTTGGGCTATTCCTTGTCGATTGTTTTGTACTCTACCGTTGGTTTTTCGTTCAATAATGGTGACTGATTTAAAGCCTTTGATAGTTGTAAGGTAAGAACGAACTTTTGCAATTGCTTCTTCATCGCCAGGCTTCGCTGCATCCGAAAAAATATATAAAGGAGTGTCGACTGCATGATTGTTGTTTTGCAGTGCTTGAATAGTTGCTTTTAGATGGTTTAAGCGACTATACGTTGAGACCATGATAGGAGCTAAATTTTTCATTTATCACTCTTTATATTTTTGCATGCTAGGATTTATAAAATTTAGTGTAACTAGCTTAAAATGATGGTTCAATTATTGCTGTGTTTTTTCTTTATATTTAATTTTTGTGTCTCTTAAAAAGGAGCTTTTGATGAAAATTGGGATCATGCAACCCTATTTTCTTCCTTATCTTGGTTACTTTCAGTTAATGGCTCATGTGGATATATGGGTGATTTTCGATCAAGTTCAATTTATTGATAAAGGGTGGGTAAACCGAAATCGTATTTTACATCCAGATGAGAGTAAGCAGTGGCAGTTTATTACTGTTCCGCTGAGTAAACGTGGTCAATTTGATTATATTAATACTTTATCTATACATAATGACGCAAAATGGAAAAAACAGATTAGAGGCAAATTTGATTACTGGCGTAAAAAAGCGCCATATTTCAAGGCTTCTATGGAGCTATTAGACGAGTGCCTGGCATTGGAAACAGATTCTCTAGGCGACTTACTTGCTCACAGCCTTGCAACAACCAATCAATATCTTGGAATATCAACCCCTTTAGTGGTGCAATCTAAAGAAAATATGCCAATTGATAGTGTAGAGCATGCGGGGCAATGGGCTTTGGAAATTGCAAAGCATTATGGCGCAGATGAGTATATTAACCCTTGTGGCGGTGCTGTTATTTTCAAGCAACAGGAGTTTGATGAACACAATATTCAGTTGAAATTTCTGCGGCCGGAACTCAAAGCTTATAGCCAAAGGAGAAATCAATTTGTTCCTGGCTTGTCCATCATCGATGTACTGATGTGGAATTCAATTGAAGAGGTTCAAAGAATGCTGAGTGATGATTTTAGAATCTGCTCGCAAAATGAGGTATTAAGTGAATGATTTCAGTGCAAACTAACCCGTCTAAACAGGTGTCGAATAACACCAGACTGGCATTCACCAATTCAGCCAGAACAGCATGGGGGCGTATTTTAGCTGAGGTGTGTAGGACAAATAAAAATGTGTTGCTACCTGCTTACATCGGGATAACTGACAGAGAAGGTTCCGGCATTTTTGACCCGATTGAGTCTTTAGACTTGGCTTATGATTTTTACTCTCTAAATCAACGGCTAGAAATTGATTATTGCAGTTTAGAGTTACAAATGAAATCAGGTAAGTTTAGAGTAATGTTACTCGTACATTATTTTGGTATTGAGCAATCAAATACTAAGCGTGTAAAACAGCTGTGTGATACTTACAGCATTATTTTAATTGAAGATTGTGCCCATGTGGCGGGATTGATTGATACCAATGTGACTCTCGGTGGATATGGTGACTACGCATTTTACAGTCTGCACAAATCATTAGCTGTTCCCACCGGTGGGATGCTACGGTGTAACAATTCAGAATTGCCTTTACCAGCAATCCCTAGTGCCGAAATGTGTGAACCTGTAGTTGTGTCAGAGCTGCTATTTACAGATATGGAAAAAGTAAGGTCAACACGAAAAAAACACTATCAGCGTTATTTAGAACAATTGAAAGGGGTTGAAGGTTTAACTGTAATGTACGAACAAATCGAGAACATTACTCCGCACTCATTTCCACTCGTTATTCACGGTGGTTTACGGGAGAAACTTTACTTTTCGTTATTCGATCTAAATGTACCCACAATAGCGCTTTATTACAGGTTGATTTCAAACATTGACCCGGATGTATACGCGGACTCTTATAGCGTTTCTCGGAGTATTCTTAACTTACCTTTACATCAAGATCTTGACGATGAACAGATTGATTACATTTGTACTAGTGTGAAACAGAAACTAAGGGAGTTGCGTGTATGAAGAATATTGGCGGCTTCTTTGAGTTAGAAATAGCCAACAAAGGGTATTTGCAGGATTCTTCATTTTACGCTCTGTCGACCGGCCGAGCCTGTTTAATGGTTTTACTAAAAGCAATCAACCCTAAGTTAGTGTACGTTCCGTTTTATACCTGCGATGCCACCCTGGAACCCTTTAGGCTGCTGGGAATAAATATCAGATACTATGAGTTAAATGGTGACCTGACACCTAAGGTTCAGCCAGATTTATTAGACGGCGAGTACTTTTTATGGACCAACTACTTCGGACTTAAGAGTGATATATCTAAAAGAATAATCAACACCTACGGACAGGAGAAAGTCATTCTAGACGATACTCATAATTTTTTCGGGTTTGAAAATTTAGGCTGCTGGTCGTTTACTTCGGTTCGTAAATATTTTGGGGTAGGAGACGGGGCTTTGTTGTATGCGCCTAAACCGATAGACGTATCTGTTTATCCGCAATTTGAATCATCGACTCAACATTGTGCGTTGCGTTTGGCTGGCCATCAACAAGAAGCATTCGCAGCTTATCAAACATATGAAGCGAGTTTAGATTGCAGTATAGGCCGTATGTCTAGCGAGACAGAAAAACTAATGCAGAATGTCGATTTGTTTTGGGCGATGAAACAAAGGTTAAAGAATTTTTCCATTTTGCATAAAGGATTGGAACGCTACAATACTTTGGCTATTGAATCATCCTCGTCTCCTTATTGTTATCCTTTATTACCTCAAAATGGCATTGAGCTATCTTTGCTTCATGAAAACGGAATTTTTGTTCCTAGGCTATGGGCTGATGTATTGAAGAGAAAAGAGCGTGGATTTTTGTTAGAAAAAGAATGGTCACAGCATCTAATTGCTTTGCCTATTGATCATCGCTATAGCGTTGAGGATATGCAATCTATGGTGGATGTATTGTCTGCAATTCTCGATCAAGTGGAGAACTAGTGTGTCTTCGGAAAAATGGACAGCGTTCTGGAAAGAACACGGGCAAGTATCAAAATCATCGTCGATGCAAGAGCAGGTTTTGAGAACTTACAACAAGCAAGCAGTATCTGAGACGGTGTGGAGCAACACTCTGCAATACATCACTGATCATTTAGAACTTCAAAGAGATGATGTCGTACTTGACTTGTGCTGTGGAAATGGGCTTATTTCTCAATATATAGCCCCTGAGTGTTCTAAGGTTGTTAGTGTCGATGTTACCCCTGAGTTTGTGGACAGTTTGTCTAAGCTGGACTTACCTAATGTGGAAACTGTATGCGCTAACGTGTCGCAGTTGGAGTTCCCGAAGGGAAGCTTTTCAATCATCATTATCTATGCAGGAATACAATATTTCTCGCTAGCTGAAGTGGTTAGTTTGTTTAAAAAGTTTGCGTATTGGCTTAAGCCAGGTGGCCGTTTGTTTATTGGGGATATCCCTGATATCTCCAAAACATGGAATTTTTATAACTCTCCTGAACGTGAAGCTTTTTATTTTGAAAGTTGTGAAAATAATAATGATGTTGTGGGGACATGGTTTGATAAGCAATGGTTGCTAAAGCTAAGTGAATACGCGGGCTTTAGTCATACATTTGCCATTGAACAGCCCATGGAACAGATATATTCGCATTTTAGGTTTGATTTTAAAGCGACTAAAAAATGACAGTAGATAAAGTAGTTTATATTGCCGGAGTGGCACGAAGTGGTACTAGTTGGCTTGGGCAGGTATTTAATAGTTCACCAGAGGTTACTTTTAGGTTTCAGCCTCTTTTTGCTTATGAGTTTAAAAATGTAATAAATGAAGATTCAAATGCTGAAGAGTTTGAGCTGTTATTTGAAAATATGTTTGCAAATGACTCTTCTTTTCTTACACAAATAGATAAAGTGGCGTCAGGTAGATACCCTCAGTTCGAAAAATCTGATTCGTCTTCTGTTTTGGTGTTTAAAGAAAATCGATATCAAACGGTGATTGAACCGATGCTAAGAAAGGTGCCTTATGTGCATGGTGTTGGTTTGGTGAGACACCCTTGTGCAGTATTAAGTTCTTGGATGAAAAATGAAAAGGAGTTTCCTAAGGGAGCTGAGATTTTAAAGGAGTGGCGTTTTGGCAATTGTAAAAATCAAGGAAGTGAAGATTTTTTTGGGTATTACAAATGGAAAGAAGTCACTAATATGTATTTAGATTTGGCAGACAAGTACCCAACAAGGTTTCTAGTGCAGCACTATGAAGACCTGTTAGATGATACCTGCGCGAAAATGAAAAATTTGTTTAAATTTGTAGGGTTAAATTGGCATGAGAGTACAGAGCAGTTTGTTGTGTCCAGCGGAGAAAGTCATTCTGATGACTATTATTCGGTATACAAAAACCAACAAGTATTAGCTAGCCAGCCTTGGCGAGAAGAGCTAGACGAGTTCATCATAGATGAGGTTTATGCTGATCTTAAAGGAACAAGGCTAGAGCGTTTTCTTTATTAGGCTTGCCTTTATTCCAACCTTCGCTGGAAAGATGATTTGGTTTGCCGGCTAGCGCTTAACGCTTAGCGTTGGTTTACCATTGTGCTTATAAGGCTAAAGAACTAACGCTAGGTGAGGCGAGAGCCGCTTTAAGTATCAGTGCTATTTCATGGGTATCTGCGACCGACATGTTCCCGTGTAAGGGTAAGCAATACGCTTGGTTTGATATTGCTCTGGCTTTGGGGACAGAACTTGGCTCACAGCCTGGTTGCAGCGGGTGAAAATAGCGGCGACCAAAAATATTTTGCTCTTGCAACGCTTTATCAATGCTAAGCAGCGTCGCTTCATCGGAAAATTGAATGGGTAAATAGGCATAATTGGGTGACTTTATCAGCCTTATTTTTCCTGATGCCTCAACGTCCGCTAATTGTTGTTTGTACTCTTCCGTCAAGTGTTTTCTGATTTCAATTTGTTTATTAATCGTTTCTAAATTGGCTAATCCAAATGCTGCCTCAAATTCGTTCATTTTTGCATTTGTACCATTTTCGCTTGGAAGTCCTACTCTAAATCCAAAGTTAATTAGTGATTTAGCTTTTTTGTAATCATCTTCACTTTTAAGAATTAGCGCACCGCCTTCGATAGTATTGAATATTTTAGTGGCATGAAAGCTCAGTGCGGTGGCATCTCCGCTCGTTAGAGCTAGCCTTTGGTGCAAACTAGGCGGGGAGAAACTCTGCGCGCCATCGAAAATAAGTTTTAGCTTGTGTGTTTTTGCTAACGATTCAAATTCTTGGTTATGTGCAGTTCTTCCATATACATTAACCGGGAGTATGGCTTGAGTTCTTTTAGTTATTTTCTTTGCTACTGCTTTAGGTGAAAGGCAGAGGCTTTTTTTATCAATATCTGCAAAAATGGGTTCCGCTCCTACCCATTTGATTGCTTGGCCGGTTGCAGCGAAGGTGAATGGAGTAGTGATGACTTCTTGGTCGATATCATACAACTTAAGCGCCAGTTGAAGAGCAGAAGTTCCATTTGCGGTTAGAACTAAATAAGGTACATCTAAAAAATCTGTTAGTTCTTTTTCTAAGCGTTGAACAAGTTGCCCATTATTTGTAATCCACTTTGCATCATATATCTGGTCAATGTAGTGGTCGAGCAGCTTGCGGTCGGGTAAGCAGGGACATTGAACAAGAAGCGGCTCGTTTCTGTTTCGTATCGTCATTCTTGATCCCTACTCGTTAGATTGTCTATTTATCGGTCTGCCAGCAAAAAACTTTAGTTGGTATACAGCGCCAAACTTTAAGGCTTGTGTAAATAATTAAACAAAAACTGTGCCATTTCCCAATCTTCTGGCTCATCGATATCTTGAGTTAGCATTCTTGGAAGAATGACTGGAAATGATGTGTTGGAAAACATTCCAGCATCTTCGTCAAGTGCTTGCCGGGTCCACCAATAAAACTGTCCTGCATCATGATAAGCCGGCTCCAAATCCTGAGAACGCTGTCCCATTAAATTTGGTTGAAAAGGGCTTACTCCTTCACTTTCCAATTTGATCGCACGTTGAATCGGAAAGGCAAAGCTTGATGCGGAAAAGCTGGTTTTGCACTTTGGCTTATCTAAGTTCTTTGCTGCTTGCTGTAATCCATCAGCGTTCACAAATGGGGCTGTGGCATATAAACAGCAAATGCTTGTGTATCGGGACCTATCAGGGTCAACGACATTCACTGCGTGTTTAACCACCGCAGTTGTACCAGCATGATCGTTAGCTAATTCTGCTGGGCGAACAAAAGGGGTACTAGCACCATATTGATTTGCAATTTCAATGACTTCCGCATTATCACTTGAAACGATGATATCATCAAATAATTGACTATTAAGAGCTGCTTCAATAGACCAAGCGATCATTGGCTTACCACAAAAATCCCGGATGTTTTTTTTGGGGATACGTTTGCTTCCCCCCCTTGCTGGGATTACACACAAGCTTTTACTCATTAATAATCTCCAACAAGGAATTAATCACGCGTTGTTGCTGTTGATGGCTTAAGTCGGGATACACCGGCAGAGATAAGGCACTCTTAAAGTATTGTTCAGCTCCAGCAAATTTTTCTATCTCTGCATTACTTATACGATGATAGGGCTGGCGATAAATAGGGATATAATGCAACTGACAATGAATGTTTATGTCAGCTAACTGTCGATACACAGTATCTCGTTGGTTGTTTGGAATGAGTAACACAACGAGGTGGTGAGCACTTTCCCCCTCCTTATTTTGCTCAAGGAGGCTTAAGTTATGGGCACTAAATGCTTCTTGGTAGATATTGAATATTTGTTGTCTGCGTTCGATAAAAGTATCGAGTTTAGCCAATTGACTTAAACCCAGAGCAGCTTGTAAGTCAGATAATCGGTAGTTGTAGCCTAAACTTTGTTGCTCATAATACCACTGTGGTTGTCCAGACACTGTTAGCTCTTGTGGATCTTTGGTAATGCCGTGGGATGCAAGCTGTTTTAGGCGATTAGCCAAATTTGCATCATTAGCGGTAATCATCCCACCTTCAGCGCTGGTTATGCTTTTTACTGGGTGAAAGCTAAATACGCAGCAGTCACTATATTTACCACTTCCTATTTTAGCTCCTTGATAACTGGCACCAAGAGCATGGCAGGAATCTTCTATCAGTTTAATACCTAAGGGGTTGCAGAGCTTATATATAGCTTGCATGTCGCAACTGTTCCCAGCTAAATGAACAACAACGATAGCTTTGGGAAGAGTGTTGGTTTTATGCGACTGATGTAGCTTAGCGGCTAAAGCCTTGAGTGAGATATTGCCAGTGTTAGGGTCAATATCAATAAAGCGAATACTTGCACCGCAATAAAGCGCACAGTTGGCTGATGCCACGAAACTAATAGCAGATGTCCAGACGGTATCACCTTGCCCAATGCCTAAGGCTAAGCAAGCCAAATGTAGGGCTGCGGTTCCATTGCTGCAGGCAATGGCATGCGTACTACCTACGTAGTTTGCTAAGGCTTGTTCAAATTGAGCAACTTGAGGTCCTTGGGTGAGAAACGCTGAATTGAGTGTATCGACTACCGCTTTAACATCATCTTGGTCAATTTGCTGCTTACCGTAATGAATTGGACTGCTCATGCTTATCGAAGCTCTTTAATTTGCTCGATTGTAAGATAATGAGGGTTAGATAAAGAGTTGTACTCCATTCCTAACTCAACCTTTTTACCGCCTTCACCTAATGCATTTTTTTGAAAATCATTAGTGCGGCTACTGAAGGAGATAGACGGTGCAATGACGTAGTGATCGTCAAACTCAAAGGTATGGTATGAGTCATCCGCTGGACACATCACTTCGTGAAGTTTTTCCCCTGGCCTAATGCCGATGATATGTGTAGCCAAGTGTGGCGCCATTGCTTTTGCTAGGTCTACGATTTTAACTGAGGGTATCTTAGGGACATAAATCTCGCCACCATGCATGCGATTAAAGTTGTCTACTACAAACTGTACGCCTTGTTCTAGTGTAATCCAAAAGCGTGTCATATCCTGATGAGTAATTGGTAAAGACTCAGCACCTTCATCTATTAGTCGTTGAAAGAAAGGAACCACGCTGCCACGCGAACCAACGACGTTGCCGTAACGAACAACCGCAAAACTGGTATCTTGGTCTCCAGCTATATTATTTGCCGCAACAAATAACTTATCGGATGCAAGTTTAGTGGCACCGTATAGGTTGATGGGGTTGGCTGCTTTATCTGTAGAAAGAGCAATGACTTTTTTTACATTGTTGTATAGTGCCGCATCGATGACATTTTCGGCACCATTGATGTTTGTTTTAATACACTCCATTGGATTGTATTCAGCAGCTGGAACTTGCTTTAGAGCTGCAGCGTGAACAACAAAATCTACGCCACGCATTGCCATGGTAATGCGTTGTTTATCTCTTACATCACCAATGAAATAGCGCATACAGGGTTGATTAAACTCTTGCTGCATTTCATATTGTTTTAGTTCATCGCGGGAATAAATAATAACGCGTTTGGGTTGGTACTCTTTTAAAAGTAACTTAACAAACTTTTTGCCAAATGAACCGGTACCACCCGTAATCAATATTTGTTTGTTATTAAACATCCGCTATTCCCGTTTCCACTAATTGTTGTTAGATACTTTAATCTATATTGCTCTATGCAAAGCTTATACCTAGAAGCCTATCCAAATTAATCTATTAAACAAGAGACCCCGTGACTGTTTGTTCAAATCTTCTACGCAATCCACAAATTACCGAGTGAGTGGGGCTGTACTTGTCACATAATACTGAACAAGTGTCATATTTTTGTCGCTTTTACGGCTTATACCTTGCGTATTTTTGACGCCTGTTTACAATCATTTAATAGGGTAACTAGCCATAAGTTTGTCGCAAGGTAGCTTATTTTTTGCAGGGGATAGGGATGCAAGCATCCAATAGCGTTTTAGTTTGTGAAAGTGACCAAGAGAGAGCTAAGCAACTAGAAACGGTACTTGGTTTTATTGGCCAACAATTTAACGTATGCAATACCGACGAGCTAAGTGCTTTGGCGAGTAACGCAGATAAAGTTGTACTAATCAGTAAACAGTTAGAGGATGTGCAAAGCATTATTGCTAAACATCCTCATTGTCCATTTTTAACAGTAGGTGAGGGCAGCATTGTTGAGGTGTTACCTAACCTTATTGGCCATTTAGATCTGCCTTTTAATTATGAGCAGCTTACTCAGTTGCTACATCACTGTGACGCATACTTAACTCATCTACCTGGTAAAGCAAGCCCTGCTAAAAGTGAGCGCCTACGCCAGAACTTGATTGGTAAAGGTATCGCTATTCAAGAAGTACGTCACTTGATAGAACAGGTGGCAACTAAAGAGGCTAATGTACTTATTCTCGGTGAATCGGGTACGGGTAAAGAAGTGGTAGCTAAAGCTATTCACGACCATTCAGTGCGCAGCGAAGGGCCATTTGTGCCAATTAACTGTGGTGCTATTCCTCCCGATTTACTCGAAAGTGAATTGTTTGGCCATGAAAAAGGCGCATTTACAGGCGCTTTTGCTATGCGCAAAGGCCGCTTTGAATTGGCCGAAGGTGGCACGCTGTTCTTAGACGAAATTGGTGACATGCCAATGCCTATGCAGGTTAAATTACTACGTGTGCTGCAAGAGCGTCAGTTTGAGAGAGTGGGTGGAAGTAAAGCGATTACCGCAAATGTGCGAGTGGTAGCGGCAACGCACCGCCAGCTAGAGCGGATGATTGAGCAAGAGAAGTTTCGAGAAGATTTGTACTATCGCTTGAACGTATTCCCCATTGAAATGCCTTCGTTGCGAGAGCGCCAAGATGATATTCCTCTGCTGCTTCAAGAGTTGGTAAATCGTCATGAAGACGAACATTCGGCAGTGGTTAGGTTTACCCAACGCGCAGTTGAGTCCTTAATGCAGCATCAATGGCCAGGTAACGTACGTGAGTTATCCAATTTGGTCGAACGTCTACTAATTTTGCATCCTGACCAAATTGTCGACGTAAACGATTTGCCGCCGAAGTATCGTCATATTGATGCCGAAACCTTTGAGCCTAATTACAGCCCTGAGCTGGCTGAACGCGATGCGCTGTTAGCTATTTTTAGTGATGAAGATGCCTCGGTATTTTCTGATCCAAGCCCCGAAGCGCTATTTCCTGATGGGGAGCAAGATCAAGAGCTCGATGAAGAAGGCTGGGGAACGGTACAGCAGCTCCCAGATGAAGGTGTTAACTTAAAAGAGTTATTGGCAGACCTTGAGGTAGATTTAATTCGCCAAGCGCTTGAGCAACAAGATGGTGTGGTTGCTAGAGCGGCAGAACAACTGGGGATGCGGCGAACAACCTTGGTTGAAAAAATGCGTAAGTACGGTTTGAACAAAGATAGCTAAACACATTAATCTTATATTAAGGCTCTGAATTCAGAGCCTTTTTTATATGGCACGAATATTGATTGATAAGCACTGTTAACGGTTTTATGACGCGGAGCTTATTTCATGCCCTCAGTGCAACTTCAACAACAGCCAACCAGCTTATCTGAGCATAACTTGTCGCAGATTTTCGACGTTATGCCATCGGGCTTAGTATTGCTTGATAACAAAGGTTTTGTCTCTAGGGCAAATCCGGTGGCTAAGCAATTGCTGGGAGATGATATAGAGCAACAACGTTGGTTAGAGGCGGTACCAAGACTGTTCTCGCCAAAGGCCGATGATGGACACGAACTCTCATTGGTTGATGGCAGGCGGGTAAAACTAAGTCTCTCGCCTTTACAAGATACTCAAGGTCAGCTTATTGTGTTGACCGATATGACACATACCCGCCAACTACAAGCCAATGTTGCAAAGTTGCAGCGTATGTCTGCGTTAGGAAATATGGTGGCCTCACTAGCCCATCAAATTAGAACACCACTTTCCGCTGCCATGCTGTATGGATCGAATTTATCGAATAAAACCTTGTCGGATAATGCCCGCGATAACTTTCAGAATAAAATGATGGACCGCCTTAATGACTTAGAAACACAAGTGAACGATATGCTGTTGTTTGCAAAAAGTGGCGAAAGGATGGTGGTCAATCAGGTCAGTGCTCAGCAAATCATAGAACAATTGCAAGCTGCTACTGAGGCTTGCGTGCGTCAACATCAGGTTAAATTGTCCTGCGTAGTAAGTACACCACATGCAGAAGTTCTAGTGAATGCTAATGCCTTGGTGTCTGCTTTATCTAATTTGGTCGAAAACGCCGCGCAGTTAAGTGCTAAGGGAAGTGAACTAAAAGTACACATTAGTTGTTCTGGTGAGGAGCTTTTCATTAGCGTCGAAGACCACGCTGGTGGGATAGATGAAGCGAATAAACATAAGATTTTTGAACCTTTTTATACCACTAAGCAAAACGGAACAGGTTTAGGCTTAGCGGTAGTGAACTCTGTCGTGAAGGCGCATCACGGAAGCATTGAGCTTGAATCAAATTCAAAAGGCTCATGTTTTACAGTGCGTTTACCACTTCCTGAGGCACACCATCATGATCTTGCTGTAGGAGGGCAATAACCATGAGTCAATCTACAATCCTTATTGTTGAAGATGATGCCGGTCTGCGAGAAGCATTGGTAGATACCTTGCAATTAGCGGGATATCACTGTGAACAAGCGGATAGTGCAGAGTCTGCACTTATTGCCTTAGCGGAAGAACCCGTTGATCTAGTGGTGAGTGACGTGCAAATGAGTGGCATGGATGGTTTAAGTCTACTTAAAAATATCAAACAAAAATGGCCTCAAACGCCAGTTTTGTTAATGACCGCTTACGCCAAAATTGACGATGCCGTTTCGGCAATGCGCGATGGTGCCATTGACTACCTATCAAAACCTTTTTCACCAGAAGTATTATTAAACCAGGTTGGCCGCTATGCACCTTCTATTAAGGTAGAAAAACGCGAGCCTGTTTATGGTGATGCTTCTACCGAAGCGTTATTAAAGTTGAGCCAGAAAGTTGCAGCGTCTGAGGCGTCGGTATTGATTAGCGGGCCAAGTGGTGCAGGTAAAGAGGTATTGTCACGCTATATTCACGACTGTTCACCACGTAAAGAACATGAGTTTGTTGCTATAAACTGTGCTGCTATCCCGGAAAATATGCTCGAAGCAACATTGTTTGGTTATGAGAAAGGTGCCTTTACTGGTGCCATTAAAGCTTGTCCTGGTAAGTTTGAGCAGGCGCAAGGCGGAACTATTTTGCTAGACGAAATCAGTGAAATGGATCTTGGCTTACAAGCTAAGCTACTGCGAGTGTTACAAGAGCGGGAAGTTGAGCGCTTGGGCAGCCGCAAAATGATAAAACTAGATGTTCGCGTGATTGCTACCAGCAACCGAGATATGCGAGAAATTGTTAGGCTAGGTCAGTTTAGAGAAGATTTATATTACCGACTAAATGTATTTCCACTAAATTGGCTACCATTAGAGCAACGTAAAGGAGATGTATTGCCTTTAGCGACGCATTTGCTCAATCGCCATAGTGCACAAAACTATGAGCTGAGCTTAAGTGCGCAGCATAAATTACTCAATCATTCCTGGCCGGGTAATGTGCGCGAGCTAGACAATGTTATGCAAAGGGCGCTAATTCTAGCTAACGGTAACGTGATTGATAGTGACTGCTTAGTCATAGAAAATCAGTTAGAGCCATTACAGGTTGAACCCGTGGTTGAGTCATCACTAGTAAATGAACCTTTAGGTAACGAGTTACGCCAGCAAGAACAACAAATCATTTTAGATACGCTTAAAGCGTGTCATGGTAAGCGTAAGGATGTCGCGGAAAAGTTGGGTATTAGTCCTAGAACACTCCGCTATAAGTTGGCGCGCATCAAAGATTCTGGTGTAGAGCTTCCCGCCTAAAAAATAGCAGACACTATTAACAAAAAGCAGTATATCCAGATGATATACTGCTTTTTGTTTAAAAGTGGGATAAGCGTTCGGTTTATTTTGTTTTTTGTTAATAAATTAGTGAGGCTTCTTGCCGGCTTTTCACGTATAATGCCGCCGAATTTTTTAGTTCTTATCTATCCCCCGATAAGAACTCGCATTTTGCTTTGGACATTATGGAGGACTCATGACTCAAAACGTTCCAGTGGTGACAATTGACGGGCCTAGTGGTTCTGGTAAGGGCACTTTATGCCAAAAGCTAGCTCAGCATTATCAATGGCAACTTCTGGATAGCGGAGCCATTTATCGAGTCTTGGCTTTAGCTGCTTTGCATCATGAAGTAGCTTTAGGCAATGAAGAAGCGTTAAGTCTTTTAGCTGCTCACCTTGATGTGCGATTTGAAGCTAAAGAAGGCAATACTTTAGTCATTTTGGAAGGGGAAGATGTATCCCTGGAAATTCGTAAAGAAACAGCTGGCAATGCCGCCTCAAAAGTTGCTGCATTTCCGCGAGTGCGCGAAGCTTTATTAAGACGCCAGCGCGCATTTCGAGAAGAGCCTGGCTTGATTGCCGATGGGCGAGATATGGGAACGGTAGTTTTTGTTGACGCTCCGGCGAAGATCTTTTTAGATGCAAGCGCAGCAGAACGGGCGCAGCGACGCTATAATCAGTTGCAAGAAAAAGGCTTTAGTGTTAGTTTTGACCACCTTTTGAGCGAAATTGAAGAGCGTGACCACCGCGATAGAAATCGTAGTGTAGCGCCTTTAGTTCCTGCTCAAGATGCGTTAGTTATTGATTCTACATCACTTTCTATTGAGGAAGTGGTGAAAATGTCGATAGAGTATATCGACAGTAAATTAACCCAGTAATCTCTGGGATTTGGCGCACCTATACCAAGGATGAATTAGGTGTTTATTATTAACCCCATTTAGCCGGATTGCTAAGTGGACGTTCTTATATGTGTAATTAAATAATGACTGAATCTTTTGCTCAACTCTTTGAAGAGTCACTTCAAGACCTAGAATTCCGTTCTGGTTCGATTGTTAAAGGTACTGTAGTAGGTATCGAAAACGGTATGGTTCTAGTAGACGCTGGCCTTAAGTCAGAATCTGCTATCCCTGCAGAACAGTTCAAAAACTCTGCTGGCGAACTAGAAATTGAAGTAGGCGCGCAAGTAGACGTAGCGTTAGACGCTGTAGAAGATGGTTTCGGTGAAACTGTTCTTTCTCGCGAAAAAGCGAAACGTCACGAAGCGTGGATCCAACTTGAAAGTGCTTACGAAGAGCAAGCAACGGTTGTTGGTATCATTAACGGTAAAGTTAAAGGTGGCTTTACAGTTGAAGTTAACACCATCCGTGCATTCTTGCCTGGTTCACTAGTTGACGTTCGCCCTGTGCGCGATACTGCTCACCTAGAAGGTAAAGAGCTTGAATTTAAAGTTATCAAACTAGATCAAAAACGTAACAACGTAGTTGTTTCTCGTCGTGCTGTTATCGAAACTGAAAACAGTGTTGAACGTGATCAACTTCTTGAGAACCTACAAGAAGGTCAAGAAGTTAAAGGTATCGTTAAGAACCTTACTGACTACGGTGCATTCGTTGATCTTGGCGGTGTTGACGGTCTTCTACACATCACTGACATGGCTTGGAAACGCGTTAAGCACCCAAGCGAAATTGTTAATGTTGGCGACGAAATCAACGTTAAAGTACTTAAGTTTGACCGTGAGCGCACTCGTGTATCTCTAGGTCTTAAGCAGCTGGGTGAAGATCCATGGGTAGCAATTGCTAACCGTTACCCAGAAGGTGCACGTCTTGAAGGTCGCGTAACTAACCTAACTGACTACGGTTGTTTTGTTGAAATCGAAGACGGTGTTGAAGGTCTAGTTCACGTTTCTGAAATGGATTGGACTAACAAAAACATCCACCCATCTAAAGTTGTTAACGTGGGTGACCTTGTTGAAGTTATGGTATTGGATATCGACGAAGAACGTCGTCGTATCTCACTTGGTTTGAAACAGTGTAAAGTTAACCCATGGGAGCTATTCGCTAGCACTCATGATAAGAACGACAAAGTTTCAGGTAAGATCAAGTCTATCACTGACTTCGGTATCTTCATCGGCCTAGACGGCGGTATTGACGGTCTTGTTCACCTATCTGACATCTCTTGGGATGCTCAAGGTGAAGAAGCGGTTCGCGACTTTAAGAAAGGCGACGAAATCGAAGCTGTTGTACTACAAGTTGACGCAGAACGTGAGCGCATTAGCCTAGGTGTTAAACAGCTTGCTGAAGATCCGTTCAACAACTACCTAGCTGACCTTAAGAAAGGTGCTTTAGTTAACGGTACTGTTACTGAAGTTGATGCTAAAGGTGCAACTGTTGAACTAGCAAGTGGCGTTGAAGGTTACTTACGTGCTGGCGATGTTAGCCGTGACCGTGTTGAAGATGCATCACTTGTTCTTTCTGTTGGCGACCAACTTGAAGCTAAGTTCGTTGGTGTTGACCGTAAGAACCGTGTAATCAGCCTTTCTATCCGTGCTAAAGATGAAGCGGACGAGAAAGAAGCAATGGCTACTCTGAACAAGAAAGAAGACGCTCAGATTGGTAACGCTATGGCTGATGCATTCAAATCTGCACTTAAAGGCGAATAATCTTTAAATCTTTTTTTAGATTTATGTGATTGAATATTGGGGGGGACTTGTTCCCCCCCATTTCTTTATCTACACTGGTATTAGTTCCCTTTATCAATGGCTTGGAGAATCCATGACTAAATCTGATTTGATTGAAATACTCGCTAGTAAACATATTCAATTTACCAGTAAAGAAATTGAGTCGGCAATTAAAGAAATTCTTGAGCAAATGACCTGTTCATTACAGGAAGGCGATAGAATTGAAATTCGTGGTTTTGGTAGTTTTTCACTGCACTTCCGTGCACCCCGAGTGGGCCGAAATCCTAAAACAGGTGAAAAGGTAGAGTTGTCTGGGAAGCATGTTCCCCACTTTAAACCTGGTAAAGAGTTGCGAGAGCGCGTAAACGCTGGCCTATAGTATTGTTTCTTTTACAATTAGGTGATCTTGGCTGGTTAAATTAACGTGATTGCTGCATAATTTCCCTAGCTTTTGTTTGGCTCTGGGAGGTTATGTGAAAGCAATTTTCTCAACGCTGTTATTAGTTGTACTGTTCGTTACTGCACTTGCTGTGGGCGCGCAAAATGATGAAGTAGTAAGTGTCAATTACCTTATTGCCGAATCGGATATGCGCTTGTCATGGCTTATGGCTGGTTTGTTCATAGCCGGCTTTATTACTTGTCTTTTATTTTTGTTGGCTTTTTATACTCGTATTCGTTTAGAAAGCGCTGGCTTGAAGCGTCGATTGGCTAAGCAGCAAAAACAACTAAATAAGTTGCAAGACGAGACGGTCAAGGATAGTTAATGCTAGGCTTGTTGTTTTTGTTGTTACCAGTAGCTGCCGCTTATGGATGGTATATGGGGCAGCGCAGCGTTAGGCAAAATCAGCAACAGCAAGCAAATCACGTATCTAAGCAATACGTAGAAGGCTTAAACCTCCTTTTATCTAATCAATCTGATAAAGCAGTAGACCTGTTTGTAGAACTGCTACAAGTAGATTCAGAAACCATTGATACCCATCTTGCACTCGGTAATTTATTTAGACAGCGTGGTGAAGTTGACCGAGCTATTCGAATTCACCAAAACTTGATTGCCCGCGAAGGCATCGACATCGACCAAAAGAACCTAGCTCTACAACAATTAGCAAAAGATTATTTAGCCGCAGGCTTATTTGATAGAGCAGAAGCTTTGCTCATTGAATTGCAAGAAGAGCCAGATTACCGCCAGTTAGCCTTAAAACAATTACTCAGTATCTATCAACAAACTCGAGAATGGCCACAAGCGATTGGTGTGGCTAAAAAAATAGACCCTAAAGAACTGAGTGATGTTAATCGTCAAATTGCGCATTTTTATTGCGAGCAAGCGCAAGAGTTAGAAACTGCCGGGAAGCTTTCAAAGAGCCAAGCGCTACTAAAAAAAGCGCTTAGCGCAGACAAGAAGTGTGTTCGAGCTAGTTTGCATTTAGCTCAAATTCAAAATGCAGAAGGCGATTATAAAGCAGCACTTAAAAATTTAAATAAGATCCCAGAGCAAGATATCGACTTTGCCTCCGATGCTTTATCTCTATACAAAACCTGTAGTGATAATTTGGCAAAGCCCGAGTACTATCAGCAGTTTTTAGAGTACTGCTTATCAATAAAAAGTATTGCCAGCGTAGTGGTAGAGCTTTCGATTATTTATCGGGAGGCGCACGGCGCTGAGCAAGCTCAGGATTTGTTGGTAGTTGAGCTGAAACGCAACCCTACCATGAAAGGATTTCATCACTTAATGGGCCTTCATCTAGCTTCTGCTGAAGAAGGTCAAGCTAAACAAAGCCTGCAAGTTTTGCGTGGCTTAGTTACCCAACAATTAAAGATTAAACCTCACTATCAGTGTCGACGCTGTGGCTTTTCATCTCATTCAATATATTGGCATTGTCCATCATGTAAGAGTTGGGGCACAGTTAAACCAATAGTGGGATTAGACGGAGAGTAGAAACAATGCAAGACCCAAAGGTATTAGTTGCCCTCGATTATGCAGATATCGATCAATGTATGGCATTTGTAGAGCAATTAGAGCCGGGCTCATGCCGTCTTAAAGTGGGTAAAGAAATGTTCACTTTGTTCGGTCCTCAGTTGGTAAAAGAGCTTCATAATAAAGGTTTTGAAGTGTTCTTAGACCTAAAATTTCATGATATTCCTAACACAGTGGCTAAAGCAGTAGCCGCAGCTGCGGAGTTAGGTGTATGGATGGTCAACGTGCACGCCAGTGGCGGCCGTAGAATGATGGAAGCGGCAAAAGCTGCGTTAGAACCTTATGGTGATAAACGACCTAAGTTGATCGCAGTAACTGTGTTAACCAGCATGGACCAATCTGACTTATTAGAACTGGGTATTGAGCTTAGCCCAATGCAGCAAGTAGAGCGTTTGGCGACACTCACTAAGCAATCTGGCTTGGATGGAGTGGTGTGCTCAGCTCATGAAGCCAAAATGCTAAAATCGCTACTTGGTGAAGAATTTTCTCTGGTAACCCCGGGAATTCGACCTACAGGCAGTGCGCAAGGCGACCAACGAAGGATTATGACACCGGTTGAAGCAGTTACTGCAGGCTCTGACTATTTGGTTATAGGCCGGCCGATTACTCAAGCCGACTCACCTGCAGAGGTACTAACCACTATTAACGCAGAGCTAAGTGCTTAGCTTATAGCTTCGCCATAACGGCCACCAAAGCAGCAAAGCAAAGCTAATCCCAAGTACCGCAAATAATAGATGGGCATCGATGGCAACATCAATGCCTATCAAATCCGTTACCCACGGGTCACCGCCATATAATTGCTCCATGAGCAGTTTCGCACTTAAGCCTGTCAATATGATGGCACCGACGCGTTTCTTGTCGGTGAACAAATCAGCCATTGCCGCGTAGGCTATTAAGCCATGGATTACGCCCGAGAGTCCTACATACTCATCATATTTTGCAAACCATAATAGCCCGCCGCCTAGTAAACATAAGCTAATGCTAATCAACATGAAGTGCTGATTAGATAATCGGTCATCAAAAACAAAATACACCAGCACCAAGGTTGCAATATTCATTAGCCAATGAATAAGGTTATTGTGGCTTAAGTTACCCGACACAATGCGCCAATACTCTCCCTGACTAATTAGCTGTTTGTTCCAACTCATTAGTTCGGTATGCGCGAGAAAAAGCCACGAGCAGCTTATTACAATAAGCAGGAACCAAAATCGGCTCACAAAATACTTTAGCATGTTTATTCGTAGTTTAGAGGGTCTGTAACAGCGTTTAGCTTAAAGGCTTCTAGACGTTCTTGGCAGGCTCCACATTTGCCGCAGGCTTGCTCGCGTCCGTTATAACAGGTCCATGTTTTAGCGTAATCTAAACCCATGGCTAAGCCATCGCTTAATATGTCTATTTTCGATTGCTCTAGATAGGGACTAATTACTTCTACGGCCTCGTAGTTAGCTATTAGGCTTACGTCATTCATCTTCTTCACAAACTCTGGGCGACAATCGGGGTAGATTGCATGGTCGCCAGAATGCGCGCCATAGAATACTTTCTTAGCACCTATAGACACGGCGTAGCCGATAGCCAGAGATAGCAAAATCATATTACGGTTTGGTACAACCGTTGATTTCATCGATTCTTCTTGGTAATCACCTTCCGGAATATCAATGTCAGAAGTGAGTGAGGAGCCTGCAAGCAATTGATTGATAGCAGTGATATCTACGATTTTATGTTCGATACCAAGCTCTTCAGTTACCTTTTGAGCATATTCCAGTTCTTTAACATGGCGCTGACCGTAGTTGAAGCTAAGAGCATAAGGTTGTAGGCCCAATTGCAAGGTTTTATGGAGAACAGTGAACGAGTCCATTCCACCTGAATAAATCACTACCGCTTTTTCTTTCATTATTTGCTCTTTAAAATATGTTTTAATACTGCCTTAGATTTTCGCTTATTATGATCTGGGATACAAATGGCATCTCTTGCTTTACCTGTTAATGAAGTGTTTGAAACCATCCAAGGGGAGGGTTTTCATACTGGAGTTCCCTCAATATTTGTTCGTTTACAGGGCTGTGATGTTGGTTGTTCTTGGTGCGATACTAAACATACCTGGCAAGTTTTAGAATCTGACCGCGTGCAACCCGAGCTAATTATTGGCGCCAGCGGAGACACTGCTCGTTGGGCAATGCTCACCCCTAATCAACTTCTAGAACAGTTTAAAACTCGCTATCAGGCGAAACATATTGTTATTACCGGTGGTGAGCCATGTATCTACGATTTACATGAACTTACCAATGTCTTAATTACAGCAGGTTATTCAGTGCAAATTGAAACCAGTGGCACCTATCCAGTAAAGGCCGCAGCCAAAGCGTGGGTAACGGTTTCTCCAAAGGTTGATATGAAAGGCGGTAAGGTGGTTATTGAACAAGCCTTACACCGAGCGAACGAAATTAAACACCCGGTAGCCCGTGAGCGAGACTTAACTAATTTAAAAACTTTATTAACTGGTATGACTAGTAACTTAGATGTATTGGTGTGTTTGCAACCCATTAGTCAACAGCAAAGAGCTACCGAGTTATGTATTCAAGCTTGTATTGAAAATAATTGGCGCTTGTCTTTACAAACGCATAAGTTTATTGGAATTGAATAGCAGCTCCGATAGAGCTAGCCAAATATATTATCTTATAAAGGATTATTATGACTATTTTAGTTACGGGTGGAGCAGGTTATATAGGTAGCCACACAGTGGTTGAATTATTAAACCAAGGCGAAGAAGTGGTTATTGTAGATAACCTTTGTAATTCTCATGCTGCATCAATCGAAAGAATTGAGACAATTTGCCAAAAACGCCCTACATTTTATCAGGTAGATATTCGGGATAAGTCAGAGTTAAACACGGTATTTTCTAAGCATAAGTTTAAATCTGTTATTCATTTTGCGGGTTTAAAAGCAGTTGGCGAATCGACAACTATTCCTCTACATTATTATCAAAATAATGTCTCTGGAACTTTAACCTTATGTGAAGTAATGGCTGAACATAAGGTTAAAAACTTAGTCTTTAGCTCTTCTGCGACCGTATATGGTGACCCGCACACAGTCCCTATTTTGGAGAACTTTCCTACCGGTGCTACCAATCCTTATGGGCGCTCTAAGTTAATTGTAGAAGAGATGTTGACTGATCTATATAAATCTGATGATAGCTGGAATATAGCTTTATTGCGTTATTTCAACCCTGTTGGGGCGCATAAGTCAGGCTTAATTGGTGAAGATCCAAACGGTATTCCAAATAATCTAGTACCTTACATTACCCAGGTAGCTGTAGGGCGCTTAGCTCAATTAAGTGTATTTGGCGATGACTACGATACCACAGATGGTACGGGAGTTCGTGACTACATTCACGTAGTGGATCTGGCGAAAGGCCACTTAAAAGCGCTAAACAAACTTGATGCTAAGGCTGGGTTGGTTACTTACAACCTAGGAACTGGTCAAGGTTACAGTGTACTAGAAATGGTTGCAGCGTTTGAAAAGGTATCCGGACAATCAATTGCTTATAAAATAGCACCTCGTCGCCCAGGTGATATTGCAGCATGTTATTCAGATCCTAGCTTAGCTAAACAGGAGTTATCTTGGCAGGCTGAATTAAGTTTGGATGATATGGCCGAAGACTCTTGGCGCTGGCAACAAGGCAATCCAAATGGTTTTTCCTCTTAATATTGCTGGAATAAAAAAGGAGCCTTAAGGCTCCTTTTTAATTTAGATGATAACTAGATAAGAAAATCTTCTTTAGTTTTGCCTTCATTTTTAATTGCACGTTGGATCGGAGAAGGTGTTCTTCCTTGGCCTGTCCAGGTTTTTTCTTCGCCATTTTCATCAACAAACTTGTATTTAGCTGGCAGTGGTTGACGTTTTTTTCGTTCTTTTACTGGCGCGTCACCAATCATCGATAGTAATTCACTTGGGTCGATACCATCTTGTTCGAGTAATGCTTTATATTTCTCTAGCTTCTCGCGTTTTTCTTGCTGTTGTTTCTCTTCTTCAGCTTGTTGTGCGAAGCGTTCATCTAAAATGACTTTAAGTTTATTGTAGCTATCTTCTAATTGCTCAATTGATAATTCTTTTGTAGCAGCTTTAAGACTTCTTGCGTTTAAAAATACCTTAACGAAATCGCTCATGTTAATCCTATCTATTTATTAGTATTGGTTAATCTATTACAAAATATTAATTACTAAATAAAACTTGTCAATAAACTAAACTTAAATAAACAGTATTAGTTGCTACTTTTAGTTTTAGTTGCCCAATGGTTTTGGTTGAATGTGCCGTATTGTTGGGTATAATACAGCGCTTAACGCTATATTGTAGAGGAGCGCTGGTCAAAAGTAGTGCAGAGTGGGGTGATTCCAATGATTCTGTATGAAAGGGGCCCGCGCCGAAGTAACTAGCATTATCAAGGCTAATTACTGGTGTCGGATTTAATAGATACGACACTGTCATAGTCCAACTATGGAGAGCTACAGAGTGAAAGCCTATCGGCTTCTAGTCACTCAATTTGCTCTCTGAATTTAAAAACAGAGAAAACATGCAAACCATTTCTTATACCGATTCATTTTTATCTATTCTTCCACCGGTGATTGCGCTGTTGGTTGCCTTAGCAACTAGACGCGTAATTATTGCACTTAGCTGCGGCATCATCACGGGTGCTTTGTTACTCAGTAACTTTTCTTTTGTAGATTCTGGCATTTATTTGTCACAGCTTGCAGCAGGCTTAGCGTGGGATGACGGTGCGCCAAACTGGTGGAATCTGCAAATTATTATCTTCCTCCTGCTGCTAGGCGCCATGACTAGCTTAATGACTGCTACTGGCGCAACCACAGCCTTTGCAGAATGGGCTAAAAAACGGATTAAGACCAAGCGTCATGCTACTGTTACCACTGCCTTGTTAAGCTTTGTGGTGTTTGTCGATGACTATTTCCACAGTTTAGCGGTGGGTAGCGTTGCGCGTCCGCTTACTGACCAAGTAGGGGTATCGCGCGCCAAGCTCGCTTACTTGCTTGACTCAACGGCTGCGCCAATGTGTGTACTGATGCCATTATCGAGTTGGGGGGCTTATATTATTGCCTTAGTAGGTGGTTTGTTGGTTACTCACAATATCACTGACATCACACCGCTGGCTGCGTTTGCCACCATGATCCCACTAAACTTTTATGCCGTGTTTGCCTTGTTAATGGCCTTAGTGGTTGCTTATCTCAATATTAATATTGGTCCAATGAAGCAGCATGAGAGAAACGCTGAGAAGGGGCAATTGTTTGATGAGAACAAGGGTATACCCGCAGGTAGTGTGAACCATGACTTTGAAGCCGATAACGGCTCACCGCTTGGTTTAGTATTACCTATCGCTATTTTAACCTTGGTGACATTTGCTAGCTTTGTGGTTACAGGCGCTACGGCATTGGAAGAAGGACAAGCCTTTAGCCTGTTAGCCGCATTAGAGAATACCGATGTCACCCTGTCTTTGGTCACTGGTGGCGTAGTGGGCTTATTGGTGAGCGTGGGGTTTGCGTTTAAGCAACAGCTTAGCTTGTCTCAACTTGCTCATGCCATTTGGGTGGGTATTAAGGCTATGAGCCCAGCCATTCTTATTCTGGTGTTTGCTTGGTCTATTAGTGGCGTAATCGGCGATATGGAAACCGGCAAGTATCTAGCCTCTAAATTAGATGGCGCGATTAGCCCAGCTATTTTGCCAGTGTTAGTATTTGTATTAGCGGGTTTAATGGCCTTTTCTACTGGTACTAGTTGGGGCACGTTTGGCATTATGTTGCCAATTGCTGCCGATATGTCAGTAGCCAGTGATGTGAGCTTAATACTGCCTATGTTGTCTGCAGTATTAGCGGGTGCGGTATTTGGCGATCATTGTTCGCCTATCTCCGATACCACTATTTTGTCATCTACCGGCGCAGCTTGTCACCACATTGACCACGTAGCCACGCAGCTCCCTTACGCTTTGTTAGTCGCCAAAATAAGCATTAGCTGTTACTTGGTAATGGGAATGACCGGAAGTGTGATCGCTTCACTTGCTGTTGGTTTGTTATTATTTGCCATTACAATCGCAACTTTGTACCATCGCCAGCAAAATTCAGCTTTGGCACTAAACAGTAAATAAACAAGGAACTGCGCTGTAAATGGCTTCACTACATTTTAAATATGCCGCTATGAATTCGGGAAAATCAACCCAACTTATTCAAGCTCATTTTAATTATCAAGAGCGCGGTATGAATCCTTTGGCGCTGATCCCTGCAATGGATACCCGCGACGGTGTGGGTACCATTAAAGCTCGAGTAGGTTTGTCCTTAGAGGCTGAAACCTTTTGTGCAGAGCAGGACTTGTTTGAATTGGTAAGCACTAAAAATCAGCAAAACAAGCAAGATGTCGTTATTGTGGATGAAGGGCAGTTTTTGCGTAAAGACCAAGTGTATCAACTGGCTAGAGTAGTTGACGACTTGCACATACCAGTAATGGTTTATGGTTTAAAAACAGACTTTATGGGGGAACTATTTGAAGGTGCTTACCATTTACTGTGTTTAGCCGATAAGCTCGAAGAGCTTAAAACCATTTGCTGGTGTGGCAATAAAGGCCACTTTAATGCTCGTATTGACCAACATGGTCAGGTAGTGAGTGAAGGGCAGCAAATTGAAATTGGTGGCAACGAGCGTTATGTTTCGCTATGCCGTAAGCACTTTATTCAAGGTAATGCAGGCGAGCATTAATCTTTAGTTAGCTTATTAAGAGCGTCGTTACAGCGGCGCTCTGCTGATTTTAACTCCATTAACACCACTTGAATATCTTCTAACTGCTGCAATAAACTCAACTTTCTTAGTTTAATACTGTCAATTAATCCTGTTACCTCTTTGCTACTACTTAGTTTGGCATCATATAAATCGAACAGCTCTTTTATCTCTTTTAAAGAAAAGCCTAATCGTTTGCCGCGTAAAATGAGTTTGAGTCGAAGTTTGTCGTGTTTGGAATAAAGCCGCTTAGTGCCATCGCGAACAGGCTGCAATAGGCCTTGGTCTTCGTAGAAGCGAATGCTGCGAGTGCTTATGGTAAATTCTTGGGCTAGTTCGCTAATTGAATAGGGGGTAGGGGTATTTACCATGGCTGCCCTCAGTACGTGTGGTTGAATAACTGAAGCGTGGGTGAAACTTAAGCTTAGGTCAAGCAACCGGCGTGTTGCCGGTTGCTCTTCAAGACTTAAAAGCTGTGGTTGTATTGAATAGCGGCAATGTAAGCATCGCCTTTTGATACAAACTCAACCCCTTCTTCGTTAAACGCTCCTTCTTTACCTTGAATGTAGGTAAAGCCGGTATCGATACTGCCTTTCTCACTCAAATGGTAGGTAAAGCCAATGCCGTAGTTGTAGCGGTCGTTGTCGGGAATACTGATGGTTTTATGGGTGCGAGATGGACTTTGGTCAAAGGCCATACCAGCACGCAATTCCCAAGCAGGGTTAAGGTACCAAGTTCCACCAAAAGATACGCGGTAGGAGTTACTAAACTGCTCTTGTTTGTTTAGTACGCTGCCAATGCCTTCTGAGGTGGCGTCAATTTCTTGAAAGGTACTCCAGCCAGTCCAAACATAGCTGTAGTGAACGGCAAAAGCATCATTTAAGCGGTTGTAACCAGATACTTCAAAAATGTCTGGAAGATTTAGAGTTAGCTCGCCACCAATGGTTTGTCCGCCGGTTCCGTAAGGGTTATCACTTAGCCCTTCAGGAATGTCTGAGTGGTAGTCACCTTTAAACTTAAGGTCCACTTTTGAGCGGTAGCTAATACCGAAGCGGTGATCTTCATTTACTTCCCACATACCGCCGATGTTCCAACCAAAACCCCAGCCGTCACCTTCTAAAGAGGCAGCTGTGCCGCTTGGTGGAAATGGACCGCCAGTACCAAAGTTACGTACTAGCTTAGCGGTACCGTAAACGGCGTTTACACCGGCACCAATACTAAATTGGTCATTGATGCGGTACGACACGTTTGGATTTAGGTTTAAGGTAATTAACTCTGTTTGACCAGCAAGGGCTCCAGCAGCGTAATCTTCTGGATAATCTGTAGATAAACCAAAGTTTGAGAACATGCCTACACCCCAGGCCCACTTGTCATTAAGCGGTTGGATGAAATAGCCAGCCGGTACTGCTGCACCAGGCACTACATCGTTATTGGTTAAGGCTTGGTCTATTGAATCTACGCCTGTGTTACCTCTAACGTAAACGTCAGGCGCGATATAACTTAAAGCACCCGATACCGCAATGGTGTCGAACATCGACATTGCAGCAGGGTTGCGTGCCATAACGGCAGCGTTGTCGGCAATAGCAGCTTCACCCGCAAACGAGCGGCCTAGCCCCGAAGCAGAGTGTTCCACTAGTTGAAAACCGGCTGCGTTTACATGGGCGGCAGTAAATGTAGCTGACGCGGCAAGAAGCGCGAGTGGTAATTTCCTTATTTTCATCGTTCCCTCTCTAATTACGGGGTTAAACGTTTAGTTATGTATGGGTCTTAGTAAGAGCGCTGACCTCTGACCAGATTAAGAGTAAATAAAATAATTGTTAAGCGTTTGTTATTGCTTTGTGTCAAAAGTTGGAGCTGCTGCACAAAAGTTAAACACTTGTTTAATCTTGGTGAGCTAAGAAATATAAATGATTGTTTCGAAACATCAAGCGGGATTGTTGAGCTTTATTGCTAGTTCACAAACAAAAAAATCAACTCCCATTGATAAGACAATAGGAGTTGACTTTATTTTAATTAAATCAGATAGATTGATTTAAATCTGCGGTGAGCGTATCAAGTGCTTTTTCTATAGGTTCGTTACGTTCACCCACCACGACAAGGTTGGCATTAGATAGTTTAGAAACCATCCCGTGCATCTTTTTATCGGCAAAGCTTTCAACCGCTTGCAACTCGGTGGATTTAGGCACTACAAATACATTTATGTTTGAGCCCATTTTTCCTTTCATAATCATATGAAAAGCTGGCGCACCTGCATAAGCACAGTGGTTAACATACACAACCTCGCCAGGAAGTTGGTCAAAGCTTGCACCATAACGGGCTAACTTAGCATTAATTGTTTGCAGGCTTGGCTGTTCATCAACACCGCTGGTATAAGGCATTTCGTGATAAACATGTTCTAAAGCTACTTGGCCCATATTTACTTGCCCGGTAGGCAGTTGCCAATTAACTAAGCTAAAACTTAATCCCACTACAAAGGCAATGGATGCAGCCATAGCAATATGTACTCGGGTTTTACGGCGGTATTCCAGTTGTGAATCGTCGAAGCTTTGGCTCAGTATTAGTCGCTCTGCAAGTGCGTCTGGCACATCTACGTTTAGTGCTTGCTCTAACTTGCACTCAAACTGCTGCATCTCGTCATACAGTTTTTTATTTTTAGGTGTGCGCGTTGCTTCCTGTATAAGCGTATCGCTACGCTCTCGAGGATTGGTATACAACTGACGGCGAAATTCTAGCTCATCCATTGCTTTGTCCTCGTTCTTGGTCATTATCTAGGGCTTCTTTGAGCTGATTTCTTGCTCTAAAAAGCCGTGTCATTACAGTGTTTTTATTTAGCTCTAACATATCGGCAATCTCATCACCGCTAAATCCACCTATCACTTGGAGTAGCAGCGGTTCTTTATATTCAGGTGCCAGCTTATCTATTTGGCGGCGTAACCATTCATTTTCAATTTGTTGTTCGGTAGATGTAGCGTTTACATCGGCAACTGAATGATCCTCGATATCCACCAGGTTAAACTGTTTTCGCTCGAAGCGACGGGCGTTTTCTCGACGAAGAATGGTAATTAACCACGCTTTGGCTGCCTTTTCATCTTTAAGGCTGTCGAGCGAGCGCCAAGCTCTAAGAAAGGTCTCTTGAACTATGTCTTCGGCGATATGCTTATCCTTTACTAGCCAGTAGGCGTAACGGTAAACATCCTTATTGTAAGCCTGCACTAAGGCTTCATAACGTTTTTGTTTTGCTTCCATATCCGACATGACCGAGTCGGTTTGGTTTTTCTTTCGAAAAAAATCAACAACCATGTAATTTCCTAGATAAAACGTCGAAGGCTAATCTGTTATGATACGCATCAAAGAGACCTTGTTTGGTCTATGGTACACACTATACACCTGATTTCGCTTTGGTTTAGATTGAAGAGTTATAACTAAGGCCTGTTGTAAATGAAAGGAAAATAGATGAAAACTAAGTTAGAAGAATCTAAAACTTGTTGTTGTGTTGATGTTGGTGCGGTTATCGACGGCGAAGAATGTACAGCACAAGTTGAAGAAGTGTTTGCCGAGCAACAACAAGCCGAAGCCCGTTTAAACGCTTTAGTAGACAAAGCTCGTAAGGCAGAGTCTGATCCTTGTGAAATTAGCAGCGAAGTTACCGCTGTTGAAGGCGGGTTTAAACTGGCTGCTTCGTTTACTTTTTGCTGCCAAGCAGAAAGCCTAATCTTTCAATTAGGCTTAAATCGCTAAGCGGTATTTTTATATTAAGGATTGAGCGAGGAGAGCCCTTCTTCTCGCTCTTTTTTGCCTTGGCCTTGCTTCTTTAAGGCTTGGCATTGCTGGAAAAACGCGAGTAAATCAAAGTCTGTTTTATCATCGCTCGCCCAGTTCGCGGCGCTAATTTCTTTATGCAGTGCGGCAAAGCTACTAGTTAGCTGCTGTTTATTTATCCACTTAGCTAATGCTTGCTCAGCTTGCAGCTTTTGGCCCGCTTTACAGGCCGCAGCAAACTGTGACCAATAGTCATCATCTAAATCTACTGCGCTAGCATCTGGCGCTAGTTGAGCCTCTTGCTTGGCATTGCTTTTTTTACGTTTTATCACCCATACCAACAATGCTAGGGTAATTATCCATGCAAGGGCGAAAAACCAAGTCCACAATGAGGTGCTAGGTTTTTCTTGCACTTCTGGGAGAGCTTGTTGATTGCTCGGTAACGATTGCAGCTGCTGGTTGACCGGAGCTGCCACTACGGTAATGGTTCGCGGTGCTATATCGGCGCTGGCTTGTTGATCTTTGCTTAAATCCCACCAAGGTAGTGACCAGCCGGGGAGAGTCAGTTCGCCTTCGTTTACTGGAATCAGTGCCACATTTAAACTGCGCTGCGCAAACACTATTCCATCTTTAACTATGGTGCGGTCTTGGTACGCTTCTGGGTAAACCCGAAAATCTTCTCCATAATCAATATCAATTTCCGGCAGTTGATCTTCAGTTATTCCAGCTATGGTTAAGTTGATAATACGGGTGAAAGCTTGGCCTTGCTGATAGTCACTTTGCAGTGGTTGAATTTCTTCATATAGCAATAAGTCATTAGAGGGTAGCCACGTACCAGGAAAACTTGCCGGTGGTGCTTTTACTTCTAAAGACAAGGTTTGCGCGGCAATGTCTACCGGCCTGGCTCGGCGGTTGATGTCGTTGGCTAGGCCGCTTAAACGTGGCCCTTTTACTTCAAATTCACCGGCCTTTTCTGGGGTGACTAACCAGTGACGGGTAAGGGTGCGATAACGTTTGCCATCAATTATCTCTAAATCTTGCTTGTCGTCACCTAGCTTTTCTATTTTGGCGCCGAGCATGCTGGGCGCGATAATATTGGCTTGGTCTAGGCTATTTGCTACCCAAATCTTGGCGGTATAGGTTACAGGCTGGCCAATGTAAACCTGAGCATTATCCAAGCTTACTTCCATACGTACCTGGTCTTTACTTGGCTCTATGGCTGCAATGGTTTTGGCTTTAAGTTGAATTGGCGTTGTATTTTGCCCACCAATATTAAAACTAGGGATAAGGTAATTACCTTCTTCGCGCACCAATAGGGTAGTGGTCCAGCGAGTTTGGGTAGATGATTCACCATTAATGCTGGTGTGTTGGCGGCTAGTTGAAGTACTGCCGACTACAAACTTTTGCCTTAACAACACCGATGAGTCAAATTCACTGGCCGCCAAGGTATCGTCGGCCACAATTTCTAGCGTAAAGGCTTGTCCAACTGCTACAGGATTTTGACTAACCGAAGCGGTAACTTTAGTCGTGGCATAAGCATTAAAGCTAAGTAAAAGAATAAAAAATACACTAAGCGCTTTCACTTACCAGTTCTCCTGATTACTAGGCTGACGACGACGTTTTTGATATTCAAGATACATTTTATTGCGAAGCAACAAACTTGGGTCATTAGGCAGATCTTCGAGCCATTTCTGTAACTTTTCTTGGTCACTCGGTTCACCTTGCGAGTTATTGGCTTGCGCGCTTTGCTCAGGCTCTTGTTCTTCATTTGACTGTTCTTCGCTGGCTTGCGCCTGTTGTTGCTGTTCAGACTCTTGCTCGGATTGTTGCTCAGAAGGCGATTGTTGGTCTTGATTCTCTTCTGCTTGGGAATCGTCCTGCTGTTGGTCACCTTGTTGTTGAGACGAGTCCGACTCTGATTGCTCATCAGAATCGCTAGAATCTTGTTGCTCTGACTGTTGCTGGTTTTGTTGCTGTTGTTCTAACAGCTCTTCAACTAATTTCTTATTATGTTGGGCGGCAGGGAAGTCATTTTGTAATTCTAAGGCTTGCTCATAGGATTCTATAGCTTGTTGATAATCACCAAGTTGAGTATGAGCATTTCCTTGGTTAAACCATCCATTGGCACTGCTATCTTGAGCAAATAGCGCTTGCGCCTCTTGATAGTTACCAGCTTTGTATAGAGCCGAAGCTTTCCAACTTGGGTCGGTAAACTGCTCAGCAGCTTCGCCATAGCGTTCTTCTTCAAAAGCTTGTTGTGCTTGTTGAGCTTGATTTGTCCACACCGAGTTAGCCAGAGCGGGCTTTGGTAGGGCAAAAATACTAACACACAAACTAACTAGCAATAGCTCTGCGCGGCGCACGCTATTTAGTAGCATCAATAAAATAAAAGGCAGCAGATAAAAGCCAATATCTTTTCTCACCTGCGCTTGTTGGTTGCTTTGTTGTTCGCTATCAAAACTGCGGCTACGTAAGGAACTCAGTTTCTCAATATCGCTATTATCAGCACTAATCAGCTGGCAAATACCGCCGGTGTTTTGGCAAAGGGGCAGGAAGTTATCTGCTTCTAACTTAGCAATAACAATGCTGCCATATTGGTCTTTTAGCATGCTGCCATCTTCTATAGGAATGGGCGCTCCTTCTTCGGTGCCTAAGGCCAACATAGAAAAACGTAAATTATGTAGTTGCAAGCTACTTAAGCTTAACTGCATTTGCTGTTCTGTAAGTCCGTCTCCAATCACTACTACATCGCCTTGCGCGTAGCCTGCTTGTTTTATTAATTCGGCAGCTTGCTCAATGGCGAGGTTAAGGGCCGAACCGTGAGCGGGCATTAACTCTGGTTTTAGGTGGGGAACTAGGTTGGCAAGCGTATTGGTATCGCTACTTAAGGGGCTAAGTACAAATGCGTCGCCCGCATAGGCAATAAGTGCGGTTTCACCATCTTTCCATTGCTCGAGTAAATCTAGTGCTTTGTACTTCGCCAGTTCAACTCTATCAGGTTTTACATCTCGCGCTCGCATCGAGTAGGACATGTCCATGATTAACACGCGGGCAGAGCCTTCTCGGTAGAGTGGTACGTTGTCACTAATAATGCTTGGGCCACTTAAGGCTATTAGAATCAGAGCCAGTAAGCCGGCTAAAGACCATTGGGAGCTTTTGCTTTGTTTTGGAGAGTCCACCAAATATTTAGCAATGCCTGGGCTAAGTAGTTTGCTCCAAGCAGATTGCTCGCGCTGCTGCTTTTTAAACAACAGCAGTAATAAAAGTGGACTAAGCAATAGCCATTCTGGACGCAATAAGCTTATATCAAACATTGCTTGCCTCCTGATTAAAACGGCGCATTAGCATAGGGCTGGCTAAACTAGCCACTAATAGCAAGGTTGCTAACGCCAAGGGCCAATAATACAACTCGTATTGCGGACGGTAGAATTGCTGAGCCTCTGAGATTGGGTTTAAGGCATTTATCTCTTGGTAAATTTTCGAAAGATCTTCGGTGCTGCGTGCTCGATAATATTGACCACCAGTCATTTCAGCTATTTTTATCAACGCGCCTTCGTCGAGATCTTGCGACGGGTTTATCTTGCGTGCGCCAAATAAAGTTTGTTGGTAAAGCTCGTCGGCGCCCACACCAATGGTGTAAATTACTACTTGATTCTTGGCTGCCATCTCTGCCGCTTGCATTGGATCAACCGAGCCAGAAGTATTTTGACCATCGGTAAGTAGAATAAGGATCCGCTGCTCTGCGGGGTGGTTCATTAGCTGTTTAATACCTAGACCAATGCCTTCACCAATCGCGGTTCTGTCGCCAACTAAACCATGTACTAGCTCTTTTACTTGAATCAGTAAACTGTCTAAATCGAAGCTTAGTGGGCTGGCTAAATAGGCGTGGTCGGCAAACAAAATCATGCCTAAACGGTCGCCGCGGCGTTGTTCAATAAATTCACTGAGCAAAAACTTAAGGGCTGTTAGCCGGTCAACGGCTTCACCATCAAGTTGCATATCTTTGATTTGCATACTGCCTGACATATCAACCGATAATAATAAATCGCGGCCTTGCTCATTTAAGCCTTGGACTTCATCGTCTAGCCATACTGGACGCGCTAATGCAGTAATGCACAAAATCCAAACTAACCATTTAAGGCCAATTTTTAGTGGGCTATTGGCTTTTTCCAAAGCAGCTTGTTGTTGGGTAAAGGGCAAGCTGCTGTTTAACAATACTTCGCTTTGTTGTTGTTTGGCTTGGCTAAATTTTTCTACTAACCAATGTACAGGAACAAGCACAAATACGTAAGGCCAGACAAACTCAAACATCGCTGCCTCCCTTATTTTTGCCGTTCAAGTGTTGTTTGGTGTTTTGCTGATGCCTGCCAAAGCCAAATAAGCTGGCCATACTTAGCGGCGGTCTTAGCTGTTTAATCCACTGTTCGCCAAGTTGAATACATTGCTGGGCAGAATCCGATGGGGTAGCTGAGTACAAGGCTTGCTGCCAAGCATCTTGTAGCTCCGAGAATGCAGCTTGGTTTTTTCGAGAAGTACTATCTAAAAAGGCTAACCACGCCTGACCATTTAGCGAAGCGACTTGTTGGCGCGGGTAATAGCTCAAGGCCAAGCGCTTCATTAATACGTTGAGCTCTGCCAAGGTGGCTGGTTGTTGCTTGAGCTTAAGTAATGCTTCACGTCGAGGTTTATCTAAATACCAAAAACGCCAAGCTGCAAATAGCAGCAAGCTAAGTGAAAGTATGACCAGTACACCAAGTATCCACCAACCAATGGCGGGTAGGGCGGTTTCGTAACTTGTAGGTAAAATGATGTCTTTTAAATCAACTAGAGGATTAGTTTGCTCAGGCATAGTCCTGCCACTCTAAGGCTGTTGAAAAATGCTGATGAGGAATGCGAGCTTGTTGCAGCATTTGCTCAATCTGTTGTTGGCGCTGATTGGCCAAACGCTTAAATTGTTGCCTAAATGCTTTGTTATCTGGCTGCAAATATCCCTCGCTATTGCCATTGCTTACTTGCAGTTGCATTGCGGTATGCGCTTTGGGCAGCTGTTGCTCCAAAGGGTCGCTAATTTGCCAAGCAAACACTTGGTTATGGCTAGCTAAGCGCTGTAAATGCAAGGAGGCTGCTTTGTCGAAATGGTAAAAGTCGCTAATTAAATGTACTTGGTAGCCGGTTTTAACTAACTGACATAAAGTCTCTAGATTGTGAGTTGGCGACGAGTCCTGCAGTTGCTGCTCACTTAAGGCGGCAAATTGTTGATTGTGCACATCAACGATGCTTTGTAGCTGAGCTAACCAATGGGTTTTACTGGCTGCTGGTTTTTGGTTGTGTGCCTGCTCACCTAAGTGCAGAGTTAAGGCCACGCGCTCACCCAGTTGTTGAGCATTCCAACCTAAACAGGCCGCCAGCTCACTCGCGAAAACCGACTTAAGTTTGTCACCGCTGCCAAAATACATGGAGTGTGATAAATCAAGAAAGATAAACACTGGATGCTCGCGGTCTTCTCGAAACAACTTGGTATGGGTTTTACCGGTACGCGCAGTTACTCGCCAGTCGATGCAACGAATGTCATCTCCTGGTTGATAATGACGCACTTCGTCAAACTCCATGCCTCGTCCACGAACTTTGCTTAAGCGATTCCCATGACGGCTACTACTCACTTGGCGCCAGGGAGGCATATTTAAATGAATAGCACGCGCTTCAATCAACTGTTCAATCTGTAAACTTACCGGCGATTGGCGACTAATGGTATCCATTAGGCAAAGGCCACCAATTCAAGTAAACGTTGGATAACCGCATCGGCTTGAATCCCTTTGGCTTGTGCTTGGTAGCTAAGCAATAAGCGATGGCGTAATACTGGATAAGCTAATTGTTGAATATCTTCCGGGCTAACAAAATCTCGACCATCAAGCCAAGCTTTGGCGCGAGCGGCGCGGGCTAATGAAATGCTGGCGCGTGGGCTTGCACCAAACTCTAACCACTGACTAAATTCGTCGGTGTAGCGCTCTGGTTGGCGAGTAGCCACCACTAAATCAACAATGTATTGGTTAAGCTGAGGTGCGATGTGAACTTCCATAATCGCTCGGCGCAGTGCAAATAGCTTTTGTTGAGTGAGCGGTTCTGGCTGACGTAAGTGCACTTGCTTGGCTTCACGTTCAGTAAGTTGCAGAATTTTGAGTTCGTTTTCTGCATCAGGGTAGTTCAAACACAGCTTAAACATAAAGCGGTCTAGTTGCGCTTCTGGAAGTGGGTAAGTACCTTCTTGCTCTATCGGGTTTTGAGTGGCCATTACCATAAACAGTTTGGGCAGTTTATAGCTGTTGCTACCTACCGTGATTTGCTGCTCGGCCATGGCTTCAAGTAAGGCCGATTGCACTTTAGCAGGGGCACGGTTAATTTCGTCCGCCAATACTAAGTTGTGAAAAATAGGCCCTTTCTGAAAGCTAAAGCTGGCAGTCTCTGGGTGAAACACATCGGTACCGGTTAAATCTGCAGGCAATAAGTCTGGGGTGAACTGGACTCGATGAAAATCACCTTCTATACATTCCGATAGTGCTTTTACCGCTCGGGTCTTAGCAAGCCCTGGAGGACCCTCTACTAATATGTGCCCGTCGGCTAATAAAGCGATAAGTAATTGATTAATAAATTCAGTTTGGCCAACTATGCTTTGGTTAAGGTAATCTCTAATGGCCGATAGTGTGTTGTTACTCATTTGATCCTCTGAATTGTTCATCGCATGCGGATGATAAAACACTCTTCAGTTAGGCTCAAAAAATTTCCTTTAAATTTGACGGCTTACTACTAGTTTTAATCGCTTGTTTGAATTATGTGAAGAAATGGTTAATATAAAGCTTATGAGGTCTGACCTCTTAACTCGTTAAGGATAAATTGAATGCACCAACAACAATCTTTACAAACGGCGAATGGCGCACGCATAGCAGTAGTTGCGGGTTTGCGTACTCCATTTGCGCGTCAAGCCACAGCCTATCATGATGTTCCAGCCGTAGATCTTGGGAAAATGGTGGTTAATGAATTAATTAAGCGTGTAGATCTAGACGTGAAAGAAATTCAACAACTGGTATTTGGTCAAGTGGTACAAATGCCCGCAGCGCCAAACATTGCCCGTGAAATTGTTTTGGGGACTCCTTTAGATGTGTCTACTGACGCTTATAGTGTTTCTAGGGCTTGTGCGACTAGTTTTCAGGCAACGGTTAACGTGGTTGAGTCCATTATGGCTGGCACAATTGATTGTGGTATTGCTGGTGGTGCAGATTCATCTTCAGTGTTACCTATTGGAGTGAGTAAAAAGCTAGCTCGCAGTTTACTTGAGCTGTCTAAAGCTCGCAGCGCAGGGCAGCGTTGGAATATTATTAAAAAGCTAAGAATTAAAGACTTAGCGCCAGTTCCTCCTGCAGTTGCTGAGTATTCAACCGGTATTTCCATGGGGCAAACCGCTGAGCAAATGGCCAAAACGCATGGCATTAAACGCGCCGACCAAGACAAGTTAGCTGCACGTTCACATCGCTTAGCGCATCAGGCTTGGGAAGAAGGAAAGTTGGACGACGAAGTAATGACCGCTTACCCCGAGCCTTTTAAAACCTCTATTAGTCGTGATAACAATGTGCGCGGTGACTCAAGTGAAGAGAAGCTGGCCAAACTAAAACCAGTATTCGACCGCAAGCATGGGTCGGTAACTGCAGCTAACGCTACACCGCTTACCGATGGAGCCGCCGCGGTGTTACTTATGCGAGAAGACAAAGCCAAAGAGCAAGGTTTACCCATTCTTGGTTACATAAAGAGTTATGCCTTTGCTGGCATCGATGTATGGGAAGACATGTTAATGGGACCTTCTTACGCAACCCCAATTGCTTTAGACCGCGCAGGTATTGGTTTGCAAGATTTAGACTTAATTGAAATGCACGAAGCCTTTGCCGCTCAAACGCTAGCGAACGTTAAAATGTTTGCCAGTGACGAATTTGCTAAGTCTATTGGCCGAGATAAAGCCTTGGGCGAAATTGACATGGAGAAGTTTAACGTAATGGGTAGCTCAATTGCTTATGGTCACCCGTTTGCCGCCACTGGTGCGCGAATGATTACGCAAATGCTTAACGAACTTCGTCGTCGCGGTGGTGGTTTAGGGTTAACCACTGCCTGTGCGGCAGGTGGTTTGGGCGCAGCAATGGTTTTGGAGGTTGAATAATGGAACAGCAAACTTTCACCTTAACGATTGAAGAGAATATTGCGCTGCTAAAAATTGATGTGCATGGTGAAACCATGAACACCTTAAAAGCCGAATTTGGCCCCGAGCTGGATGCCATATTGGATGACCTAGCTTCTCAGTCTCAACTTACTGGTATGGTGGTGTACAGCGGAAAGGCTGATTCGTTTATCGCCGGCGCTGATATTGGCATGTTGGACAGCTGTGATACTGCCGCCGATGCGCAAAAGCTCTCACAAGACGGGCACAAAGTTTTCGCACGCTTAGCTAAGCTACCGTTTCCGGTTATTGCTGCTATTCATGGTCCGTGCTTAGGTGGCGGTTTAGAAGTCGCCTTAGCCTGTGATTATCGAGTATGTAGTAACGACGATAAAACCAGCCTAGGCTTGCCCGAAGTGCAGCTTGGTCTGTTACCCGGTGGCGGTGGTACTCAGCGCTTACCAAAGCTAGTTGGTATTCAAAAAGCCTTAGAGATGATGCTTACTGGGAAACAGTTACGCCCTAAGCAAGCCCTTAAAAGTGGCTTAGTGGATGAAATGGTACCAAACAGCGTGCTGCTAGATGTTGCCAAGAAGTATGCTGGTAAAGCTAAACGTAAACCAAAACCTAAACTAAGTACCATTTCAAAGTTGTTGGAAGGTAACCCGGTTGGTCGTAATGTGTTGTTTTCTCAGGTAACTAAGCAAACCATGAGCAAAACACGTGGCAATTACCCAGCGCCTAACGAGATTATTGCCTGTGTTAAAGCTGGGATTGAGAAAAATACCGAGGCCGCTTATCAAGAAGAAGCCAAGCGTTTTGCCAACTTAGTGAAAAGCCCTGAGTCAGCAGCGTTGCGCGGCTTGTTTTTTGCGTCGAATGAACTGAAAAAAGAAAGCTTGTTTGAAGGTGTGTCGCCACAAAGAATTAATCAAGTTGCTGTTTTAGGTGGTGGTTTAATGGGAGCGGGCATTGCTTTTGTGTCGGCGACCAAAGCTAAAGCACAAGTTCGTATTAAAGATATTAGCGAAAAAGGTGTGTTAGGCGGCCTAAATTACGCCTATAAGTTGTTAGATAAAAAGCGTAAACGCCGGTTTATCACTAATGCTCAGCTGCAGCAGCAAATGAACAACATTACCGGCGGAACAGATTTTGTTGGCATGCAAAATAGCCAAATTGTGGTGGAAGCAGTATTTGAAGATTTAGCGCTTAAGCAACAAATGGTGGCTGATATTGAAGCCAATTGTAATCAAAAAACGATTTTTGCCAGCAATACTTCTTCATTGCCTATTGGGCAAATAGCGGCTAAAGCCGAGCGTCCAGAGCAAGTGATTGGTCTGCATTACTTTAGTCCAGTAGAAAAAATGCCTTTGGCTGAAATTATTCCGCATGCTGGCACTAATGAGCAAACCATAGCCGATACGGTAGAGTTTGCTCGTAAGCAAGGTAAAACTGCAATTGTAGTGAAAGATGGTGCAGGCTTTTATGTAAACCGTATTCTTGCGCCTTACATGAATGAAGCCGCCATGTTGTTGCTAGAAGGGCAGAGCATTGAACATTTAGATAAAACGCTACTAGATTATGGCTTCCCGGTTGGCCCAATGACCTTGCTTGACGAAGTAGGCATTGATGTAGGTTCTAAAATTGCGCCGATTCTTGAAGCTGAGCTAGGTGAGCGTTTTAAAGCGCCAGATGCATTTGCCAAACTTATCGACGATAAGCGCTTAGGTAAGAAAAACGGTCGAGGTTTCTATCTCTACGGCAAAGGTAAAAAAGCCAAAGCCAAGCAAGTTGACGAAAAGGTGTACTCAGTTTTGGGAGTTAAACCCAAAACCTCGCTCGATACAGCTACCCTGTCTAAGCGTTGTGTTTACATGATGCTTAATGAAGCTGCGCGCTGTTTAGATGAAGGGGTTATACGCAGTGCTCGAGATGGTGATTTAGGTGCTATTTTCGGTATTGGTTTCCCACCTTTCTTAGGTGGACCATTCCGCGCTATGGATAGCATTGGTATTGCTAACTTGGTGAAAGAGCTTCAAGCGATGGAATCAAGCTACGGTGAACGTTTTAAACCTTGCGAAGCCTTGGTTGCAATGGCTGATAAAGGCCAAAGCTATTACCCTTAAATTGTAAAGCAAGCATAACAAAAGCCAAGGTGAATAATTCGCCTTGGCTTTAGTGTAATTAAGACATTTCTGTTAACATCTCCACCCTGTCTGTATTAGAGCGAGTAGTATGTTTTTCGTTTTGTTGTTGTCAGTCTGTTTTGGGCTATTTTTCTACGTGGAAGCTATTAAGTTTTCTTTGCCGCGATGGCGTTGGACATTGGTGGGCTTATTGTTTGGGCCACTGTGTATGCCACTGCTCTGGACGCATCAAAAGCTTAACGTAAAGCGCAGCCAAGGTTTTAACGATAGCCGAATGAAGGCTTAATTCAGCCTTCACTGTTTTTAGTTTCTCACCTCTTTTAGTTATAGCAATAAATTGCTGAATCACTCTGAAACTCACTACGGCTTTTAACTACTCGCACTGTCTCTAAATGGTGGGTATTTAAAGGCTCTGCTTGCTGCTCACTTGCTCCATGGTTGTATACGATAACCCGGTCACGCTGCTTGCTTTTTAAGCTCATCATAAATCTGACGAGGTCCACTCGCTCAAGCCGTTCAATGCATTCCGCTGCACGCTGGCGCTGGTTAAAGGTCAAATCTTTGTTGCCGATGCTTACCCAAAAACGCTGAGCACGGGTTCGCATATTACTTTCGCGCTCTAGTATTTGGGCAATTAGCCCTTGTTTACTTTGTTGCCATTGCGCGTCACTTAGCTCAAACATCAGCACCGGGAACTCATCCAAAAAGTCGTTAATGGCATCGAGTAGTGTTTGCGGTTGTCCATGTGGTGATTGCACATAGAAAATAATGCCGGGGTGGCGATTAAGCGGCAAGTTGCCCGTTCCCACAATGTAACCTAGCTGTTGCTTGGTGCGTAACTCATTAAAGAAGGTTGAGGTCATAATGTGGTTACTTAGGGTAAACAAGGCAATGCTCTCAGGGCTTAAGTCTCGGCTTTGGTAATAAATCATTAGCGCCGAGTCATTTTGCTGACAATTTATTTCGTATAACAAGCTTCCCTGATCTTTAATACTAATAAGCTTTCTTGGTGTTTCCTTTGAAGGGCTGGTATCTGGAGATATTTCTTGCTGAACAAACTCACCCAGCTCTTCAATTGTTGGTTCTGACCAATTGCCGTAAGCCAACATTTCTATATGAATGTTTTGATAAAGTTTGGCCACAAAGTCGGGCAGCTCTTCTAACTGAACGTCTTCTAGCTCTTCGAGTAAGGCGCTGGGTGGTGGGTTGTTAGGTTGTAGCAACGAGGTTAGCTCGCTAAACAGTTGAGAAATAGGCTTAACTTGCATCTGGTTTTGCCAGTGTTTTGCTAACTGCTGTTTAATTATTCCAAAGCGCTTACGCTCAAAATGACCGAATAAGCGGTTATTCATGATCATCTTGAGTAGCAAGATTTGTTTGTCACTAAATCCAGATAGGTGCAAGGTGTAGCCACCTTGATGGGCATAGAGCTGGTAAGACATACCTGCAATCTCGGCTTGGTAAGTCATCTCGCTAAGATGATCTAGCATTAACTCTACCATTAAGCGCGTGCAAACAATGTTGCGCACCGAAGCTACCGCATGTTTTGAATCTACAGACACATACAAATGCCCTTTAGGAACTCTAAATTCCGGTTCGTTGCTAAACCATAAGCGAAAGCCAGGTTTATCAAACAGTAATCTAGGTTCAGCTTCTTGTTCTTGTGGCTCAACCAAAGGCGATTGATTAAAAGATAAAAATGGATTGCTGGCTGGTAGTTGCAAACTTTCTAACTCACCGGGTGATTGCCAGCGTTTAATTCGCTCAGGTTCAATGCGTTTTACCGAATAGGGGGTGTGGTACCACTTAGCTATTTTATCTCCCTTAACATTGGGTGATACCAAAGTAATACGCATTCTCTCAGGGACAATTTGTTTTAAGCATTGCGAGATAAGAGCCTGGTCGTAGTTCTCCATGGCGTAATCGCCATAGATAACATCGTCTGCGGGGTAGTGCTGTAAGTTAATGGCTAAGTGAGAGACTAAGTCGATAGCCCGTGATTTTTCCTGATAAAGGAAGGCCCGTTCAAATACTTGCTGTTTTTCGCTGTAGCGCCAAGCTTGTAAACCATGTTGGCGAATCATTTCCAAGTAACTAAAGCTCGCGTCGATGATTGAGTCAATGCAGTTTAAACCTTCATCGGTTAAGGAGTAGCTAATGCAAAAATCCTTAAAATTGCTGCCACTGACTCCGCCACCCGCAGCCATAGAGTTAATTAAACCGGCATGGCGCAATAGAGCCACTAAGCTGCCGGGCCCTTCATAACCTAAAATATGCGCAATATAAGTGAGAGGCTTTTGTCGATAAAGTGAATCCATGTCGCCAAAGCCAAAAGATAAAGTGAGCTTTTTCAGGTCTTTAACCGGCTGAATATGGGTTTCTAATGCCAGGTTCTCCGGCAAATAAAAGGGGGCTATTTTAGGTTTATTTACAACAATCTTTGGAATTGCGGAAAACAGTTGCCGCACATGGGCTTCATTTTGGTCAAGCTCATGGGGGCTAAGCACCGCTAGCGACATTAAATCGGCCGAGTAATGCTGCTGATAAAAGGCGATTAGGTCGTCTCTAATCGATGTTTCACCATCACTAAGGGTATCTAAGCTACCTACAGAAAACTGACTAAAGGGATGATCGGGATTTACCGTTTCTTTATGTACTTGGTAAATGCGGCGTACGTCGTCTTTAATCTTTAGTTGGTATTCAGAGTTAACCGCTTGTCGTTCACGCTCAACCAGCTCTGGGTTAAAACACGGGCAGATGAAAAACTGGCTAAATCGGTCAAGCGCTTCGTCAAACCAGTCGTTATCAATATCAAAATAGTAATTGGTGTGTTCGGTGCCTGTCCACGCGTTATTGCTACCGCCATGGCGGTTTATAAAACTTTGGTATTCACCTGCTTTAGGATAAGAGTCAGTTCCCAAAAAAAGCATATGCTCTAAAAAGTGAGCCAAGCCTTCACGATTCTTGGGATCGTTAAAATGGCCAATATTTACTGCGAGAGAAGCAGCAGACTTTTGCGCTGTTTCATCTTGTACTAACAAGACCTTAAGACCATTGTCTAAAGTTATGTAACGATATTGTTTTGGATCGTTAGGGCTAGTGCGCAAGGCAACATTCCTTGTTTATGGCGATAGTATGATTATCAGTCGCTTAACTTGGTCTTGCAAACTCTGATGGATGTTTTGTGGCATATCAATTAAATTAGCAGCCAAAATTAGTAAGCTTAGACGTTTAACACGTCTCAATTAATTAAGAAGAGCCCTTTTATGCAAGTATTTATCATGCGTCATGGTGAAGCCGAAATGTTCGCTGCTAGCGATAGTGAGCGAGCACTAAACCAATCTGGCTTAAATGAAGTAGGTAAAATGGGGGCCTATCTAGCGGATAAACTAGCACAATTAGATTATGTATTAGTGAGCCCATATTTGCGTGCACAGCAAACGTGGCAGCGCTTGGCTCAAAGCTTACCGGAAGCGGTTAAAGTGATCGAATTAAACGAGCTAACGCCCTCTGGTGACGAAGTCGCCGTGGTGAGCTTAATTAACGAACTTGCTTTAGAGCAACCACAAGGTAATTTACTAGTGGTATCACATTTGCCGTTAGTGGGCTTTATTGTTGAAGGCCTAGTGGCTGAAGCCGGTGCTCCATTATTTAGTACTGCGGCTGTTGCTGAGTTGCAAGTAGGGCAAGAAAACAGCTTTATCTCACTGCAACACCCAATAAGCTTGTAGTAAAACAAACTTATCAACCGGTTAGCTGTTTACTGTTGGTGTATTGCTCTAAATCTCAAAGGTTCCCAGTTTTTTGTGCTTTTGAGATCTTCTTCGCGGAACAGTGAATTGCTACCGATTTCCTTAGAATTCGCCAATATCTCCTAGTAGTATTCGTTTTGTCAAAACAGCAGTGGACATAATGAATGAAAATATTTTCCCGTTATTCTCCAGTTAAAATTGCCCGTTACGTTAAAGCGTTTTTTAAAGGACGCTTGTATATTCAAGGACGAGGGGCATACGAGTTTAAAAATGGTAAATTAGAAACTTTGGCAAATCACAAAACCACTAAGCACCGGCAAACAGTGGCAGAAGTGAACCAACACATCGACGAATTTAAGAATAAAGCCGCTTAACAATAGGCTTTGTTTAGAAAGTAGAAACCACTCTTCGGAGTGGTTTTTTAGTTTGGAGAACTAATTAATACTAGCAGCGCACTAGAGCCGCCGTGTATTTTGGGAGCCTGATGAAAGGCGAGTACTTCTGGGTGTTGAGCCAGCCACTGAGGTACTTTAGTTTTGAGAATTTGTTGACCATGACCATGCATTATGGAGGCAACGTGGTAGTGCTGTTGCTTGCACTCAATGATTAACGCGGCGATTTCTTGTTTTGCTTGGAGCTGAGTAAGGCCGTGTAAGTCGAGTAGAATCTCTGGGGAATAATCTCCACGACGGAGCTTTTTTAGCTCATAGGGATCGCATTCATCACTTTGCCAACGCATTGGCCCTTCGTCTGGTAGCAAAGGGTGATACTCATCAGAAAAGAAGAATTGGCTATTATTTAAGGCCGCACGTTGCTGTTTTTCCCTTTGTTGGCTTTTTTGCTTGATTCGAGTGGGCTCAAGACTTATTTTATCTTGTTTTATCTGGCGAACGCCTTTGAGCGCTTCTTTGAAAGCAGCGAAATCTTCGTCAGTTGGTTTTTTCATCTTTTATTATCAGTTGTGCCTGAAGCCATATAGTGGGTGATTGTACTTAATCTGGAGGCCAAATTGGAAAAGATATTTATCGAAGAAGCAATCGATGAGTTACATACTATTCAAGATATGATCCGCTGGGCGGTGAGTCGATTTAATGCTTCTGGCGTTTTCTATGGTCATGGAACTGACAACGCTTGGGACGAAGCGGTGCAACTAATTTTGCCTAGTCTTCATTTACCATTGGATGTTGATCCAGAAGTAAGGCATGCGCGTTTAACTCGTCAAGAACGTAGTTTATTGGTTGAGCTGGTGGTTAAGCGTGTTCAAGAGCGCTTACCTGTGGCTTACTTAACCAATAAAGCATGGTTTGCTGGTTTAGAGTTTTACGTGGACGAAAGAGTGCTTGTGCCTCGTTCTCCTTTTGCTGAACTTATTGAAACCCAATTCTCGCCGTGGTTGCTAGAAGAGCCCAAGCGGATACTAGATTTATGCACGGGCAGCGCTTGTATAGCTATTGGTTGCGCTTATGCTTTCCCCGAAGCAGAAGTAGATGCGGTTGATATTTCGGAAGACGCCCTAGCAGTAGCCGAGATTAATATTCAAGGGCATGGCTTAGAGCAACAAGTTACGCCTATTTTGTCTGATGGCTTAAATGAGTTGAAAGGGCATACTTATGATCTAATTGTCAGCAATCCACCCTATGTTGATGCTGAAGACATGAGTAACTTGCCAGATGAGTTTATGCATGAGCCTGAGTTAGGCTTGGCATCGGGTTTTGATGGCTTAGAGTTAACTAAAAAGATTTTGGCTGATGCCGCAGATCACTTAACCCCAAATGGTTTGTTAATTGTAGAAATTGGCAATAGCCAAGTGCATATGCAGCAACAGTTTCCCGATGTTCCGTTTACATGGATAGAGTTTACCAACGGCGGGCACGGAGTATTTATTATTAGCCGCGAGCAATTGCTTGCTTGCCGCTCGCAATTTGAACAGTAAGGATAGAATTAATGGCAGGAAACAGCATTGGCCAGCTCTTTCGCGTAACAACCTTTGGTGAAAGCCACGGTGTTGCACTGGGTTGTATTATTGATGGGTGTCCACCGGGACTAGAAATTAACGAAGCAATGATCCAAAAAGATTTGGATCGTCGTAGACCGGGCACGTCACGCTATACCACCCAGCGTCGTGAACCTGACCAAGTTAAAATTCTTGCAGGTGTATTTGAAGGAAAGACTACCGGTACCTCGATTGGCTTAATGATTGAGAACACCGATCAGCGTTCTAAAGATTACTCCAATATTAAAGATATGTTCCGCCCTGGCCATGCAGACTACACCTATCATCAAAAGTACGGTACCCGAGATTACCGTGGTGGTGGTCGCTCTTCTGCTCGTGAAACCGCTATGCGGGTAGCTGCGGGTGTAATCGCTAAAGAATATTTGAAGCAACACCACGGTGTAGAGATCCACGGTTACTTGAGTGAACTCGGCCCAGTAAAAGCTGAGAATATCGACTTTTCTCAAATTGAGCAGAACCCGTTTTTCTTTCCTGACGAAAGCAAGTTGGAAGAGCTTGATGAGTTTATGCGAGCGCTGAAAAAAGAAGGTGATTCAATTGGCGCGCGTTTAAGTATTGTTGCTAAGCAAGTTCCAGTTGGCTTAGGTGAGCCAGTATTTGATCGTTTAGATGCTGACATTGCGCATGCACTAATGGGCATTAATGCAGTTAAAGCGGTAGAAATTGGTGACGGCTTTGCGGTCGTTAACCAACGTGGTAGTGAGCATCGCGATGAAATGATGCCTGAGGGCTTTAGTTCTAACCATGCCGGTGGTGTGTTGGGGGGCATTTCGTCTGGTCAAGATGTGGTTGCACATATTGCCTTAAAACCCACTTCAAGTATTACCGTACCCGGGCAAACTATTGATAAATATGGCAAGCCGGTAGAAGTTGTGACCAAAGGGCGCCACGATCCATGTGTTGGTATTCGCGCGGTACCGATTGCTGAAGCAATGTTAGCGATTGTGTTAATGGATCATTGTTTACGCCAGCGCGGCCAAAACGGCGCTGTTGCGACAGAAACGCCTATCCTGCGTTAAGCATATAGCCTTTAACAGTAAGCCCTTAAATGTTGCATTTAGGGGCTTTTTTGTAGCATAGCGAGAACGAGAGAATAGCGATGCTGGATGACGTAAAGCAGCTTATTTTACTGTTTAATGAAACCTTTGCTGATTTTAATACTGAGCTAGTTGCTGGAGAAGATGAGCCGATTTATCTACCAGCAGGAGAAGGCAGGGTTAAGCACCAAATAGTGTTTGCTCATGGTTTTTATGCCAGTGCCTTACACGAGATTGCTCATTGGTGCATTGCCGGTGAGCAGCGCCGACAGCTAGAAGATTATGGTTATTGGTATAAGGCCGATGGGCGAAACCAGCAGCAGCAATTGGACTTTGAAAAAGTGGAATATAAGCCACAAGCCGTGGAGTGTGGCTTAGCGCGCGCTGCAGGACGTACTTTTCAAGTGAGTGTTGATAACTTATCTGGCTTTCAAAGTGACCGCCATGCGTTTGCTGCTGCGGTTGAAGAGCAGTATCAGCTATATTTGCAGCAAGGCTTCCCGGCAAGGGCTCAAAAATTCATGACGGTGTTAAACAAGGCAAAGCAAGCATTGGTTGAGGTTGCAAATGATTAAACTGGGTTTGATTGTAAATCCTATTGCTGGTGTTGGTGGTAGCGTTGCGCTAAAAGGCTCTGACGGTGTGAGTGACCAGGCACTTGCTAAGGGTGCAACAAAAAAAGCCAACTTGCGCGCCGAACAAGCTTTGCAGGCGCTAAGCCAAGTTCAACAAGCGTTTATTGTTTACACCGCGTCTGGCGAAATGGGTGAAGACTTGTGTCAAAAGCTATCCTTGCCTCATGAAGTGATTTATCAAGCTAATCAACCCTCAGATGCGCTTGATACTCAACAAGCCGCGCAGCAGCTGGCTAAGCTTGGTTTAGAGCTACTCATTTTTGCGGGCGGAGATGGTACCGCTCGAGACGTGCTTAGTGCTGTGGGTGAGGGGACTAAGTGTTTAGGTATTCCAGCTGGTTGTAAGATTCATTCTGGCGTTTATGGCGTTACGCCTGCCGCTAGTGGCATTGTTATTGAGAAGCTAGTTAAAGGCGAAATGCTAAGCCTTAAAAGCGCCGATGTAATGGATATTGATGAGCAAGCTTTTCGCCAAGGAAGAGTGCGTGCTAAGTGTTTTGGCGAGATGCTTGTGCCAGATGAATTGCGTTATGTTCAGTCGGTTAAGCAAAGTGGTATTGAATCTGAAGAGCTGGTTTTACAAGATATTGCCGCCGAAGTGATAGAGTTGTTAGAAGATGAGCAGTTTATCGCAGGATCAGGCTCCACTGTAGCCGCTATTATGCAGGAGTTATCACTGCCTAATACTCTTCTAGGAGTAGATTTGGTTAAAGATCACCAAATCGTCCAAGAGGATTTGACCGAAGCTGAGCTGATTAATAGAATAAGCAACGTAAAAACTAAGCTATTGATTACACCCATTGGTGGTCAGGGACATTTATTTGGCCGTGGCAATCAACAACTAAGCCCTGCGGTTATTCGCAAGCTTGGCCGGGAAAACATTGTAGTTGTAGCAACAAAAACTAAACTTAAATCTTTGCATGGACGCCCGTTGATTGTTGATACTGGCGATACAGAACTAGATAAGAATTTATCTGGAAGCATCAAGGTAATTACTGGTTACCGAGATTATATTATGTATCGAGTATCGAACCCTGAAAATGAGGTTACCGATGCTCAAGAATTATGTCACCCTGCTGCAGACTTACCTGAACAGCCACGACACTAATCTAAATGCTCCACCAAAAAATGTTATTCAATACCTAAGTGATCATCTTGGGGTTGTTGCAACACTAACTGAATTAAGTGGTCGCCCAATGGTGCATTGCTTAAAATCACAAATGCATATTGCCTTGTTGGATGCTCACTTTGACGGTGAAACAGACGAAACTATGCAATCGCAGGTAGAGGCTTTATGGCGCGATGCTATTTCGTTTGCTGATAGTCAACAGCAAGTTGTTTCTGCTGTAGCCTAAGTGATTAAGTAAAGAATCAAAAAAGCAAAGCTTCGGCTTTGCTTTTTTAGTTTGTTTCCCTGAGTATTAATCAGGTGTTTTATGAGCAAACAGACTGGTTTGGTTTCGACCGTTGTGTTTACTTTGATATAAGGCTTGGTCGGTATTAGCTAACCAGTCTTTAGCACTGGCAGTTTGATCATCTAGCTCTGCCACTCCCAAACTCACAGTAAATGGAATTTCCACTCCATCTACTACTGGTTTTAAGGCCTCAATCGCGGTTCGTAAGCGTTCACAAAAGATTTTGGCATGTTCTGAATCTGTATCGGTTAAAATAACGCCAAATTCTTCGCCGCCATAACGCCCTGCAATATCGGTTTTACGCATAACCTTGCGTAATGTATCACCCACTAAAGTAATAATTTTATCGCCAGCCGGATGACCGTAGGTATCGTTCACTTGTTTAAAGTGGTCAATATCAAACATCACTAGAGAGCTAGGTGCGGTGTTTCGTACAAAGCGATTAAACTCTTGTTCTAATCTATCTTGCCAGTACCCTCGGTTGTATAACTGAGTAAGCTTGTCGGTACGGCTTAGTATTTTTAGCTCTTCATTGACCTTTTGCGCTTCAAGTTTATTCACCGCGTTATCGGTAACATCATAAATAATTAAACTAATATGAGTAACGATACCGGTTAATGACGTAAGCGGAATGATGGTGATGTTTTGGTACATAAAATCTACCGTACCGGTGATTGGGCGATAGTTTTTAAAGGGGAATACGTGCGGTCGCTGTTCCCAGGTGGTAAATGCGCGGTTTTTTAGAAAAAACACCGAATCAATTTTGTGGCGCAGCCAATCTTCTGGAAGCTGAGGAAATAGCGAGAACAGCTTTTTACCTTGGGCTTGGTCGGGACGCAAGCCACTGTGGGTTTCCATGAAGTTGTTCCACACTTGTACTTGGTAGTCTTTATCGAGCACCACTAGTCCGACATCGATAGTTTGTATCATGTCCAGCATCCAGTGGAACTCGTTCATTTCATTTTGATGTTGGCTCATTGGTGCTCAAATAAGTAAGAAATTTTGTTATTTAGAGTTGGCAGCGAATCTTCAGTAATCAGCAATAATAAGTCACATTGAATGTTGTGCTTTTCAATAGTGTAGTTGATTTCAATTGCCAAAGTTTTTTGCCAGCGTTGGGTATTACTGTTTATCAAGTCGCCGATATTACAATGTTGTCCCAATACCACGGGGTGGCCTTGTGAAAAGCCAACATCTAGTTGGTCGGATACACCTTTCAGGCAAGCACCGATAAGAATGTTGGCAATGTCCATTAGCACTTCTAGTTGCCCATTGTCATCTAATTCGCCTTGATAATTCATAAGCTTAGACATATCAGCGAAACTAGAATCATGGAACAAAAGCAGCGCTTCTCCGGCGATACCAGAGCCAATAAAGCCTTGGCAAACCGCCGACATCGCTTCGTTTTCTTCAACCGAAGTCAGCGCCATATGCAATTCACTAGTTTCAAGAATATTAACGTTAGGGATAGGTAAAACGATAAATGCATCGAGTAAGCGCGCTAGTAAGTCGGCTGCTCGTCCCATCGCTACGTTGGCAATCTCTTGGTAGTGGTCCCTAAAATCGACAATTTTTGGTGAAAGCGTATCGTTGACCGGTGCCGGCATTTTATCTAAAGCGGCTAAGTCGTTTTCAAGCTCAAGCAGTTGCTGCGATTCAACAATGCCGTAGGCAACCAAGATTTCACCAATTTTAGCTTTGTTAGTGGGCTTTTTAATGAAATCGAGGGCTCCAAGTTGTTTAACTCGGGTATAGGCTTCGGGTTGAACATCGCCAGACACCACAATAATCAGTGCCGGTAAATCGTTCTTCTGCACTTCTTCCAGTACTTCATATCCGTCCATTACTGGCATGTTGAGATCGAGGAAAACCACGTCTCCTTTACCTTGACGGATCAAGTCAACCCCTTCTTGGCCATGTTTGGCGAAGCTTATCTCTACATCCCAGCCTGGTGGAAGGCTGCGGGCCATTTGCTTTCTTGCGAGGTTGGAGTCATCGCATATGAGAATTGGTAACGACATAATTTACTATTAACTCTCCTTGTATGCTGACAGTATGAAGCTAAATGCCAACCTTGCTAAGTCTCAATTGATAAAAAACAGAGATTTGTATGCCGCGCTTTGAGGTGATTCACAAAAACTGTTCTGTAGTTCGGTGTAAAGATAAGTTTAGTCGAGAAGTTATTGATTATTAGTTAAAGTTTCAAACTTGTGCTGACTGTCTGTTATGCTGCAGGGTCAAAATATAAAAATAAATCTATTAATTAGCGTTAAAGCTAATAAACGGAAGTGGACTTTTAGAGGAACTAAAGTGAAACCAGCAAGATGGATCAGGCAAGGAGTAGTGGCCGTTTGTATACTGTTTTCTGTATGCGCACAGTCTGCCTCGGTGCAAAGTAGTATAGAGTATTATGATGTTAGCGCTCATGATTTAAACCAATTACGTAATCAGCTGAAAGCGCAAGGTCCCCAAAAACAAGGAAATCGTTACAGTATTGCTGCGCAATATAGAATGAATTGGACACCTAAGGTGCAAATTCGTAACGACCGTTGTGAGGCCCTTCAACCGGAGTTACAGCTAAGTGCTGATTTAGTGATGCCTCGTTGGATAAGCCAAAGTAATGCAGATTTTGCAGCCCAGCAATCTTGGATTGGCTATATTGCAGCTGCTCAGCAGTACCACCAAAAAATCACCCGTTTAATAGAACAAAGTGTCGACCGCTTTATTCAGCAAACTCAAGGCTTAAGTGCAACAGAGTGCGACAAACTAGAAGCGCTAATCAATGCCAAAGGCAGAGCGGCTTTAGCTAGCGCACAACAAAAGGTTCGTACGTATCAGCGTCAAACACGTCATGGCGAGTCTTTAGGTTTAACAATACCTTAAGTTATCAGCAATTTTGGCCAAGACTATTTCGTTAGCTTGGCCAATTAGAACGCTGATTCAACACGCTTATCTATTTTTGAATTCACGATAATTTAAGGCTAACGGGCGATTTTTTACTAAACGTCTGTTCCAAAAACGATGTGGATGAACGCAATTTAAAGTACTTTGCTTAAGTGGTATCGGTTCGTTACATAGTTGGGCGGCTAACAACTCCGTAGCAAATGGTGCGCTGCATATTCCTCTTGAACCAAAACCAATAGCAACAAATACTCCACCATAACTTGGAGGGTTCACCTCTTGCCATTGCTGTTGGTATTGCTCACTAAATAATTGTTCCAAATTTGGCAATTGGCCTATCAATGGGAAGTGGTCGCGCACTGCGCAGCGGGTTGCTGCTCGGCCTGGTATATTTGCCAGCTTTAGTTGCTCATTCCACGGTTGGGGCTGACACTTTCTAATTGCCTTTAAGTTGCTCTTTGCTTCGTTGGCTTTTAGCTCAAGGCTTAAATCATTGCGAATGTAACTGGCACCAATGCAATGCTGCTGTTGATTGGCAGGTGTTAAGTAACCTTCGTAACACAATACTTTACTGAGCTTACTTAATTGCGGCGTTGTTTCGATATGGCTGACTTGCCCACGCACAGGGGTGATGGGAAGCTGCTCCGCTTGGGGCAAATTCAATAGATGGTGAGACTGACAGAAAACTATATTGTTGTGTTGTTTTACTTGTGAGCCCAAATGTAGTCTACAGCCTTTGTTCTCCAGTTCAAATTCGCTTAACTCATGCTCGTAGTGCACACTTAACAGACCAGATTGCTCCGCTGCTTTTAGAATGGTTTGCACACATTGTTTTGCATTCACCCAGCCTGCGTGAGGATAAAATAAAGCTTCATCATCTAAACTCACGCCAGCAAGCTCGCTGGCGGTAGCCTTATCTACCGGGTAAACCAAGTTTTTAGGGTAGCCAGCTTGTGCAATATTGAGATTTTTTGCTTGAGACTTTTCGTTGTAAGCCAATTGCAATAAGCCGCAGTAATCGTGTTCAACTTCTAATTGCTGTTGTGCCAATTGCGCCAACACTTGATGATGATAATTAAAGGCATGCTGAAAAAACTCACTAACATGAGGTTGGTTAGGGCTAAGTAAAGGATACACTGCGCCTTGTCGATTGCCGGAGGCCTCTAAAGCCGCAGCGCTATTTTTTTCATATAAACTAACGTTTATTCCACGTTTAACTAAAGCATAGGCGAGGCTAACACCAGCAATGCCCGCGCCAATAATTGCGATGTCTTCTCCCGCTCTAATCCCTTTGCGGCTGTATAGTCGGGAGTTTAGGCTTTGAGGCGCTGTTTGCTGTTTAAAACGGCCCACTAACATGTCACGCTTTCGGCCAAAACCTTTTGCTTTTTGCGTATCAAAGCCTACTTCAATCAAACCTCTTCTCACAAAGCCTGCTGCGGTAAAGGTGGCTAAGGAAGCATCTTCAGCCGAAAGTACAGCCATGCCCTCAAATAATTTTTGTGTCCACATATCAGGATTTTTGCTGGGAGCGAAGCCATCTAAAAACCAAGAGTTAACCAAGCCTCCGCTGATGTTCGGGACTTCTGGCAGGTTGTGGTGCACATCGCCGATCCAAATGTCTAAGGTAATGGGGACCGGGTGGTGAAAGGCAATTCGATGACATCCTGGCGTCATAATCTGAGGGTAGAATGCAATTAGCTGGTCACCGAACTCTTTAAGTTCAGGCCATTGTTTTAGGGCTTGGCTTAGATCGTTTAGTGATAAAGGGTGCTTTTCAAAGCTAATAAAATGTAGTCGAGTTAACGCCGTATCGGGGTTTGTTTCGAGAAATTGCTGGTAATGCTGCCATGCCGCCAAAAAGTTTAAGCCAGTGCCAAAGCCTGTCTCGGCGATAACGTAGCTAGCGGTTTGATGGTTTTGCCAGCGCTCAGTGAGTTGATTTTGTTCAATAAAAACGTAACGGCTTTCGGCCAAACCATTGTCTACAGAAAAATAGACATCGTCGTAATCGGTAGCCACAGGGGTACCTTCTGGATTCCAATGAATCGTGGCTGTTGTGGTGTTATTCACATTATCCGATGAAGACAAAACTTTACCTCGAGTTTTACTAGAAAATTTAAGCGTACACGTGTACTCTCATCCGACCAGATTAGGCTGCAAAATCGGTAACATAGCAGCAAATACAACCCGTGAGACCATCTGATGAAAAGAGCAGTTATCACCGGGCTAGGCATTATATCTAGTATCGGTAACAATAAAGAAGAAGTATTAGCATCCTTACAAGCAGGTAAATCGGGAATTACCCATTCACCTGAGTTTGCCGAGCAAAACTTACGTAGCCAAGTATGGGGTGATTTAAAAATTAACCCAGCTGAGCATGTTGATCGCAAAACCATGCGCTTCATGGGCGACGCTGCAGCATTTTCTTACCTTTCAATGCAACAAGCTATTGAAGATGCCAAGCTAGCCGAAGACTTAGTATCAAACGAGCGCACAGGTTTAGTTGTTGGCTCTGGCGGTGCGTCGTCTAAAAACCAAGTAGAAGCGGCTGATATTTTACGTGCCAAAGGCGTACGTCGTGTTGGCCCTTACATGGTACCTAGAACCATGTCGAGCACCACCTCTGCTTGCTTAGCGACACCGTTCAAAATCAAGGGGGTAAACTATTCCATTAGCAGCGCTTGTGCAACCAGTGCTCACTGTATTGGCCATGCTTTAGAGCTTATTCAATTAGGCAAGCAAGACGTTGTTTTTGCTGGTGGCGGTGAAGAGCTTCACTGGACCCTAGCCATGGAATTTGATGCTATGGGCGCATTGTCGACTAAATACAACGACAACCCAGAACTTGCCTCGCGTACTTATGATGCAGACCGCGATGGTTTTGTTATCTCTGGCGGCGGCGGCATGGTTGTGGTTGAAGAGCTTGAGCATGCGCTTGCACGTGGTGCCAAAATCTACGGTGAAGTAGTGGGTTATGGTGCAACGTCTGATGGTTACGATATGGTTGCGCCATCTGGTGAGGGCGCAGTGCGTTGTATGCGTCAAGCTATGCAAGGGCTAGAAGGTGACATTGATTATGTAAATACCCACGGTACTTCAACGCCGGTAGGCGATGTGAAAGAGTTGGGTGCAATTCAAGAAGTGTTTGGTGGCAACAGCCCATTAATTAGCGCAACTAAAGCGATGACTGGTCACGCATTAGGCGCGGCAGGGGTTCACGAAGCAATTTACTCTTTGCTTATGATGGAAAATGACTTCGTTGCACCAAGCATTAACATCAATACCTTGGATGAAAAAGCCGAAGGTTTGAACATTGTGGCTAATGAAGCCAAGAGCGCGAAGTTAAATCGCGTAATGTCTAACAGCTTTGGTTTTGGTGGTACTAACGCCACGCTTGTAATCGAACGTTTCCAAGACTAAATCAATTTTGTTTGAAAAAAGCTGCCTTTAGGCAGCTTTTTTTTTATGGAATTTATAACGCGTGGTAAGATTGCCCACCTCAAAATTTAGGTAGCCTCCAATAGCATACGCAATGAAGATAGTTGTCGACGAAAATATCCCCTTTGCTCAACAAATTTTAAGCCAACACGGTGAAGTTGTGGCCGTAGATGGCCGAACTATGCAGCCGCAGCAGTTAGTTGATGTTGACGCTTTATTAGTTCGCTCAGTGACCAAGGTAAATCAGCAGCTCCTTGCTCAAGCTAACAAATTAAAGTTTGTTGGTACCGCCACCATTGGCACCGAACATGTAGAGCAAAACTACTTAGCTGAGCGAGGCATTGCTTTTGCTAGCGCGCCAGGCTGCAATGCGATTGCCGTAGGAGAGTATGTAGCAACTGCTTTGTTAGCTGCCACTGAGTATCGTTATCAATCATTAGTTGGAAAAACCATTGCGATTGTTGGTGCCGGAAATACGGGGTCACAAGTGGCAAAGCGTGCTGCAGCTTTAGGTATGCAAGTAATGCTTTATGATCCACCGGCTGCCGAGCAAGGAACTCTCGCTAATTCGGTAAGCTTTGAGCAGGTACTTGATGCAGACGTTATTAGTTTACATGTACCATCAACTAAAAATGGTAAGCACCCCACATATCATCTGTTTAATCAACAGGTACTTAGCAAACTCACACCAGAGCAGATTTTGGTTAATGCTTGTCGTGGGGAGGTCATAGATAACCAAGCCTTGCTAGAATTTGCAGCGCAAGGGAAATCACCGTTGTTGGTATTGGACGTATGGGAAGGTGAACCCACTATACTTGAGCCGCTAGTGAAGTATGCCTTTATTGCCACTCCGCATATTGCTGGTTATAGCTTAGAGGGGAAAATGCGTGGCACCAGTATGGTGTACCAAGCCATGTGCCAAGCATTAAAGATTGAAGCTAACGATTTAAGTGAGCAGTTGTTACCTGTGCCTGAGTTTTCGCAGATCACCCTCAAAGGGGAGTTAACTGATTCTCAGCTAACAAAATTGACCCAACTGGTTTACAACATTTTTGCTGACGATCGCCGTTTTCGCCAGCATGGAGCAAGCCCTTCAGGGTTTGATAAGCTCCGCAAATTTTATCCGCAACGCAGAGAGTTTTCTGCGCTGCAGGTGGTTAATCAACATAAGCAAGCAAACCTAGGTGCGCTTGGCTTTAACATTCAAGAGAACAAGTAATGCAACAGTTTCATAATGTCGCAATTATCGGCGCAGAAAGTGAGCAAAGTCAGCAGTTGCTAAGCCTACTAGAGCAAAGAGAGTTTCCTGCTGCGCAGATTTTTCCTTTAAACATCGACGTAGCAGAAGAGCTCGACGAAGAAGAGCAGGAAAGTCGCTTAAAGTGGCAAGGTCAAAGCCTTGAAATTGCTGAGGCACCGTTAGTTAACTGGTCGGAAGTGAGTGTAGCTTGGTTGCTCTCTAGTGAAGAAGCAGCCGTTGATATGGCTGAACAGGCCCGCCAACTTGGTTGTGTAATTATCGACATGGCGCATGCCAACCAAGAAGCTTATTCATGGGTGCATGCCGCGGTTAACCCTGAACAAGTGGCTGAAGGTTTGTCTGAGCGTTGGTTAAATTGCCCAAGTAGTTTAGCCGGACAATTAGCCTTGCTACTGCACATAATCCAACAAGATGTTGAGTTAGAACGAGTAGAAGTAAATGCCATGCTGAGCGCGGCGAATAAAGGCAAGCTAGGTGTTGATGAACTAGCAGGTCAAACAGCGCGTTTGCTAAACGGTTTGCCGGTTGAGCCTAAACTGTTTGCTCAACAACTTGCGTTTAACCTATTGCCAGAGCAGGGCGAGGAAGCGTTACTGGGTGCTAGCCAATTTGAGGCTGAGTTAAGTGAGCAGTGTCGAGCTATGTTGCAGTCTCCTGAGCTTAACATCAATGTCAGTGCGCAACATGTTCCGGTATTCTACGGCGATACTTTGTCACTGCATTTGTACGGAACCTATTCCTTAGATTTGCTAAGCATTAAAGAATGGTTAACGAACCACCAAGCCTTTGAACTAGTAGAAGATGAACTGGTTACGCCGGTAAGTAACATTGCAAACAGCGAATCGATAGTTCTAAGCCGTTTACGCCAAAATCCAAATACAGAAAATGGTGTTAACTTAACTTTAATGGCCAATAACCCGCAATCAGGTGTGGTAGCGAACGCCGCTTTAATCGCAGAAACTTTAATAAAACAATATATTTAAGCGATTTATGTTTAGATAATTGTCAATGCGCCGATAACTCTAGTTGAGGAAAAGCGTAGTAAAATGCGATCTAGGCGTAAACTGTTAGTTGTTTCGCTAGATCGCTGATTGTTAGCTGGTTATATTAAAGCAATAACAAAGGATTGAAGCGATTCAGTCTCCAGGAAGAAAACAAGGAAAAACTATGGGGCGGAAGATTTCCCTCGTTGCATTGTCGGCTGTTTTATCATTTTCAACTCTCAGTACAGCCATCGCACAAGAAACGGGTACCTTTTATGTTGAGTTAGTGGGGCCAGACGAAGTTGTTGGTGAACCTGAACAACAAACATATGGGCCGGTGCGCAGCAATGACACTTTATGGGCTATTGCGAGTTTAAATCGTCCTTCCCGTTCAATCAGCGTGTATCAAATGATGTTCGCAATATTGAACAAAAACCCACAAGCCTTTAATAACGGCAATATCAACTCAATTATCAACGGTAGCTATCTTTCGCTTCCTACGCTGGAAGAAGCGCAAGCGGTTAACCATCAAGCTGCAGTAAGAGCCTTAGCGCCGAAGAAAACCACTAAAGTGGTTGTAAATAAGCCGGCGGCACAAACAACTACCACCACGACTACGCCAGTTGCTACGCCTAAAGCGGTTACTCCCGCTCGCCCAATGGCAGATGCAGGAGCCTTAGAAAAAACCCAAAAAGATTTAGACTCCTTACGTGATCGCCTAGAAACGAGAATTGACGAGCTAGAGCAGTTAAAACGTCAAGAATTTGATGTACTAAAACAGCAAATGGATGAATCTAGCCAGCAGATGGTAGGTTTGGCTGAAGTAAACCATCGCATGAAAATGCGTATTCAAGAGCTAAGCGATGAGCTGGCCAGTATTCGTGAAGAGTTAAACGAAAACCGTCGCAATCAAACTCAAATATTGCAACTGCTAGAAAAACCAAAAATTGACGCCAGTGAGATGGACAAAGAAAGCAGCTCGGGCTTCTTTTCTTCACCATTAAATATTGGCTTAGTGATTTTTATTCCAATTCTGCTTATTGCACTAGTGATTACCTTGCTGTTTAGACGTAAGGCCAAAAAAGAGCTAGAAGAGCAAGATAAGGAAATGGCTGAATCAACCATCAATATGATGGATGATGAAAATGATGAATTTTCACAGCTATTTAGCGATAACTTAGAACCTGAAGATGAGCAAACTGAGGACTTAAACAGTCAGTTTGAAGAAGATGAGCCAGACCTAAGTGTTGATGAAACGATCCCAGAGCCTGAATCGTTTGAAGATGATACCGATGATTTAGAGCCCGAAATTGAAGAAGCTAGCTTTGAAGACTTTGCTGCTGCGCAAGAAGAAGCTGACCCGATTAGTGAGATTTCTTTAGACGACAGTGAAATGGCGGCTTTAGATGCCTTTGAATCTGACGACCTTGTTCCCTCTCTAGATGATGCACTTGAGGAAGAAAGTCCAGCGGAAGAAGATCCAGATGCGGTAATTAGCGCCGATGACCTTGCCGCTGCCTTAGCCATGGACGACGAGGAAGACTTGTTTGAAGTGAGCGAAGAAGGTCCGGCTGATGACGATGAGCTTTCATTTGAAGATGCACTTAAACAGCAGCAAGAAATGGAAGCTGAGTTATCGGAAGTTAGTGAGCAAGAAAAGGTCGATTTAGACAACATTGATTTATCAGCAGAACTAGATGAAGACGAGTTAACTACGCTTGAAGACCCAACTGCTAGCCTAGAAGATGAGTTTGAGAATTTAGAGGGTGGATCAGGAACGCTTGAAGATGCCGCCGCTGACTTAGCAGCATTAAGTGCTTCCGAAGAAGTAAGTGAAGCTACAGAGTCTGAGAGTTCTGCTGGCGAAGAACCAGAAGCTTTTGACTTAGATGATGATTTTGTTGATTTAACCGAACTGGAACTTGAAGATCCATCTATTGAGGCTGCGGAGGAAGCTGCTGAAGCCGTTACCGATAACGTTACCGATATCGGTGATTTTGAAAGCGAGCTTGAAGACCTAGCGCTCGAGCCTCTGGCTGAGGAAGAGACGCCTGAGCTGTCCACAGATTCACTTAGTGACGATACGAAAGATAAAGAAGATGAAGTTTCTGACGATGACATTGATAGCATGTTTGCCAGTTTTGGTTCAGATGCTTTCAATGAAAACGCTGAAGCCACTGAGCAAGATGAACTTCCTTCTCGTAGCGACATCGAAGAGCGAGAGTTTGTCGACATCGATATGCTTTTAAATGATGCAGACGAAGACAGTACTGACGAAGCCGATCCTTATGACAGCCCAAGCCTGGACGTAGAGCTTGATTCGTTCCCTGATGTACTACCGCAAGAGCAACCTGCCGTTGATGTTGACGCAAATGCCGAAATGGCTTCCAAGCTTGATTTAGCGAGAGCCTATTTGGAGATCGACGATCAAGACGGCGCTAAGAAAATTCTTCAAGAAGTACTAATTAGCGAAGATAAAAGTTTGAAGAAAGAAGCCGAGGAGTTACTTTCTCGCTTTAGCTAAAACTTAGTTATACGGAAAAAGGCAGTGATCTTATCACTGCCTTTTTTGTATCTGCTATTCAACAGAGGGTGCTGATAAAGCGGTGACTTTGTGCTGTCATTTTTTTATCATAGCCGCCAAAGATACAATCAGTGGTAATTTATGCGCATCGCTTTAGGCATCGAATATGATGGTGCCGGATATTTTGGTTGGCAACGCCAACGAGACGTTCAATCAATCCAGCAAGAATTAGAATCTAGCCTATCTATCGTGGCTAATAGCCCGATCGAGGTGCAATGTGCAGGTAGAACCGATGCCGGCGTTCATGCAACCGGACAAGTGGTACATTTTGATTCACCCGTTGAGCGCAAAATGGCGGCTTGGACTTTAGGCGTAAATGCTAACATGCCAAAAAATGTTGCCGTGCGCTGGGCTAAACCGGTTAGCGACCAATTTCATGCGCGTTTTAGCGCTACTGCCCGTCGCTATCGCTACGTTATCTATAACAGCCGATTTCGCCCAGCAATCCTTAATCAAGGCTTGAGCTTTTATCATCAGCCGCTAGATATAGAGTTGATGGAACAAGCAGGGCAAGCGCTGCTAGGGGAACAAGACTTCACCTCTTTTCGTGCTGTGCAGTGTCAAAGCCGCAGTCCATTCCGCCGAGTTGAACATCTAAAAGTGAGCCGCTACAACGATTATGTAGTGGTGGACATTAAAGCCAATGCTTTTGTGCATCACATGGTTAGAAATATTGTTGGTAGTTTATTGAAAGTAGGCCAGCAAGAGCGACCAGTAGAATGGATTGCTGAGTTATTGGCAGTAAAAGATCGCGCTCAAGCTGCAGCCACTGCCAAAGCGGCTGGTTTGTATTTAGTTCAAGTTGATTATCCTGAAGAATTTGAATTACCAAATTTGCCCATCGGACCGTTGTTTTTGCCAGCAAGTTAAAAAAAACTGTACGATAATGAAGGGTTAGACCAGTTTTATGTAAAATATTTTGGCCAATTGTGGTTTAATTGCCGCCATTCAATGCATTCTGTTATCACGGCGATTTTATCGCCTATTGAGAAGTAAGGTTCCCGATGAGTTGGTTAGAGAAAATTCTTCCGAAAAGTAAAAGTGCTTCTGGTAAGCGACGCAATATTCCAGAAGGTGTATGGACCAAGTGTGCTTCCTGTGAGCAAACTTTATACCGTGCAGAGGTAGAACGTAACCACAATGTTTGTCCCAAGTGTGACCACCATATGCGGATTGGTGCTCGTGACCGCTTAGAAGCCTTCTTAGACCAAGATGGTCGTGAAGAATTAGCGGCAGAGCTAGAGCCTCGCGATAAGCTTAAGTTTAAAGACAGCAAAAAATACAAAGACCGTATTGCTAGCGCTCAGCGCAATACTGGTGAAAAAGACGCATTAGTAGTAATGAAAGGTGAGCTGAAGGGTTTGCCTGTAGTGGCTTGTGCCTTTGAGTTTGCCTATATGGGTGGCTCTATGGGCTCGGTAGTGGGAGCACGCTTTGTAGCCGCAGTAGATAAGTGCCTATCAGAAAACCGCGCTTTGATTTGTTTTTCTGCCAGCGGTGGTGCACGCATGCAAGAAGCCTTGTTCTCGCTAATGCAAATGGCGAAAACCTCGGCGGCGTTGGCTAAAATGCGTGAAAAAGGTTTACCTTATTTCTCAGTGCTTACGGATCCGACGATGGGTGGTGTATCTGCCAGCTTTGCAATGCTGGGTGATATTAATATTGCCGAGCCAAAAGCGTTAATTGGTTTTGCTGGTCCTCGCGTTATTGAACAAACCGTTCGCGAGAAACTACCTGAAGGATTCCAGCGCAGTGAGTTTTTGCTTGAGAAAGGCGCTATCGACATCATTATTGACCGCCGTAACATGCGTGACCGCATTGCTGGAATGGCTTCAAAAATGATGGGCATTGTAAGCACAGATACCGAGGTGTTGGTTGAGCCTATCGATGCTGATGAAGACTTAGGGCCGACTATTTCTGCCAACGAAAAAGAATAATATGTCGTCTAAGAAAGAAGCTCAAAGCCGGTCTCTTGCAGACTGGCTTTGTTATTTAGAAGCCCAGCATCATAGCGCGATTGATTTAGGTTTAGAGCGGGTTGCCAAAGTGGCTGAGCACGCAGAACTACGTCATTTAGATGCTACGGTGATTACCGTGGCCGGCACTAATGGTAAAGGGTCTACCTGCGCGCTACTTGAACAGATTTTGGTTGCGCAAGGGTATCAAGTTGGTGTTTATAGCTCACCACATATCCTTGATTATCGAGAGCGAGTCAGAATAAACGGTCAGCTGCCCGAAGCCGAAGCATTTTGCCAGTCATTTTCTGCCATTGAAGAACTTCGCCAAGAAACCAGTTTAAGTTATTTTGAGTTTGGTACGCTTGCTGCCGTTTGGATGTTTGCCCAGCAGCCTTTGGATTACGTCATTTTAGAAGTCGGCTTAGGCGGACGTTTAGATGCTACCAATATTGTTGAGCCTGATGTGAGTGTGGTTACAACCGTTGCCGTTGACCATGTAGATTGGTTAGGTGACGACATACAGCAAATTGGTCGCGAGAAAGCCGGTATATTTCGTGAAAACGGTAACGTGGTAGTAGGGGACAGTAATATAGTTGCCAGCGTATTGGAATGTTCGGCACAACTCAACTGTAATCAACTAGCCGCTGGGAAAGAATATCAGCTGGAAAAAGAGGCGGATAGCTGGGCTTATCGTGGCGTAAAGCTGACTTACCAAGGTCTGCCTTATCCTCGTTTGCCTGTAGTGAATGCAGGCGCCGCTATTGCTACCTTAGAACACCTTGGGCTTGAAATACCTAGCGCCGATTTGTCGAAAGCAATCAAAGAGTGGCAACTGGCTGGTCGCTTGCAAGTCATTTCACACAAGCCTTTGGTCGTGGTAGATGTGGCGCATAATCCGCAGTCTGCTAATTACTTAGCCTCTCAATTACCCTCGCTAGCTAATGGCCGTAAAATTATTGCGCTGTGCGCGATGCTGGGTGATAAAGATATGCAACAGTCGGTACAACCTTTAGTTGGCATGGTAGAGCAGTGGCATATTAGCGGTTTAGCTGGACCTCGTGGTGACGATGGTAGTGCATTGGCGAGTTGCTTAGCCTCTCAAGCAAGCTTAACTCGTTACCCGCAGTTGGCTCAGGCTTATTCTGCTGCCCTCAAACTATTAGACGATAACGCCATGTTAATTGTGTTTGGTTCTTTTTTTACCGTGGCCGAGATATTAGAATTGTCTTCTTCAGCAACAGCAGAGAGTTAACATTGACTGCACAGTTTAAAAACCGCTTAGTGGGCACCATCTTTTTGGTCGCGTTGGGAGTAATTATTATTCCCGATATTCTTGATGGTAAAAAAACGCGAGTTGAAGAAGAGTTCAATGCGATCCCTTTTGCGCCTAAAGTTGATTCACTCCCCCCTCTGCTTATCGACTTGCCTAATGAACAAGAGTTAGTTACTGAGGTTGCAGGTGATGAAAATAGCCCTGAGCAAACAGCTAATTCGGAACAGGCAACGAGCACTTCGACAGTTAGTGAAACAAAGCCAGCCACTGAGCCAGTGGATGCACCACAGCTTGAATTTGCTAAGCCGGCCTATATTGTTCAACTGGGCACGTTTAAAAACTCTCAAAATGTTACGCGTTTGGTTGCAAAGCTAAGAGAAGCCGGTTTTCAAGCTCACTCATATCCAGAGCCTGCTGTAGAAGGGGAGCTAAACAGGGTGTTTGTGGGGCCAAACGTATCTAAAAAAACATTAGAACAGCAACAAAGTAAATTGAAGGAACTCACAGGCTTAAGCGGAAAAATTCGCGAGTTTGATCCTTTGTTTAAGTAAGTATGAAAAAATACAAGCACGCATTTTATTTTTGTTTCTGGTAGAATTCGCAGCGTTTTTCAACAAGTAGAAAATTTATGGCTTGGGTAGACTACGTCATCATCGGCGTAATAGTATTGTCGGCATTAATTAGCTTGGTTCGCGGCTTCGTTAAAGAGGCCCTGTCGCTGGTCTCTTGGGTAGCGGCTTTTTTCATCGCATCGCAGTTTTATCACGATCTATCCAGTTACTTCACTCTCATTGAAAATCCCTATTATCGCAGTGGCGTAGCCATTGTTTTGCTGTTTATAGCCACCCTTGTACTTGGTGCGCTGGTTAATTACTTATTTAGTCACTTGGTCAACTCAACGGGTTTAACCGGTACCGATAGGGTACTGGGGATCTGTTTTGGGGCTATCCGAGGGGCATTAGTGGTAAGCGCTTTGCTGTTTGTATTGTCGTTTACCGGTTTTCCAGAATCCTCATGGTGGAAAGGGTCGTTATTGATTCCCGAATTCACCGTGATTGTTCAATGGTTTTTTGAGTTTTTAAAAGATTCTTCTAGTTTTTTACATAACTACCAATCTTAATAAGGAAAAGCTTCATGTGTGGTATTGTCGGCATTGTCGGTGCTAGTCCCGTTAACCAAGCGATTTATGATGCGCTAACAGTTTTACAGCATCGTGGTCAGGATGCTGCGGGTATCGTTACTATTACCGAAGGTATGTTTAAACAACGCAAAGCCAACGGATTGGTAAGAGATGTGTTTGAAGTTAAACACATGCAGCGTTTACGTGGTAATTTGGGTATTGGTCACGTGCGTTATCCAACCGCAGGTAGCTCTAGTGCAGCAGAAGCTCAGCCTTTTTATGTTAACTCTCCTTTTGGTTTAGCCTTGGCACACAATGGCAACTTAACCAATGCTAAAGAGTTACGCGAAGAGATGGCTAAGCGCGCTCGACGTCACATCAACACCACCTCTGATTCAGAAGTGCTGCTTAATGTACTAGCCCATGAGCTAGATAGCATTGTGGAAGATGAGTTATGCGAAAAACAAGTGTTCACAGCGGTTAGCCGTGTACACAAGAAAATTCGTGGTGCTTACGCTGTAGCTGCGTTAATCATTGGCCAAGGTATGGTGGCATTCCGTGACCCTAACGGTATTCGTCCTTTGGTACTGGGTAAGAAAACCAGCGATGAAAATCCAGAGAAAATGGAATACATGGTGGCATCAGAAAGTGTTGCACTTGATGCCGTTGGTTTTGAGTTTGTGCGCAGCGTAGCGCCAGGTGAAGCTGTGTACGTAACTGAAGATGGTCAGTTATTCACTCAGCAATGTGCCGAAAATGCGGCTCACAACCCATGTATTTTTGAGTATGTATATTTTGCTCGCCCTGATTCAATCATCGATAAAATTTCGGTATATGGCGCTCGTGTTAACATGGGCACCAAGTTAGGCGAGAAGATTGCACGCGAATGGGATGATTTAGATATTGATGTTGTAATCCCAATTCCTGAGACATCATGTGACACGGCTCTGCAAATTGCCATGCATCTTGATTTACCGTATCGCCAAGGTTTCGTTAAAAACCGCTATATTGGCCGTACCTTTATTATGCCGGGTCAAACCCAGCGTCGTAAATCGGTTCGCCGTAAGTTGAACGCGATTGATGTAGAGTTTAAAGGTAAAAACGTACTGTTAGTTGACGACTCGATTGTTCGTGGTACTACTTCAGAGCAGATTATTGAAATGGCTCGTGAAGCAGGTGCAAACAAAGTTTACTTTGCTTCAGCGTCTCCTGAAATCCGTTTCCCGAACGTATATGGTATTGATATGCCTTCGGCTAACGAGTTGGTTGCCCATGGTCGCGAAGTTGACGAAATTTGCCAGTTAATTGGCGCTGACGGTCTTATTTTCCAAGACTTAGAAGACCTAATTGTGGCTTGTCGTGAAAGTAATCCTGAGATCCAAACTTTTGAAACCTCAGTATTCAATGGGAAATATGTAACTAACGATATTGACCAAGACTACTTGAACTATTTGGATCAGCTACGCAACAATGATGCAAAGGCTGTTCAGGCTCACGAAGAAGTAGCAAACCTAGAGTTGCATAACGAAGGTAGCTAATACTTTTGATATTGCTCTAGAATAAAAAAGCACCCATTATGGGTGCTTTTTTGTTTTTGGCCTTAAGTGAAAATCTACCTAGAAAATTCAGTTTTACTAAATTCAACTCGCTCAAGCGGATTGCGTTCAATACCTTCGGCAATGATCTTTTCTACAAGTTTAAGACGAGGCAAAATACCTTCGCCATTGGCTATTTGGATAGCCAGGCCTGGTCGGGCATTAAGTTCTAACAGCATTGGGCCATTCGATTTATCCAGTACCATGTCGGTACCTAAATAACCCATTCCCGACATCTCATAACAACTAGATGCCAGTTCAAGCAAACGCTGCCAATGAGGAACCACTAATTCTTTAAGTGGTCGGTCTGTATCAGGGTGTTTTTCTATCGGCCTATCAAATTGAACTGCATGTAAAGCTCGCCCAGAACCGATATCGATACCAACACCTACAGCGCCTTGGTGTAGGTTAGCCTTACCGTCTGAAGCTGCTGTAGACAGACGCATCATCGCCATCACCGGGTAACCTTGAAAAACGATTACTCGAACATCTGGCACACCTTCAAAGCTAAACCCATCAAAACATGAGTCAAACTCAATTAGTGCTTCAATTACTGCAACATCGGGGCTGCCGCCAAGTGAGAACAAACCGGCTAAGATGTTAGAGCAATGACGCTTCACATCTTCTTCATGAGCGGGTGCTCCACTGGGTTTAAAAAACACCCCAGACTCTTGCTTAGTAATCACCAATATACCTTTACCACCAGAGCCTTTAGCTGGCTTTATCACAAAGCCAGGGTGTTTGTGCAGTAAGGGAATGATTGATTGAATATCGTGTTGAGTGCGCACTACGCCAATAAGTGCTGGTATGGTGACATCATCTCGCTGAGCAATAATCTTGGTTTTAAGTTTATTGTCGACTAGTGGATAAAGTTTACGCGGGTTGTACCGGGCGATATAGCCAGTGTTGCGTTGGTTCATCCCCATGATGCCCTTGCGGGCAAGTTTAAAAGGGCTAGTGAATTGACTAAGCATTAGCCCTCCTTATCCGCGAGAGGCTTAAAGCGACGTAGTTCTAATAGGCGGTATCCAGTGTAGTTACCAAGAATCAAAATAATACCTAGTACAATGAATTGAATGCCCATGAAGTTAAAGGTTAAGTGGCGAACGTATTCGTTGTTCATCGCTAGGAAAGCGAGAACGGCTACTAGTAAACTACCGCCACCCTGCATAACTACTTCTTTAGGGCCTTCTTCTTCCCACAGTACCGACATCCGTTCGATGGTCCAGGAAAGAATAATCATTGGGAAGAAGGTGATTTTCAAACCTTCCGTTAAGCCTACTTTAAAACTCATTACGCTGAAGATAGAGATAATACCGATCACCGTAATAATCACCGCGGATATTCGCGATACCAGCAGCAAATTCAGATGGGAGAGGTAGCCACGAATCACTAGGCCTGTTCCAACTACCAGTAGGAATCCGATTAAACCAGTCATTAGTGAGGTTTGCATAAATGCCATGGCGATTAGCACTGGCATAAAGGTACCCGAGGTTTTAAGGCCAACAAGTACACGTAGCAAAACCACCATTAATACGCCAATTGGAATAAGCAAAATGCCTTTAAATAGCGCTTGCTCTTCTAAAGGTAAGCTATCAATTGAGAAGTTAAGAAAATCAGCTTCGCTGATTTTAGGGGCAACGGCTGACTGGGCACTTTGCTCAACCAGTAACATTGAGAAAGTCACTTGTGAATCTTTACCGCCAACAACTTCTAGCAAGCTATTGCCATTGTATTCCCACAATAGGGTGTTGTCTGGCCGGCCTTGAGTTCCGGTTGCTAAGTCAAAAATCTGCCAGTCATTTTCGTCTTTAAAAACCTGAATGTATTCAGTAATGCCTTGACGGCGGCGGCCATCTTCTAGCTGTAAGCCTCGAACAATACGTGCAGGCACATCGGCATTATTTAGTAGGTCTACCACTAAACGGTTTTTAGGTTTGTAATCTAAAATTAAACCGGTATTTTGGCTTTTACTGGCAGTTTCACCGGTCAGAGCTTTAATTAACTCGCGAGTAAAGCTATAGGCATCAGCTGAAACTTCTTCGGCTTGCTTCGCTAAGTGATTAGCAGCGGTGAAGTAGGGTTCTGGATATTCGGTAAATGGTGTATCAGGCATCTTCGGCTGATAAATATCTGCCGCTTTAGGGTCTACCAAGAAGTCTACTTTATAGTACATCTCTTGATGGCCGTCGGCTGTGCGCTTAGTCCAGATGGCGCGAGGGTTATCTTGGTCGTTTACAAAAGATAAGCCATAAGCTAATGACGCTGTTGATTCATGAATACGTGTATAGCCACGTTGGGTTAAAGGTAAAGCAAGCACTGCTTCAACGCTTTCGCCTTTGGCGTCAAATTCTACCTTGGCTTCGATTGACCAAATCTGGCGCTTTTCGCCAGGAAACCAAGGCACTTCAAATTGAACATGGCGGTAGAGTGTCATGCTTATTCCTATCAGCATGCACAGGGTGACAATAAAGTAAAATATGTTGCGAGAACTCATGGGCATTAATCCTTAAATGTCGGCTTCGCTTGGGTAAACTTTTGGCTTATATCTACCACACTTATATCTTTTAGAAAGCTACGTCCTAGTAGCACTGGGTAACTAAGGTGGTTGCGGTCGGTTAGGGTAAATTGGGTCTTTTCTGAAATTGGACCTAACTTAACTAACATCGAAACAACTGGGCGTTTATCTACTTTGTTGGTTGATGATTGAGTAACTTCTGCTGTGCGCACTACAGGGCGCTCTACAATAATATCGCTATCAAGCGTATTGTGGCGCATGTTAAAGCGTACCCAGTTCTTACCATCTCGTTCAAATTTCACAATGTCGGTTGCGTTAAGTGATGATGTTGCCGCACCAGTATCAATACGTGCTTGGAAGGCATTTTTTTGCCCTTCTAAACTTACCCATTCAGATTCACCTAACACGGTTTTGTTGCCAAGCTTGTAGCTTGTTTGCTTGCTGCAGCTCTGCGGGGTTGATTTGGAGGTTGCAACTGGCACTGGGGCTATTGCCACCACTTTATCTTCAAGTTGATCAAAACGTTGCTGTTGAGCTTCTAGTTGCTCAGAAATTGACTCGCATTGGCTTAACACTGAAGCCTGCTGAGCCGAAAGCGCTGATAATTGTTCCAGAGTTTGGTCGTTAGATTGAGAGGCTTGTTGGCTCGCACAAGCGGTAAGTGCAAGAGACAATGAAATTATCGAAAGCTTTTTCATAGTTCAAATCCATTAGGCAAAAGTAAAAACTGCGGTTTAAGTGTTTGTTTTAGCATAGCGTATGAAAACTGTTTAGTCTGGATTAATTGCAATTAAAACAGCACGTTTGGGAGCCGGTAGCCCTTCTACAGTTTTCGAATTATCATTTGGGTCTAAGTAGTCTTCGAGTGACTCGTGAGTCATCCATGAGGTACTTCTTTGTTCTTTGGTTGAGGTAACGTCAATATCGACAATTCGTACATCAACAAAGCCGACTTTTTCTAGCCATAATTTTAAGGCTGCGGTACTTGGCAAAAACCAAACATTGGGCATTTTGCCGTACCGGCCAGCAGGCACGAGCACTTGGTTTTCGTCGCCATCTACAACCAAGGTTTCAAGTACTAATTCTCCGCCTTTGTGTAGTTGTTCTTTTAATTGAATAAGGTGGTCCATTGGCGAGCGGCGATGATAAAGCACTCCCATCGAAAATACCGTATCAAAGGCGCGCAGTTTAGGGAGCTCTTGAATACCTAAAGGCAATAAGTGAACGCGTTGGTCATTGTTGGCAAAATTGCGAATGGCTTCAAATTGCATGAGGAATAGGGTGGAAGGGTCGATGCCTACTACAAACTCTGCATCATCTCCTAGCATTCGCCACATGTGATAACCGCTACCACAACCTACGTCTAATACATAGCGATGTTTAAGTGGAGAGATATGATTACGGATGCGCTCCCACTTCCAATCGGAACGCCATTCTGTGTCGATATTAATCCCATAAACATCAAATGGGCCTTTACGCCAAGGGTGTAAGTGGCGCAGCAAACTCTCAATTTTTTTTCGCTCACCTTCAGGCATTTCTTCAGCTTTACCAATACTGACTTTATCTTTAAGTTCTATGTGAGCAGTTGTTTGTTGAGGAAATTTATTAAGTACACGCTGCCAGCGTGGGAAGTCGCCATGAGCATGTTCTTTTTGCCAGTCTCCTAATTGTGCGGGTAGTGTATAAAGCCAATGCTTAAGGCGGTTTTTGGCAATTATTTGGTAAAAGTCAGAGAAGTCTATCATTGGTTACAAGAGCTTGATATTACGTAGGTATATGCGGCTAATTGTAGCAAGCTTTAGCGCTTATTGGTGATAAAGCGCTAAAGATACTTGGCTAAAATGGGCATTTGTTCACTAATTGTTCTAATTCACCTTGTCGATTTTTATCCAATTTATACTTTGCCCGTTTTCATCTCTCCAGTTACCGCTATCACAGGCATCTATAGCTTTGCTTGCGATGATGAGTTGATCTTTAAAGTGAAGGCGCATGCCCAGCTGGTGAAATGCGTTGATAGCGGAGTTATTTAGCGGCTCGTTCGTTCTAACAAATAAAACTAAAGGGCTGCGTTGAGCGATGAAGTCATCACGTAAAGCGCTAAGTAGCTCCTGGTTATCATTGCTACTGATACTTGCTAGTGCCAATGTTTGTCCCTGATATCGGGCAAGTGCTAAGTAGGGGGCCGGTTTTAGCTGGCTTTGGTTAGAATTATAAGCGCTAAACCATTCAAAATTTTGTTCTTGCCAAGCGTAAGATATGGGGAAGTGAGCACTTTTACTTGAGTTGAAGTTTATCTTTTTGTTGTTAGGTGAATAAGTTCTATAGTTTTGTTGCTGTGCGTCGATATTTAAAGAGGGAAGAGTAGCCACCAAGATACTATCATTAATTGTAGAGCGCGCTTCAGCTGAAAGCGTCTCAAGCTGAGTCATCACAGATGACTGAGTAGCGCTGATGGTGACAGCAGACTGAGAACAATCATTGATGAGCAGTGAGTCATAATCCAGTTGCTCCACTTGCACAGTGGCCTGAACTTGAACGCTAAAGCTAAGTAACGCAACTGAGGCTAAAACTCTTTCTATAAAAATCATAATTAAATACATAGGGTTAGTGTGAACACAATGATGCTAGCACAAATTCTAAGTAACAAGACAAATGGTCAACAATAAATGCAGCAGGAAGCTGGCAAGGGGTAATTGATGGGTAATTTATCGATTAAACAACGTTTAATCTTAACAATCTTAATCCTGTTAGCGGTGTTAAGTGGTGTGCAAGCTTGGTTCCAAGCAAGAACCTTATCTCAAGAAACACGTTTAGATATTGCGGGAGATGCAAAGCAGTTAGCTCAAGCCGCTACCGACCAAGTAAGCCTGTGGTTCGACTCTAAACTTGCGATTGCAAGAGGAATGTCGTCGGACCCAAATTCATCAAGCTTTGTATCTGATTTAGTGCAAGCCAAGCAAAGTGGCGATTTCATTTATTTCTACTTTGGCAGTAGCCAAGGTGAAATGACCATGCATGACCCGAACGAAACCCTGCCAGACGGATACGATCCAAGAACCCGGCCTTGGTATAAGGGGGCGCAGGCTAATGGTTCGTTTGTCTCGGACCCTTATGTTGATGCCACCTCTGGGCAAATGGTTATATCGGTGGCGCAAAGAGTCAGTGGCGGCGTTTACGCTGGTGATTTAGGTTTAGATGTTGTGACTCAACGCGTGTTAAACCTAGCCAGCGAACAAGTTTATCCGGTAATTGTTGACCAGCAAGGTTTAGTGGTGATTCATGGTGATAACAACATGGTGCTTAAGAAAGCCACAGAGTTGTCTCCTGAACTTAGTGCGAGTTTTATTGAGCAAGTTGCCCGCACAGCCGAATTGAGTGAATTACAGGTTAGCGGCAAAGATAGCTTTGTAAGTATAAGCCCAATTGAAGGTACCGAATGGTACTTGATGTTTGTTTATGACAAGAAATTGGCATTGGCACCCGTTCAGGCGATGGTGCAAAGTTCGGTGATTTTTGCGGTCATTCTTTTTGTCATCATTGCTGTGGTTATGCTTAAAGTGATATCTGCGATGCTGAAGCCAATCGAAGTGTTAGGCGAGGCGATTAGTGAGCTCTCATCAGGTGACGGCGATTTAACCAAGCGAATTAACATGCAGCGTAATGATGAGATAGGCGCGCTAGCAGATGGCGTTGACCGTTTTATCGGTCAATTACATGATCTGATGAAAGATATCGCCCAAGACGCAGATCGATTGCAGCAAGCGGCGGCGCTTACTAATAATTCAACCAGTGAATCTAACTTGCAGATTGAACGCCAGCAAGCTGAAGTGACTCAAGTAGCAACCGCTGTTAATGAGATGGCTGCTACAGCCAATGAAGTAGCAAACAATGCTGAACAAACAGCTGAAGCGGCACGTGAATCTGCAGATTCTTGTGAACAAGGTAAAGTATTAATTGGACGAAACCAACAGCAAGTGAATAGTTTGGCAGGTCAGCTAGATGGTGCGGCTGAAACCGTGCAAGAGCTAGAGCGAAATACCCAGGAAATTAGCGACATTTTATCGACGATTCAGGGTATTGCTGAACAAACCAACTTATTGGCGTTAAATGCTGCTATTGAGGCTGCACGCGCCGGCGAGCAAGGGCGCGGATTTGCCGTTGTTGCTGATGAGGTACGTAATTTGTCGCAACGTACACAAAGTTCAACTGAAGAAATTAAAGCGATGTTAGAGCGTTTGCAGGGCAATACCCATAGCACTGTTCAAACCATGGACGAAAGTCAGCAGTTAGTAAAAATAAGCGTTGAAGAAGCTACTAAAGCTGCAGAAATGCTGGAGAATATTACTAACTCAATTACCCACATTAGTGATATGGCCACGCAGATCTCTAGTGCTGCTGAGGAACAAAGAGCGGTCACCGAAGAGGTTGGGCGCAATACTCAAGGTATTCAAGATGCATCTTTAGAGCTCGCTGAACAAGCTGCTGGTAGCTCGCAGCGGGCGACCGAACTAGATGAAATCGCTGACAAGTTACATAAAGAAGTGGGCGCGTTTAAAATATAGGTGTTTCATTATAAAAGGCCTGCGAAAGCAGGCCTTTTTGGTTTAACTCAAAAATACTAACCCTGCGCCGCCAAGGCAAATTAACATTACATACAGCGGCAATTTAAACACTCGCAACAAGCAAAAACCTAACAGGGCTAATACTACTTCTAAGTTAGAGTGGATAGCGCTGGTGAAAATAGGTTGATATAGCGCCGCAACAAGTAACCCAACCACTGCCGCGTTCACCATTTGCATTGCAGCAGAGAACTTAGCCTGATTGGCTAGGGCTTGCCAGGCATCAACAAAGGCCAAAACCAAAAGAAAACCAGGTAGAAAAATTGCTATTGTGGCAACTAAGGCATAAATCATAGGACTTTGTTCACCAACTATTGCCCCAAGGTAACTCGCAATGGTGAACATCGGGCCTGGCACCGCTTGGGCTGCAGCATAGGCGGTTAAAAACTGTTCTTGATTTACTTCGTTAACCAAGGTTTGTTGTAGCAATGGCAGAACAACATGACCACCACCAAATACCCAACTGCCTGCTTGATAAAATTGACTAAAGCTGGCCGCTAGCTGTGGCAGGTCTAAAAAGGCCAGTAAAAGCAAAGCACAAAATGCCACTAAGTAAGCCAGTTTAATGGAGCCGGATGATTTATTTTGTTTGGGTTCTAAGGGCTTAAGCGCGAGTAGTTTCTTGTGTAAGAACAAACCGGCAATTGCCGCAATAGCCAAACACAGTAATTGAGTACTCAAGTTTGGAAGCAGTAACAAAACAGAAGCAGTGATAAAACAAGCACAACTTAAATATAAATTACTACAAAACTGACCGTACATTTGGCGCACAGCATCCACTACAACAACCAAAGCAGCAATCTTTAAACCAGCGATTAGCCCCAACACTAAAGGATTATTATTGCTATAGTTTGCCGCTAGAGCCAAGGCTGTCATGAGGACTGCTGAGGGCAGGGTAAAGCCAATAAAAGCCGCTATTGCACCTAGCTTTCCGGCTCGGCGCAAACCTATAGCAAAACCCACTTGCGAAGAGCCTGGGCCGGGTAGGAACTGGCTTAAAGCAACCAAGTTTGCATATTCTTGCTGACTCATCCAGTTTCGGTTATCAACAAACTCTTGTTTAAAAAAGCCAATATGCGCAGCTGGGCCACCAAAACTGACCAAACCCAAGCGAAGAAAGGTGATAAATACTTCTATTATTGCTGTCATCATTCTTAATGTAATAAGCAAAAATCGAATTTTATGAAGCTTTTGTTACAGGAATATTTCCTCTAGCAAATTGTTTAGCATGTACTTAGTTGCTGCAGTGAAATAAGCTTAATTGGCATTGAACGAAATAAAGGAATAGGTCGTTTTTCATGAATGCTAATAATAGTGCCTTAAAGCATTGGCTATTAATTTTCGGTATCTTGCTGATGCAAGCCTGTAGTACTAAGCCTGAGTGGTATTCTTGTGAAGGGGCCTTAACTGACTTAGACCACTTGCTTAGTAGCGAGGTTGGAACGCTCAATGCCAAGCGTATACCCAAGCATCCTGGTTTGCGCTACGACCGGTTTATTTACAGCTTTATTAATGAGCGAGATAGTAGCTTAAATATTGGCCAGCAAGATCTTATCAGCTATATGAGCGATGCCGCTAAAATGGGTTTATTGCTAGAGTGGCAGAACCTAACTAGTCAACAAATGGGTGAATGGAAGCAACGTTATCCAGAGTATTCACAAAATACTTTTATTGAAAGCTGTGTGGCAAAAGCTAAACAGCAATATTTAGCTCAATCAGCTCAAAGCGCAGAGCTGCTTAATCGCTTATTACCAGATGATGATTACTCAGATACCGCAAAATTTTTTGGCATTTATCCTATTAGCTCCAAAGTATTTTCTAGCGCCGTTACAAAAGAGCAGCAGAGCTTAAAAGAGCATTGGCAGCAAGCGTCACTAAAAGCCCATTCTGGGTTTAAGCAAGAACAAGCTGTCCTATATATCCCTAAACCGCTTAAACATGGCTTGGCAACGCCATTAAGCCTTAATCACTTAGGACAGTTAAGCAATGAGCAGCAAGCTCAGCACTTGCTGAATAAGTTTGCGCCACAGTGGCTAATTGAAAATTCGAGTCAAGACAACCTGCCCGGTAAGCCAGCTTGGCAGGGCGAACAGTTGCAAGTAGATACCGATATAGCCACTAGTTTTTCACTTATTAGCTATGGCAGATACCAGCAGCAAACCACCATTCAACTCAATTATGTTATGTGGTTTAAGCAGCGCCCTAAACTTAGCGCTGTTGATTGGGTGGCAGGGCAGCACGATGCAGTTATTTTTCGTATTCACTTAACACCTCAGTTAGACATAGTGGCTTACGATAGTATTCATCTTTGTGGCTGCTGGTATACCCTCATGCTGCCAAATGGCCAACCCTATCAAGCTTTTCAAGATAGTGCCCAAGAGCCAGTATTGATGCATAGGGTGGATGCTCAAACTAAAATGCGCATTAGCATTAGTGCCGATACGCATCAAATTGTGGGATTAGCTCCGGCGGAAGAAAATACTGAGCTGAAAACCATTGAATACCAGTCTTTAGCTTGGCAACAGTTAAATTTATTGGCTAAAGCTGAACTGACAAAAAGCGTATTTGATAGGCAGGGCTATGTTTATGGCTCGCAGCGCTTGGAGCGTTGGTTTTTTTGGCCAATGGGAGTAAAGCAACCGGGCAGTTTGCGTCGCTTTGGTGACCATGCAATAAGCTTTGTTGGCGAACGGTATTTTGACCAAGCTTACTTGTTAGAAGATTTAGGTGTGCAATAATGCCTTACACTTCCTTTAGTACCTTGCTAACTATATAAAATATTTAGGAATAAAGACTATGAGTTACGATAACAACAATATCTTCGCCAAAATCTTACGTGGTGAAATGAGCTGCTTAAAAGTTTATGAAGATGAACACACCTTGGCGTTTATGGATATTATGCCGCAAGCAGATGGCCACACCTTAGTTATTCCTAAAGAAGCTGCTGAGACCTTACTCGAGCTGTCTGATGACGCCGCTGCTGCCACCATTAAAACGGTGAAAAAAGTGGCTAAAGCGGTTAAGCAGGCCATGGGTGCTGAAGGTGTGAGTTTAGTGCAATTTAATGGTGCCGCTGCAGGGCAAACGGTTCCTCATATTCATTTCCATATTGTTCCTGGCTCTTTAGCCGAAGCGCGCAGCCATGCTAGAAACATGGTGGACAATGAAAGCCTGCAACCTTTTGCAGATAAAATCTCAGCCTTGTTGGCAAGTTAACGACATGATAGCTAGAGCCTGCCTTTATTTAAGAGCAGGCTTGGCTAACTAGAACCAAGTTATTTAATGGCTACCAATGAGCCAAAATTAAAACATTGAAACCAAAGTTCACTGGCCGAAAAACCTGCGTCGGCAAAACGTTGTTTATGTTGCTCTATGGTATCTGGTACCAATACATTGTCTAAAGAGCTGCGTTTTTGGCTGATTTCTAATTCGCTGTAGCCATTGGCTCGCTTGAAATCTAGATGAAGTTCGCTAATTAAGCCTTGAATACTTGCTTGGCTAAAGTGAAATTTTTCACTCACAATCAATATTCCGCCAGCCTTCATACCTTTGTAGATTTTTTTCAGCAACGTTAAACGTTGCTCTTGGGCAACAAACTGCAAAGTGAAGTTAAGTACGACTACAGACGCCTCGCTTATTTCAATATCGCAAATATCCTCGCAGATAACGGCGACTGGCACAGAGCCACGAAAAGCATCTAAATGCTTTTGGCAGCGCTCAACCATGGCAGGGGAGTTATCTACGGCAACAATCTCTACGTTTTCTTGTTTTACCGCACGGCGCATCGCAAGTGTGGCTGCGCCTAAAGAACAGCCTAAATCATACAGCTTGCTATTAGGCTGGTGGAATTGTTCAGTTAAGTGTCCAATGGTGGAAATGATGTTGCTGTAACCAGGCACAGAACGTTGAATCATGTCGGGGAATACTTCCGCAACTTGATCATCAAATTTAAATTCGCCCAGCTGAGTAATGGGTTGAGAGAAAAGTTTATCTTTGCCTTGCATGGCGGAGTCTCGTAGAAAACGTGTGTGAATTAAGCGCTAATAATCGTAAAGCGAGCTATTGTAACCAGCAAATTCCTGCTTGTCTTTGGCAAATTTAAGTCCTTCGCTAGATTTATTGCTCTATCACTATTCTTATTTGTAGTCGCTTTCCTTTATACTATCGCCCTTTCACTGAACAAAGCTAACAAGTGCTTTGCTCAAGATGATTATTCGCTGAAATTTTAAAACGTAAAACGGGAAAGGCCAAATGCGCACTGTTTACTGTGGACAAGTAACCAAAGAGCTAGTTGATCAAGAAATAAATTTAGTGGGTTGGATAAATCGACGCCGTGATTTGGGCGGTGTAATCTTCATCGATTTACGTGACCGTGAAGGCATTGTGCAAGTGGTGTTTGATCCCGATCGTGAAGACGTATTTAGCACAGCAAATAGCTTGCGTAATGAGTTTTGTGTTCGACTAAAAGGTCGTGTGCGTGCTCGTCCAGATAGCCAGATAAATAGCGATATGCGTACTGGTGAAGTTGAGTTGTTAGGTTTAGAGCTTGAGATTTTAAACCGCTCAGCACCATTGCCATTAGATAGCAATCAAGATAACTCGGAAGAGCAGCGCTTAAAATACCGCTACTTAGATTTACGTCGCCCTGAAATGAGCGAGCGTATGGTGTTTCGCGCCAAAGTAACCGGCTTTGTTCGTCGTTTTATGGAAGACAATGGCTTCTTAGATATTGAGACGCCAATTCTTACTAAAGCTACGCCAGAAGGTGCGCGTGATTACTTGGTGCCAAGCCGTACTCACAAAGGCCAGTTTTTTGCCTTGCCTCAGTCACCGCAAATCTTTAAGCAATTGCTAATGATGTCGGGCATGGATCGTTACTACCAAATTGTAAAATGTTTCCGTGATGAAGACTTACGTGCTGATCGCCAACCTGAATTTACGCAGATTGATATTGAAACTTCATTCATGAGCTCAGACGAAGTAATGGCTGTTACCGAGCAAATGGTTCGTGAGCTGTTTGTTTCGATGTTAGACATAGATCTTGGTGAGTTCCCGCAAATGACTTACGCAGAAGCAATGCGTTTGTACGGTTCAGACAAGCCTGATTTACGAAACCCTATGCAGTTGGTAGACGTTGCTGACTTACTTAAAGATGTTGAGTTTAAAGTATTTTCAGGCCCTGCAAATGACGAAAAAGGCCGTGTAGCGGTATTACGTGTACCGGGTGGCGCAACTCTTTCTCGTAAGCAAATTGATGATTACGGCAAATATGTTGGGATTTATGGGGCTAAAGGTCTTGCCTGGATGAAGGTGAATGACTTAGCTGCAGGTGTTGAGGGCTTACAATCTCCTATTCTTAAGTTCTTAAACGAAGAGGTTGCCAAAGGCATTGTTGAGCGCAGTGGTGCGCAAGATGGTGATTTAATTTTGTTTGGCGCAGATAAAGCTAACGTTGTATGTGAAGCGATGGGCGCACTTCGTTTGAAAGTGGGTGAAGACTTAGGCTTAGTATCTGATGAGTGGAAGCCGCTTTGGGTTGTAGATTTCCCAATGTTTGAAGAGGTGGATGGTCAATTCCACGCGATTCACCACCCATTCACCGCTCCAGTAGCTGGTGTATCGGCCGAGCAATTGGCCGCGTCTCCAGCAGGTGTATTATCTAATGCCTATGATATGGTGCTAAATGGCTGTGAGCTTGGTGGTGGTAGTGTGCGTATTCACAAACAAGATATGCAAGCTGCGGCCTTTAAAGTGCTAGGTATTAGTGATGAGGAAGCACAAGAGAAGTTTGGTTTCTTGTTAGAAGCTCTACAATACGGTGCTCCACCTCACGCAGGTTTAGCTTTTGGTTTAGACCGCTTAGTGATGTTAATGACTGGTGCAAGCTCAATTCGCGACGTGATGGCTTTCCCTAAAACTGCCACTGCGGCTTGTCCGCTAACTAGTGCACCTAGTGCAGCTAACCCGGTAGCTCTCGAAGAGTTAGCATTAAATGTAAAACTGCCTGAATAGTTTTAAGCAAAGTAAAAAAGGTGAGCATTTAGCTCGCCTTTTTTGTATCGATTAACCCTTAAAAACCAGTTAACTACTGTGACTAGAGTGACTCGGCGTTTGAGGGATTTTGAACAAGGGATGCAAGTGCAAAACATTGCCATCTTTATCCAATAATGCGCCTTTCTCGTTACATTGTTGATAAAAGGCCAAGGCTTCTTGCTTAGTTTGCGGTCGACCAAAGAAGTAACCTTGTACTTTGTCAAAGCCATTTTTCTTTAGCCAATTGGCATGCTCTAGAGTCTCCACTCCCTCTACCAGTATTTCGTAATCGAGAGTGTCCATTAGCGTACGCATACTTAATACAATATTTTGGGTAGACACAGAGGTAATGGCGTTATGACCAAACTCACGGTCAAACTTAATTTTGTCACAGGCTAGGTTGCTTAAGTAGCTGAGTGAAGTAAAGCCTTTACCAAAGTCATCAAAGGCTACGCGAATACCTGCGGCTCTAATTTCATTGAGTTGGGATTTAACTTGCTGATAGCTTTGTACTGCAACACTTTCGGTAATTTCAAGTTCTAGGTAATTACTACCTACGTTTACGGTTTTAAATTTGCTGATGAGTTTTTGAGCGAAGTGTTTATCTTCAAATTGTCGGCCGCTGATATTGAAGGCAATGGTTAACTCTTCGTAGCCCTTGCTGGTAAGCTCTTCAAGCAAGGCTAATGATTTGTCGATTACCCAGTAACCCAACGGCAGTATGTGTCGGCCGGATTCAACGGTATCGAGGAACTGGCCGGGATTCATCAGACCTTGAGTAGGATGATTCCAGCGGAGTAGTAATTCAAAGCCGGTGACTCGCTGGTGTTGCATAGACACTTGTGGTTGCAAGTATAGCTCTAGTTCATTGTTACTCATGGCATTTTGAAATTGGTTCTCGATGGTGAACACCATGTCGTTCTGACGAGCTAATTCAATATCAAAATGGGTGCAGCAGTTCCTACCTTTACGTTTTGAAGAATACATGGCTAAGTCAGCATATTTTACTAACAGTTGCGGCTCGTATTCGGCTTGCTTGGCGGTGGCAATACCAATACTTAGAGTCACTTTCATCGAAATACCGGAAATAGTAATGTCGCGAGATATCTCTTGAGCCAGGCTATAAGCAAAGCCCAATACACTGTCTTTGTCTTTTTGATTGATAAGTAGAGTGAACTCATCGCCGCCAAGTCGGAACGTACTTGAAGCGAATTGACTGAGTCGCATAATGCGCTTGGCCACTTGTACTAATAGTAAATCACCAAAGTCATGGCCTAAGGTATCGTTAATGGTTTTGAAGTTGTCGAGATCAATGTAAATCAGGCTGAGCTCTTCGCCTTGCTTAGCGGCTTCTTCTAATGCTTCACTAAGTTGCTTCAAAAAAGCCGTTCGATTAGGCAACTCTGTGAGTGGATCTTCCATGGCCATTTTCTCAAGAACTTTGGTATTAGCCGCGATGCTTGAGCGCATTTCTGAAAAGCTGTTGGCAAGCTCAATAGATATGTGGTCTAGGGAATCAAATTCATCATTAAATAGGTGTAACTTGTTTTGTGGCTTGTAGCTTTCGTTCTCTAAAATAGTCGGTAAACTGGCGGTATGGTAGCGCAGGTTACTCAGTGGGCGGCGCATCAGCAAAAGGCCAATCGCAATGGCCAGGGCCATGGTAAACAATAGCAGCATAGTTAGCTGGTTTTCGAAGCGAGTTTGTAAGAAAACTTGTTCGCTCCAATCCTTAAGAATCACCAACTTAAGGGTACTATTTGAACTGTCTTTAATGAGGTAGAGCTTACCAACAATGGTTTTATCTTCTACTTTAAACTCCATATTGTCGTGATGCCGATACTCTATGGCGCTGTCGAACCATTGCTGGCTTAATACCTGAGTATTGGTGGCTAACAATATGCTTTTGTATAAGGGGCGGTCTAAATCGACTATCGCCAGCTCAATATCATCACGCTGGGTTACGTTAATTAAGGCATCTGCTAATTCAAGTTGAAAGGCTAAAACCCCTTGCTCCGCGTTGCGGGTTCTAATTGGCAGGGAAATCCATAAATGACATACTTCGAAACATTCGATGAGGCGCATTGGTTTAGAGCGCAAGGTGACTTGTTCAAGTAGCTCTTTGGGAGGAGGAGAGTCAAGTACGCTACAGGCATAATTATCTATGGCAAATACCGTACAACCGTTAGCAATTGGCATTAACCATTGTAAATCTGGTAACTGCCTATTTAGGTAACGTTCCAGGTCTTGCATGCTTTCTGCTTGGCTCAGAAGGGTTTGAGCTTCAAAAATGTATGTGATGCTATCGCTTAAGCGTTCTATTTGGTCGTTGAATTCTAAAGCGTAGTTATCTAAATAGCTTAATTTTAATTGGGCTTGTTGTTTTTGATAGTGCTCCATTGCGGTTAAACCAAAAATAGAGACAACAATGCCCGCCGCGAGAATGAGCACCAAAGTGAGTTTTAGTCGCACGCTAACGTAGCGATTTTTTAGATCCACCAAGGGGAACTTGCTTAACTTCATTGGCTATTCCATTGATTTAGCATAAGGCAATAAGTGACTAATTAATTGCTTACTTACTAAGCATAGAGTGAAATATCAAAAGCGGTAACTTAGTTGCATTGCAAACAAGCGCCAATACCGTTCAGGATTATTAGTTCGAGTGGGGTTTAGGTCTCGAACAGGGGGAAGCATTGAGGTTCCTACAAACCAATGATGTTCCAGTTTTAGCTGAAAATTGCGATGGAAATTCCACGTTGCTCCAATGGTAAAATCTTCGAGATCGCGTAAGTTGGTTTCAATGTCATCATCAATAAAATGGCTGTTATCGTAGCGAGCGAGCAAATTCCACTGCTGATTTACAATGAAAATACCTTGCAGATAATAGGCATTCATATCGATGCTGCCATCAAAAATTGGCGCTAAGGGTTTAGCAGCATCGTTTTTTCCTTCAGCATAAGTACCGCCACGTCGCATGGTAAATTCACCCGTTAGCTCGTAGCGCTGTTGCGAATACTGTAGCGAGGCAATGTACTGATCGGTATCAATAGTGAAATCGAAAGGTAAACGCACCGGACTTGCCGGTGGTGCCAAATCTATCGAGTCTTTTAAGTGCATTTTTAAACGACGATACTCTAGGCCCAAGTACCAATTGGCGTTGGGGCGAGCTGAAAAGTGTATTGAACTATTCCACTCACTTTCAAAAGTGCCACCTTGGTCTTGTCCAAAAAAGCGCCGACTAAAGCTTTCATCAAAGGCTTCTTTACCAATGGATGCCGCGAATGTGTATTGTTGGCCACTTAGGGTGAAATAGTCTAAATCTAGTCTTACGCCATCGGCCCTTAAACTCTGTTCTTTAAGGATGTGCGGGTAAACCGATAGCGGCAGTACAATACTGGGGCGAGTAAAAGGCACGTCTCGGGTTTCACCATAAATCCCGTTGGAAATTTTGAAACGGCCAAACTTAAAGCCAACTTCCCAGTCTTCGTTTGTAGGAACTTTGTAGTTAAGGCTTAAATAATCTACATCTAAACCAGATTCGAACCAATCGCCGCTTTCTTGGGCAATCACTAGTCCTGAAACAGACCAATTTGGGTTGATATACCAAAAGCCTCGAAGACCTGCTTCGAACAATGGGCCACTATCACCGGAGTTATAACCGTAATAATTGTTTGCGTTTACGTCGATATAACTGGCAGACACAAAGCCGCCCCAAGAGAGTTTACCTTTAGCCTGAGCGGGAAAAATGACAACGCTCAAGCTAGTCAACAACAGTAGAATGAAGTTCTTCATTGCTCACCTCTTGGCTGGTGTATCCAATAGCGTTGGGATTATTTTTTATGGTGTCTAACATTTCTTGTTCAGAGTTCACGATGGTTGGAGCAATAGCGGTACCCGTGTAAATTTGGCGTTCCCAAATTCGGGTTAGCTGATAGGGAAACAATTTGAGTGCGTCTAAACAAAACTGTTTATGTAACTCGTTGTTGTCATCCATAACGACCAGTTCGATGATTTGACCATCAGGCCAGTTTTTTTGTCTTAGTGAGAAAATGGCACGGATCTGCTTAGCACTTAGCTCAGCCTGTTGGCTTGAGTGAGTAAGTAGCCACACCTCGGCATGAATGGGTATGCTAATACTGACTAAAGAGAATAACGCAACAATTTTTACAGCAATCGCCCGCCGTTTTAAAAACTGAGATAATTTGCGCCAATAAATTACAATCATAGCCTTCCGTGGTTAGCTCATAACTATTGTGTTAAAGATTATGTCTTTAAATATAGGCTAATTTTTTCAATAAGTTAAGCTAAATGATTTTTTGTTTAGCATTGTTTAAATATCCAACAGGAAGTCTTGGCTTGTTAATGTTTTTATTAGAATTATCAATAGAAAGGGTGCTTCTTAAGTTAAATGTTATCTCATAATTATGTAATATATTTGAATGGCATTACACTTTATGTGGTTAGTGCTTTCAGCTAAAATTGCCGATTAGTTTGTTTCATGTCTATGCCTTCAGTCTTAAAGCTCTTTATCGAGCTAGATCATTGTTCAATTAATTAATCCTAGGCTTGTCATATTCTTAGCGTTTATCATCTTGGCTAAACCAAGCTTAGGGGAATTCGATGGCGGGTCACAGTAAATGGGCCAATATAAAACACCGTAAAGCTGCTCAAGATGCTAAACGCGGTAAAGTGTTTACTAAGTTTATTAGAGAGTTAACAGTAGCTGCTAGAGAGGGAGGCTCTGATCCCGATGCTAACCCTAGACTTCGTGCAGCTATTGATAAGTCTTTGTCGAACAATATGACGCGCGACACCATTAATCGTGCAGTACAACGAGGTGCTGGTGAACTCGACGGACAACAGTTGGAAACTGTTATCTACGAAGGCTATGGGCCTGGAGGGACAGCGGTTTTAGTAGAAACAATGACTGATAATCGCAATCGCACCGTATCAAGTGTTCGACATGCTTTTTCTAAAAGTGGTGGCAACCTTGGCACCGATGGTAGCGTTTCATACCTTTTTGAAAAGAAAGGGGTGATATCCTACCCAGCAGGCAGTGACGAAGACGCAATTATGGAGGTGGCTTTGGAAGCTGGTGCCGATGACGTACTCAGCCATGATGATGGAAGCGTTGATGTGTATACGAGCCCAGAGGAGTTTGGTGGAGTTAAGGATGCGCTAGATGCCACTGGTATCGTGGCTATTAACTCTGAGGTTACCATGGTTGCATCAACACAGGCCGAGCTAGACGCAAACACCGCACCTAAGCTGCTGCGGCTAATAGACATGCTAGAAGATGATGACGATGTTCAAGAGGTCTATCACAACGGCGAGATATCCGATGATGTTGCAGCGCAGCTTTAATTAACCGTGAGCATTATTTTAGGCATTGATCCCGGCTCGCGGATCACCGGATACGGACTTGTTAAACAAGCCCATGGACGAATAGAGTATTTGGGTAGTGGTTGTATTCGCACCAATGAAAAAGCCTTACCGCTAAGGTTAAAACAAATCCACGCTGGAGTAAGTGAAATTATCACTCAATTCTCGCCCGACGAGTTTGCCATAGAACAGGTTTTTATGGCCAAGAATGCTGATTCAGCGTTAAAGCTTGGTCAAGCTCGTGGCGCGGCGATTGTATCCGCGGTAAGCCAAGACTTGCCTGTGGCAGAGTACTCGGCACGGCAAATAAAACAAGCAGTGGTAGGAACCGGAGCTGCAGATAAATCACAAGTTCAACACATGGTGACCCAACTTCTAAACTTGTCGGCAAGCCCACAAGCAGACGCTGCTGATGCCCTTGCTGTCGCTTTATGTCATTGCCATACCAGACAAAGCTTAATTGGTATGGCGGGCAAAGTTCGAGGTACAGTGAGGCGTCGACTACGTTAATTTATTGTATGAAAAAACAACAGTCAGAAGTTTTTTTTGAATTATTCTGCGTAACTAATTGAAACCACCAAGTTTGACCCAATATATTGCTGATAGAGATTATTAGCTAAGGTAAAGAGGACGACATGACCTTAGAGCGTTCAGAACGTTTCGAAATTCCCGTATTACCGCTGCGCGACGTGGTGGTGTATCCGCACATGGTTATTCCATTGTTTGTTGGTCGTGAAAAATCTATCCGTTGCTTAGAAAGTGCAATGAGCCAAGACAAGCAAGTATTGCTAGTGGCTCAAAAGGACGCAAGCAATGACGACCCGCAGGTTGACGACCTATACACAGTAGGTACCGTTGCTAATATTCTTCAATTACTTAAGCTGCCTGATGGTACCGTTAAAGTACTGGTTGAAGGCAGTCAGCGCGCTAAGCTCGAGCAAATTGTTCAAGAAGAAGAGTACTATGTAGCTGCCGCTGAGTATGTAGTATCTGCACAGCCCGATGAAAAAGAGCAAGAAGTGATGGTGCGCTCTGCCATTAGCCAGTTTGAAGGCTATATCAAGCTAAACAAGAAGATTCCGCCTGAAGTGCTTACTTCTGTTTCTGGCATCGATGATGCAGCGCGTTTAGCCGACACCATGGCTGCTCACATGCCGCTCAAGTTAGAAGACAAACAGTCGGTGCTTGAAATCGCCAGTATTCCAGAACGCCTTGAATACCTAATGGCAATGATGGAGTCCGAAATCGATTTGCTACACGTTGAGAAAAAGATCCGCGGACGTGTGAAAAAGCAAATGGAAAAAAGCCAGCGTGAGTATTACTTAAACGAGCAAATGAAGGCCATCCAAAAAGAATTGGGTGAGTCGGAAGATGGTCAAGACGAATTTGAGCAGCTTTCTCAACGCATCGATGAAGCCAAAATGCCTGAAGAGGCAAAAGAGAAAACGCTTGCCGAACTCAACAAGCTTAAAATGATGTCGCCAATGTCGGCAGAAGCTACAGTGGTTCGCGGTTATGTTGATTGGATGCTTAGTGTTCCTTGGGTGAAACGCTCAAAAGTGAAGCGTGATTTAGCCAAAGCCGAGCAGGTGCTTAATCAAGACCACTACGGTTTAGAGAAAGTAAAAGAACGTATTTTGGAATACTTGGCAGTGCAAAGCCGAGTCAACAAACTTAAAGGTCCTATCCTTTGTTTAGTTGGTCCGCCAGGTGTAGGTAAAACTTCGCTGGGCCAATCTATCGCCAAATCAACCGGACGTAAATACGTACGTATGGCCTTAGGTGGCGTGCGTGATGAAGCTGAGATTCGCGGGCACCGTAGAACGTATATTGGTTCTATGCCGGGTAAGCTGATTCAAAAAATGTCTAAAGTGGCGGTGAAAAACCCACTATTCTTGCTTGATGAAATTGACAAGATGGCATCTGACATGCGCGGCGACCCTGCCTCTGCATTGCTAGAAGTATTAGACCCAGAGCAAAACAATAGCTTTAACGATCATTACCTTGAAGTCGATTACGACTTATCAGATGTAATGTTCGTTGCTACTTCAAACTCAATGAATATTCCAGGTCCATTGCTTGACCGTATGGAAGTGATTCGTTTGTCGGGCTATACCGAAGACGAAAAACTAAATATTGCTAAACAGCACTTAATTAGCAAACAGATCAAGCGCAATGGCTTGAAAGAGCACGAAATAGTTATCGAAGACAGCGCTATCACTGGCATTATTCGTTACTACACCCGTGAAGCTGGTGTGCGTAGCTTAGAGCGTGAAATCTCAAAGTTGTGTCGCAAAGCAGTGAAAGAAATCTTGCTAAACAAAGACACCAAGAAAGTAGAAATACGCCAAGATAACCTCAGTGAGTACCTTGGTGTGCAGCGTTGTGATTATGGCAAAGCCGATGAGAACAACCGTGTTGGTATGGTAACAGGCCTTGCTTGGACTGAAGTGGGCGGTGACTTGTTAACTATCGAAACAGCATCGGTGCCAGGTAAAGGTAAACTTAGCTATACCGGTTCTCTTGGTGATGTGATGCAAGAATCTATTCAAGCAGCCATGACTGTGGTTAGAGCTCGCGCGGATAAGTGGCGCATTAACAGCGACTTCTATGAGAAACGTGATATTCACGTACACGTACCGGAAGGTGCAACACCAAAAGATGGTCCAAGTGCCGGTATTGCAATGTGTACTGCTTTAGTTTCTAGCCTAACCGGTAATCCGGTAAAAGCTGAAGTCGCGATGACCGGTGAAATTACCTTACGTGGTGAAGTATTGCCGATTGGTGGCTTGAAAGAGAAGCTATTGGCTGCGCATCGTGGTGGAATTAAAACCGTTCTTATTCCACAAGAAAATGAACGTGATTTAGAAGAGATACCAGAAAATGTTATTGGCGACCTTAAAATCATTCCAGTTCGCTGGATTGAGCAGGTTCTGGAAGCGGCTTTAGAGCAAAATCCTGAAGGCTTTGAAGTAAAAGCTTGAGTCAATGCAAATAAACGATATTCAATCGTGAAATAGTACTTGCCAGCCTTGTTCAAGGGCTATAGCCTAAGGCTGGCAAGGAAGCCGTTGATAACAATATTGATGGTATATTTTAACTAAATGTAGACTGACGAACCTCATTCTGAGCCGCGATTATTAGGGAAGCTTCCCTGCGGTGAGAAGAAAAGGAATAACAACAAGGGGAACCAATTGTGAATAAAGCTCAACTCGTAGACAAAATCGCTGAAGGCGCTGACATTTCTAAGGCCGCTGCAGGTCGTGCGCTGGATTCTTTCATTGACGCGATTTCAGACACACTTAAAGAAGGTGACAACGTTGCTTTGGTAGGTTTCGGTACTTTCCAAGTTAAAGAACGTTCTGCCCGTACTGGTCGTAACCCTCAGACTGGTGCAGAGATCCAAATTGCCGCTGCTAACGTACCGTCGTTTAAAGCAGGTAAAGCGTTAAAAGACGCTGTAAACTAACTGTCAGACGCAATTGCGATCTGTCAAAGGCGCATCCATTCGATGCGCTTTTTCATTATTTAATGTGGTAAAGAGTAATTAAGCATGTTGGAAAAGCTCCGTGAAGGAAGCCAAGGTCCGGTAGCCAAAATCATCCTAGGTTTGGTCATATTATCTTTCGCTCTGGCTGGTGTAGGTAGCTACATCGCAAGCCCTAGTGAGCAATTAGCCGCTGAAGTTAATGGTGAGTCCATTAGCCGTGCAGAGTTTGATCAAGCTTATCAAAACGAGCGTGCCCGCTTAGAAAGCCAGTTTGGTGCTGCGTTTAATCAACTAGCCGCCGACCCAAGCTACATGGCCCAGTTTAGAAGTAACGTATTAGACCGAATGATTGGTGAGCGCTTGTTAGACCAAGCTGCAGAAAGCTATGGTTTACGAGTAAGCGACGCGCAAGTTAAATCACAAATTTTAGGCATGCAAGAATTCCAAGTTGATGGTCGTTTTGATAACGAGCGTTACTTAGCTGTTCTTTACCGCGCCAACCTCCAACCTGCTCAATTTCGCGATATGATTCGCAACGACTTAACCCGTCGTCAATTGCAGCAAGCTTTGTTAGGTAGTGAGTTTGCGCTACCAAGTGAAGCTGAGTTGCTGGTTAAGCTAAATCAACAAACTCGTGACGTGCGCTACGTTACGATTCCTGTGGCTCAGTTTGCTAACCAAGAAGCGCCAAGCGAAGAAGACTTATTGGCTTACTACGAAGAACGTAAAAACACTTTCCGCACTGAAGAGTCGGTAGATGTTGAGTACATCGTAGTTGATGCAGAGAAAATTGCTGCAAGCATAGAAGTTAGCGAAGAAGACATTCAACAATTTTACGATGCAAATCAGCTAACTTATTCACAACCAGAGAAGCGTAAAGTTGCCCACATTTTGGTTGCTGATGAAGCTAAAGCTGAAGAGCTGTTAGCTAAAATCAATCAAGGTGAAGAATTTGCGACGCTAGCCGCTGCTGAATCTGAAGATACTTTTAGTGGTCAGGAAGGTGGTGAACTAGATTGGTTTGAAAGTGGCGTAATGGCTCCTGAGTTCGATGCTGCTTCATTCGCACTTGTTAATAACGGTGACGTAAGTGAAGTTGTTAAAACTGAGTTTGGTTATCATCTGATTAAATTGCTAGATGTTCAAGAATCTCAAGCACAACCTTTAGAAGAAGTGAAAGAGCAAATTAGTCAGCGCCTGCAACAAGAACAAGCACAAGATGCGTTCTATGAGCAAGCTCAGCGTCTTGCTGAAGTATCTTTCGAAATTCCAGATTCATTAGTTGATGTTGCTAGCGAAACGGGCTTAGAAGTTGAAACTGTTAAAGGTTTAACTCGCGCTAGTGCCAATGGTGCCTTAGGTGAGCCTCAGGTCATTAATCAACTATTTAACTTAGACTTCATCGCTGAAGGCTTAAATAGTGATGCAATCCAGTTGTCAGACAACAGTTCAATTGTTGTTCGTGTTATGGCTCACCAAGCTTCAGAAGTTAAACCTTATGAAGAGGTTAAAGCACAAATAAACACTGCACTTACTCAGTCTCGTTCAACAAAGGCCGCACAAGATTATGCAGATAGCCTAATTGCTGCGCTTGAGAGCGGTGAAGGCATAGATGCTTTGTTGTATGAGCAGCAACTTAAACTGGACTCTAAGTTTAAGGTAGCTCGCGATAGCCAAGATTTTGAGCCTCAAGTGGTGCGTCATTTATTTATGATGGCAAAACCTTCAGAGCAAAAAGTAGCGAGCCGTATTACTACCATGAGCGGTGACCAACTGGTTATTCAATTAACAGCAGTTAACGAAGCAGAAACCGTTGATGCCAGTGAAACTAATCAATGGTTACAACAACTTAGCAACGTTAAAACTGAAGCAAGTTATCAAGTATTGATTGATGTCTTAAAAAGCAAAGCAGAAATCCAAAACTTGTTGTAAGCTTAGTGCTTACGTAAGATACTGAAAAAAGGACGTTTTACGTCCTTTTTTAGTTTTGGAGAACAATGTGAAGAAATCCATTGTGCTGCTTATAGCACTTCTTGGTATTGGTTTAGGCGTAACATCTTTTGTTTACTTTGCTTATCCAGAGTTGGTTGGCATAGAGCCTGAGCTTAAAGTAAACCCTATTGTAGGTACCTGGGAAGCAGAGCATGATTTTTATGGCAAGAAAGAACGCCTTGTATTCTCAGAAGATGGCCAAGTTAAATCTGGCAGCCGGGTAGCGACCAAATACAAGATAAATGGCAATCGCGTGGTAGTGACCTCAGCGGATAAAGTGATTGAATACCGCATTTCAAAAGATGGTCAGACATTGGATGCATACTTGCCAAGAGCAGGGCGTATTCGTTATCAAAGAATCAATTAAAAAAGCCCTTAACTGCAACGGTTAAGGGCTTTTGTGGTTGTTAAGCTAGTTATTAGTCTAAGGTTACTACTTCAAACGGCACTGCTGTTGCAACATCTTCTTCGTAATCAACACCGTCAACCCCGAAGCCAAATAGCTTCAAAAACTCCGCTTTATAGTATTCATAGTCAGTATGTTCTTTCAGGTTCTCGGTGGTAATTTGTGGCCATAGGTCAACACAAGCTTGTTGAATATCTTCACGTAATTCCCAATCATCTAAACGCAGACGATTCTGCTCATCTACAGGAGCTTGTTCACCTTCTAGGTACAAACGTTCATTGAATAAACGATAGATTTGCTCCATACAGCCTTCGTGCAGACCTTGTTCTTTCATGATTTTGAAAACCATCGAGATGTATAAAGGCATCACAGGAATTGCAGAGCTAGCTTGAGTGACTACACTCTTAAGCACTGCAACGTTGGCTGAGCCTTGCTTACTGCTTAGTTTTTCATTAAGTGCTGTTGCAGCGCGATCTAGGTCCATTTTCGCTTTACCTAAAGCGCCATCCCAATAGATTGGCCAAGTTAGCGCGGTGCCAATGTAACTGTAGGCAACGGTTTTACAACCTTCAGCTAGCACGCCGGCTTCATCTAAGGCTTTAATCCAAAGCTCCCAGTCTTCACCACCCATTACCGTTACTGTATCAGCGATTTCTTGCTCGGTTGCTGGCTCCACGCTCGCTTCGATAATGGTATCTTTATTGGTATCAACAGCTGTTGCTGTGTAAGTTTCACCGATAGGTTTTAAGCTAGAGCGAATCAGTTCTCCGCTGTCTGGTAATTTACGAACTGGAGAGGCTAGCGAATAAACCACAAGGTCAATCTGTCCAAGATCTTGTTTAATTAAGTCAACAGCGGCTTGTTTTGCTTGATGTGAGAAGGCGTCACCATTGATGCTTTTAGCATAAAGGCCGGCTTCACGCGCTTTTTGGTCAAATGCAGCAGCATTGTACCAACCTGCAGTACCAGGTTTCTTTTCAGTGGCAGGCTTTTCGAAAAACACGCCAATAGTTGCGGCATCGCTACCAAAAGCTGCCGCGATGCGCGATGACAAACCATATCCGCTTGAAGAACCAACCACCAATACTCGCTTAGGGCCATTACTTACTTTGCCTTGCTGTTTGGTGTAATCGATTTGCTCTTGTACATTAGCCGCACAGCCTACCGGGTGAGTGGTGGTACAGATAAAGCCTCGGATCTTGGGTTTGATGATCATACTAATTCCTTTAAGGTGTCCGATAATAAGGCGCTGAATACATGATTGTTATAGCGCTAAAAAATGCAGTGATTCTAGCATGTTTACCGCTAAAGTTGCATTTAGCCTAGCTGATCAGAGCAGTTAAATAGGGAGGAATTTGGTTTTATTGTGTCGTTAGTTTATAGCCCCTTGCTTAGGCGATGTAAATTTATTATCAAAAGAACTATACATTATCTTATTTAGGTAGTATCAATAACATAACGCGATAAAAAAATAAGACTAAAGACACTTAAGGGAATAAGGGTTAAGCTTTTGAAAAGTAAAATATTGCCGACCAGCATTAAAGGAAAGGTGGTTGGTTTACCCACCAGTAAAACCACTCAGCATGCTGCTAAAAAGAAAGCTGCAGAGATTGCCAAGCATTATGAAACCTATTTTCATCCACTTGTCGCGCTCAGCGACGAAGATGTAGAAAGTGTCTATCACCTTCGTCACGATGTTTATTGTGAAGAGTTAGGCTTTGAGCCGGTTAACCCGCAAAAAGTAGAACGCGATGAATTTGACGATTACTCCGACTATTGCTTAGTGCGACACAAGTCTTCAAATACCTATGCTAGTACCGTGCGAGTTGTGGCCCCGTCAGGCGAGCAATTACTACCTTTGGAAAAGTATTGCGAAGGTGCTATTACCGATGAGGAATTACATCCGCAAAATTTTGCTCGAGAAGACGTTTGTGAAATTTCCCGTTTAGCATTAAGAGCAACATTTAGACGACGTAAAGCCGACAAGTTTAAAGACTCAGCGGTAGGTGGGATTAACATCAACGAGCTCTATGAAGAAGAGCTGCGCTGCTTTCCTTTTATCACTGCTAGTATGTATCTAGCCGCTACAGTGTTGGTAGAGCGACATAATATCAAACATGCTTATGTGATGATGGAGCCTCGCTTAGCTCGAAGCACCGCGCTGTTGGGCATTAAATTTCAACAAATTGGTCCCGTTGTTGAGTACCATGGACAACGCGCGCCATATTATATTACTGCTGAAAAGATCCGCAGTGATTTGCCCATTACCTTAAGACCATTAATGAATATGATCGAGCGCGAAGTTAACGCTTCTCTTTCTATGTCACAAGTGGTGGGTGCGCAAGAAAGTATTCTGTATCGTGGTAATTCTTAATACCTCTCGCTATTTACGAAAGGCATTTTGATAGGCATTTATCAGTCGTTGACTCAGCTCGTGTTCGGGCTGAGTAAAGAACTCTTCGGTATGCTTAAATTCTACGGCTTTGCCTTGTTGCATCACCAGAACCTTATCTGAAAAATGTCGAACTAACCCTAAGTCATTGGATACAAAGATATAGCTGATTGCAAATCGTTGCTGCAGCTCTAGCAATAGGTTAATGATTTGGGCTCTCACCGAGACATCAAGGGCCGCAATACTTTCATCAATAACAATGATCTTGGGGCTTAAAATTAACGCTCTAGCAACCGCAATACGCTGTTTCTGACCGCTAGATAGCATACTGGGGAAAAACTCGGCATGCTCTTCTAATAAACCCACTAATTTTAAGGTAGCAATTACCTTTTGTTGCTGCTCTTGCTGGGAAAGTGCGGTATTTAGAATAAGTGGTGCAGACAAAATTCGACCGATGTTAGAACGCGGGTTGAGCGAGCTATTTGGATCTTGAAATATCATTCTGATTAAGCGGCACCTGCGGGTGTAGTCGCCAAACTTTAAAGCCTCGCCGTTAACAAAAATATCCCCGTTACTCGGTTTGTTGATGCCCGCTAATACTTTTGCCAAGCTAGATTTACCTGAACCTGACTCACCAATTATCGCTAAGCTTTCACCCATGTTTAGCTCGAAACTTATGTCATCGATGGCTGCAAAACGTTGCCTGCTCAACCAACCTTTGTGAACATAAACGTGTTGAGATAAGTTTTTTACGTGCAGCAAATTAGCCATTATTGCTTACCTTTTTCTCTAAGTTTAAAGGGTAGTGGCAAGCATATTGATGACCTTTCACCTTTTTAAGTTTGGGTTGAGTAACACATTTTCGCTGCGCTTTTGGGCAACGCGGGCCAAGTCGACAGCCAATCGGCAAGTGTTGTAAAGCGGGAATTGAGCCGGGTAGGCCAGGTAAAAACGCTTTGCGCTCAAAAGGTTTATTAAATTGTGGTGCTGAGCTCAGTAAAGCTGAGGTATAAGGGTGCCTTGAACTTCCTACCACTTGATCAGAACGACCCACTTCTACCATTTGGCCGCAATAAATTACGCTGATGGTGTCAGCTAAGTCGGACAGTGTGTTTAAGTCATGACTAATCAACAAAATGGCGGTGTTATTCAGTTTATTAAGTTTGTGTAATAAGCGTAATATTTGGCTGGCTGTGGTCACTTCCATGGCTGTAGTTGGTTCATCGGCAACTAATAGCTTAGGCTGCCCTGCAATGGCCATGGCAATCATAACTTTTTGGCAAAGCCCATCCGATAGCTCATAAGGGTAGCTGCGCATTACCTTGTGGTGATCTTTAACACCTACTTTATGCAGTAAGGCTTGCGCTTGCTTTTTTCGCCACTGGAAACGTCGCCAAAATCCACCTTTAATATTGTGGCAGGGAATGGCTTCCTCAATTTGTTTACCAACCTCTTCCGAGGGGTCTAAACATGAGCTAGGTTCTTGAAATATCATCGCAATTTCATGGCCTAGCACTTTGCGCCGTTGGCGGGTAGTTAAGGACATTAGGTCTACGTCACCCAGGCGCATGCGGTCGGCTTTGATGGTCCAGCTGGGTTTAGTTACCCCTAATAATGCTTTGGCTATCAAGCTTTTGCCTGAACCAGATTCACCGACTAAGGCCTTTATTTCGCCCTCTGCCATGGTAAGGCTAACTCGATCTACCGCTTTAACTATTCCTGCGGGTGTGTTGATTTCAATAGTTAGGTTGCGAATATCTAGTAAAGCCATTAGTCGACTCCTTGAATCATCGCTTGGCGTAAACCTTCACCTACCATATTCACACTAAGAATACTGGTCATGATGACGAAGCCGGGTAGGGTAACGGTCCAAGGCGCAGAAAAGAGTAAATCTTTACTTCCACCTAACATGGCGCCCCATTCTGGCAGTGGCGCTTGTGCACCAATGCCAATAAATCCAAGGGCGGTAATATCGATAAGTGATGAAGAAAAGCTGCGACTAATTTGAAATACAATTGAGTCAGCAATATTAGGGAGCACGCCATTTTTCAAAATACGGTAGTTAGTAGCACCATCTAGGCGAATCGCCGTAATGTACTCCTTTTGAATTTCGCTTGAAACAGCAATATAGGTAAAACGAATAAACTGCGGGATCTGCGCCAATGCAATCGCAATCAATGTATTCTCTAAGCCGGTTCCGAGAAAAGACACCACCATAATTGCAATTAACAGGGAAGGAATCGATAACGCGGTATCCATCACGTGGTGTAGCACACTCGATTTAATTCCACGGCTCATGCCAGAAAGAATGCCTACGGGAATACCAATTAAAGCGGCAAGCGTTACTACTATAAAGCCGCCACCAAAGGTTAATTGGCAACCATAGATTAAGCGGCTGAGTAGATCTCTGCCTAAGTCATCAGTGCCTAAAAAGTTATCTACATGGCCCTGCTGATTCCAAGATGGAGGCTGTAATAAGTTGTCACCTTGATAATCCAGTGGGTAGGGCGCAAGCAGCGGGCCGAACAAGGCCAGCACTAAAAAGCCGAGTAACACCCAAAAACCAACCATCGCAACAGAGTTGTCTCTAAAACGGATCAGTACCTGCTGCAAGGCACTGGAAATAGTCGTTTCAGAAAATACATTAGTGCTGAGCATAAACTTCTCTTCGACGCAGTGGGTGGATGAGTGCGGTAAATAAATCGGTTAAAACAAAGGTGATAATCACTAAGGTTGCTACAGCTAACATACCGCCTTGAATGGCAATATAATCTTGCTGATAGATGCTTGAAATTAACCAACGCCCAATGCCCGGCCAAGCAAATACCACTTCTAGCACCATTGCCATAGTTAGCACGTTGCCAAATTGCAAACCTAAGCTAGGAAGAATAGGGGGGAGCGCATTGTGTAAGGCATGGCGAGTGACTATTTGCCATTTCGACAAGCCCTTTGTAGCAGCGGCTTTAATGTAATTCTCACTCATTACTTTAGCCATAGAGTTGGATAGCTGGCGAATAACCTCTGTAGTGGGCACTACAGCCAGTACTAGGGTAGGCAAAGCTAAGTGGCTTAATATGCTCATTAGTGCTGGCCAGCGGGCTTGAGGCTCTAACCACATCACGTCAATAATGCCAAAACCGGTTACTTGGGGAATTTCCAATAGCAAGTCATAACGCCCTGATACGGGGAACCATCCCAGCATTAAGGAGGAGTTCATGACTAGGAGTAGCGCAAGCCAAAAGACTGGAATACTGTAACCCACCATTGTCACGCTTAAAATTAGGTTTCTAATCCAGTGCTGATGGTAAATTCCGGCTAGGGTACCCAACGGGATCCCAATAATAAACGACAGCAAAAAAGCCGAAAAACAAAGCTCTAAGGTAGCAGGGAGAAAACTTACCAGTTCATCAAATACCGGCTTGCCGCTAATGCTAGATACACCTAAGTCACCATTGATATTTTGCAAAACAAACAATGCGTATTGTTTAAACCAAAAATCATCGGATTCAACTAACAGGTTTTGATTCTGCTGAAAAATAAAAGCAATTAGGTTGATGATTAAAAATGTAATCACCAGTAGGTTAATGCGGCGAATCAAATATCGGAGCATGGCTTACTTCCTATAGGCGTTGTTGAACGAAACGCCTCCAAATGGGTTCCAAGTAATACCGTGAACGCTGTCGTTATAGGAATACATTTTTAATGCATGGGTTAAAGGCAAAATAGGCACATCTTGTTCGATTATTTTTTGGATCTTGTAATAGTTTCTTACTCGGTCGGCAAGGCGCGGAGAGGCGGTTGCAGCATTGAGTAGCTGTTCAAAGTGACCATTACACCAACGGCTAAAGTTATACCCTTGTTCTACCGCATCACATGAGAATTGCTGTCTGAAAAAGTCATCGGGGTCACTATTGTCGGTAGACCAGCCAACCAATAATAAATCGTAGTTTACTTCTGGCGCGCGCAAATAACGGCGTAATACTTGCCAATCTAACAAACGTACGTTGACTTGATAGCCATCATTCACCAAATCGTTTCGGATTAATTCAGCCGTTTTTCGTGGTTGTGGGTTATAGCTTTTAGCTTCATTTAATACCCACAACTCTATGGGTTGTTGCTTGGCTTTTTCAATGTAGGGGTAAACCAGGTGGTCTTGCTCTGGTGAGCGAGATTGATGGCGGTAAGCCCAAGAAGAAGGAGAAAGAACTCCATTGGCAATGTCTGCAGTTGATAAATAGACCGAGTCTAGAATCCGCTGCTTATTTACCAGCCCAGCTACATTTCGGCGAATTCGTACGTCGGCAAAAGGAGGCTTTTGAGTATTGAATGCTAAGTAAGAAACGTTGAGTCCAGCCTGCACAGAGACCAACAGTTCTTCACGGGCTTTAAGCACTTCAAGCTGGTTTGCTGCTGGCTGCGCCATAATATCGCATTGACCAGTTAGCAATTTGGCTAAGCGAATAGAAGAGGTTGGGGTTATATCAAATACCAACTGCTGCATCGGCGGCGCACCACGCCAGTGTAACCAATGACGGTAGTATCGAATAAAGTGGTCTTTACGCTGGTTAACGTAATAAAACGGCCCGCTGCCAATAGGCAGCTGGTCGAGCAGCCCAAGTTGGTTTGCTTGGCTGAGCTTATCGGCATATTCAGCTGATAGAATTACAGCATAGTCGCTGGCTAGGTTTGCCAAAAATGCCGCATCTGGTCGCTTTAACTCAAATTCAACACTGCTATCAGACAGCTTAGTGAGTTTACGAATATTGCTGCCAAAACCAATATTATTGAAAAAGGGATAATCGCCGTTAGCCAAGATGTATAGAGGATGTTCGGGGTCAAGAATGCGTTCGAAGCTTAGCATCACATCATCGGCATTTAAGTTGCGCGATGGGCTAAAGTAATCGGTTTTATGAAAATGAATACCTTGACGTAAATAGAAACGATAACGCAGCCCGTCTTCGCTTACCTGCCAGTTATTAGCAACACCGCCAACCAGTTGCTGAGTAATTGGATCAACTTCAACTAAGCGGTCATAAAGGTGTCGCGATGTCACCGCAATCGCATTGATTGAGCTTTCAAGTTGTGGATTAAAAGTATGCGGTGCGGTTTCGGTACAATAGACTAAACCAAGCTTTTTTACGTCTTTTTGCTGGTCACAGCCAAGTAGCAAAAAAGCCAGACACATCACTGTGCCAATTGAGAATGCATTCATGAGAAGCTGATATCCTGATAACTGCTTGATAATTTACCATTAACCATCTGCTTATCTCAACCAATGAAAGGCTTAGCCTTGAGTATTAATGTGATGTTTTTTGATCAAACCCCTTAGTTGATGGTAGCTGATCTGTAAGGCTTTAGCGCTGGCTGTTTGTTTGTAATGATGGTTTGCTAAGGTTTCACTAATTAATTGCTTCTCAAAGTCGGCTACTTGTTGATTAAAATCGAGCTGCTTGGGCCTAATCTGCGAATCTTGTGGAGCTTGCTTTAGTGGTCGCCATGGCGAAGCAAAAGGGTCTAGGTTTATTGCATCAACTAAACCTTGGTTATCACTGTTCTCTACCACCGCTCGCTCTACAACGTTTTTAAGTTCACGAATATTGCCAGGCCAAGTATAATCATTTAGTTGTGTTAGCACCGTTGGGCTAAAACTAGGGACCTGGGAAAAATTGAGTTCTCTGGCCATTTTGTGAGCAAAATGCTCGGCTAATAGCTGAATATCTTCAACGCGGTGGCGTAATGGTGGCAAGGTAATCACTGCGAAAGATAATCGGTCTAGCAAATCAGCTCTAAAATCCCCTTGCTCCACTAACTCTGGCAGATCTTGGTTAGTGGCACACACTAATCGAACATCTACCTCAATTGATTTATTACTGCCAAGGCGCTCAATTTTATTGTACTCAATGGTGCGTAATAGCTTCTCTTGCACTTCATTTGGCATGTTGGCTAGTTCATCTAAGAACAAGGTGCCTTTATCTGCTTGTTCAAATCGGCCAATACGTTGCTGAGATGCCCCGGTATATGCGCCGGCTTGATGCCCAAATAGCTCAGATTCAATCAAGTTTGGGTTCAAGCTTGCGCAGTTTAAGCTTAAATAGTGTTTGTCCCAGCGCTCCGACAAAAAATGTAAGCGTTCAGCAATCAGCTCTTTACCGGTGCCCCTTTCACCAATAACCAGTACTGGTCGGTTTAGCGGAGCTAAGAGTGATACCTTGTCTAACACCTCCAAAAAGCTAGGTGCCTTACCTAATAGGCTAGGGGAATCCATTTGGTCTCTCTGACTAAAAGTTGATTAGTATAACTATATAGTCATTATTGAGTTTTGTCATTTATCTATAAAATCCATAAGTATCATTGGTTTGTTAACTTGGCATGCGACTTGTAAACAATTATCTCGAAAACATACATTGATCTTTATTCGACCTTATTAGGAGTCCCCCATGGGAATGTTTAGCCGCTTAACAGATATTATTAACTCCAACATCAGCACCATGTTGGATAAAGCTGAAGATCCGCAAAAGATGCTACGCCTTATCATTCAAGAAATGGAAGACACCTTGGTGGAAGTGCGTGCTAGTACTGCAAAAGTATTGGCCGATAAAAAACAGCTGATACGTAAAATTGAGCATTTAGAAGAGCAAGCTGAAGATTGGCAAGCTAAAGCTGAACTTGCCTTAAGCCGAGAACGAGAAGATTTAGCGCGCTTGGCATTAGTTGAGAAAAAACACTTACAAGAATCAATTAAGCAACAGCAAAAAGAACTAGGCTTAGTGGACGATAGTTTGTTGCAGTTGCAGCAAGAAATTGAGCAGCTAGAGCTTAAATTAAGCGAATCAAGAAATCGTCAAGCTGGTTTATTAGCTCGTCAAACAACAGCTAAAAACCGCCATGCAGTAAGGCAGCAGCTAGATAACGAACGCGCGCTAAAAACGCGAGAAAAATTTGAACAGTTTCAAGCTAAGATCGATCAACTAGAAGCGCGCGCAGAGGTATTTGGTAAGGAAGGTGATAACAACCCTGACTTAAACAAGCAATTTGCTGAGTTAAGTGCTGATGCTGAAATTGCCGACGAGCTAGACAAGCTTAAAGCCAAGTTAGAGCAAAAATAGGAGAATTTATGCTTACCGTATTGGTGACGCCATTAATTTTGTTTATGGCCATAGTGGCCCCACTGTGGCTTATTTTACATTACAAGAGTAAGCGTCAGGTAGAACATGGAATTAGTGAACAAGAGCGCGAGCAGCTAAATGCTTTAGCTACTCGAGCCAAAGATATGTCAGCGCGCATTCATGCTTTAGAGAATATTTTAGATGAAAGCGTGCCGCATTGGAGGGAGCGCTAATGTTTGATAAACCGCTATATCGCGACCCACAAAAAGGAAAAATTGCAGGGGTGTGTGCTGGTTTAGCACATAGCCTTGGCGCCGAAACATGGTTAATTCGAATCATTGCTGTGACTTTGGCAATTACTAACCTCGGACTATTTTTTATTATCTATGGTGCAGCGTGGTTGTTTATGGATAAACGCCCCAGTAATTTAAGAGGGGATGAGGGAGTAACCATTAAGTCAAAAGTGTGGCAACGTGGCGAAACGCCTAGTCAAGCAGTTAGCGAGCTAGAGCACCAGTTTGATGATTTTGAACAGCGTTTACGCAAAGTAGAAAAAGTGGTCACAGCACGAGATTTCGAGCTTCATAGTCAGTTTAAAAACCTCTAATTCAAGCGCATCTTGCAAATACCTAGTTCAAATTAACTCAAGTGAATGTTAAATGACGCTTGGGTTAAGCTTACTTTTTTGGTTAGACTAAAGAAGTATATACACAATTGGACAGTCTAACTCACTGGTCCGATAGGGAAATAGGAGTGCTTTTTGCGTTTAGTATGGATAGTTGGAGAAGGCGGTATGTGGTGTTGCTGTGAGTTTTTACAGGCCCTACAGCTGCTGTCTGCATCACTAAAAGAGCAAGCGGCAACAACATGCGCATAGAGTTAAACTGCCAACAAAACACCGAAGTTTTTAGCGCGGTTCTCGGCGTTTTAGTTAAACATGGTTTAGCGCTACAAGCCATGCAGAGTGTCGACACTGGGCACTTGTTTCTTCACCTTACCGAATTAGAGCTTCCTCTAACACAGCAATTGCTTAGTGAATTTCGTTGCCTCAATGGTGTTTCTGATGCGCGTATTGTGTCGGCCTTGCCTTCTGAAGTTGAACACAAAGAAGTTCAAATTTTATTAGACAACGTACCTTACCCAGTGGTGCTGATTGATAAATCTGGAGAAATTCGCCAGTTTAATCAAGCTTTTGAGCAATCCTGCGGTGATACACCTCATCCTCTTACCAACAGCGATATAAGCAAATTTTTGCGTGGATTTAGTGTCCAACGTTGGTTTGGTAGTGGTTCCGGTAAGCGAGAGCTAGTAGAAATTCAGCTGAGCGGCCGAGTCTACATGGCTGATATTATTCCGCTGTCAGAAACAGCACTGTTTTCGCATCTACCTGGCGCGATTATGCTGTTTAAGTCTGCCCATTGGTTAGAGGCTAGCTTCGATTTATCGCAAATTGAACTTGGGATTAGTGAAGGGCGTTTAGTTGCAACTAGCGATGAGACCAGCAATGTTCTTAATAGCTTAAAACGTTTAGTTGAACACCCAATGCCAACGCTATTGTTTGGGGAAGCAGGAGTTGGTAAGCGATTTTTAGCGCGCTTGTTAAACGAGCTTTCTATGGGCAGTGATGAGCGCTTTCATGCGGTAAGCTGTCATAACCAAGAATATAGTTTGTCTGAGCAACTAGCAGAAATTGCTGCTGAACAACCCAATACGGTGTTGTTAAGCAATATTGAAAAGCTAAAGAGCAGCGAAGTTGAAGATGCGGTTAGCTCTTTAAGCGCGCCTCAACTCGGGATTAAACACCTACTGTTCTCTAGCCGCTATACGCCTGAGCAACTGGCCGCGCTATGGGGAGGCGACTGCTATTACTCGTTAATCAAAAACAGCATTAATGTTCCGCCACTTCGTCAGCGAAAAGAAGACATTGTGCCATTGGCGCAATCTTGGTTAGATTTTCAGTACGCTAAACACCAAGAAGTTCCGCCACCTCTAAGCAGAGAAGTAAAGCGCTACTTAGGTTCTTTAAGTTGGCCGGGTAATATTCCTCAGCTTTATCAAGTGCTGCAAGACTCCTTGGATATTGGCAGTATGAAAAAATGGCAAGTGAGTGACATTAAATATCATCATGAAAAAGTGGTAGATAATGTCAGCATAGAGAGCTTGCTGCAGCAAGATTATCACTCTGCTATGGGGGAGTTCGAACACCTGCTGTTAAGTTATCATTATCCTCAGCACCCTAGCTCGCGGCTATTAGCGAAAAAGTTAGGCCTGTCTCATACCGCGATCGCCAATAAATTACGTGAACACAATATTCGTAATAAAACCGACTTAGATAATTAAGCATACTTTAGTATGTTAGCGTTAGTCACCGAAACTAAGGCTTTCGGTGACTACCTAGCTATATCTGCAAACTGGTAATTTCGTCTTCAGCTTACTGCTTTGTTTCGAGTGTTAAGCAAACCCTTTGCAAAATTAAAGCTTTTAGTAAAAACAGCCCTGAAATAGCCCTTGAAAACGCGATCGGTGGTTTACCCGTGCGCTGGTTTTGCTATGATGCGGCAAGCAAAAAATTAAACTAATGCAACGGAGACGCAAACACAATGAACACTTATAAGATCGCCTTATTGGCCGGCGACGGCATCGGCCCAGAAGTAATGAAACAAGCGGTCAAAGTATTAAAAGCAGTTGAAGCGCGTAACCCTGAAGTAGCATTTGAGTTAAACGAAGCACTATTTGGTGCAGTAGCCTACTTCGAAACGGGTAAATCTTTTCCTGCTGAAACCATCGCTATTTGTGATGAAGCAGACGCAATCTTAAAAGGCACCATTGGCCTTAACCACGAAGATTCTAAAAAAATTCCAGTAGACGAGCAGCCAGAACGCGGCGCGCTGCTGCCTTTACGTCGTCGTTACAATACCTATGCTAACTTTCGTCCAGTTTACCTACCTCAAGAATTAGCTCACTTCTCGCCACTTAAGCCTGAAGTTATCGGTGAAGGTATTGACCTTATGATTATCCGCGAGCTAGTGGGTGGTTTGTACTTTGGTGAAAAAGAAGTAGGCAAAGACGACAACGGTAAGCGTTATGTTCGTGAAGTACTTGAGTACGACGAAGATCAAATTCGCGATATTTTAAAAGTAGGTTTTGAAACTGCTCAGCGTCGTAAAAAAGTGCTGCATAACATCCACAAAAGTAACGTACTTAAATCAAGCGTGTTGTGGAATGAGATCCTAGAAGAAGTAGCAGTAGACTACCCAGATGTAGAAGTTAAGCACATTTTGGTTGATGCGGCGGCTACTTACTTATGTTTAAACCCAGGCCAATTTGACGTAATGGTTATGGAAAACATGTTTGGTGATATTTTAAGTGACCAGGGCGGTGGTATTTTAGGTTCATTAGGCCTTATGCCTTCAGCGTGTGTTGGTCCAGAGAAGTCTTACTACGAACCTTCTCACGGCAGTGCTCCAGATATCGCGGGCAAAAACATCGCTAACCCATACTCAATGATTGGCTCTGTAGCATTAATGCTAGAAATGAGCTTTGGCATGGAGCAAGAAGCGAAGAACCTATGGCACGCAATGAAGTCGGTGTTTGCTAATGGTTACGGTACGCCAGATCTAGCCAAAGGTGAAGATGCAAAACTTATCGATACCGACGCCTTTGGCGACATGGTAGTTGATGAGCTAAACAAAGCACCTCGTGTCTAATTCGTAGAATGCCAAAAACCAGCCTACGGGCTGGTTTTTTGTTATAGCGCTTCAATCAGTCAGTGCGCAATGCATGCTTAAGTGTATTGTAAAAAACAAGCTGGATTTAACTACCATGAAAAAATCAACCAAAATAGTGAGTGCTGGTCGCGATAAAAAGTGGACTCAAGGCTTAGTAAACCCTCCGGTATCTCGTGGGTCTACCGTTGTATTTAACAGCGTTAAAGAGATGAAACAAGCCACGGCTAAACGTCATGACAAAACCTTGTTTTATGGACGTAGGGGCACCCAAACCCATTTTGCCTTTCAAGAGGCTATGGTGGAAATAGAAGGCGGTGCAGGCTGTGCGTTGTATCCTTGTGGTACGGCTGCAATTAGTGGCGCGTTGTTGTCTTTTTTGAAGCATGGTGACCATCTGCTCATGGTGGATGCTGCCTACGAACCAACTCGCGACCTTTGCGACAAATTGCTTAGCCGCTATGGCATAGAAACCACCTATTATGATCCAATGATTGGCGGTGCTATCAGCGAGTTAATTCAAACCAATACCAAAGTGATTTTCTTGGAGTCTCCAGGCTCTTTAACCATGGAAGTGCAAGACTCTCCAGCTATTGTGGCTGCAGCGCGAGCGGCAAACCAAGATATCGTGGTGATGTTAGATAATACTTGGGCATCGCCAGTTAACTTTAGTTCTTTTGATTTCGACATCGATATTTCTATTCAAGCGGCCACTAAGTACATTGTGGGGCATTCAGACGTAATGTTAGGCACCGCGGTGGCTAATCAACGTTGTTGGGATCAACTGCGCGAAAACTCTTATTTACTGGGTCAGTGCACTTCACCAGACGATATTTATTTAGCAATGCGCGGAATGCGTACCTTGGGTGTGCGTTTGGCACAGCATCAAAAAAATGCCTTAGAAGTGGCTAATTGGTTAGCACAGCGTGATGATGTTGACCATGTTCGCCATCCCGCTTTGGCAAGCTGCCCTGGCAATGCGTTTTTTGAACGTGACTTTCAAGGTTCTTGTGGCTTGTTTTCCTTTGTCATGAAAGGCGGCAATCAAGCGGCATTAACCGCGCTATTAGATGGAATGGAACATTTTAAGATGGGCTATTCTTGGGGCGGTTACGAAAGCTTGATCATGGGAGTGAATGGGGTAGAGAAGCTACGCACTGCTACTCAATGGAAGGCTGAAGGTACCTTGATTCGTGTTCATATTGGCCTTGAAGACACCAGCGATTTAATCGCCGATTTAGACGCTGGCCTTGCGCGATTTAACGCTGCCTTGTAGTGGTTTATTTTATCGCTGTTTATAAGTCGCCCTAGGGCGACTTTTTTGTGGCTAATTATCACAATTTGATAACATTTGCCCAATCGGCTTGTTGCTTGAAATTTGCTTTGTTAGCGTTAATGCATAATTAAAGCAAAGGAATGCACATGCTAATTCAAGCAACTTTAAAATGGTCCACCACGCTGTTATTAGCGTGTTTACTTGCTGCCTGTGGAGGTGGAGGAGGAAGTGATGGTGGAACGCCTTCACAGCCCTTAACCGGCGCGCAACTATTTAGCCAAGCAGATCCCGCTGGTAATCAATTTTCTTGTAGTACTTGTCATGCTACCAGTGAAAATGCGCAAGGCTTAGATGCGCAGCAACTTCATCGGCCAGCGCATTCTCTGTTAAACGCTACCCGCCGAAATGCCTTTTATAATGGTACGTTTAGCGAAGTGATTGATGCGGTAAACAATTGTCGAGTCGATTGGATGGATGCAAGCCCTTATGTTAGCGACAGTAATGATTGGTTGGCATTAGAAGAATACTTAGCAGGCTTGAGCGATAGTGGTGATGCAACAGAAATTGCCTTTAATCAGGTCGCTGCCGTTAGTGATTTTAGTGCAGCGGATATAAGCGCTGGGCATGATCTATTTAATCAAACCTGTGCTACTTGCCACGGACAAAATGCCGCAGGGACCGGACTAGCAAGAACGCTTGTCGGCAGCGTCTTAAGTGCTCAACAAGTGGCTAATAAGGTACGTAACTCTGGGCCAACTACCAGCAGTTATTTCACCAACCTCTCAGGTGGCAATATGCCGTTTTGGAGTGAGCAACGACTCAGCGACCAAGAGTTAGTAGACATTGCAAGTTATGTTGAAAGCATTAATGGGCCGCAAAGCTTTAGTTGTAATGCCAGTGACCATCCTAAGGTTGGCCAAGTCGCCATGTTAAGCACACTTTCTCACAATGTGAGCGGGCGGGTAGAGATCATCGACAATTGTACAATTGAAGTCACCGAATTCAATTACGATGGTGGTGGTCCAGACGTACTATTTTATGGTGCTCCAAGCAGCGATTATACCCAAGGTGGTTTTGCTATCGGCGATATTATTAATGGCCCGATGTATAACAACGATACTTTAAGGTTAAGCTTAGCCAACGCCCAACAGTTAGATCAGCTAGCCGGAATTAGTGTGTGGTGTCGAGATTTCAGCGTAAGTTTTGGCGACGGTTTATTTAATTAAACACTAGGGGCTGTTTATCTTTCGCGGTTAAATTTTGTTCGCGAAAAAATCGTTTTAGGCACGGCAAGGCGTGTGTAGCCTAGCATTCTAGGTAAATTCGCCTTAACAAAGCATAAAACGATTTTAGCCGAACCCTTCGGGCAGCATTTGTGGTTTTTATTTCTACTGTGTTATCAGCTTCTCATATAGGCCCACTACACATCAAAGCTTCTGCCTTGTAGAAATAAGCCACAAATTGCTGCAAAAATTATCTCGAAAGATAAACAGCCCCTAGTCAAAGGCGAGCATTGTTCGCCTTTAAAATCTGCCTGTTACTCACAAGGCTGAGGTTTCCCAATGCCATAACCTTGAACAAAATCTACGCCTATTTCTTCTAACACTGCGTGAATCTCCGCATCTTCTACAAACTCAGCTACGGTTTTCATATTCATTAAATGTGCAATGGCGTTAATCGACTCAACTATGGCGCGATCGGTAGGTTGTTTGACAATGTTGACCACCAAACTACCGTCGATTTTTAGGTAATCAACTGGTAGATTCTTCAAATAACCAAACGACGAAGCACCACTGCCAAAATCGTCTAAGGCAAAGCGAACCCCAATTGCTTTCATTTCTCGAATGAACTCAAGTGCCCGTGAGAGCTGTGATATTGCTGCGGTTTCGGTTATCTCAAAGCAGATGTTTCTAGGGTTAACTTGTGAGCTTAGTAAGAGCTCTTTAACCTGATTTACAAATTCGTCATTACTTAGGCTAAGACCCGACAGGTTTATCGATACCACGGTATCACCTTCGGGAAAGTACTGCTGATAGCGCTCGAATACCGTTTTTAAAACCCACTGGTCAATAATGGTTATCACGCTGTGTTTTTCTGCAGCAGGGATAAACAAATTAGGAGGAATGGTTTTACCTTGTTCATCGCGGTAGCGGATTAAAATCTCATAATGTTTGTGGCTATCTTGTTGGCCTATTGGCGCAATAACTTGCTTGGCTAAGTAGAATTGGTTTTGCTCTATCGCTTGGGCAACATTGGCGATGTAGCCCATTTGTTGTTCTTCATTAAACAACTCATCATCGTTTAGATTGGCTACATAAACCCGCCCACGGCCAGCTTCTTTGGCTTTGTAGCAAGATAGGTCGGCTTTACTAAGTAACTCGGTGTCGTTTAATGCGCCAGTAATCGGCACCATGCCAATGCTCACACCTACGTTAAATAGCCGTTGATTCCAGTGAAAGCGGTAGCTATCAACCTGTGCAATAACTGTTTCACACAATTGCTGGGCATCGCTTAAGCTTATATTTGGCAATATTAGGCCAAACTCGTCACCACCAAAGCGGCCAACAATATCTTGGTGAGTGGTGCAGCGTTTAATTACGGTGGCAACTTCTGCCAACATTGCGTCACCGATAAGATGGCCTGCAGTATCGTTAACCAACTTAAATCGGTCTAAATCTAAAAAGCATAAAAAGCCACTAACAGCTTGCTGCTGAGATTGTTGCACATAAGTTTTAAGCTTTTCATTAAAACTAGAACGGTTGATTAAACCTGTTAATTCATCGTAAGCGGCCTGATAAGCAAGCTTTTTACTCAACAGGTGTTCTTCAGTAATTTCTTTGCTAATGCCACGATAACCAATATATAAGCCGTGTTTATCAAATACCGGCTTACCATTAAGCAGGAATATTTTTATGTCTTTACTGGTTAGCTTTAGCTTAAAAGTTAAGTTGTTGATGGGCTGCTGGTAGGCGAGGGCGGCTTCATATTCAAGCCACGGGAAGCTTATATTAGGATCATGTTTGCACAGCTCTGCCAAGGTTTTACCAATAAGTTGATTGGGCTCTTGTCCATACAGAGCTTGGGTTTCGCCAGATATATAACTAAGGCGCTGCTCGGTATCTGTTTCCCAGAATACATTCGCACCAGCATTGGCTAAATCTCTGTAGCGGGTTTCATTCTCCGCCAGGATATGGCGAGTGATACTGCCGCGACGAATAACCTCGGCGAGTAAGATGATGATGAGAATGCTCACAATAAATGCCGACACTACTAGGCGAACCATCAACTTGTATTTCTCGTAAAAGGTTTCTTCTTTGTTGATGATTAAAGCGTCTTCGGGAAGGGAACTGAGTTTAAAATTGTGTTCGTTTAGTTGTTCCCAGTTAAATACCCACTGGCTACGCGCTAAAGTGATGGGTTCTATGCTTTCTAGCGGTTCGTTACTTAGAATGCGTTTTACTAGCTCGGCCGCTCGCATCGCATGTTGTCGGCCATCAAGCTCATCAGCCCCCACTGCGCCATACTTGAGTGTGGTTATGGCTATGGTGTAAATCGGGTTGTTGGTCCAAGTAACCAACTGCTCGGTGCCTTGGTTCCAACTTAGTAGCGCATTGTTTTGATTTGGGTTGGTGAGTTGCCCTAGTAACAACACCGGCACATTGCTGGAGAATCGGCTGAATACTTCGCTGATATCATCTAAGGATAATTCTTCAATGACATGAATATTACTTGGTGCACCAGGTTTACCAAACACCGTGCGCGCTTTGGCTAAGTTGGCTAAGCCTGTGGCACTTTTGTCAACAATTAGCACCAGCTCATCAACTCCGCTTTGGCTTTTGATGCTGGTTATGGTGCTGGCAATATCGCGGTTTTCAAATACTCCGGTCATATTTGGAGCATCGAGAACGTCTTCTGTTACTCGATTAATGCCTAAATAAACGATGGGCGTGCTAGTAAAAAAATCGTTTCGATGATGGCGGATTAAGTTGAAAGCGGGGTCATCGGAAATAACAATAACATCTAGTTCAGTACTGGCATATTTGGTCTTGAGATACTTCAAAAAGCTTAGATTGAACTCACCTTGTGGATAGCGTTTAGCATCTAAGTATTCGTGGAATAATCTAGTATCTTGATCTTCTTTGAACGAGCTGTCTAAGCCCTTTTTGAGATACCCCGTCCAAAAATGCTCTGCATGGTAAGAGTGGATAACTAATACATTATTGCTAGCTTGAGCGGCAAAACTTAAGGCCGCAAATAGTGCAAATAAAGGCAATAAACTTTTTAGCAGATATTTTAGGATACTCGAGTATTGCAAATTGGCTCCCTGCCTTAGCATTGTATTAGCTATCCCTAGATACAGTATCAACGTGAACGTCTATTAAGCCTAAGCCATAGTTTGATACTTGCTCACCGATTTAAATAATCGCACAATGTTTATGATATATCGTTATTTGCGTAAGTGCTTATTAATAAAGCGTGAACTTAATTACAGCTTTGCTTAGCGGCCTAAACAACAGGCCTACTAATCACAATGATTACTGTAATTACCGCCTAGAAATTTAGTGGTTTGTGAGCCAGTTACTTAGATTTAAATTGTGCTAATTTCCTTAAGCTGCACAGCACGATCATGGCAAAGCTCTGCGAGATACTTTTGTAGTTATGAGACTCTCAGGGCTTTAGCTTTTGTTGTTGATAGTTGGCGAGTAATTCTTGATAAGCATCGGTTTCTTTTACTTGCTTTAAAGCCTGCTTAAATTGCTCAATCACCGTATCGTCTACGGCTTGATTAAAGGCGTAACAAAGCTGTTCTTGGTTAAGCACCCATTTTACTTCGTAGTTGCTTAGCGAATAGCTATTTTGTTTGGCGGCGTGTCTAATGGTTTGCTCGGTTCCGGCAATGAAGTCAACTCGATTGGCTACTAGCAGCTTTATTAGGTGGTGGTAGCTGTCGGTGAGCATTAAACTGCCATCGTCTACTTCATTGTTCAGCAACAGCTGCTCGCCAACATCGGCTCTTAGAACGCCAACCTTCAACTCATTGAGTTGCTCAAGTGACTGAATATTTGGTGTGCTATCTGCTTTGCCTAGCAGCACAACACTAACGGTATCAATTGGGCAAACCCACTTAAAATATTGTTTACGTTTGGCAGTGAGAACCGTTGCAAACAATACTGTGTTTGGCTTCTGCTCTAATAAATAATAAGCGCGCTCCCAAGGCATCACTTTAATTGCTTGCTCGGGATGCCCCATCTGTTGCCACATCAGTTTTAATAGTTCAACCGCAAAGCCCTGAGCTTGTCCTTGCTGGTCAAGATAGTTAATAGGGTAGGCATCTTCTGTTAAATAGCTCAGTTTATCTAGCGCGGCATAGCTAGATAAACTAAAGCAATATAAGCAGAAAAGGGTAAACAAGCGCCGCATAGATCTACTCTTCGAATAACAATTCGTTTAAGTATAGAAAGTGAGTTACTAAGCTTGCTAGATTTCTGCTAAATGTGCGCTAAGTAGAACTTTAAGTAATTACTCAATAGGCAATCGCACACAAAACTCCACGCCGCTGTTGTCGGTAAAATTGCGAGCACTAATGGTGCCGCCATGAAATTCTGTTATTAGCCTAGCAATATACAAGCCCAAACCTAAATGCGGTTTTTGCTGAGCTTGTTGGCTGCGAATCGATACCATTGATTCAAAAATCTGCTCCACCATGTTGTCAGGAAGGGTGGGCCCATGGTTGCTTATTAGCAACACGGCATCTTTGTTGTCTTGCTGGAAACTGACTTTAATGGCCTTATCTGGAAGACTAAATTCCATCGCATTGGCCACTAATTTATCCATTAACTGAGCAATGTATTCCGGCACACCGGTTATCAGCATGGTATTTGGGCTAATATCGCAGTCGAAGGCCTGTTCAGGGTAAGTGTACTGGTAGCCTTGCATGCAACCAGAGACTACCTTGTTTAGTGGAAATTCACTGGTTTCTGCTTGAGATAGACTTTGCTCTAAACGGGTGGCTTCGCTCATGTTGTTGAGGATCATGTTTAGGCGATTTACCCCTTCTTGGGCTCGGTCTAGGTATTTTTGCGTATCCTGATCATGCGTTTTTAGACTTAAGTGCTCTAGCGAGGAACGCACTACTGCAACTGGTGTTCGTAGTTCGTGAGATAGGCGCGAAGACATATTTTCTAAATAATGGGTATATTGCGCTAAACGACCAACAATATTGGCGAAGCTACGAGAAAGGTCACCAATTTCGTCACGGTCTTTAGAGCCTTGTAACGAGGCTTTAACCCTTCCTTGGCTATCAATGGCTTTTTCTGCTTGGTCACGTAGTTTGCGAATGCGGCTAGAAATGCTGGAAGCAAACAAAAATAGCGATAGTGTGCCCACTCCCATCACTAGCAGAATAATGTTAAATAAGCGCTCTAAAGCACGATTACGTAAGGTACGAATGCCGTTGGTGGTTTCCTCTGCTATTACTACTCCCATCACTTGATCGTCTATCCAAATTGGGCTGGCAGCGGCCAATACCACAGCTCTCCCATCGGGGGTTAAACGCCAAGTAGAGCCCGGTTTTCCGCTTAATGCTTGCTTAATGTGGCTGCCATCTAATTGGGTGGAGTCTTGTAATGAGTCGACAAAATCCTGAGGCGGTTTGGTTAATACCTTGTAGTAAAGAGGGTGAAGGTATTCGCTGGTGAACTTGTTCCACCAGCTTTCTTTGTTTATTGGGCTTAAGCTGCGAGCCCAAATGCTTTGGGTGCTTCGAATGTCGCCAGATTTAGCTAATACGCGGCCATGTTTATCAACTACCCAAATGCGTGAGCTGTTGTGGCTCATGCCTTTAATAATGCTTTCTATTTCCGGAGAAGGGACCAGTACTGTGCCAAGTTTATCCACTGTGTCAATGGCCGAGGTACCAACAATTGAAACCAATTCTCGCTTGGGCGTGCGGTTTACATCATAGATAGAAAAGCCTAACTTGCTGCCCACCATGCTAAGAGGGATCCGTAGCTCAATATTGTAGCCTTTATCCGTTTTTAGCCATTGCCCCTGAATCTTAACCTCAGGTGTTACGGGAGTAGTTTGGCTGGGGTCGAGCGGTAGCTCAAAAGCGTTGATCCAACCATCTTCGGTAGTGGCAACAATATAGCGGCGGAACTGACCGTCGGGAGCTAAAGTTGCAATCGCTAAATGGTCGTTATTATCTACTCGTAAGGTGTTTTTACCTCGGTAAACCACATCGCTATCGGTCACTTCAAAATAGGCGTATAGGTAACGGCCAAATTTTCCCACCATGTGAGTAAATTCGCTAGTTAAAGCTGTATTGGGATCTGCTTGATAAATAACATGTTCTTCACCATAGCGTAGCATGCGATGCTGATATTCCTGCCAATCGTTGAGCTTGCCATCGAGCTGAATTGGGCCAGACAAAGGATAAGCATATAAATCACGGCCTTTTTGCACTTGGCTTAAAAAGCTGGCTTGGCTGTTAAACAGTTTTGGCCGCTCATGCAGTGCGGTAGCAAGTGCTTGGGTGGTGCCTTCTAAAGTTTTTTCCTGACCTAAACGTAGGTATTTTTCCATCTCCCAGACATATTGATAGCCCAACCAAGGCAGGCACAACAAAAACAGTGACAAGATGGTGACTTTGGCCCGTAGGCCAATAGGTAATACAGGTAGCATTAGGCGAGGCTATCCCAGCGGTAACCCATGCCGTACACCGTATCGATACACTCAAAATTTGGGTCTGCGGCTAAAAACTTTTTACGGATCCGTTTTACATGCGAGGTAATAGTGCTGTCATCTACAAAGATTTTTGCTTCGGTCATTAGCTCTTGCCGGCTGCGCACATGTCCTGGACGCTTGGCTAAAGCATGCACCATCCAAAATTCGGTCACAGTGAGCTCGATGGTTCGCTGATCCCAGGTTACTTGCATGCGATTGCCATCAATGGCTAAGGGCCCTCGTTCTAATAAGTTGTTCTCTTCTGGGGCTGCGCCGACTAACTCAGAGCGGCGAAATAACGCTGCTATGCGGGCAACTAAGTGGGGGAAGCTAATATCTTTGGTGAGGTAATCGTCGGCACCTAGACGTAAGCCACATACGGTATCAAAGTCACTATCTCGAGCGGTTAAGAAAATAATTGGCAAGGTGCTAGACATAGCACGCAGTGATTGGCATAAGGAAAAACCACCGTCTATTTCATCTTCTAAACCAATATCAATAATCGCCAAATCGGGCAAGCGGGTGTTAAAAGCGGCTAGTGCCGTAGGCCGGTTGGCATAGGCTTGCACACTGTAGCCTTGTTGTTGCAATACGTCTTTGTAGTTTTCGCGGATCGCCGCTTCATCTTCTACGATGGCAATTCGTTTCATATTGATACTTAAGTTCTAAGCTGCTGACTTGCATAGACTATACATTATTTTTAAGCGCCTTTGGGGGCTTCGGGGCAATTGCCATTTTGTTGCCACAATTGATAAGCGAACTGCCATTTTTACCGCCTGATAATGCCATTTCAGCGGTGTTTAATTGATTCATCGAAAGGGCAAGCACAAGCAAGCCTATTAAGTTAAACACACTGAGAAGGACATACTCATGAAAAAGCACCTAATTGCATTAACCGTAATCAGCACCTTAAGCCTATCTACTCAAACAATGGCCAACAACCAGATTCAAGCAAGCGAGCGAAATGGCAAAACCGAAATGATTGGTTTTGGCTCTGGCGCAGCTGTCGGCGCTCTAGTTGGTGGCCCAATTGGGGCATTTATTGGCGGTTTTACTGGTGTTTGGATAGGCAAATCGGTCGCCGATGAAGAAGAGTTAGCCGCCCAACAACAACAACTGGGCGAGCAGCAACAAGAAATTGAAGTACTGGCAAAACGCAGTGAGCAGTTAGAGTCACTTACTCAGCAACATGCCCGCGTGAATGCTCAGCTCTCTCAGCTAAAAATGGCGCAACAGCAAAAACTTGAAGAGTTAGCAATTGGTTTGAATGTGCAGTTTAAAACTGGTTCGTCGGTGATTGAGCCTCACTTTAAACAACAGCTTGACGATGTGGTATACGCCATGAGTTTAGCGCCTGATTTAAAGCTCGACCTTACCGGCTATGCCGATCGCCAAGGTGATTCTAGTTATAACCAAGCCTTATCGGAACAACGCTTAGCTGAAGTTCGTCGCTACTTAATTAATAACGGTATTGCTGAGTCGCGCCTACATTCGCAAGCCTTTGGCGACACGGCTCCCTTAAAAGCCGAAGCTAATTTAGAAAACAACTTCTTTGACCGCCGAGTCACCTTAAAGCTGATGTCTGACCGAGGCATGTTGGCCGCACAGTAGTAATGGCAGCTAAAGGAGATAGCGTTATGAAAATAGATCTACTGAAAATCAGTACCCGCTTTTGCTATAGCGTCTCTTTTGGCGGCGCATTCATCATATTATGGGCGGCCTTCGTGTCGCCCAGCCAAGCGGCACTGCACACCGAGCGAGATGTTGTTGAACAATCTGAGCAAGCCAGCTTGGTGTATTTCGATAGCAACGGGCAGCGCCAGTACAGTTTGCCTTTATCTACAGAGGTAAACATGCAAGTCTCTGGCATGACCAATAGAGTTACTTTGAGCCAAACTTTTGTCAATGACAGTGAGCAGTGGGTAAACGGCACTTATATGTTTCCTTTACCCAATAATGCCGCGGTCGATCAGATGCAGCTGGTGGTAGGAGAGCGCGTTATTGAAGGGCAGATTCAAGAAAAGAAACAAGCCAAACGCACTTTCGAAACAGCCAAAAAGCAGGGCAAACGCGCTAGTTTGCTTGAGCAGCTGCGGCCAAATATTTTTACCACTGCAGTAGCTAATTTAGGGCCAAACCAAAGCTTGGTGGTGAAGATATCGTATCAGCAGCAACTCAGCTATGAAGATGGCGAATTTAGCTTGCGTTTTCCTATGGTGGTGAATCCACGTTACAGCCCACAAATTTTCAAAGACCAAACCCGAAGAACGCTGGCCGATGAAAGCGAAATGCCCTTGTCTTTAGCCAGTTTGCTTCAGGAGCCTTATCAACAAGAAAACAACAGTAGTGAGTTTAACCAGGCTTATCAGCTATTGCGCCATAGCGCTCGCCAATATGCGCAGGCTGGAAGCCAACCCTCACTCAAGGCAGATTTGCATATAGCGCTAAATAGTGGCTTTGAGCTCGAAACCTTAGATAGCCTTTATCACCCAATAGATAAGAGCATTCGTAGTGACGGTACCATCGACATAAGCTTGCTCGATAGCAAAGCCAATCGTGACTTTGTTTTAAAGTGGCGACCCATAGTGGGCAGTCGACCAGAGGCGGCCTTGTATAGTCAAACCGGTTTAACTCACTCAAGCACTCAATTGCCTGCCAAAGACGACTACGCCTTGTTAATGCTGATGCCACCACAAGGCAAGCCTGCCGATATTATCGATATTCCCAGAGAATTGATTTTAGTGATTGATACCTCGGGCTCAATGTCGGGAGAGTCGATGATTCAAGCGCGTGAGGCCTTGCATGAAGCCCTGTCTGGATTAGCAGCAGGGGATTACTTTAATATTATTGAGTTTAATTCAAACTATCGTCGTTTTAAGCCCAATGCAGTTAGCGCCAATGCTAGCAATAAAGCCAAAGCGCGTCGCTTTATTAATGGCTTAAGCGCTAATGGCGGAACCGAAATGTTTGGTGCACTTAACGCTGCGCTCAGTGATCCCAAACAAGCAGCCTCAAACGCCTTACGCCAAGTGATTTTTATTACTGATGGAGCAGTGAGCAATGAACAGTCATTGTTTGAGCTAATCGATAATCGCCTGGCAGATAATCGTTTATTTACCATAGGCATTGGCTCTGCACCTAACTCTCATTTTATGCAGCGGGCTGCCGAGTTGGGGAAGGGCACCTTTACTTACATTGGTAAGCAAAGTGAAGTAAAGCATCAAGTTACACGTCTGTTTAATCAAATTGCTCACCCTGTGGTGAGTGATGTTAAGTTGGCATTTAGTGATGGTACGGTCCCTGAATACTGGCCGGCTAACATTCCAGATCTCTATTTAGGGCAACCGCTAGTGCTGAACATAAAACTGCCTAGCGGCGCGCATCCGCAACTGGTGGTGAGTGGCAATATTGATGGGCAATTTTGGCAACGCAGCCTTAACCTACAAACCAAGCAGCCGGCAGCTGGCTTAGATTTGCTGTGGGCTCGCCAATATATTGCAGCCTTGGAGCTAAGTAAAAGCCACATAAATCAACAGCGTGTAGAACAGCAAGTATTGGCCTTGGCACTTAAGTATCACCTAGTGAGCTCGCAAACCAGTTTGGTTGCAGTAGATGTAACGCCTGCTAGGCCGGCAAGCCTGCCTATTGTAAATAAACAAATAGATGGCGGAATGCCGCATGGTTGGCAGCCTCCAGCCGCTTTGCCTCAAACCTCAACAGCAAGCCGTTTACACATTTTGTTCGGTTTAGTTCTGCTAATTGCTGCCATGTTAACGCTTAGAGAAAAGCCGTTAACAGTGCTAGCTAAGTTCAAAACATAAACGCCGCTAGAGAGCCGCCAGCTAACCAAGCTGGTGGCTACTCAAACCTCTACTTTTCACAATTCACTGCTTTTAGGGAACATTATGAGCATTAGTTTTTTAGCTAAACACCCCGTGCCATGTAGTTTATTTTTGTTGGGGATTTTGGTACTAGGCCACGGCGCTTATATTCAAGCTAAGGCATATTTGGCGCAGTTTTTAATTGCTCAAGCTTGGCAGCAAACCTTAGATGACCAGCAAGTACATAAACCATGGCACTGGGCCGATACTTACCCAGTTGCAAAACTTAGCTTTGTAACCAAACAAGAAAGCATTGGTTTTAAGCATCAGGTTGAATCGGTTTATGTATTAGCTGGTGCATCGGGCAGAACTTTGGCTTTTGGTCCTGGTTTAGTATTAAGCGGAGCTCCTATTGGGGAAGTAGGTAATACTGTTATAGCTGGGCACCGCGATACCCATTTTGCTAATTTAGCCGCGGTAAACAAAGGTGATTTATTACAAGTAGAAGCCAAGAATGGTGAAATACTGCTTTACCAAGTGGTGAATACACAAATTGCTCATCAAAGTGATACCCAGTTTATGGCGCCCAGTGACGATAACCGCTTAACCTTAATCACCTGTTATCCCTTCAACCAACTGAGTGGCGGAGCAGAGCAGCGCTATATTGTGGAAGCGCTGCATGTGAATAAACCTGCGGCTATATAAGCCAATGATGACGACTAATGCCGCCGACTGTGTTGTTCGCGGTATTGCTCGGGGGTTCTGCCTGTCCATGCGGCAAAGGCGCGATAAAAAGACGTTGCTTCATGAAACCCGAGTAAGAAGGATACTTCGTAACTTGAAATAACCGTTCGACTTAAGTAAAACTCGGCTAACTCTTGCCTTGTTTGATTTAACACCCCTTGGTAATTAACCTGCTCGGCACTGAGTTTTCGTTGTAGGGTACGTTTACTCATTGCTAACTCGCTGGCAACGTTTTCTATTGATACCTGACCACTGGGAATGAGCTCTAGCAGGGCACTTTTAACCCTTTGTTCGGTAGCTACATTGCTTTCTATCTGAGATAAGCGTTTTTTTAGTTCAGGCTCAAAGATATTCCACATACCATTGTTTTCAGTGAGAAATGCTTGCTCTGTATCACTGGTGCGAAAAGCTAAACTGAGCGTATCGCCAGAGCTCACAGCAACACCAAAATATGCTTGGTATTGTTGGCCGGCGGTAATGCCCTTAGGGCAAGTAACGCTTAGAGGCTGAATATGTTTTCTTGTTGCGGTGCGGAGTAGTTGAGTGAAAAACACCGCTTCCATTAATACTAAACTTCGGCACAGACTTTGTTGTTTATCTAAGGGTTGTAAGCTTAAGCGAGTAAGCTCTTGGTCGGTTTCTATTTCAAGCTTTAGCGGCGCGATTAGCGGTTTAAACTGCTGCAGGCGCATTAAGGCTACTTTAAAGTTCGGGCTGCATAAGCTGGCAAAGATAGGCGGGTCAAAGGCTTCAACACAAAAACTATCAGCAAAACATAGCGCTATGTCCCTGTCGCCAACTAGTTGGTCCAAACTATTCCAAAACCGAAAGTATTCGCTACTGGTAAGCATTGCGCCTTCTCGAGAGAATAAATCTGCAGGCAGTTTAGCAATTCGAAGTAGTTCACTGGGGGAAATACCAAAGTCGGTGAGCATTACTTGCCAACCTTGGTGAAGCGGAAATTTTGAAGCAGGTTTCATTGTTTCTCCATAATGGAAGGCTTAGCTAAATTTACTAAGCCTAAGCATTTATTTTAAGCGGTCTTTTCCATTGCTTGGCGAGATAGCTTTAATACTAATTTACGTGGCAATAATGGAATAATCCAGTTGAGCATAAAATGTAAGCTAGCCTCGTTAATTACTAATAGTTGACCCTTTTCCATGGCTTGATAGCCACATTTTGCTACTGATTCAGCACTCGCTGCATTTTTCCAAGCATCTACGCCTTGTAGGTTGCCGGCTTCGACAAAACCAGTGTTTACTGTTCCTGGGCACAGCACGGTAACGGTAACGTTTGTATCTGAAACTTCTTCTGCAAGTGCTTGAGAAAATGAGGTGACATACGCTTTACTGGCGTAATACACCGCTTGTAAAGGCCCCGGTAACATTGATGCTGTTGAAGAAACGTTAAGAATTTTACCTTTGTTTCTGGCTACCATGCCTTGTAAGTAAAAATGGCTAAGCTCGGTTAAGGTCACCATGTTTAGTTGCATCATTGCTTGTTCGGCGGCGAGGTCGCGCTCGTGAAACTTACCATGACCACCAAAACCTGCGTTATTGATTAGCACATCGACCTGAATACCTAAACTTTCGGTTTGCTCGAACAATGTTTTTGCTGCATCGGGCTTGGCTAGATCTTGGGCTATAACTGTCACTGATACTTTATATTGATTCTCCAGCTCCACTTTTAGTGTTTCTAGGCTTTGTTTACTTCTTGCCACAAGAACTAAATCGCCGCCTTTTGCGGCATGTAAGTAAGCAAATTGTTTGCCTATGCCACCTGAAGCACCAGTGATTAAGGCGATGTTATTTGTTTGCAAAGTCATGTTGTGTTCCTAGCTGCTGTAGTTATTTTATGTAGCCAGTTTATTAGCAGAAAAGGACAAAATCTTTTCCGATAACGACACTTTACTAGCCATTCGTGCCAAAACACAAAAAGCAAAATGCTTAATGCGAAAAAGGCCGCTATTGCGGCCTTTAGTTGTTTATCAGCGATAAGCTTTTAGCTAAGTACTAGGGTGTTGGGGAAGAACTGCGTCCAAATACCGTAGTGAACACCGTTATGAGTTGCCACTTGTTTACCTTCACTATTTAGCAGCTTTACAATTTCGCCATCGGTTTCTATTTGTAAGGTTTCTCCGCCAAACTCAAAGGTAAAGCCATTGTTATTTCTAGCAAAGCCTGGGTCGATGGCAATTTGCTCACTGCCATTGTCATAACCAAATATTTCTAGTTTTGGATTTAAGCGAGTATCGTCCAAATTCAAGGTATCAAAGATGAAATCTGGGTTTTCAATGTTACGTTGGTTCTTAAGTGGTTGTTCGAATAAACCCAACAATACTTCGTCAATTAAGCGTTCCATTCCATAAATGTATACTTGAGCATCTGGGTACAAGGCTTTGGCAGTTTCCCACTCCATTTGGGTATTAGGAAGCACAGATGTTTGGTGTTCGGTAAACTCAGACTGCATAGTGATTTGCTGAATAGCAGTACCATTATTGATGTCTTTAAATACAAGGTTGTTATGTACTTGGCCTAATACCTGTAGGTTTGACTCACCCAAGCCATAATCAGTTTCCACCACCATTGGCAAGTTTGATAAACCGCAGTAGGTAACAGCATACTCGGTGCCATCTTGCTCAAAGCCAGCCACGTGCGGTACTTGTAAGTGATAGCGTGGGAAGATATAGCTTTGCTCACCCAGCTCAACAACGTATACCCGTGAATCTTCTTCAGGAATCAGTTTGTCAGCTTGCTCTACCGAGTAGTATTGCGCGGAAAACTGCTCTGTTGGAAACGCCGTTGGCATGGCATAAGATTGCGCCCAAAAAGTAACAGCGACTCCTGCAGTAGACAACGCCATCCACATCGGCTTCCAATATTTTCCCTTGCTGTTTGCCCACCATAAAATGCCTAGTGCAATGGCTTGCGCAGCCCAAAAGTAAGGCATATAGCGGAAATAGTGTAAAACCCAATCTCGGGGTACACCTATGGTTTGGCCTGGCTCGGTCATTAACACTGCACAAAAAATAGCAATTAATGCCAATGTTAATGCATACAAATTAAAGAGTATTTTCATTATTCCTCCCCTGTGAGCAAATTGCTGTTAGCGCTTACGTCTGCTTCAACAACGCTGCACTTTTGCTCTCGCTCACTTAACTTAATGAGTGGCAGTTAACTGCCGTTTCAATTCAAAACTTGGTTAAAGTTTTACATAGCGATGAGTTGGGAGTAATGCCCGTTAGTGGGAAGCATTGTTGCAAATAGTGAACTAATAGAAACTTAAGCTAACTATTTATAGAGGCTATGGCTAAGTGTTGGTTGTTGGCCACTAATGAATGATGCCTTGGCCATAGAAGGGTAGATTAAAATCTTGTGCCATTATAATTAAATAAGTTAAAAGTAGGCAGCTGTTGAAACGCTTAGGCGAATCGTATTACCTTTAAGCAACCAACAGTCAGTTATTCGGTAATGTATAAGGAACTATATTGTCGCGCCTGTCCCCGCAGCTTAATCGCATAAACAGTTTGCTTGCTTTTATTCATCAGAATATTGAGCAAAGCATGAGTGTGCATGATTTAGCCGCGCAAAGTTGTTGGTCGCGCTGGCAGCTGCAACGTATTTTTCAGGAACTCACCAATAAAAACTTGGCCAAGTATGTGCGTGAACAAAAACTGAGCCGAGCGGCAGAGCAATTACTTGATGGCAAAATGCGAGTAACCGACATCGCGCTGCAATATGGCTTTAACTCTGAAGTAAGCTTTAGCCGCGCCTTTAAACAGCATTTTGGGCTCGCTCCCGGCGCGTATAAACGCCGCGGTGACCGCCAAGGCATTAGTGCTCCAATGGTGCTAATGGATAACCCGCGTAGCCAAACTCAACGAATGATAGAGGTTCGCATAGAGAGCCGGCCTGCATTTAAGGTCTACGGTGTGGCGGGGCAAATAGATAATTTGTATACCCCCCAAGCAGATTTTAAGCTAAAAGTTCCTTCTTTATGGCGCAGTTTCCATCAGCTGTATCCGATGCAAAGTGAAGGATTAACTGGAGTGGTGGACACCCTAAATATTCACGCTAGCGGTAAACTTAATTACTTGGCGGGTAGCCAGCAATTAAGCGAAGCCTCTGAACAGCTACAGTGCTGGAACGTGCCACAACAACTGTATGCCATTGTTAGCCACACCGGGCTTATTCAAGACTTGGCTGCCACCATCGATTGGTTTATTCATCAATGGTTGCCAGAATCTGAATACCAAGGGGTAGATGGCTACGAGCTAGAATGTTATCCCGAGAACTACCAACCGCAGTCGCCAAGCGCGACGATGGAATACTTCCTACCTATTCAAAAATGATGATTTAAGTCAATCTCGCTGTAAATAATGCAAAAAATCTTGTTATTTGCACCAAATTGTTAAGTTTTTAAAATGTGATCTGTATAGAATTAAAAATGAGAATCATTATCAGTAGCATTTAACTTTGCGTTAACAAGAGATAACAAACGGATCATGTTTAATACTAAAATCACTCCCATTGCGATGCTGGTGGCCTCTGTATTGAGTGCACCAGCTTTGGCTGAAGAAGCCGCCATTAGCGAAAAACAAGCAGACGAAAAGCTAACGGTACTAGGAAAAACTTACCGTAATACGGCAACTAAAACAGCACTGTTGCCAGAAGAAACACCGCAGTCAATTTCAACCATTGATCGCGAAACCTTAGATTTACGCGGAGTAAACTCGGTTTCAGAGGCACTACGCTACACCCCTGGCGTGCACACTCAATTGCGCGGTGGGGCAGTTAATCGCCTAGATCTATTCAATATTCGTGGTTTTACTAACTATCAAAACTACTACGATGGTTTACAGCTGCAATACAATGCTTGGAATCTACAACCACAAATTGACGCCTTTGCGGTAGAGCAGGTAGAAGTATTTAAAGGACCAACCTCGGTACTTTACGGCGCAATGCCGCCAGGTGGTATGGTTAACCTTATTGCTAAGCGCCCAACTATGGAGCGCGCTACCGATGTAAGCGTAGCATCAGGTAGTCATAACCTGCTAGAAGCAACAGTTGATTCGCGCGGTCAAATAGGTGACAGCAATGTTGCTTACCGTTTCTTGGGTAAAGCAACTAAACAAGATGGAATGGCCGATACTTCTAAGCAAGAGCGTTACCTTATCGCTCCGTCGATTGATTGGCATGTGAGTGATAAAACGCTGGTTAACCTAAATGCTTATTATCAGAACGATCCTCATGCGGGTATTTACACCACCATGCCAGCTTATGGCACGGTGTTAGACAATCCAAATGGTAAGCTGTCGAAAAACTTATTCACTGGTGACGAAAACTGGAACAAGTTTGAACGCGAGTTTGGTTTGTACGGTTTTAAAATTAACCATGAGTTCAACAGTAATTGGACCCTGTTGCACGCTACCCGTTACTTAGATGCAAAAGCACTGCAGCACAATACTTACAATGTAGGCTTAGAACCAACAGACGGGCGCACCGTATACCGCCGTGCATACCTAACGGATGAAAGCTCTAAAGGTTGGACGACCGATACGCAAATAAACGGTAACTTCACCACGGGTATGGTTGAGCATAGCTTATTGATTGGTTTTGATTGGCAGCAGCTAAAGTCTGAGGTGACTTACTACGATGGAGCAACAACATCTATTGATATTTATGCGCCAGACAATAACCAGCTAAACCCAAATGAGGTTTACGATTACATCAAAGGTAACCCAGACGGTTATAACCAAGTAAACAGCTATAAAACCACTCAAACTGGTGTGTATATTCAAGACCAAATGCGTATCGACCGCCTAATTGTTATGGCTGGTGCCCGCTTTGACCAATACAAAAGTGACAGTGTTTACCACCTAGCAGGTGATTACACTGACAGCGTCGATCAAAACAATACCTCTTATCGTTTAGGTGGCTTGTACGAGTTTGATAATGGTATTTCGCCATACATTAACTACGCCGACAGCTTTGAGCCAACGCCGGGAACAGACAAAGACGGTAATGCTTTTGAGCCTTCAACTGGCAGCCAATGGGAAGGTGGTATTAAGTACAACTCAGCAGATATGAGCCAAATGCTTAACTTAGCAGCATTCCATATCACTAAAGAAGGTGCCTTAACTCAAGATCCAGATGGTGCTCCGCATCACCAGATTCAGGTTGGTGAATCGGTATCGAAAGGTTTTGAAGCGGAAGGTCGTTGGTGGGCAACCCCTAATCTGGATCTTACCGCAAGTTATACCTATCAAAATGTTGAGATCACTAAAGATAACTCAGGCTTAGAAGGTAAAACGCCGGTATGGGTTCCTGATCAACTAGCCAACTTATGGGCAAATTACCACTTCTTTGGTGGCAGCTTAGACGGCTTAACCCTAGGTGGTGGTGTGCGCTACATTGGTGAAACTCAAATTGATGCAGCCAATAGCAGCACGGTAGACGGCTACACAGTGGCAGACGTTTCAGTTAACTATGGCCTTGGCCGCTTAGGCAGCGGGTTAGAAAGCTCTGCGGTATCGTTAGCAGTAACCAACTTGTTTGATAAAGAGTCTTACAGTTGTTATGACACACTAAACTGCTGGTCAAACGATGAACGTCGAGTTGTCGCTCGACTAAAAATGGGCTTCTAAATAAGGGTTACGGAGCTAGCAAATTATTGCTAGCTCCGAGTAGTAATGACGGTAAATAGCGATAAACACTATAACCAAATGCTGCAACAATTTGCTGTTGCAGCTTTTGAGTTTCTGAGTCCTGTAGATTCGGCCGAACAATGGGTGCGTGAAGGCTCTGTAGATAGCATGGGTGAACTGTATCAGTTTTGGCAGTTACAGCATCCAGAAGCGGGCAAAATCTACTGGCAAAGTCGCAGTTGGAGCATGTTGGCTTGGCAACCTATCAGCCTTGCCTTGATTGCTTGTTACCAAGTGCAAGCCAGCCCCGATTTATCTCGCTTGAGTCAGCGTTATCATTTAGGCAATGTATTTGGTTATCGTTTCGAAGCTAACGAGTTAGCGCTTTGGCAGCAATTTGAGTCTGCTACCTTACTACGTAAATCAATTGCGCAATCTCTACGAGTTTTGCTGGATCAGCTGCTAAAAGATTTTAGCCAAGTAGCTCGGATCAGCCCTAGTACCGCTTATCGAAATATCGCTGATGGGGTATTGGATATGATGTTACGTGGAGCAAAAGCTAGCCACCAAGTGATTAAGCCCGAACTTGTCGAGCATGAATTTCAACATTGGTTGCAAGATTTAGCACTGCCTCTTGAACCCCGAGCAACATTATTTGAAGACCCACAAGGTAGCCTGCAAGTTGCGAGGGTGAGTTGTTGTATGGACTATAAAAAACAGCAGGGGAGTTATTGTGTTGGCTGCCCATGCGAGCCGAAATAAAAGGCAGAACAATAAAGATGTATCAATTAAGCAAGATAAACGTTGAGCGTGATAATAGAAGCATATTGTCTATTGACGAACTAAGCATAGATCCCACCGCCTTTACCGTAGTGCTTGGACATAATGGCTCAGGCAAATCTACCTTGGTCAATCTGTTAACCCAGCAGTTTTCGCCAGATAGCGGTGAGATAAGCCTTAACAACAAAACCTTAGCCAGCTATAAAGCGCGCGAGTTAGCGCAGTTAGTGGCTTATCTTCCTCAGCAACTACCGCAAGTTGCAGGTATGACAGTACATGAGCTTTGCAAGCTGGGGCGTTTTCCGTGGCGTGGAAGTTTTGGCCGCTGGCAGCCTCAAGATTATCAGGCGATTGAGCAGGCCATTGTTCAAACTGATTTAGTTGAATATCGGGACAGTTTTGTCGATGAGCTAAGTGGCGGCGAGCGCCAGCGCGCATTTATTGCGATGTTATTGGCGCAGCAGTCGCCCTTATTGGTACTTGATGAGCCGACTTCAGCCTTAGACATTAGCCATCAATATCAGCTTATGGAGCTGCTTCAATCGCTCAACAAACAAACTCAAAAGGGCATGGTGGTAATTATTCACGAACTTAATTTGGCCTTGCGCTACGCCACCAATGTTATTGCCTTAAAGCACGGCAAAGTGGTGTTTTCTGGTCCTAAAAGTTTGTTGGAGAATGAAGCGACGCTTTCCGATTTATTTGCTAGCAATATTAAGTTGCTTGAGCACCCTCAAGATCACACCAAGGTGGCAACAGTATGTTTGTAGCACTCACTCGTATTAGTTTAATTTTTTGCTTATTTACGGCTGCTGCTAAGGCAGACATCATGGTTGAAGATAGCCTCGGAACCCATAAACTGAGTGCGCACCCGCAAAGAGTTGCCGCACTTAACTGGGATGTTGCCGAGCAAGTGCTGGAGTTGGGCGTTACACCTATTGCTATGTCTGACATTGGCGGCTATCAAGAATGGGTAGTACAACCCGAGGTACCGCAAGGGGTGGTGGATATTGGCACACGCACCGAGCCAAATCTGTCGTTACTGGCTGAACTAAAGCCCGACGTTATTCTTATTGCTTCTCCACAAAAAGATCTTATGGCGCGTTTATCTGCCATTGCACCAGTGCTGTTCTATCAAAACTACAGCGCTAAACACAAAAACGCTGAAGCGGTGGTGGAGAATTACCTTCGAATCGCTCAGTTATTGAATAAAACAGAGTTTGCCCAGCAACGCTTGGCAGATACCCAACAAGAATTAGATACACTCTCCCAGCAGTTGCTTGAGGCTTATGGTGGAGAGCTGCCAGAAGTTGCTGCTATTCGTTTTGCCAGCACCAGCTCTGTTTATCTTTATGATGAAAATTCTATTCCGGTGCATGCTCTCAATCGCTTAGGTATTCGCTCTGCCATGCCAGAGCGAGGCAGCCAATGGGGCGTGGCCAAAAAACGCATTACCGAACTTGCCCAAGTAGAGCAGGGCATGGTGTTGTATTTTGAACCTTTTGCGCATCATCAAGCCTTAGATAATTCTAGGCTGTGGCAAGCAATGCCTTTTGTTAAAAATCAACGAGTAAGCAGTGTTGCTGCAACTTGGAGTTATGGCGGCGCTATGTCGGTGTTGTATAACGCACGAGCTTTAACTAAAAGCTTACTGGAACTATCACCTCAATGATTAAAGCGTATTCCATCTCGCTTGGCGCGCTGCTGCTTGGTTTGGTATTAAGCCTAGTGTTTGGTAGCGATTTAGCGTTTCAGCGGCAATGGCAATTGATTAGCGGTGTTGAGCCTGAACAGTTTATAGATTTTGCGTACCTTTACTCACTGTTGCCACGTATGACCATGGCCTTAATGGTTGGGGCAAGTTTAGGCTTAGTGGGCAGCTTAATGCAGCAGCTCACTCAAAACCCTCTGTTGTCTCCGTTAACTATGGGAACCTCTTCAGGGGCTTGGCTAGCTTTGGTGATGCTTAACTTATGGGTGCCGCTTGATATTGCAGATTTAAGTGCGGCGGCCGCGATGATTGGTGCAATGTTCGCCATGTTTTTGGTCATCGCCATTGTAGGTATACGCAACCTTAGTGGCTTGCCAGTCGTGCTGGCCGGTATGGCGGTAAACATTGTTTTAGGGGCGGTGGCCACCGCAATCATTTTGCTGAATGAGCAATTTGCTAGCAACTTGTTTATTTGGGGGGCAGGCGATTTAGAGCAAAATGATTGGTTTTGGCCGCTTTGGTTAGCACCTCGTTTGTTGCCAGCAATTTTGATTTTTCTATTAGCCCCGCGGGTACTGAGTTTACTTAAACTTGGTCAGCAAGGCGCAGCGGCACGTGGTTTAAATGTAGTGCCAATGTTTTTGCTGTTATCGGTAGTGGGCGTGTGGTTAGTGGCAGCCAGTATTACTGCAGTAGGAGTGATTAGTTTTGTTGGGTTAATTAGCCCTAATATCGCGCGGCGCGTAGGCGCAAGAACAACCAGCAATGAACTTTGGTTGAGCTGCATTATCGGTGCCTTGCTATTAGTATTCACCGATTTATTAGCCAATGCCTTAAGTGAGCAAATTGGTGATGTTGTGCATAGTGGTATTGCAGCTGCACTGGTTGGTGCGCCAATACTTATAGTGCTATGCCAGCGGCAGTTGCGCGCGCAAGATCAGCTTTCCTTAAGCTTACCTCAATCAAGATTGCGTTGGCGTAATCGTTATTATGGCTTGGCTGCTTTTATTATTGCTTTAATTGCTTTGCTTTCTTTACTGGGACAGCATAATGCAGGAAGTTGGAGCTTAGCGATCCCAGATGCATTCAACTGGTTATTACGCTGGCCTCGCTGGTTAACTGCAGTATCGGCTGGTGCAGCGCTCGCGGTGGCTGGGTGTGTATTACAACGTTTGATTTTTAACCCTCTAGCTAGCCCGGACATATTAGGGGTTTCTGCTGGCGCCACCATGAGCTTGGTAGGTTTAACCGTTATCACTGGTGCCAGTATTTTTAGCGCATCTCCCTGGGTGGCTATATTAGGCAGTACCATTGTATTAGCCCTATTGTTTTTGTTTAGTACTTATCGGCAGTTCTCTCCGGCCAAACTGGTTCTGTGTGGTATCGCGTTAGCGGCATTGATTGAAGGTTTAGTGCACTTCGCATTGGCCAGCGGCCAGCAAGAGATATACGAGATTTTGGCTTGGTTGGCAGGTTCTACCTATCGGGTTAGCCCAGAGGCCGCATTACGCTTAGCTGCAGTAAGTTTTGTGGTAATTTTAGGCTTGTATGTGTTACATCCTTGGCTAAGTTTGATTTCGGCTGGTCGCTCGTTTGCACAAGCAAGAGGCCTAGCTGTGCCCAAAGCTTATGTGTTGATGTTACTGGGAGTAGCCTTACTGTGTGCCATGGTAACTGCTACCATGGGGCCGGTAGCATTTGTGGGTTTGCTAGCGCCACATGTTGCGGTAATGCTAGGGGCGCGTTTAGCTAAACAACAGATTATTGTGTCTGCCTTGGTAGGGGCTTTATTGTTGTCTTTTGCAGATTTGATAAGCCAATGGATTTTTTATCCTAGCCAAGTGGCTGCTGGAACCCTGGTATCAATTATTGGGGGTATTTATTTTATCGCCTTATTGGTGCGTGGTCAGCGACAGGCCAGAGCTTAATCAATGAAAATGAGAATTAATTGCGTTACACTCGGCGCGTATTACTATTGCTGCCAGCGCTTAATTAGCGCTGGTTCTATTAAACGATTGGAAGTATTCATGTTTAGTTATCTACTTCGAGTCAAATGGTTGTTGTTAACAGCCAGTTTGATGACAAGCATTTCCTTTGGCTCACAAGCCGAGCAGTTAGATCAAGCCCGCAAGATTGAAGGCGAGATTGTTGACCAAGCAAAACACAGTCAACAACGTATCGACCAATCAAGTGATCAGGCTTTGGCCTTAGCGTCAGAGATTCAAGCGCTTGAGCGAGAAGTGAGCCAACTAAAGGTATACAAAAATCACCTTAGTCGCTTAGTTGAAAGCCAGCAAAGTGAGCAGCATAGTTTACAAGAACAACTCAATGAAGTTGGTTCAACTCGCTTGGGAGTAGTGCCACTTATGTATCAGATGCTCGAGGGGCTAGCCCAGTTACACGAGCAAGATTTGCCGATCCGCATTGAGGCTCGCCAGCAGCGTCTAGCGAAGTTAAACACGCTAATGAGTCAAGCGGATGTTAGCGACTCAGAAAAGTATCGTCGGATATTAGAAGCCTATCAAATTGAATTGGATTATGGCTTGAAATTAGGCAGCTACGAAGCGCAAATTGAGCTTGATGGCCTACGCCAAGTAGAGCTGTTAAATCTAGGCAGAGTGAGCTTGGTGGCGCGTAGTTTAGATCATCAACAGTATTGGGCATGGCATCAAAATAGCCAGCAATGGCACGTTATCGAAAGTAAGCAACATAGCAATGTAGGCTTAGCCTTTGATGTTGCAAATAAAGTCGCAGCACCGAGTTTATTAGTGCTGCCACTGGCGCTAAGTGCGGAGGCTAATCAATGAAACCACTTGTATTGATAACACTGCTCGCTTTAAGTAACAGCGCCGCTTTGGCAGAAGAAACTTTACTAAGCACCACGCAACAAGCTAAGCAGCAAGAGTTACAGCATAACCAAGTAAGAGAGCAAGGCTTTGAGCAAGAACTAGCGAAGTTTAAAGCGCGCCAGCAAGCTTTATTGGCCGAGCGTGATGCCTTACAAAAGGATACAGATAGTTTAAGTGATAGTTTCACTGACAATGAAAAAACCTTAGCAGAATTAGAAACCGAGCTACATTTAGCGTCGGGTAGTTTGGGCGAGTTGTTTGGTGTAGTGAGGCAAGCCGCTAAAGAGCTCAAACTAGAGTTACAAACTAGCGCATTAGTGGCAAATCAGCCAGAGGTGTTATCCACCTTAGATCAAATAGAGCAGGCACGTGCGCTGCCTTCAATGGTTGAACTAGAAGGTTTGTGGCAAGCATTTGCTAGCACCATCCAAGCTAGTGGCCGTATCGAACACCTGCAATTGCCTTATTTTGATAACCAAGGGCAGTTACAGCAGCAAAGGTTCTGGCGTTTAGGCGGCTTTGGTTTGGTTAACGAGCAAGGTTATGCTCGCTGGGATGGTAAGCAAGCTAAGTCTTTTATTGTGCAGCCTGAACTTGCGCCTACGGCCACAGAGTTACAGCAAACGTCGGGAAGATTTGTAAGCATGGATCCAAGCCATGGAGGTTTGTTGCAACAATTGGCCGAGCAACCTACTTTAGCTCAGCGTTTTGCTCATGGAGGTGTAGTAGGTAAAGTTATCGCACTATTGTTTGCATTAGGAATGCTGATTGCTTTATATCGAGGTATTCGTTTACTCATCATTCGCAGTCAAATTCAGGCTCAGCTAAAGCAACCTGCTAATCCAAAAGATAATCCTTTAGGCCGAATATTACAGGCTTATAAAGCCGACCAAGACCAAGCTGTAGAAGCAATTGAGCTGCGTTTACTTGAGCAAATTGTAGATGAACAGCAGCATTTAGAGCGTGGCTTAAGCATGATTAAATTGCTTGCAGCGCTAGCACCAATGTTGGGTTTATTGGGGACAGTAACTGGAATGATTGAAACGTTCCAGGTGATTACTCAGTTTGGCAATGCCGATCCTAAAGTAATGGCAAGTGGCATCTCGATGGCCTTGGTGACGACTGTTCTTGGGCTTATTTCTGCTATGCCTTTGTTGTTCTCACACAATGTATTGCATGCACAAGCCGAGGCAATTCGTAACATACTCGAGAAGCAAAGCTTGGGATTGGTTGCACAGCGGGCAGAGGCAAACCATAGCTTAAAGGCTGTAAGTAACAATGCTGCTTGAGCTAATCAACCAGCTACCTGACTGGGCCAATATTAACGAGTTTATGCTGCGGGGCGGGCCGGTACTTTGGGCTTTAGTTGCCGTGGTAGCTGGTTTTTGGTTACTTAGTTTAGAGCGTTTGCTGTTTATAGTGTGGGATTTTCCTCGCTTGCAAAACCTCTGGAAGTCTCGCTGGGATGCCCGTGAAGAGCAGCATTCTTGGCTGGCTTTGTGGCAGCGTAACGCTTGGTTGAGCGAAGCAGAAAACGCTTTGAAAAGAAATTTTAATCTCTTGAAATTGTTGGTGGCACTTTGCCCAATGTTAGGTTTACTTGGCACGGTAACTGGGATGATCGTGGTATTTGATACCATGGCTAGCCAAGGAAATGCCGATCCGCGATTAATGGCAGCAGGCATTGCTAGAGCAACGCTACCTACCATGGCTGGCATGGTCGCAGCCCTTACCAGTATGTTTATCTATTCACGTTTATCGCGGTTAAGCCAGCGTAAACAGCTACATTTAGAAAAGCTTTTAAGGAGTCGTCGATGAGATTAGGTCATCGCAGGCAACAGCACGAAGAAGCGCAAGTCGACCTTACGTCGATGCTGGATATTGTATTCATAATGTTGATTTTCTTCATTGTGACTAGCTCATTTGTTAGAGAGTCGGGCATGGAAGTGCAAAGGCCACAGGCGAGTAATGCGGTTGCTCAAGCTAACGCTGGAATTTTTGTAGCAGTGGATGCGCAAAACCGGATCTTTATCGAACAACGCATGATTGACGTAGAGCGAGTTCAAGCTAATTTGGAGCATTTACTGTTAGAACAACCTAGCGCCAAGTTGGTTATTCAGGCCGATAAACATGCCTATAATGGCACAGTAGTAAAAGTGATGGATGGCGCTAAAGCTGCCGGTATTCAAGAAATCGCTTTGGCCACCGAGGCGCCATAATGTTACGTTTGTTGTTAATCAGCCCCTTAGCGGTGTTGTTAGCTATTAGTCTGTTTGTAGCGATGAACTCTATGGTGCACTTTCAACGCAGCTTGCCGGAAGATAATTCAGCGAAGCCGAATTTGTTTATTCAGCTACAACAGCCTGAAAGCATTGCCCAGCGCAGACAGCGCCGCTTACCTGAGCCGCCAGAACCGATGCCAGAAGCGCCAAGTTCAAGCGCTACCAGTGCACCTGAGCAAGCGTCTAGCAACGACCAACAACTTAATACTTTAGCGATGCCAAGTATTAACTTTGAAAGTAATGTTAGTGCGCTAAGTTTGTCTGCGCCCAATTTACCTATGGTTGCCAACGTTCAACAGCAAGACATTTTGCCACTGCATCGGATAGAGCCTAAATATCCTGAGCGGGCTAAACGACGTAATATTGAAGGCTATGTGAAGTTCAGTATTACTATCAATGAGGCTGGGCGAGTAACAGATATTAAGGTCTTAGATGCCAAACCCAAAGGGGTGTTTGAACGCGAAGCATACAAAGCGCTGTCGCGATGGAAGTACCAACCACAAATGGTAAATGGTAAAGCCACAAAAATTACAGATCATACTGTTATTATTGATTTTGAGGTTCCAGCTGCAGATGATTAGGATCTTATTGGCTACTTTAATGTTTTGCGGGCTAAGTTCAGGGCCGCTGTTTGCTCAAGAACTCAGTCGGAATACAGCAGAACGGGTGCAACGAGTATTTCAATTACAACAAGATGGCGAACTCGCTAAAGCCATTTCTCAGTTAGAACAACTCAAGCCCAGCGCTAAATATGACCAAGCTTACATAGCTAGAATGTTGGGGATTTATTATTGGCAAGACGAGCAAGTAGCGTTATCTAAAGCAAAACTGGCAGAGGCTGTGAACTTGCAAGCGTTTCCCCCACAACAGGCATGGGAAACGCGAAATATGCTGGCCGAAATATTACTCAGTGAGCAACAGATTGATGAAGCATTAAGCCATTTTGAGATATTGCTGACTCATGCTCAGCAACCTGAATTAGAGCTTAATATTAGTCCCTCACAAGCGCTTAGTTTACGTGCTAATTTAGCTTACGCTAATTATCAACAACAAAACTGGCAAGTGGTGTTAGATCATTTAGCCGCGCTAGAACAGCTGCAAGTGTTAGATAAAAACAATCTAAGTATGCGTTTTATCGCTCAAGTGCAGCTAAAGCAGTTAAAAGCGGCTATCGTCACCAATCAAGCTTTACTGGTGTTAGAGCCAGAAACGCTGCGTTGGTGGCAACAACTAAGTGCTTTGTACAGCCAAACCCAGCAACATCAAAAAGCCTTAGCTACCTTGGTTTCTGCTGAGCGTTCGGGATTAGCCTTGGGGGAGAGCTTGTTACGCCATAAAGCCCAGTTATATGCGTATCTGAGAGTGCCAGAAAAAGCAGCTTTGAGTTATGCCCAATTGGCTGATGCGGATTCTGATACCTCATTATTACTTCGCCAAGCACAACTTTGGCAGCAAGCAAGAGAATGGCAAAAGTCAGCGAAGTATTGGCAACTGCTTGCTGAGCATAAGCCTGAGTACAATCTGCAGTATGCTCAGGTGTTGTTATTGAGCAATCAATATACTCAAGCTATTGAGGCTTTAAAACTAGCTGATCCGCAAGAACAACAAGCTAAATCGCAGCTATTATTGGCTGAGATTTACTTAGAGATAAAAGATTACTCACTGGCTTATACCGCTGCTCAACGTGCGCATAACCTTGAACAAAGCTCGCAAAGCGAGCGCTGGTTAAACTATTTAGAAGCCTTAGTTGCCGATACAAAAGCTTAAGCAAACCAAGCTAATCGGAAGGAAAGGCCAAGGGCAACAAAGCCAACACTGAGCAAAGTAACTGCGATGATATGCAAGGCCATATCCCACAAGTTATTGCTGGATAGTTTAGGTAAAACGCGTAACTTGGCGTCTAAGGCTAAACCAAAGGTTAAAGCCAATAATAGTAGTTTACCGGCGATGCCGTGGCTTATAGGGTTACTCATGCTAAACCAAAGGCTCACATCGGGGAGCCAATGGTAAGCCAGAAAAAGCCCGGTAATCACTTGAATAATTAAAGCTGGCATTCCCACCTTTTCAAAAGCTTGCTCAAAATCTAGCAGCACTTCTGGTGATTTGGCTCTTAAAACTTTGGGTAATATCACCAAGCAAAGCACGATATGTCCGCCGGTCCAAATAGTTGCCGCGATGAGGTGAGCGAGCAGCAAAAGGCTGTATGTCATTAGGTTTCCTTACCTTGGGTAGTTATTTGCACTATAAGCGAATGGCTAGCTTGTATCCTTGATAATTATCATTCAAATACGAATGTTAATAGTTTTTGTTACTAGGTTTGAAGAGACATCAGGTTGCACGTTTTTTGAGGGCAGGTAGGTTTTGAAAGGTGGTAACTAAAGTGCTTTGCTTTGGATAGCTTGAGCTTGTACAACTTTTATTGGCCCAAGCAAAAGCAGATGTTTTGCAGGTAACAAAAAGCCCGTAGCTCATTGAGCTACGGGCTGCTATTTGGTCGGAACGAGAGGATTTGAACCTCCGACCCCCGACACCCCATGACGGTGCGCTACCAGGCTGCGCTACGTTCCGAATTGAGCAATGAATTTACTTAGCTATCAGAGTGCTGTCAATACACCACTTTGGTTTTTGTGCTTAAGTGTTCATTCAATGTACAAATTACTGTTGTGGTTGATAAAAACGCTTTAAGTCGTTTAATACTTGTACCAACATAGGCACAGATACACGAGCGTTGCTGGATTTTAGATCGCGGTCTAACACCCGATAGCTACCTGATTGATTAAAGAGAGTAATCTGGTTGCGTTGAACAACAGCTTGTTGTTCTTGGTTACCTATTAATATCCAATCGCGCTTACGCTTCTTAAATAAGTTTTGTCCGGTGCTATAGTTTGCGCTGTTAGATGCTACTGAGAGCATTTCTTCAAGCAAGGTTGGCACTATATCGTTATGGCTAGTATCACTGTGCAATAGTGATGGGTTTTTATCTGGCCAAGATATAAATAACGGTACTTGAGTTTGATAGCGGCTAAAGTTGCTATTGTTGCCCCAGTAGTTGCTATTGCCATCGTTTAGTTCGTTTCCGTAATCGGATGTTACCACTAAAATGGTGCGTTCTAATTGGCCGCTTTGAGCTAGTTGTTGGTACACCTTGTTCAGTTGCGAGTCCACAACTGTGGCGGCATCTGAGTAATGTTGGCTTAAGGACTCAGGTGTCACTTCGCTCATAGTTTCACCGCTGCCATTGTCATAAGCAGCAACGCCATTTAGATATAAAAAGTTAAACCAAGGAAGTTGCGCATATTGGCTTTGCTGCCAGATTAGCCATTCTTGTATGGCTTTCTCGTCACCCGCAGCTCCGCCAGGCCATTTGGTCATGTCGAGGTTTGAAAGCTCGCTAAAGCTGGTTCCTGCTAATTCCGGCAGGTTTAAGCCACGGCTGCTAAACAATTCAATCTGATAGTTGCTGTCTTGTAGTGCAGACACCAATACAGAGCCTTGGCTTTCCGTTTTAAAGCTCGGCCAATAACTGGTTGGGATTCCGTAAAACAAACTAAATAAACCTTCTTGCGGTTTATTGCTGCCACTGTGGTGACTAAAAAACTGGCTAGAGCGTTTAGCTTGCTTCCAGCTGTTTGGCATTGCTTGTTGATTAAGCATATCCCAGCGTAAGCCTTCTACTACCACGAGCATTAAGTTGTAGCGCTGTTCAACTTGGTCATATTTTAGTGGTGAGATAGGGTAGCGAAGTTGCCCTTGCTGCTCTTGTTCTTGTGCTTTGATTTGTTTGTAGTAGGCATCTACATCAAAAATGCCTTGCTCTTGTAAGAAGCTTCGCGCGGTAAGCGGGTAGAACAAAGGGTAGTTATTCTTTTGTCGAGTAATGGTGGTGTAATTTGTTGCATCGGCCCAAGCGTGCACAAAGTGGGTTAACAAAAAGCAGATGAATAAGACACCACCAATTGGACCACCAAGGCGTTTATGCTCTAAACGGCGTAAATACTTCCAACACAGTTTTGCGAGCCAAAGCTCTAATAGAAAGATAAAAGGTACAGATACAAACAATAAGTTAAGTGTATTGGCTTGGCTGTTTTGCTCTTCGTCTACAAGTAGTTCCAACAAAGCTGGATTTAGGTGCAAATTAAAAGTAGCAAAGACCTCTGTATCAACAATCAGTAAGCTTATTCCGATGGTGGCGAACAACGCCCCAACAAAACGCAATGAGCGATTACTAGGAATAACAAAACTGAGTGGAAATAGGGTAAGCAAGAAAATTACAAAGGCAATAAAGGAAAATTGCCCTAACCAACTCACAATTAAATAGCTTTGACCTAAAAATGTTTCCGGTGGGGTAGCCAGAACCAGATAACGTAGGCCAACAATTAAGGCCAAAATTATATTTGATAAACAAAACCAGTGGCCCCAGCTTATAAGCTGAGACACTTTGTCGCGGTACTGTTTTGAGCTATTTACCATTGCGAGACAGGAAATCCTTTTGTGTGCTTATTTTTCGTCGTTAATCGAATTTTTTAGCGCTTTGGCAAAGCCTTCGGTGAGCTTTTTTCTTTGCTCTGGTGCAACACGCTGATTGATCATACAGGTAGCGGCATTGCCCAGTACCATTAGCGCCAGATCAGTGGTTACATTGTGATTGTCGACTACTTTGAGTACATCATTAAGTAATTGTTCCACCTGCTCTGTGGAATATTTTGAAACTATTGCCATTACTTCTCTGCAAATTTGCTGATAAAGACGCGTATAATACCCCACCTTGTCAGCAAACACTAACAGTAAGAGACTATGAGCATTTCCTTAAAACACCTTATTTTACATTCACTAGAGCTAGTTGAAGATGGCACCATAGCGCTGCAAGCACGAGCCGAAGAAATGGCTCATAGCGAAGAGGCGCTTAGCTTAATAGAGAGCTTACATCTCAACTATAGTGGAAGAGCAGCTAAAGGCTTTGGCTTTTATAACCAAGAAAATGACAGCCCCTTCAAACAACAATTGGATGCCTTATTAAGCCAAGACGTTGATTTTCATAAATACAGTGTTGATGCTGGCACGGTATTGGTTGAAGAACTAAAGAAATATGATTTTGTAGAGCAAGGTGTATTGCTTCTGGCTAACTACGAGCATGTTGCTGGCGAGTATCTGCTTATCATGCTGCTAGAAAATAAAACCTCGCCTGCAGTAGACGATAGCTTAGAGCTTACTGCTAGCCGCTATTTAGAAACCAGTTCTGTGCAACTTGCTGCGCGCATCGATATTACCGATATGCAACGTAATCCTGAATCACAGCGTTATGTTTCTTATGTAAAAGGAAGAGCTGGGCGCAAAATTTCAGATTTCTTTGTGGAGTTCTTGGGTTGTGACGATGGCTTGGATGTCAAAATGCAAAATGCCGTACTTATGCAAGCTGTTGACGATTACTGCCAAGCGACTCAGTTAGATAAAGAAGAAAAGCTTGCCTATAAAGATGAAGTTAAGTCTTACTGTGAACAACAGCTAAAAGATGGCGAAGAAATTGTAGTAGGGGAGTTGGCTAAGGCTTTACCTACTGCCGAAGAGAACGTTGATTTCTACCAGTTTGCTGCTGAAAATTACCCCCTTGAAGAACAATTTCCAGCAGATCGAACAGCACTGAAAAAACTGGCTAAATGTTTTGGTCAAGGGAAAGGGGTGTCGGTAAGTTTCGAACAAAAATTGTTAGGAGATCGCGTTTTTTACGACGAAGCAACAGATACATTGACGATCGTTGGAATCCCACCTAACTTAAGAGAACAGTTGAAAAATAACAAATAAGTTAATTGGATTGCTTGAAAAGGTTATCAGTTTCAATTTTGTAGTTTAATTACTACATGGAAAGGTTTTCAAGTGTATCCGTTGGTAATTATGTTGTTTTATTACCACTGTTAGGTGATTAAATCACCTCTTGAGGCAGGCTGCACCTCGGTTTAGGGGTTTGTAGTATAATTTCAAAAGTGCGAGCTAAGTCATGTGTTAAGCCAGCCTTATGAGCTAGAATCTAGCGCAGCAAGTTACTCTTGCGACCCAAAAATAATCATAACGACAGTTAAGGAAAGGCTAATGAAAAAGACAATTCTTGCATCTGCTATTGCGGTTGCTTCTTTAGGCATGGCATCTAATGCTTTTGCTGCAATTGAAGAAGGCCAATTAACCATTTGGGTAAATGGTGATAAAGGCTACAACGGCTTGGCTGAAGTAGGTAAACGCTTTGAAGCTGATACTGGTGTTAAAGTAAGTGTTGCACACCCAGACGATGCCCCTGGTAAATTCCAACAAGCGGCTTCAACTGGTTCAGGTCCTGATATTTTCTTATGGGCTCACGACCGTTTCGGTGACTGGGTTGATGCAGGTCTATTAACTGAACTTAAGCCAAGTGCTGAGAAAAAAGCAGCAGTAGAAGACTTTGCTTGGAACGCGGTTACTATCGACGGCAAGGTATACGGCTACCCAATCGCTATTGAAGCGGTAGGTCTTATCTACAACAAAGACTTAGTGCCAAACCCTCCTAAGACTTGGGAAGAAATCCCAGCTCTAGATACAGAGCTTCAGAAGTCTGGTAAGCACGCTATCCTATGGGATTACAACAATACTTACTTCTCATGGCCTCTACTGGCTGCGAACGGTGGTTACATCTTCAAATACGAAAACGGTACTTACGACGTTAAAGATACTGGTGTAGCAACTGACGGCGCTAAAATGGGCGCTAAAGTAATTAAAGATCTTATCGAAAATGGTCACATGCCAAAAGGCGCTGACTACGGTGTAATGGACTCTGCCTTTAACAAAGGTGAAGTAGCAATGGTTATCAACGGTCCTTGGGCTTGGGATAACATGGAAAAAAGTGGCATCAACTACGGTGTAACTTACATTCCAACTATCAACGGTAACAAAGCTAAGCCAATGGTTGGTGTATTAGCAGGTGCGGTTAACTCTGCGTCACCTAACGCTGATTTAGCGGTAGAATTCCTAGAAAACTACCTTGTTACTAATGAAGGCTTGAAATCTGTGAATGACGATGTACCACTAGGTGCTGTAGCACTTAAGTCGTACATGGAAGAGCTTTCAAGCGACCCTCGCATCGCTGCAACTTTCGCAAACGCTCAAGATGGTGAGCCAATGCCTAACGTAGCTGCAATGGGTAAATTCTGGTCTGCGATGGCAACATCTCTAACCAACATCACTAGTGGTCGTCAACCTCTAGAGAAAGCACTAGACGCCGCTGCGCGTCGCATAGCGAAATAATACGGTCATATTATTTCGGTCAGGAGGAGGATATTGGTCTATCCTCCTCTTTATTAATTTCGGTCAAATACAAAGGTTGTACATAAGATGGGTCTTTCTGCGTCTCCAGGTTTTATGCAGGGCAAGTATGCTTGGCTAAAACTTCTGCTGATCACGGCGATTGTATTGCTTAACGGCTATGCAATTGTTTTGATGTATGCAGGTGGTGAATATGCATTTGCATTGCTCACCCTTGTTGTTGTTTCTACCGGTGTTTACGTTTTTTTAAGCAAAAAAATGTATGCGCACAGATATATCTTCCCCGGCATTGCGGGGATGGTCGTATTTATCATCTTCCCTCTGGCATACACCATTGGAATTGCTTTCACCAACTATAGTGGCACCAACTTATTGTCGCTTGAGCGGGTAGAGCAGTTACATATCCAGAAGACTTATATGGCGAAAGGTGGTTCATTTGACTTTCAGCTACATCAAGAGTCTGAAGGTAAGTATGTTCTAGCACTGTCACAAGACGACAAATATTTTGTTACTCGTCCTGTTGAAGTAGTGTCTAACGCCGATGTTCGCGCACGCAAATTAACGCTGGCAACTAAGCGAATTAAATTACAAGAAGTTGACGCTTTACCTTCTAGTGAAAAAGCGCCAATTAAAGAAATTATCTCTCATCGTCAGTTCTTCAATAGCATCGTATTAGTTACGCCTAATCAAGATGAACTGGTTATGAATGGCCTTCGCAAATTCTCTGCGATGAAGCCTTTATATACACGCCTTGAAGATGGAGTAGTGCTAAAAGAAAGTGGCGCTATTTTACCTGGTCCTTCTATTCTGCGTAACAACCAGACTGGCGAGCTTATGCTGCCAAACATGGAAACAGGTTACTACCAGTACATTGATGGTGATGGCGAGTTTGTTGGTAACCGTTTAGCGCCTGGCTTTACTGTTGGCGTAGGTTGGAAAAACTTTGAACGTGTTGCTACCGATAAAGGTATTAAAGAACCGTTCATCGAAATCTTCATTTGGACAGTTATTTTTGCTGCTGCATCTGTAGCATTTACCTTAGCAATTGGTATGGTTTTAGCCTGTCTAATTCAGTGGGAAGAGCTAAAAGGTCGCGCTATTTATCGCGTAGTACTCATCCTCCCCTATGCAATTCCAGCCTTTATCTCAATCCTAGTATTTAAAGGTTTATTCAACCAAAATTTTGGTGAGATTAACGAAATCTTAAATGGCTTATTTGGCATCAAGCCAGACTGGTTTACTGACCCGGTAATGGCCAAGTCGATGATTTTGATCGTTAACACTTGGTTGGGTTACCCCTACATGATGATTTTATGTTTGGGTATGCTTAAGTCTATTCCAGAAGACTTATACGAAGCTTCTGCGATGGACGGTGCGGGTCCAATTAACAACTTCTTCAACATTACTGTTCCGTTGTTAATGAAACCTCTAACACCATTATTGGTGGCTTCTTTTGCCTTTAACTTTAACAACTTTGTTTTGATTCAGTTATTGACCAACGGTGGTCCTGATATCATTGGTGCTTCGACACCAGCTGGTACAACCGACTTACTCGTAAGTTACACCTACCGAATTGCCTTCCAAGGTGACGGTGGTCAGGATTATGGTCTTGCAAGTGCCATTGCAACCCTAATTTTCTTAGTGGTTGGTGCACTAGCATTGATTAACTTGAAACTAACTAAAGCTGATAAAGCGGCATAAGGAGAAGCTACTATGGCAATGGTTCAACCTAAATCATTGAAATATAGAAAACTGGCTACTCACGTAGTGCTATGTTTGTTTCTATGTTTAATTATTTTCCCATTATTAATGGTAATCACAATTTCATTCCGTACGGGTAACTTTGCGGTAGGTGAATTGATTCCATCAAACCCTACTTTAGATCACTGGCGCTTGGCCTTAGGGATTACCGTTGTAAACCCTGATGGTTCATTAACACCGCCTCCATTCCCAGTATTAACTTGGTTATGGAACTCGATTAAAGTAGCGGGTATCTCAGCCTTACTAATCGTGGCTCTATCTACTACTAGTGCTTATGCGTTTGCTCGTATGCGCTTTAGAGGTAAAGCAACCATTCTTAACGGTATGTTGATTTTCCAAATGTTCCCATCTGTATTGGCCTTGGTAGCAATTTACGCCTTGTTCAACAAGATTGGTGAATACATTCCTTGGTTGGGTCTAAACACTCACGGCGGGTTAATTTTCGCTTACCTAGGTGGTATTGCACTTCACGTGTGGACCATTAAAGGGTACTTCGAAACTATTGACCCGGCCTTAGAAGAGTCTGCTGCTATCGATGGCGCAACTCCTTGGCAAGCGTTTAGATTGGTATTGTTACCGCTTTCTGTTCCTATTTTGGCAGTAGTGTTCATTCTTGCATTCATTGGTGTAATTACCGAAGTACCAATGGCGTCTGTATTGATGCAAGATGTTGATAAGCTCACGCTCGCCGTAGGTGCTCAACAATATCTCTATCCGCAAAACTACTTGTGGGGCGATTTTGCCGCTGCAGCTGTATTGTCAGGATTCCCTATCACGCTAGTGTTCCTAATGGCTCAACGTTGGTTGGTCGGCGGGTTAACAGCTGGTGGTGTTAAAGGTTAAATTATTTGGGCGTAGCTACTGGTGTAGCTACGCAAAACAAGATTGATTGCGAGTAAAGCGAACGCTTTATTCAGTTTGGAGCTAATAATGGCTGATGTAATTCTAAAAAATGTACGTAAAAACTACGATCCGGCAATTCACCAAGATACCTTGCGTGATATTAACCTAGATATTAAAGATGGCGAGTTTGTTGTATTTGTTGGTCCATCAGGTTGTGGTAAGTCAACGTTGCTACGTATGATTGCTGGCTTAGAAGATATTACTAGTGGTGAGCTTAACATCGGTAGTAAGTTCATGAATGACGTACCGCCAGTAGAACGTAACGTAGGTATGGTGTTCCAGTCTTACGCACTATACCCACACATGGATTTACGCGAAAACATGTCTTTCGGCCTTAAATTGAAAAAGGTTGATAAAGATACGATTAAAACTCGAGTAGATAATGCTTCTGACATTCTAGGCCTAGATCCTCTTCTAGACCGTAAGCCAAAAGAGTTAAGTGGTGGTCAGCGTCAACGTGTTGCTATTGGTCGTTGTATTGTACAGCAACCAGGCGTATTCCTATTTGATGAGCCACTATCTAACCTTGATGCAGCACTTCGTGTGAAGATGCGTATCGAGATTGCTAAACTGCACAAAGAACTGCAATCAACTATCATCTACGTTACCCACGACCAAGTGGAAGCGATGACCTTAGCTGATAAGATTGTGGTACTTAGCCCACTAGACCCTAATGCTGCAACTAACTTGGAGCAATATGGTTCTCCGTTAGAGCTTTACCATAACCCAGCCAACAAGTTTGTTGCTGGCTTTATTGGTTCGCCAAAAATGAACTTCATCGAAGGCGAAATCGTAGAAACTGGTGAGCACGAAAGTAAAGTTAAGTTAGTGACTGGTGATGTTATCACTGCTGCGGTTGATACTAGCCGTGCAAGCGTAGGTGATTTAATTGAGCTTGGTTGCCGTCCTGAGCACTTGGTAGAAGATACCCATGCTCATGCAGAGAACTTCATTACAGGTACAGTAGTAGTTGCTGAACACCTAGGTTCAGAGTCTTACGTTTATATGGACGTTAAAGGCTTTGATTTCACCTTTAAAGCACGCAGCGAATTCCCAAGTAAAAATGGCGATGAATTACGTGTAGGTCTGCCAACTAAAGCTTGTTACTTGTTTGATAGCAATGGCATTGCGTTCCCGCGTACTGCCAAGTACAACAAAGACTAGAAGTTGACCGTTAATTCAAAAGCGACCTTCGGGTCGCTTTTTTTGTGCCTTGAATAGTGCTTACGCTGGCTTAACCGGGGGTTTTGTTTTCTCGTTGCACAATTTCTAAAAGCGCACTCTCAATAAATTTTTGCTTAAGTTTGTCGTCGGCATCAAAACTTAAACCGTAATGCACTTTTTCTGGTGAGCGTTGTTCCAAATGCTGATTGCAGATACTCGCGGTTATCGCCAAAGGATCTTGGCCTTCTATTGGTAATTCTAGCGTAAATGCTTGTTTGGTTAACGGCAGCGGAATAGGGCTAGACACAAAGCCACCGCCATTTAAGGACAAGTCTTTAAGCAAACCACTAAAGGATTCTTGGCTATCAGCGCTACTGCGCATATTGCAAGACAAGGAAATAGGTAAGCGACTATGTTGGCGCAAACTGATTTTTTGCACGTTGCGCGGATAATCCAGTACTACCCAGCGGCCAACACTGCTCATTAGTTTAGAAATAGAGCCTCGATAGGCAAATATTGTCGCGTTTGGGTCACCTTCGTTTACAATACGTACAACAATTGACTGACCTTCTCGAATTAAATCTCTAGCTGCTTCCCAATTTTGATCTATTCCGCGAGATAAAATCACACACATTCCTGGCTCAATACCAATTAAGCGACTTCTTAAGCGCAACGGCTTTGTAGGAGTGGGTATTTGTAGATGCACTTCGGTTTGACAAGGAAGGGCATTAAACTGCTTGAGAAGTTCCGGAGCTATAGGGTCCACATCGATATCTATCGTTTCCATGACATAGTTTAACCATATCATAGTTCTACGCTGTTTGGATTAGAGAGCATTGAGGCGATGACTATTCTATGCGCTTGCCGTTATAATGAGCCGCATTCGCGTTTATGAGCAGCACTATGAAATTATTTGTAAAAGATTTAACCGTAATCGACTCTACCTATCTTTGCCCTGATCGTGGCTTAGTTGGAGAGAGTTGGTTAGTAGACATAGAGTTAGGTGGTTCACTTAATGATATGGATATGTTGTTAGATTTTGGCCAAGTAAAAAAGCTGATTAAACGTTTAATCGATGAAAAGGTCGATCATAAACTGTTGGTGCCTAATCGCTCTCCTCTATGTAAGGTAAAAACAGGCGAAGGTTATACCCAATTGGACTTCATGCGACCGCATGGAAAGAGCATTCATTTACGTTGCCCTGATGAAGCGTATACCTTTATTGACTCGGTAGAGGTGAGTAACGAAGCCTTAACTGCGTACGTAAAAAATGTAGTTTTAGAGCAGCTGCCGGCGAATATTCAAGATCTGGCTATTACCTTAAGACACGAATCTATCGATGGCCCTTATTATCACTATAGCCACGGTTTGAAAAAGCACGATGGCAATTGTCAGCGTATTGCTCATGGGCATCGTTCCACTATCGAAATTCAGGTAGATGGGGAGTATGACATTGACTTAGCCACCAGTTGGGCGATGAAGTGGCGCAACATTTACCTTGGCAGCGAAAGTGATGAAATTAGCCAGCAAGACATTAGTTTTTACCAGCAGCAAGCCTGGCAAGATCATTACGCGTTTGCCTATCAATCGCCGCAAGGTTTTTTTGAACTGGTGCTCCCTAAACAAGAAACAGACATTCTGCCCTGCGAGACTACCGTAGAGAATTTAGCTGCGTATATTGCGTCTACCCTCGCTAAGGTGATGGAAGGACATAGCTTGAAGGTTATAGCTTATGAAGGTGTAGGAAAGGGTGCCATATCAGAGGTTTATCGCTAATAAAAAAGGCTCCTTTAGGAGCCTTTTTTAATTGCAGCGTAATCTACAGTGTAAAGCGTTTAACTAGTGAATCTTGTTGTCCTGCTAATTCACCAAGCTCTTCACTTGTGCTGGTCACTATTTCAATGCTTTGGTAGTTCTCATCGCTAATGTCTGAGATACGGTTAAGGTTGTTGGATATCTCAGCGCCGGTGGCTTGCTGTTGTTCTGCCGCAGCAGCAATTTGGCTACTCATATCAGAGATTTGAGTAATAATACCTTGAATCTCTTCCATTGCCCCGTTAGCGTCAGAGCTTTGAGAAATACTGGCTTGCATTTCTGATGAACACTCCGACATAACCGATACTGCGCGTTGAGCGCTTTTCTGTAGGTTTTCAATCATAGATTGAATTTCGGTTGTTGAGTTGGTGGTTTTCTGCGCTAATACCCGCACTTCGTCAGCAACTACTGCAAACCCACGACCTTGCTCACCGGCTCGAGCGGCTTCAATAGCGGCGTTTAAGGCTAACAAGTTGGTTTGATCGGCAATACCTCTGATTACATCTAAGATTGAACCAATACTGTTACTCATGCTGTCAACTTCACCAATAACCGAACTACTGTGTTCTAGTTTTTCTGATAATTGGTGAGTAGTCGTAATGTTGTTGCTCATTACTTGTCGACCAGAGTTTGCAGCTTCTTCAACTTCCATTACTTTTTCTAAAGTAATGTTAGCGCTCTTGGCTACTTCTCTAACCGATTGCTCCATTTCCGTCATCGCTGCTGCAACCGACGCTGTTTCTTGGCGTTGATTATCCAATTCAACTTTGGCGGTATTAAGGGTAGTGGAGTTACCGTTAGATACATTAGAGAGACTTTCAGCGGCCTGGCTAATATCATTCAAGACTGAGCGCATTTGCTCCATCATGCTGTTGGCAGAATCAGCTAGTTGGCCAAATTCGTTGGTACTTTGGTACTTAACGGTTTCGGTCATATCACCGGCGGCTGCCGCTTTAAGGGTCTTAAGTAATAAGTTAAGTGGTTGTTTTATAGAACTTGCAACGTTCCAAGCAACCAATAAGGCTAATGGAATAACGATTACCATCGCAGTAATTAACTGAATCCGGCTAGACTCCAACATCTTGTTGGCATTTTCGGAGGCATTGTCTACCTGAGCGTTTGCAATGTCGTTAATGCTAGAAAGCTGGCTAATGGCTTCTGTAATTTGAACAGAGGTCTCACTAACACGTTGAGCAATGGCTTCGTTGTCTTGTGTTACCTTTAGGTGAGCAGCTAACACACCATCAGACTTGGTCGAGTCCTTAACGAACTGGTCAATCTGATGGCCCATATCGTTACGTAGTTCAGGAATTTCTTCTTCTAGATCTGAGGTGGCGCTCAAGAAGTTTTTGATTAGCTTGTTGTTGCGCTTAAGGATTACAGATACTTTTTTAGACTGGCTAGTATTTAAGCCTTCTAAGGTATTTAGCTCGATAACGGCCATCGCGTTCAAGAAGCTCTCAGCCGCCCAACGGATGTAGTCATCGTTCAATGCAGCTACTTTATCTGATAGGTTTTTCTTAAGTTGCGGTAGCATTACCGACAATTGGTTGGTACTACGCTTAACTGATTGTAAGTCTTCCAAGTAGTTAATGTTGTCGTTCATTACCTGTTTAGCTACTTGGAAGTAATTTTGGTCCAGAGCATTAAGCGCATCTAGGCGAGATTCCAACTCGTTATTGCCTTCCGACATTGAACGTAAAGTGCCAAGTGAAGAAATAAAAACGAGTTCACTTTGTTCAAAAGCCTCGCTACTAGCTTTAATAACATCTGCTTCGCTAGAGGTTAGAGCATCTTTAAAGTATTTATCTGCGGTGAGCAAATCTACCGCAAATTGGCTACTTTGTAACACTAGTGGAGTGGCTTCTTCTGTTACGGTATCAAGCTGTTGGTTAAAGCGACTGCCAGTTTGTAACGACAATACATTGGTGAGTACCATCATTAAAACCAGAAAGCCAAAACCAATGTTTACTCGATGAACAATAGAAATATTTTTAAAAAATTGGAGCGATGAGGCTACGTTCAGTGACTTTTTTTTCATAATTCCTCGACCAACCGATCTTGTTAGCTATTTATAGTTTTTATATTGTTTTATTTTGTTAAAAGTATGCCCTGTGTTGGCTGTTCTTACTATGTAAGAGATCACAACTCTACTCGCGCAGGCCGCTTTTATACTGATATTAGCGGCTGATTTAACTAAGACTTTACCTTTTAAACTTTTATCTAAAGCTAATCGTTCAAATAAAACACAACTAGGGCGCTTTTTTGCTAAATAATCTACCGCTAGGTTGGGCCTGTATAGCAAAATAGTTTATAAAGAAGATTCTTCATCCACATGGGTTTTAGCTTAGACAAATGGCCTTTGTACCTCGCATGTTTAAGTGCATGTTAGTAAACCGTCAGTTTCATCACTTTCTTTCGTATAAACCGCGAGTGTTTTTGGCTGCATTTTTTTCTAGCATAGTATTACTAGGTTGCAGCAGTGCAGTTTTCAGTGATCTTTTTGTGAGTTATGACGAGCAATTGCGCGCGAGCCGTTACCAACTAGGTTCAGGAAAATTTGAGCTAGCCTCGGACTTATTGGCCGAAGGTAAACAAGGCGATAATAGCTACTACCTTAAGCAACTAGAAAAGGGGCGGATGAGTTACTTAGCGGGCGACTTTGAACAAAGCCAAGCACATTTCACTACCGTTGACGAACAACTTCAGTGGTTATCTCGGCAGGCGGAGTACCGTTTATCAACGGGTTTACAGAATGTTTCAGCCTTGGCGACCAACGATAACTTTATTGAGTACCATATTCCTGTTTATGAACAGGTTATGTTGCATCATTATCAGGCGATAAATTACTTGCATAGCAATGGCCTAGAGTCGGCTTTGATTGAAGTACGCCGTGCGGCAATGATTCAACAACAAGCTATGCAAGAAGCACCAATTAGCCTAGAAGAACAATTACGGGATTACACAGCACAATACGACGATTTAATGCAAGAATACCCGCAACTAAACTCCAAGAATAAAGCCCTGGATAATGCTTTTCAAAATGGTTTAACGTTTGCTCTATCAGCTGCATTGTACTTGGCGGCGGGGCAAGAGGATGATGCTTACATCGATTACCGAAAGGCCTTGGCACTGGCGCCTAACAATAGCTACTTACAAGCAGAAGTTGCCCGCCTTGGCAAGAAACTCTCGATGAGTGACTATAAAAAGTATACCCCAGCAGAAGCAACCCCTTTAAGTAAACAACAAGGTTTGCTGATTGTTCTTCATGAACAATCAATTGTTGCCGCTCGCCAAGAAGCCCGTTTTACACTGCCACTTTATAACCATAATCGCTGGGAAACCTACACGGTAGCGCTGCCCATTATGAGGGGAAATGCCCAAGTAAGCATTCCGCAAAAGCTAGCCGTTAATGGTGAGCGGTTTGCTACCGAGCGTTTAGTGCAGTTTGATGACTTAGCGGCTACGCAGTTGCAACAAGACTTACCAGGCATATTGCTACGGCAAATCTTGCGGGTTATCACCAAAGACCAATTTAGGCGAGAAGTGAACAAAGACAAAGCAGATGACGAAGAAAATTGGGCGAACGCCTTAGTCAATATTTACAATGTTGCTTCAGAGAGAGCCGATACTCGTAGTTGGCAAACCTTACCGGCTTTAGCACAGATTGCCGTTAAAGCTTTGCCTGTTGGTGAACATACTCTAGAATTTGAGGGGTTAATTGAACCATCTACAAGCATTACTTTAAGGCCCAGAAGGGTTACCTTGGTGTTAACCAATGATTTGGGTGCTCCTGCTCAAGTATTTAATTTATGAAGAGGGTAAAGCTATGAAATATTTGCTGTTACTAAGTGCATTGTTGGTTGGGTGCACCACTGATACCTCCGGAATAGCAGCCGACTCAGACAAACCTGATGGTAAACAATGGTTAATAGTAGATAACCTTAATCTAGGTCGTAAGCTCACCATCATTGATGCAGCAACCCACCAAGGTATGGATCGCCTACGTGGTGTCGCCACAATACAATCTTTATACAAAGGTGACTTAGATTTACAGTATCGTTTTTATTGGTACGACAGTAACAATGTACAATTGAACAACGCAACAACAGCATGGACGCCGCTAAGCTTGCACGGCAAGCAACAAATTCAGGTCCAATCGGTGGCGTTAGTTCACAACGCTAACCATTTCAAAATTTATGTTAGAGAAGTTGAATAACAGAGAGATATCCCATGAAAAAACTTGTATTAGCAGCATCCGTACTGGCATTTACCTTGACTGGGTGTTCAACTCAGGTGAGCTATGGCGACCCTCAAGAAGTTGAAACTGTAGATGTTGCTTTTGGTTCGACTGATTTGCAAAAGATTGCTGGCGAAATGACTGACTCCATGATTTCATCTCCTTTGTTAGCAGAAATCACCGCCAATAACCGTCCGATCGTGTTTGTTGAACGGATCAAAAATAAAACTACTGAACACATCGATACCGAATCGGTAACTGATTCCATCAGCACTAAGTTATTGCAATCTGGCAAATTTCGTTTTGTTGATATGAGCCGCGTAAATGAAGTGCGAGAGCAGCTCGACTTTCAGAATGATGGTGGTTTAGTTGACCCCTCAAAAGCGATTGCATTTGGTCAGCAGGTTGGCGCTGAATACATGCTCTACGGTAACCTAGCGAGTATCGTAAAAACCAACAAAAAGACTAAAGACGTTTATTACAAAATGACCATGCGATTAATGGATTTAAAAACCGGCCTAGTAGAATGGGCTGATGAGACTGAGATCCGTAAGGCCGAAACTAAATCTACTTTTGGTTGGTAGTGATTAATGGGCCCACTTTTTATCGATTTACTTGGCACAGAGCTGAGTGCTGAAGAAGCTGAAATGCTCCAGCATCCTCTGGTGGCTGGGGTTATTTTATTTAGCCGTAATTATCAAGACCGAGCTCAATTAATAGAGCTAGTACGAACCATAAGAGTGGCCAGCAACCAGCGTTTACTGATTGCTGTTGACCATGAAGGTGGGCGTGTCCAAAGATTTAGAGAGCAGTTTTCTGCTATACCTGCAATGGGGCAAATTGCCAACACCGCCAATCAGTTAGGTTTGTCTAGCATTGAATGGTCAAAGCAATTAGGTTGGTTAATGGCGGTTGAGCTCCGAGCTTGCGACATTGATATCAGTTTTGCTCCTGTGTTAGATATTAATGGCGTGAGTGACGTGATTGGCCAGCGGGCATTTAGTGACAAGCCTGAACAGATTGCTCAGCTTGCCAGCGCATTTATCGATGGTATGTCGGTAGCAGGAATGAAAGCTACCGGTAAGCACTTTCCTGGTCATGGTAATGTAAAAGCCGATACTCATCATTTAGAGGCGCGTGATAACCGCTCTTTTGCCGACATTCAACAGCAAGATATGCAAGTGTTTGCCTCGCTAATAGCCCAGAATAAGCTGGACGCGGTGATGCCTGCGCATGTTATTTACTCGCAAGTTGATGAAAAGCCAGCTGGTTTTTCTCAGATTTGGCTGCAGCAAGTTCTCCGCAAAAGTTTGGCCTTTAAAGGTCTAATATTCAGTGATGATTTAAGCATGAAGGGTGCTGCAGTGGTGGGCGATCATGTTGCTCGCGCTAAACAAGCATTAAATGCTGGCTGCGATTTGTTGCTCGCCTGTAATGATCGAGAAGCAAGCATTAGTTTGCTAGATGGTCTAGAGCATACTCAAGTGCCCGCCGGTGAGCGATTAGTAGGCAAAGCATATCCACTTAGTTGGTCTGAGTTAGAAGCGCAAGCTCAGTATAAAGAAATTGCCGCTCGCGCTGCGAAAATAGCGCAAATGAGTAGTGAAACAAACAGTTTATAAATACACTTGTTTTTAGTGTGTGATTCTAAGGAAGGTAAAGCGAGATGATTATTTATCTACACGGCTTTGACTCAACAAGTCCGGGTAACCACGAAAAAGTGCTGCAGCTGCAATTTGTCGATCCAGACGTGCGACCAATTAGCTACAGTACAATTCACCCAAGGCATGACATGAGCCATCTTCTAAAAGAAGTGCACAAACAGCTCATGTTAAGTGCTGATGAAGAAGTGGTGATTTGTGGTGTGGGACTAGGTGGCTATTGGAGCGAACGCATTGGCTTTTTATGTGGTATTCCTTCGGTGATTTTTAACCCGAATTTACACCCAGAAGTGAACATGCAGGGCAGAATTGAGCGACCAGAAGAGTACATTGATATTGCTTCTAAATGTGTAACCGAGTTTAGAACCAAGAATAAAGGCAATTGTACGGTAGTGCTGTCGGAAAACGACGAAATTCTGGATAACAAAGTATCGGAACAAGAGCTTAAAGATTACTACCAGGTAGTATGGGATAAAGAGCAAAGTCACAAGTTTAAAGATATTAGTCATCACTTACAGTTGATTAAGTCTTTAAAACGTTTACCAAGCCTGTAGAAGCTTATATTTTTGTCAAAAGAGGGATTTAATCCCTCTTTTTTATTGCGCTCTTTTTGTGATCTCTATCAAGTTACGTATAATGAGCGCTGCTTCACCAGCAGTTCAAGGCACAAAAAATCAACTAAATGCCTTTTGGGTAAAGCAAAAACACTTCAAGTTGTTACAAGGAAACAAGCAAGCATGACTAGAATCGTTGTAGTTGGTGGTGGTGCCGGTGGCTTAGAGCTAGCGACACGTTTAGGGCGTAAACTAGGAAAAAAAGGCCAAGCGAGTGTAGTGCTGGTAGATAAAAACCGTACTCACCTTTGGAAACCCCTGTTGCACGAAGTAGCCACTGGTTCATTAGACGCCGGCATTGATGCGCTTAGTTATCGCTCTCATGCTGCTAATCATGGTTTTGAGTTTCAACTCGGTGAAGTTGACGACGTAAATCGTGAAGATCAATTAGTTACCCTAAAACCAATGGTTGAGGAAGGTAAAGAAGTATTGCCTGCTCGCCAACTTAACTACGACTACTTGATAATGGCGATTGGCTCGGTTTCCAATGACTTTAATACCAAAGGTGTTAAAGACAATTGTATTTTCCTCGATAACCCAAGTCGCGCTGATTTATTCCACCGTCGCATGCTTAATCGCTTCTTACAATACTCGCAAAATGACGAAGCGCAAAGTGGCGAAAAAGTACGAGTTGCCATTGTTGGTGCAGGGGCAACCGGTGTAGAACTTTCTGCTGAGCTCCATAACGCCTTAGATCAGCTTCGAGCTTACGGCGTACCTAATCTAAGCCACTCTAGTTTGGCGGTTACCTTGGTAGAGGCCGGGGAAAAAATTCTACCTGCTTTACCAGTGCGCATTTCTAGTTCAGCCCATTCAGAGCTACAAAAAATGGGTGTGGATGTTCGCACTAAAACCATGGTGACAGAAGCAACACCTGAGGGTTTAACCACCAAAGATGGCGAGCTAATTAAAGCTGACATTATGGTTTGGGCTGCTGGCATTAAATGTCCCGAATTTATGAAGGACTTAGGTGGATTAGAGACTAACCGCATTAATCAGTTAGTGGTAAGGCCAACTCTGCAAACCTCTCGCGATAGCAACGTTTATGCAATTGGTGATTGTGCTAGTTGCGCCATGGGCGAAGATGGCTTTGTACCGCCACGTGCTCAATCGGCCCATCAAATGGCAACATTGGTGTTTAAAAACATTGTGCGTCAAATAGAAGAAAAGCCACTGTTAGAGTTTGAATATAAAGATCACGGCTCATTGGTATCACTTAGCCGCTATTCAACCGTTGGCTCGTTAATGGGTAACTTGATGCAGGGCTCTATGATGATTGAAGGGCGCATCGCACGGATAATGTATATTTCCTTATATCGCATGCACCAAATCGCCTTACATGGTTACATGAAAACCGGCTTGATGATGCTAGTAGGGCGTATAAACCAAGTATTAAGGCCTAAGCTTAAGTTGCACTAAGTGCGTAGGATTGATGATTAAATAAAAAAGCAGCCTAAGGGCTGCTTTTTTATTTTGTTTAATGGCACCTTTAATCCAAAGGTAGCGAGTTAGGCACTTGGTTTTATTAACTGTTTTTTTACTCGGTTTAATGCGAAGGATTTTTGTCTAAAGCGGATTTGAACACAATAAAGCTCATCATTAAGCTTATCCACAACGTAACGGCATTAAGCGTTTCAAAACGCCAATAGTTTAAATTAATAGAGTGGATCTGAATGGCTATGTCGCTGAATAATAGAACTAAAATGCCCCAAAGTTGACTCCTAATGGAGAGCTTTTGCCAAAGTTTCGGAAAGATCAATCGAGTGAGCGGCAAAGCGCCCATAGCCAAGCCAACGTAAAACCAAAAATGGTCAGGGTAGAGTAGACCGAGTATTTTGTCGCCAGTTTGTCGAGAGCTGGCGGCAATGGCCAGCAATAACCAGGTTCTGCTTAACAGCGCGCAAGCAAATAGCACGCTGGGTTGACTAGCAAGTAACACAAATGTACTTAAGAAGCGGGTGTAACAGAGCTGTTTTGCTGGTCGCTACTAAGCTCTGATGCTTCATTTACATTAGCTTGCTCAGCCTCAACGATAGGATCTGGTTCCGCTTGAGCATCGGTTATAGGTGCTTGCTCGGCATCGACAGAAGCGTTAGTTTGCTCTTCCGGGCTACGACGAATCTGAATCAGCATGCCCATTAACGGGTGGTCAAAGTAGTGAATCTCGCCCGAACGTACACGACGTTTTTGATCGAACTTAAAGCTGTGTAGCTGCTCTTCTGTGTGGTATTCACTAATTAAGCTGCCTTGCTCTGTTGTCTCTGCGTCTGCGCTCAACACAACCACTTGTTGCTCTTCACTAGGTACAACAACTTCAGCAACAGCAACATTGGCAGGAACTTCTACAGTACTTTCTTCAGCGATAACAGTTTCTTGCTGTGGTAATTCTGCAGGTTGCTCAAGCAGAGGTTCTGGTTCGTTCAGCAACAGCTCTACTTCAACAGGGCGTTTTAGCAGTAACTCGCTTTCGATATACAGGTAGTGCTGCAGGTATACACGAATTCCGCCTTCCAGTTCCCAAATAGCTGGCGCTGGCTCTGGTTCAATATCAAAAGCGCCAACTGCTGAGTCGGGTTCATCAAACAACGAAATATTTTCAGCGGCTAAGTCGAAACTTTGGCTTTCTTGCGCATATTGCTCATCAGAGAAAGTTAAAGAGCCAAGTAAACGTCCTTCATCATTGAAACGGGTAGAGAAGTCTTCACCGGCTTGTACTTGGTAATGCTTAGCGCGATTGCGAGGAGCAACAATTTCTCGCCAGCCTAGGTGTAATAAGGGCGTGAACGCTGCATGCTGGGTGAGTTTCGCAAACTCATCGTTTAGCTCAAGCTGCTCTTTACTTAGCATTTGGCGTTTAGTGGCGCCGCTTATCGGCCAGCCTCTACCATCAATGCTTACTGGTAGCTTATCAAAACGTGGCGCAATACAAGGCTCTTGTTCTTCGCTGCAACCAAATAGTGGTGCCAGTAAAGGCTCACTCGTATTGGCATTAAGGCTTTGTGGTTGCGGCCAATACTCTTGGCTACTTTCAACACTTACGTTACGTTTGAAAAAGATAACTTCAATGTCAAACCAGCGAGGCTCTTGAGCAAAACTAGATAGGCTGGTAAAGCTTACTGCAGCTAAGCTACCTAGCTGCAGGGCATGTTTAAGAGTTAGTCGCATTGGCAGTAAATTGCTCCAATAATGATTCGATTAAGCTTAATCGCTGTTCTGGGCTATCGCTAGGTACCGCAAACTTAAGTTTGTTGGCACCTTCTAGGCGATAAATAGCTGGCTGTGATTGTAACAGGCTTACTAGAAAAGCGGCATTAACTTTTGTGGTTTCGGCAAACTCAACTTGGCCACCTTTAGGCCCTGCTTCAATACGTTTAATGCCTAGTTGTTCGGCTTCAATTTTGAGATTTTGCACTTCAAATAGGTTTTTTGCCTGCTCAGGTAATAAGCCAAAGCGGTCAATTAACTCAACTTGTAGTTCTCGCATTTCTGCTTGATTGGCACAGTTAGCGATGCGTTTGTACATGGTTAAGCGTGTGGTTACGTCAAAAATGTAATCATCGGGCAGTAGAGCGGGTAAGCGCAGTTCAACTTCACATTGGTCGTTCTGGCTTAAGTCCCAATTTAGGTCTTGGCCATTTTTTAGAGCCGTGACAGCTCTATCTAACATTTCCATGTAAAGCGTGAAGCCTACTGCTTCAATTTGTCCGCTTTGGTCATCACCTAATAGTTCACCCGCTCCACGAATTTCTAAATCGTGAGTAGCGAGGGTAAAGCCGGCACCTAAATCTTCTAGCTGCGATATGGCATCTAAACGTTTTTTTGCATCTTTTGTGATCAACTTAGGTGGTGGCGTTAGCAAATACGCATAGGCTTGGTGGTGCGAGCGGCCAACACGACCACGTAATTGGTGCAATTGGGCTAAACCAAAATTATCGGCGCGGTTAATAATGATGGTGTTGGCACTAGGGATGTCTATGCCAGTTTCAATGATAGTGGTACACACCAGTACATTGAAGCGTTGGTGGTGGAAATCACCCATGATTCGTTCAAGTTCGCGTTCACGCATTTGACCATGAGCCACGGTAATTCGCGCTTGTGGTAACCATTCTTTAAGCTCTTGAGCTACACGTTCGATGGTTTCGACTTTGTTATGCAAGAAGTAAACTTGACCGCCGCGCATCACTTCACGACTAATTGCTTCTTTAATTAGCGCGGCGTCGTGCTGGCGAACAAAGGTTTTAACTGCCAAGCGCTTCGCCGGTGGGGTGGCAATAATCGATAAATCACGCATGCCACTCATTGCCATATTTAAGGTTCGAGGAATTGGCGTAGCGGTAAGAGTAAGAATATCGACATTAGCACGCATCGCTTTAATCTGCTCTTTTTGGCGCACCCCAAAGCGGTGTTCTTCGTCGATGACCAACAAACCTAAATCAGCAAATTTTACATCTTTACTAAGCAGTTTATGGGTACCAATAATTATATCCACTTTGCCAGCAGCAAGATCCTTTAAGACTGCATTTTGTTCTTTGGTGGTTTTAAAGCGAGATAACGAAGCGACTTCTATCGGCCAATTAGCAAAACGATCGCTAAAGTTGTCGAAGTGTTGCTGGGCCAATAGGGTGGTTGGCACTAATACGGCGACTTGTTTGCCAGCATTTACGGCAACAAATGCTGCGCGCATGGCAACCTCTGTTTTACCAAAACCTACATCACCACATACTAAGCGGTCCATGGCGTTAGGAGTTTGCATATCTTGCAAGGTTGCGCCAATGGCCTGTTGTTGGTCATCGGTTTCTTCAAATGGGAAATCGGCAGCAAATTGTTGGTAGGCGGCGTCATCTAGCTCATAACCAAAGCCGGGTTTGGCGGCGCGTTTTGCGTAAACTTCTAGTAACTCGGCGGCAACGTCGCGAATTTTCTCAGCAGCTTTGGCTTTGGCTTTTTGCCACTGGTCATTACCTAGTTTATGCAAAGGCGCTGTTTCGTCGTTAGCGCCGGAGTAGCGACTAATTAAATGCAGGGCATTTACCGGCACGTAAAGCTTGGCTTCGTTGGCATACTCTAGGGTTAAAAACTCTGTTTTAATACCGCCATTTTCAAAGCTGCTTAAACCATGATAGCGACCAACCCCGTGTTCAATGTGTACCACTGGCTGACCGATACTTAGCTCAGCTAAATTGCGAATAAGTACATCAGGATTAAGTGTTTTACTTGAGGCTTTACGTTGCTTAGCTCGTACTTTATCGCCGAGTAAATCAACTTCACTAATTAGCTGAATATTGGGATCTTTTAGCTCAAAGCCCTTATCTAAAGGTGCCACCACCATGGCCAAGCTGTCTTTACTTGCCAAAAACTCACTGATACTGGCAACATCTTTGATGCGCAGTTTAAGCGGGCTAAGCAAGTTTTTTAGGGCTTCTCGACGGCCTTCTGTCTCGGCGATAAAACAGGTTTTAGGTTTTGGGTGATGTTCTAGGTAATGACTTAGCGCTTGCAAAGGCAAGTTTAAACGGTGATTTACACTTAAGTCTGGCAGCGCGTGGGCATCTAGATTCAGTTTACCTTGGCTATTACGGGCCGGGCCTTTATGTAGTTTAACTCCTGCGAACTGTTTTAGTTCTTTAAAGCATTGCTCGGTGCTTTGGTATAACTCGTCTGGCGGTAAGATCGGCCGCGCTTTGTCGTAGCGTCGATTTTCATAACGGTCCGTCAACTCACTCCAAAATTGCTTACCGGCATGATCCAAATCACCTACTTTTAGAATCACCGTGTTGGTGGCTAATTGGTCGGTTAAGCTTTCGGTGTGAGCATGAAATAACGGTAGATAATACTCAATGCCCGCTGGCATTATACCTTTGGTGACTTGTTGATAGATGGAGCCCGCATCTCGGCTTGGTTCAAAACGATCGCGCCACTGTTGGCGGAAGGTTTCTATACCGCCTGCATCGGTCGGGAACTCGTGCGCTGGTAATAAGGTAATGCTTTTGCGCTGCTCAGCACTACGCTGCGTATCGGGATCGAACTCGCGAATGCTGTCTAGCTCATCATCAAAAAAGTCCAAGCGAAAAGGCAGGTTGCTGCCCATGGGAAAGAGATCTAGCAAGCTTCCGCGAAGAGCAAACTCACCGTGCTCCATTACTTGATCAACGTGCTGATAACCAGCGCTAACTAAACGCTCTTTAAAAGCATTGAGGTTTAAGCTTTGACCTACTTTAAGCTGCAAGCTGTGCTTGGCTAAAAACTCTGCCGGCGCACAACGTTGTAGCCAGGTAGCTATGGGCGCAATAAGCACGCTGTTTTTATCGTGACTTAGTTGATTAAGGCTCAAAATACGTTGCGATACAATATCTTGGTGCGGCGAAAAGGTGTCGTAAGGCAAGGTTTCCCAGTCGGGTAGTAAATGCAAGGCACGCTGAGGTTTTAAGCCGTTTACCTCTCGCTCTATTTGCAGGGCGCTCCGGGTATCTTCAGTTAAAATCACGATGGGCGCATCAAGTTGCGCGATGTATTCTTGAATAACAAAAGCAAGCGCGCTACCGGGTAAGTTGCTTACTTGCTTTTGGTCGCCAGCATCAACTGGGCAGGGTAAATTTAGTAACACTGATAACTCTTATTTTTCGGCTTGTTGGCGAGCATCTGCTCGGGCTTTTAGCTGCTGGCTTTGAATGTGTAAGCTGGCTCTAACCAGTGCTTCAACATCTTCATCTCGGATCAAGGTATAGTTTATTTCTACCAAGTGTTCACTGCGATGAGCAATGGCTTTGCTTTGCTGTACTTCACCATAGCAATACACGGCAGTGGACTCTTCTGGCAGAAAAATCTTCAGCTTTACTGCTTGCCCTTGCTGCAAGGCTTGTGGCCAGAAACAATGGATTTCTGAGCCGCCAAATTGATGACTGAGCGTACGGTGTTCAGGGCTGTCTTGTTGTACTAGCACGTAACTTAACACTCGGTTTAGCTTTTGTTCTTGAGCGTGCAAATAAGATAAAAGCTGTTCGCCTGCTTCGCCCAGTTGTTTAATTGCGCGCAAACCGAGCAGAGAATGATGCTGTCCTGGGTTAGCCAGGGTAAAGGGCTCAGGAATGCTGGCTTCAAATGCTGCTTTTGACTGAGGTAAGTCATTTGGCTCAATTAACTCAAGGTTTACATTAAGTTGATGAGTAACGCTAAAATATTGTTGTTCCTGCATACATTCCCAGAAGCGCCGTGCGGCGAGTTGTCAATTAGACCATGCTTAAAGCGTAGTTGAAGGCGAAATTACAACAAGTTGCGTAGCGGATTGCAAATAATCTGAATATCTTTGTTTTTTATGTGATTAAGCAAGAGTTGTGACTTGTTGGCCTTAGTGCCGCGCGGTATGATTAGCGCGTTTTTTTGTGCCTAGGGATGTTCGTTGCTTCAATGAAATTAATTGGCTTTATAGCATGGCGGTTCTCGCGAGGAGCCAAACAGCAACGTTTTGCGTCGTTTGTGAGTTGGTTTTCTACTTTGGGCATTACATTAGGGGTAGCTGCGCTTATTACGGTTATTTCGGTAATGAACGGTTTTGAAAACCAGTTAAAGCAACGCATCCTCAATTTGGTTCCTCATCTTACTATTGCTAACCAGCAAACCCTGCCGAATAACTTGTCCGCGTTAGCTACTGCACCATTGGTGCTGAGTGAAGTTGTACTGCAAAGTAGCAGTAACTTGCATGCCGCGATGATGCAGGGCATCGATATCGAGCAACAAAAAGATGCAGCGCTGCTGCGTGAAAAGATGCTGATTGGTGATCTAGGTAGCCTGCAAGCAGGCAGTTACAATGTAGTGATAGGCATTGGTACGGCTAATGCTCTGGGTGTGCGTTTAGGTGACACCATTAGGCTGCTAGCTACCGACAGACTGGTATATACCCCACTAGGTGAAATGCCCTCTCAACGTAACTTTGTGGTATCGGGTATTTTTGAGTTTGCCGCTGAAGTCGACAAACAATTTATTTTACTCAATATAGAAGATAGCGCGCGCCTACTGCGTTCTCCACTTTCCGCTGTGAGCCAACAGCGAGTGTTTCTTGATGATCCGTTCCAAATAGAAAACATCGCCGCTAGCCTTAATCAGCACAATGTAGAGTTTCAAGACTGGCGGCGCTTTTATGGCGAGTTATTTGCCGCAGTTAAAATGGAAAAAAACATGATGGGCATGCTGTTTTGCCTAATTATTGCGGTAGCCGCGTTTAACATACTGTCGAGTTTGGTGATGATGGTAGGGGAAAAGCGCAGCGATGTGGCCATTTTGCAAACCCTGGGTTTATCGCGCGATAAGGTAGTAATGGTGTTTGTTATGCAAGGTGCCTGGAGCGGTTGCATTGGCGCAGCCGTTGGAGCCTTAACTGGCTGGTGGCTAAGTTCCAACATTAATAGTGTTATGTCTGCTATTGGCCTTAACTTTGCGGCCAACTTTGGTGGTGCAGGTTTACCTGTGTTGCAACGCAGTGAGCAAATTATCTTCATCACCGTTGCTGCCATGTTATTAAGCATTGTCGCGACGATTTATCCTGCTTGGCGCGCCAGCAAAATCCATCCTGCAGAGGCACTTCGTTATGAATGAGATTAATGCTCAGCCCGTTTTAGTGGCGAAAGAAATATATAAAACTTACCAAGACGGCAATCAATCTACTGAAGTGCTTCATGGCGTTGATTTTGAAGTGAATGCTGGTGAAGCAGTGGCCATTGTAGGTAGCTCGGGTTCTGGTAAAAGTACCTTGTTACATATTCTTGGTGGATTAGATGAAGCCAATAAGGGCACGGTAAGTATCGATGGACAGGCTATCGATGGTTTAAGTAGCAAGCAATTAGCTGGGTTACGTAACCAAAAACTTGGTTTTATCTACCAGTTTCATCACTTGTTAGGTGAGTTCTCGGCCATAGAGAATGTTGCAATGCCCCTGTTAATTGCGGGAATGGCAAAAAAGACCGCTATGCAAAAAGCGCAAGCTTTATTGGAGAGAGTTGGTTTAGGCCATCGCTTAAAGCACCGACCATCTGAGTTATCGGGAGGCGAACGCCAGCGCACGGCTATCGCTCGCGCCTTGGTTAATGAGCCAAGCTTGGTGCTAGCCGATGAGCCCACCGGAAATTTAGATAGTCAAAGTACAGAATCTATTTATCAGCTTATTTTGGAACTGAACCGAGATTTAAATACAGCGTTTGTTGTGGTTACCCATGATTTAGCTTTAGCTGCTAAGTTTGCCCGCCAAGCATATATGCAAGACGGAAACTTTGTGAGCAAGGGCGAATAGCATGCGTTTGCCTTTGTCATTTTTTATAGGCTTGCGTTATCACCGAGCCAAAAATAGTAATGGATTTATCTCGTTTATCTCGGCCTCATCTACTTTAGGCATAGTGTTGGGAGTAGCCGTTTTAATCATTGGCCTTTCGGTCATGAATGGCTTTGAGCGAGAGTTGCGCGAGCGCTTTTTAGCGATTGTAAGCCATGGCGAGCTAGAGGCGGTAAACCCTCCCTTGAGCGATCATCAGCAGCTGTTAACTACAGCTATGGACCATACTAGGGTTCTGGGCGCTGCTCCTTATGTTAGCTTTAGTGCACTGGTGCAAAAAGGCAAACAGATGAAAGCCTTGTCGCTAAAGGGTATCGATCCAAACTTAGAGAAGAATGTAACTAACCTTCATCAATATGTTGGGGATAGCGCTTGGCAAGCCTTGGCAAGTAACCAGCCGCAAATTGTTTTGGGTTCGGGTATCGCTAAACTGCTTGATGTAACCGAAGGCGAGCAGGTTACTTTGTTGTTGCCTAAAGCTAATCAACAAAACCGTTTAAGTTCACCACAGCGGGTTCGGGTTAAGGTTGTGGGCTTAATGAAAGCTGGGGGACAATTGGATAATCAGTTGGCCTTTATTAATTTGGCATTTGCCCAGCAACTGATGACCTGGCAAGACGGCGTTTCTGGAATTAGCTTGAAGGTTGCAGATCCCTTACAAGCCGATCAAGTGGTGCGTTCTGTGGCAAAGAACTTTCCCCAACTGGTTTATATTAAAAGTTGGATCCGCCAGCATGGTTATCTCTACCAAGACATTCAGTTAGTTCGCACTATTATGTACGCGATAATGTTATTGATAGTGGCAGTGGCTAGTTTCAATATTGTATCAACCTTGATTTTGGCGGTAAGCGAAAAGCGTGGTGACATTGCTATTCTAAAAACCATGGGTGCGAGCGACCAAACCTTATTGAAGAGCTTTATCGTATACGGCTCATATAACGGGGTTTTAGGTTGTGCGTGGGGGGCATTGTTAGGCGTGTTAGGTAGTTTTGGTTTGCCTAAATTAGTCGCGTTGATTGAAGCCCTAATAGGGCATAGTTTGCTCTCTGCCGATATTTATTTTATCGATTTTCTTCCCGTTGAGCTTATTTGGACAGACGTTATAGCTGTCGTTGTGGCGGCGCTGGTATTAAGTATGTTAGCCACTATATGGCCAGCTTGGCAGGCGACCCGAGTTAAGCCTGCTCAAGAATTAGGTTAATGCCACATCAACAAAAAAGGAGCTGTAAGGCTCCTTTTTTTGTTTTGGACATCTATCTGCGTTTGCGGTAGCGACGCCTAACTGAGTAACGCCACAATGCGTTAATCGCAAAATAACCACACACAGAAAAAACAATACCGTTAACAAGGCTGCCTAGTAAAAAGGCTGGGCCAATGGTGGCGATGAGATGTTCTAGGCCATGCCAAGTTAGCTCTAAATGGTAGTCGGCTACCGGTTGACCTAAGATCCCCGTTCCAACTAAATAACAAAAATAAAAGATAGCCGGGATAGTAAACGGGTTGGATATCCAAACTAAGGCAACCGATAAAGGCAGGTTTACCTTAAACATAATGGCTAAAGCTGCTGCAATAATCATTTGAGATGGCAGCGGAATAAAAGCCACAAACAAACCTATGGCAAATGCGCCCGCAGCTGAGCGCCGGTTAAGGTGCCACAAATTAGGGTTGTGTAGCCAATCACCAAAAAATTTTAGATGTTTGCTTGCTTTTAGATCTTCAGTTTTAGGAATAAATCGTTGTATCGTTTTTTTTGGCATATAGTTTGTTATTGATAATAAACTTCTTATGACATATGAATGCCTTTTTACTAGCAAGTTTGCTAGCAATGACTTCATCGCTATTCTGGCCGAACCTACTTAGCTTACCACTCCTATATGTTAGCTTCGTTGCACTTGTGGCTTCGCTTTGGAAAAGAAAGCTCTGGGCTGCTGGCTTCATATTTGGCGTGTGTTGGATGACGAGCCATGCGCTGTATTATCAGTCATGGATTGTTAGCATCCAACAAAAAACGGCCAACTTTAGCATAATTGGCGAGATCTTGGCAGTTGATAATAATCAATACTGGCAAAAAATTACTGTAGAACTACATCAATTAGATAGCCGTACCAGTATAGCGTGGTGGCAGCCAAAACTTACCCTTTATCATTCTCGTTCAACAAAGGATTTTGTGCCACTTCAGGCTGGTCAGGAAATTGCTGGTGAGGTTAAGCTAAAACCTGCCTTTGCCAGTATCAACCCGGCAGGATTTAATTATGCAAGGTGGTTAGTTGCTAATTCAATTACTGGGCGCGGAAAACTGATTAGTTATGAGCTATTGGAAAGCGAACCTTCATATCGGGAAGCTTGGTTAACAAAGTTAGTCAAATCACTGCGAAACTATCAATATTCCGGTGAGATGTTGGCGCTAATGACGGGTGATAAACGGCTTCTCTCGCAGCAGCATAAGCAGCTATATCAGAAATCTGGCTTAGGTCATTTGTTTGTATTGTCCGGATTGCATCTGGGGATTGTGGCTTTTTGGTCGTGGTTGTTAGCAAAGCTTGCGGGCATTGCGTTTAGGGTTAATAAACAGGCGATGCCAATTTTGATTAGCTTGGCATGTTGTATCGCATTTTGTTGGCTGGCCAATTGGCAGTTATCAATGATGCGAGCATTGCTAATGTATAGCTGTTCGATGCTATTTATATTATTAGGTAACCGCAGAACAGTTGTTTTTGGCTTAATGTTTAGTGCACTACTCATCCTGCTTATTTGGCCGTTTAGTGTTTATAACAGTGGTTTTTGGTTGTCCTATTTTGCTGTCGCTATTGTATTACTCTGCTTGTGGTTAGGCCCAAGAAATAAGCTGGCAATGCTTGTATTTATTCAGTTGGCTATTGGTTTATTAATGATGCCACTGCAGGTGTTGTTGTTTGGATTAGTGCCTAGTTCAGCGTTGTTGCTTAACCTTGTTGCCGTGCCGTTGTTTAGTATGGTGATTGTGCCAGCCTTGTTGTTATTTATTTTGTTTTCTGCAGCTGACAGTGATTTAGCACCATATTTGGCGCAGTTTGTTGATTGGTTGTTTTCGTACCTTTATAGCTCGCTTGAGTGGCTGAATAGCAATTTGTCGGTGAGTTTAAGCTCGTCGTCGATTGTTATTGGTTTACTGCTAATTCTGCCGCTATGTGCACTGTTGCTGAGGTTTTACCATAACCGTTTGTATTGGGTTTTGTTGTTACTTTTGTTGTTACCTAGCAGCTATCGATTAAGCCAGGCTAAAGATAGCTGGCATGTATATGTACTAGATGTAGGGCAGGGGCTTGCTGTGGTGGTTACTCATCGAGGAGAAGCGATAATCTATGACACTGGGCCAAGGTTTCGCAGCGGTTTTAGTTACGCAGAAAGTGTGATAATTCCTCTTATTGCGGAGCTAAGAGTTCAGCATGTTGATAGCATAATAATTAGTCATGGAGATAATGACCACGCAGGTGGGAGAGAAGTGTTAGAGCTTACTTACCCCCAAGCCAAGCAATATTACGGCCGAGACCAGCGCTTGCCAGAAACATTTTGCCAAGGTAAGCGGAGCTGGGGAAAGCTGCAGTTAGATTTCTACTTAGCCGACCTTGGTTATGGAAACAATGGGTCTTGTGTATTAAAGCTCAGTGACGGCCACACAAGCGTGTTGCTGACTGGTGATATTGAGCAATTGGCTGAACAACAATTACTAAATGCTGGCTTAAAACAGGTGAATATCATGTTAAGTCCCCATCATGGTAGTAATAGTTCATCTTCGGCTAGCTTTATTCATGCGCTAAATCCGGAAGTGGTGATTCATAGTAGCGGGGCGTTTAATCGATTTGGTTTCCCGCATCAATCGGTGCAAGAGCGTTACACCGAGAGCAAGCAGTATATAACGGGTCGGGATGGAGCAATAAAACTTGAAATTGATGACCGTTCATACCAAGTTTATCTGTATAGACATTTACAAACGAGTCCATGGTACCAGCAAATCATCAGTTGGTGATTTGGCTATAAACCGCTAAACTAAGGCAATTTTTTCGATGGAATAACTCTGTTCTTATGATTCCAGATACAGCTACGAATACAAAAGCTAACTTTCTCCGTTTATTAAGCTACGTGAAAGACCGTAAGATTGGTTTGATTGTTGCCATTATTGGCATGATAGGTTACGGCGCCGTAGATACGCTTTTTGTTTACTCTATCAAGCCGCTGATCGATGAAGGTTTGTCCGGTAAAAACCCGGCAGTGTTAACTTACATGCCAATCTTTGTTTTAGGCATTGTATTGTTGCGTGGTATTTGTGGTTTCGCCAGTAGTTACGGTATGTCTTGGGTTGGTGGTCACCTAGTGATGAAAATTCAACGTCAGATATTCAATCATTTGATGTTAATGCCAGTATCGTTTTTTGATAAAAACCCAACGGGCACGCTTATTTCAAAAATTACCTATGACTCTAACCAAGTGAGCACGGCTGCCACTGCAAGTTTGGTGAATTTAGTGAGAGAAAGTGCCACCATTATTGGTTTGTTGATTCTTATGTTTTACAACAGCTGGCAATTATCTCTAATCTTTTTTGTAATTGGTCCGCCAGTGGGTTACGCAATCAACTTGGTTAGTCGCCGATTTCGTAAGATTAGTACTAACTTGCAACACGCTGTAGGTAACGTTACCACTACTAGTGAACAAATGCTCAATGGCCATAAAGAAATTCTTTCATTCGGTGGGCAGCCTAAAGAAGAAGCAAGATTTAATAGTGCAAGTAACATGATTCGTCGCCAGCAAATGAAAATGGCTACTGTAAGTGCTATTGCCAACCCTGCGGTACAGTTTATCGCTTCTATTGGCTTGTCTATTGTATTGTTTGCCGCATCATCACCTGAGCTGGTGGCAGAACTTAGTCCAGGTACCTTTACCATTATTGTTACCTCTATGATGATGTTGCTAAAACCATTAAGAGTAATTACCCAGTTAAATAATGATGTGCAAAGAGCGATGGCTGCTTGTACTAGCTTATTTACCGTAATGGATATGGACACTGAAACTGATACTGGTAGCCACGTTACTAAACGTGCTAAAGGTAAAATCAACTTAGAGAATGTTGAATTCAAGTATCCCACCAAAAATGAGATTGTACTTAAGAGTATTAATCTAAATATCGAAGCAGGGCAAACCGTTGCTTTAGTAGGGCGCTCTGGCAGTGGTAAGTCAACTATCGCAGGCTTGTTGCCTAAGTTTTACGAAGTGCAATCAGGGCAAGTATTACTTGATGATATTCCTGTTCAAGATTACCAACTCAAGAACTTACGTGAGCAGTTTGCTCAAGTATCGCAAACTGTTCACCTGTTTAGCGGTACCATTGCCGAAAATATTGGTTATGCCAATGAAAACGCCAGTCGAGAAGAGATTGAGCGAGTGGCTGAAATGGCAAATGTAACCAGCTTCATAGAAAAGTTTGAAGATGGCTTTGATACTGTTATTGGTGAGAAAGGTGTGATGCTTTCTGGCGGCCAACGTCAGCGCATTGCTATTGCTCGTGCCTTACTAAAAGATGCACCAGTTTTGATTTTAGATGAGGCTACCTCGGCGCTTGATACTGAGTCAGAGCGTAAAATTCAGCAAGCAATTGACAGAGTTTGTTCTGATAGAACTGCCATTGTGATTGCTCACCGCTTATCAACCATTGAAAACGCAGACATGATTGTTGTTCTTGATGAAGGTGTAGTGGTTGAGCAGGGCAGTCATGCTGAGTTAATGGCTAATCAGGGTGACTACTACCAGCTACATCAAATTCAATTTGGTGAAAAGTAAGCTGTGAAGTTTTGGTATCAAGCTAAGCAGCAACATTGGATAAAAATTGGTTTATTGCTGCCGCTTAGCGGCTTATTTTACTTAGTTGCTAGTGCTCGCCGTTTGGCTTTTAAGCTGTCTTGGTTTAGTAGTTATCGCCCACCGATCCCAGTTGCCATTGTGGGTAACATTAGTGTGGGTGGAAACGGTAAAACTCCAGTTGTATTAGCGCTGGTTGAAGCGGCAAAGCAGCGGGGTTTCAAGCCCGCAGTTGTTAGCCGTGGTTATGGCGGTAAAGCGCCTTACTATCCTTTTGTTGTTAGCTCTACTAGCCAGTCTGCAGAGTGTGGTGATGAACCTCTGCTTATTTATCAGCGAACTAAGTGCCTAGTGGTCGTAGACCCAAATCGCAGTGCGGCGTGCAAAGCTGCTGTTGAGCAGGGGAGTGATCTGATTATTTGCGATGACGGAATGCAGCACTATGCCTTGCAACGCGATATAGAAATTGCGGTCGTTGATGCTCAGCGAGGTTTAGGTAATGGTTTGTGTTTACCTGCGGGTCCTTTACGAGAAACAGCCTCTAGGCTGTCAGCGGTCGATTTGATTGTGAGTAATGGGGAGCCGGCGTTTAATGCCAATAGTCATTTGTTGCAGTTACGAGCCAGTGGTTTGCGCCGCGTAAGCGATCAGCAACAAGTGACGGATGTTACACAGTTTGACGCTGCTATTGCTGGAATTGGCAATCCAGCGCGCTTTTTTGATTCACTTACTGTTTTAGGCTTTGCTTGTAAGAAGCAAGTCAGCTTAGATGATCACAAACACCTTAGTAAAGAACAGCATAAAGAGCTGTTTGAGAAACGTATAATCATGACAGAAAAGGATGCGATTAAATATCGCCATACAGCCGGTGATGAGTGGTATTATTTACCCGTGGATAGTGTGCTGCCTGATGCGTTTTATCAGCAATTTTTCTCATTGTTACAGGAAAAAATTCATGTCAGTTGAACATAATTTATTAGAAATTGTTGCTTGCCCCTTATGTAAAGGCAAGCTGCATTACGACAAACCTAATAATGAATTAGTGTGTAAGTTTGACCGTTTAGCTTATCCCATTAAAGATGCCATTCCAGTTCTTTTAGTCAATGAAGCCAGAGAAATGTCAGCCAACGAGTTACCGCAATGAAATTTGTAGTGGTTATTCCAGCACGTTATCAGTCTACCCGTTTACCGGCTAAGCCACTGCAAGATATTGCGGGTAAAACGATGATTGAAAGAGTCTATCGGCAGGCCTGTAAATCAGGCGCCGAACGTGTGGTTATTGCAACTGATGATCAGCGTATTGTCGATGTTGCAGATGATTTTGGTGCTGAAGTTGTGCTCACCGCTGCTTCTCACGAATCAGGCACCGAACGCTTAGCTGAAGTGTGTAAAAAGTTGGCATTCTCGAGCGATACCATTGTGGTTAATGTTCAAGGTGATGAGCCGTTGATCCCACCTGCGGTTATTTCTCAAGTAGCTGGCTTACTCGAAGATGCGCCCGAAGTAAAAATGGCAAGTTTGTCTGTGCCTATACATGAGGATACAGATATTCATGATCCTAACGTTGTTAAGGTTGTTTGTGATAAAGACGACCACGCCTTGTATTTCAGCCGCTCAGCAGTACCGCACGAGCGAGATGGAGATTGGCAATGTGAGCTGTATTCAAGGCATATAGGTATATACGCCTATCGCGCGCATTTTGTCGGTGAGTATTTGCAACTTAGTCCGTCTCCCATTGAGAAGATGGAAAAATTAGAGCAGTTACGCGTTCTCTGGCATGGTTATAAAATCAAGATGGCAAGAGCAATAGAAACACCCGCTCATGGTGTAGATACTCCAGAAGACTTAGAAAAAGTTCGCGCTTTATTTGCGTGAGTATGCCAAATCGTTATAGAGAAGATATGAATTACATTCCCTTAAGTGAGCACAAAAAAGCTTGGATCTTTAGACGGGCTGATCTACCCATTAGCAGTGAAGATAGCGCTGCAATTAAACCTATGACCGAGTCTCGAGCGAATTTGTTATGGAAAGACCTTGTGAGTAAACAAGTTGATCACCCAGATTTTTTTCGTAAGGGTGATTGGGCCTTCAATCTAGAAACTTGGACTGGGCAGGGTAACTGGGAAGCTGTATGGGATAGCGAGCAACTTGCTTTACCTGAGGAGCTATTGATCCACTTAAACTGGCAAGATAATACAGTGGTTTATTATTGCAATGATCAACGAAACGTTATTGAAACGACTTGGTCGGTATTTAAGCGTTGCTGGAAAAACTTTTTGTTCATGGATGACGGAGCATTGTTAGTCGCTAAAAAGCGTAGCGAAGTTGCCCAATTCCTTGCCAACGGTAGTTATCAATTTGGCAATAAGCCTGCTTAGCGGTAGGTGAAGCGTTAATAAAAAACCGAAGCAAGTGCTTCGGTTTTTTTATGGCGCTAAGTAAGAAGTATTACTTGAACGGACGGTGCGGTTCGCCAGTGTATAACTGACGTGGTCGACCGATGCGTTGGGTCTCTTCTTCCATCATTTCTTTCCAGTGAGCTATCCAGCCAACTGTACGAGATAGCGCAAAGATTACAGTAAACATGCTTACTGGAATACCAATTGCCTTAAGAACAATACCTGAGTAGAAATCTACATTCGGGAATAGTTTTTTCTCTTTGAAATAAGGGTCAGAAAGCGCGATGCGTTCTAATTCCATTGCTACGTCTAGTAGTGGATCATCGATGTTTAATTCGTTGAGCACTTCATGACAGCTCTCACGCATTACTGTTGCGCGTGGATCGTAGTTTTTGTAAACGCGGTGACCAAAGCCCATTAAGCGGAATGGGTCATTTTTGTCTTTAGCACGTTCAATAAACTCTGGAATACGGTCTACTGAGCCAATTTCTTCTAACATTGTTAGACATGCTTCGTTGGCACCACCATGAGCAGGCCCCCACAAACAAGCAATACCAGCAGCAATACATGCAAACGGGTTAGCACCAGAAGAGCCTGCCAAACGCACTGTTGACGTAGAAGCGTTTTGTTCGTGATCAGCATGCAACGTAAAGATACGGTCCATTGCGCGTTCAACTACAGGGCTAACCTTATATTCTTCGGTTGGCACTGAGAACATCATATTTAAGAAGTTTGCTGCGTAGCTCAAATCGTTGCGAGGGTATACAAACGGTTGGCCTGCAGAATACTTGTAGCTCATTGCGGCTAAAGTAGGCATCTTAGAAATTAAGCGATAAGCTGCAATTTCACGATGGCGCTCATTAGAGATATCCATCGAGTCGTGGTAGAAGGCAGATAATGCACCCACTACACCTACCATGATCGCCATAGGGTGCGAATCACGACGGAAACCTTGGAAAAAGTGGATTAGCTGCTCGTGCACCATTGTATGGCGTGTAACAGTGGTTTTGAAGTTTTCGTATTGTTCAACGTTTGGTCGTTCGCCGAACAAAAGAATGTAACAAACTTCAAGGTAATCAGCGTGTTTTGCTAGGTCCTCGATTGAGTAACCTCGGTGTAACAAAATACCTTGCTCACCATCGATGTAAGTGATTTTTGATTCACATGAAGCTGTCGCTAAGAAACCTGGATCAAAAGTGAAATATCCTTTTTTTCCTAGTGTACGAACATCAATTACGTCATGTCCTGCTGTACCAGACATAATCGGCATCTCGTATGCCTCTTGGCCTGGCAGCGTTAGGGTGGCTTTATTGTCAGCCATAGCACGTCTCCCTTGCTTGTTCTAATTGTATTGTTTTTTGGATACAAAGCGCAGCACATTCTCACCTAGAACAAGGTCAAATGTCAATTGGCTCTGGTTGTGAAATATGGTGACTTATAGCGTATATGTTAAATTTTCGAATTAAGTTGGCTGTTTCGTTGCGCTAAATTAGCTAAATGAAGGAAATGTTAATTGTATTTGTATAATGTGGGCGTTATACTTTCCTCGAAGTATGGCGCTAGTCCGAGCATTTTTTGCGCAATATAAATGTGAGTTTTTATACTTTAGTCTTAATTTAGGCCTTAAGTTCACAAAATTAACATTATCGCAACTCGCTGCTCTGTCCAGAGCCTCACTTTATAACCATAATAATACTCAAGGACCTGAGTGGGCAGAGAATCGTGAAAACAAAACAAAGACCAGTAAACCTCGACCTACAAACCATCAGATTTCCCATTACCGCAATTGCGTCCATCTTGCATCGTGTTTCCGGTGTGATTACCTTTTTCGCTTTGGCTATTTTGTTAGGCCTACTTGCTGAATCCCTTCAATCAGCAGAAGGTTTTGCGAATGTGCAATCTATTATGGATAACTTCTTGGTGAAGTTAATCATATGGGCAAGCCTTACCGCGTTGATGTATCACATTGTTGGCGGAATACGTCACTTGATCATGGACATGGGCTATTGGGAAGAGCTAGATAGTGCATCATCTAGCGCTAAAATCTCATTCATTATCACTGCTGTACTGGCAGTACTAATGGGAGTAATCGTATGGTAACTAATGCTGCAACTTTTGGCCGTAGCGGTGTACATGACTTTTTGCTCATCCGCGCAACCGCCATTATTTTAACCCTATATACAATCTACTTACTTGGCTTCTTCGCATTTAACGATGTGACATATCAGTCTTGGAGTGGATTTTTTGCTTGGCTTCCAACCAAAGTATTCACCTTACTTGCACTTTTATCGATGCTGATCCATGCCTGGATTGGTTTATGGCAAGTGTTAACTGACTACGTGAAATGCACGGCATTGCGTGTTGGTTTACAGTTTTCTTTAACAGTTCTGGCGCTAATTTACGTAGCGACCGGCCTGTTTGTTATTTGGGGGTAAGTCGAGTGGCAATTTCTATTCGAGAGTTTGACGCCGTTGTAATCGGTGCCGGCGGCGCGGGAATGCGTGCTGCTTTACAGATTTCTGAAGAGGGCAAATCTTGCGCTCTAATTTCAAAAGTATTTCCAACCCGTTCTCACACTGTATCTGCTCAGGGTGGTATTACGGTTGCGTTAGGTAATTCGCACAAAGATAACTGGCAGTGGCACATGTACGATACCGTTAAAGGGTCGGACTACATTGGTGACCAAGATGCCATTGAATACATGTGTAATGTAGGTCCTGAAGTTATTATTGAACTTGAAAAGATGGGGTTACCGTTTTCTCGTTTTGATAATGGCTCAATCTACCAACGCCCATTTGGTGGACAGTCTAAAGAGTTTGGTGGTGAGCAGGCAGCTCGTACTGCCGCAGCTGCAGACCGTACCGGCCATGCTTTGTTACATACGCTGTACCAGCAAAACGTTAAAAAGAAGACCACTATTTTCTCTGAGTGGTATGCCTTAGATTTAGTAAAAAATGCTGATGGTGATGTTGTAGGTTGTACTGCAATGGATATCGACAGTGGCGAAGTGGTTTACTTTAAAGCTAAAGCAACCGTATTAGCTACTGGTGGAGCAGGGCGTATTTTTGCCTCAACCACCAATGCTCACATTAATACTGGTGATGGCGTGGGCATGGCGTTGCGTGCTGGCGTACCAATCCAAGATATGGAAATGTGGCAGTTCCATCCAACCGGTATTGCTGGTGCCGGCGTACTAGTGACCGAAGGCTGTCGTGGCGAAGGTGGTTACTTATTAAACAAGGACGGCGAGCGCTTTATGGAGCGCTATGCTCCAAATGCTAAAGACTTGGCTGGCCGTGATGTTGTTGCGCGTTCAATGATGACTGAAATCCGCGAAGGCCGTGGATGTGATGGACCTTGGGGCCCGCACATCAAACTTAAAATGGACCATCTAGGCGAAGAAGTTCTAGAGAGCCGCTTACCAGGTATTTGTGAACTGTCTCGTACGTTTGCGCATGTTGACCCTGTTAAAGAACCGATTCCTGTTATTCCAACGTGTCACTACCAAATGGGTGGTGTGCCTTGTAATGTAAACGGCCAAGCTATTACTCAAAATGAGAAAGGCGAAGACGAAATCATTAATGGCTTGTTTGCTGTGGGTGAAATTGCTTGTGTATCGGTGCACGGCGCCAACCGCTTAGGTGGTAACTCATTACTTGATTTGGTTGTGTTTGGTCGAGCAGCAGGTAAATTCTTAGGTGAATACCTAAACGATGATATCAATATGGCAGATGCTACAGAAGCAGAATTAGATGCTGCCATGGCTCGTTATAATCGTTGGGAAAACTCGACTTCAGACGGTGAAGATCCAGTTCAAATTCGTAAAGACCTCCAACAGTGTATGCAGCTTAATTTCTCGGTGTTCCGTGAAGGCGAGTCTATGGCTAAAGGCCTAGAAGAGTTACAAGTTATTCGCAAACGTTTAGCTAACGCCCGTTTGGATGACAAGTCGAAAGACTTTAATACTCAGCGTGTAGAGTGCTTAGAATTAGACAACTTAATGGCAACAGCAATTGCTACAGCCCATGCTGCAAACTTCCGCACTGAAAGTCGTGGCGCGCATAGTCGCTTCGATTACCCAGATCGTGATGACGCACAATGGCTGTGCCATTCACTGTTTGATCCAGCTAGCGAGACCATGGGCCGTCGTGAGGTGAATATGTCACCAAACCTACGTGAAGCTTTCGAACCTAAAGTTCGCACATATTAAGGAGGCGGTAATGAACGTTAATTTTTCTCTGTACCGCTACAACCCGGATACGGACACAAAACCAAATATGAAGTCATATCAGCTTGAGGTCCCAGAGGGCTCTGATATGATGGTACTAGATGCATTGATTTTGCTTAAAGAACAAGACCCTAGCATTGCTTTTCGACGTTCATGTCGTGAAGGCGTTTGTGGTTCCGACGGCATTAATATGAATGGTAAAAACGGCTTAGCTTGTGTGACTCCTTTGTCAGACTTGTTAGGTAAAGGCGATATTGTTATTCGCCCGCTGCCTGGCTTACCTGTAGTACGCGACCTCGTGGTTGATATGGGGCAGTTTTACGATAACTATGCGCGTATTAAGCCATTCTTAATCAATGATGAACAAATTCCACCTGCTCGTGAAAACTTGCAGAGCCCAGAAGAACGTGAAAAGTTAGACGGAATGTACGAGTGTATCCTATGTGCATGTTGTTCAACGTCTTGTCCTTCTTTCTGGTGGAACCCAGAGAAATTTGTTGGCCCTGCTGGCCTATTGGCAGCATATCGTTGGTTAGCAGATAGTCGAGATACGGCTACTGATGAACGTCTTGCAGAATTAGACGATGCCTTTAGCGTATTCCGCTGTCATGGCATTATGAACTGTGTAAGTGTTTGTCCTAAAGGATTAAACCCGACAAAAGCTATCGGCCATATTAAGTCGATGCTGATAAAACGGGCTGTTTAGCAAAAAGTTAATTTTTATAATTAGCTGGTTCTAAATAGCCATTTTACTTCGGTAGGATGGCTATTTTTTTATAAAACCCTATAAAGTCATACAGTGACGTAGAAAATAAAGGGATAGCGTTTAAATGCAAAATGGCGTAATGAAGGCCTGGCTAGAGTCCTCGCATTTAGCTGGTGCTAATTCGACCTATGTGGAAGACCTCTATGAGGCATATTTAGAAGATCCTTCTTCTGTATCTGAACAATGGCAGGAAGTGTTCGCTGAGCTTCCAGCTGTGGAAGGTACATCTGAAGATACCCCTCACGCTCCTATTCGTGACTACTTTCGCCGTTTAGCGAAAGATACCTCTCGTTTTAGTTCTCCGGTTGAAGACCCTCAACACGGTGCCAAACAAGTTAAAGTATTGCAGTTAATTAATGCTTACCGCTTTCGCGGCCATCAGCATGCGCAACTGGATCCTTTAGGTTTATGGCAACAAGAACGCGTAGCCGACCTATCTCCAGAGTTTCATGCCTTAGATAGTGCAGACTTTGAAGAAACGTTTAACGTAGGTTCGTATGCCATTGGTAAAGAAACCATGGCACTTAAAGATTTACATAAGTCTTTATTAAAAACCTACTGTGGCTCTATCGGTGCTGAATACATGCACATTACCGATACTGACGAAAAACGTTGGATTCAAAGCCGCTTAGAGTCTGTTGAAGGGCAGGGCGACTTTACACAAGAAGACCGAATTCGCTTTCTTAAAAGCTTAACAGCAGCAGAGGGTTTAGAAAAATACCTAGGCGCTAAATTCCCAGGGGCAAAACGCTTCTCGTTGGAAGGTGGCGATAGCTTGCTGGTAATGCTTAAAGAAATTGTTCGTTCTGCTGGTATTCAAGGTACTAAAGAGGTTGTTGTGGGCATGGCTCACCGCGGTCGCTTAAACGTACTGGTAAATGTACTGGGTAAAAACCCATCAGAATTGTTTGATGAGTTTGCCGGCAAACACGACGACACTTGGGGCACTGGTGACGTTAAGTACCACCAAGGCTTTAGTTCAGACTTTGCTACTCCTGGTGGCAATGTACATATGTCGTTAGCCTTTAACCCATCGCATTTAGAAATTGTAAATCCGGTAGTGATGGGCTCAGTTCGTGCTCGACAAGATCGCCGCGCAGGTGAAAACTGTTTGCCAATTACCATCCACGGTGACTCAGCTATTGCTGGCCAAGGTGTTGTACAAGAAACCTTTAATATGTCACAAGCGCGTGGCTTTAAAGTTGGCGGCACAGTGCGAATTGTGGTGAATAACCAAGTTGGTTTCACCACCTCCAATCCGCGTGATACTCGCTCAACCCAATACTGTACTGATATTGCAAAAATGGTGCAGGCTCCAATATTCCATGTAAATGGCGACGATCCAGAAGCGGTTGCTTTTGTTAGCCGAATGGCGCTGGACTACCGCAATACCTTTAAGCGTGATGTAGTTATTGATTTGGTATGTTACCGCCGTCATGGTCACAACGAAGCCGATGAGCCAAATGCAACTCAGCCTTTGATGTACCAAAAAATTAAGAAGCACCCAACGCCACGTAAATTTTACGCAGATGTGTTAGTTGAGCGCGGTCAATTAGATAGCGCCGAGGCTACTGCGTTGGTTAATGGCTACCGTGATCAACTAGATAATGGTGATTGTGTTGTTGAAGAATGGCGCCCAATGACTGAACACAGTGTTGATTGGCGACCATATCTCGGTCATGAATGGGATATGGAATACGATTCTTCGTTACCCGTTGAAGCTATTCAAGATCTTGGTGAAAGGCTAACCAAGTTACCAGAAGAACATAAGCTGCATCCTCGAGTTAAGAAAATTAACGATGATCGCCGCTTAATGGCCTTAGGTGAAAAACCACTTGATTGGGGTTTTGCAGAAAATTTAGCTTACGCAAGCTTGCTTGACGAGAAGCAAAATATCCGTATTACCGGTCAAGACTCCGGCCGTGGTACTTTCTTCCACCGTCATGCTGTGTTGCATAACCAAACAGATGCATCAACCTATGTTCCATTGAAAAACCTTGCTGAAGAGCAGGGGCATTTAGCTTTATTTGACTCAGTATTATCTGAAGAAGCTGTGCTTGCCTTTGAATATGGTTACACAACTGCAGAGCCTTCTACTTTGGTTATTTGGGAAGCGCAGTTTGGTGATTTTGCTAACGGTGCCCAAGTGGTAATCGACCAATTCTTATCATCTGGCGAGCAAAAGTGGGGCCGTATGTGTGGCCTTGTGATGCTGCTTCCACATGGTTATGAAGGTCAAGGTCCAGAGCACTCATCTGCGCGTTTAGAACGTTACTTGCAATTGTGTGCAGAACACAACATGCAAGTATGTGTGCCATCTACACCTGCCCAGGTTTACCATATGTTGCGTCGCCAACAGGTTCGCCCTATGCGTCGCCCGTTAGTGGTAATGTCGCCTAAGTCTTTACTTCGTCATCCTCTAGCGGTGTCTAGTTTAGAAGAGTTAGCAGAAGGTCAGTTCCAAAATGCTATCGGTGAGTTAGACGATATAGACCCAGCTCAGGTTCGCCAAGTAGTTATGTGTTCAGGCAAAGTTTATTACGACTTGCTTGAGCAACGCCGTAAAAATGAACAAACTGATGTTGCTTTGGTACGTATTGAGCAGTTGTATCCGTTCCCCGACCAAGACGTGAAACAGATTTTTGAACAATATCAACATGTAGAAAGATTTGTTTGGTGTCAGGAAGAACCGCTTAACCAAGGTGCCTGGTATAGTAGCCAGCATCACTTTAAATCTGTAATCCCTGCCGGAGCAGAATTGCGTTATGCTGGTCGACCAGCATCTGCGTCACCTGCGGTTGGGTATATGTCCCTTCACTTAAAACAACAACGCGCTCTAGTTACTGATGCGTTGACAGTTGAATAAAAAAGAATAAAGGAAGCCTTAATGAGCATTGAAATTAAAGTGCCAGACCTACCTGAATCAGTAGCTGATGCAACAATTGCCACTTGGCACAAGCAGCCTGGTGACGCAGTAGAGCGTGATGAAGTAATTGTTGATATTGAGACAGATAAAGTTGTACTTGAAGTACCCGCATTGGAAGCTGGCGTGCTTGAAGAGATTGTTGAAGCAGAAGGTGAAACGGTACTTGCTCAGCAAGTTATCGGTAAGATGAAAGCAGGCGCAGTTGCTGGCGAAGAAGTTAGCACTAAAGCTGCAGATGCTGGCAACGATAAAGCTGATAGCGGCGAAGAGTTGTCACCATCTGTACGCCGTTTAGTGGCAGAGAAGGGTATTGATGCCTCTGCAATTAAAGGCTCTGGCCCAAATGGTCGTATAACCAAAGAAGATGTAGAAGCACATATTGCTAAACCTGCAGCAGCTGCCAAAGAAGCTAAAGCCGAAGCCGCTGCGCCACAAGCGCCGCTATCTTCGCGTAGCGAAAAGCGTGTAGCTATGACGCGTTTACGCAAGCGTGTAGCTGAGCGTTTGTTGGAAGCCAAAAATACCACTGCAATGTTAACAACCTTTAACGAAGTTAACATGAAGCCAATTATGACTTTGCGTAAGCAATATCAAGACGTATTTGAAAAGCGTCACGATATTCGTTTAGGCTTTATGTCTTTTTACGTAAAAGCAGTTGTTGAAGCTTTAAAACGCTTCCCAGAAGTTAACGCGTCTATCGACGGCGATGAAATTGTTTACCACAATTACTTCGACGTAAGCATCGCTGTATCAACGCCTCGTGGCTTGGTAACGCCGGTACTGCGTGATTGTGATTTGCTAAGCGTTGCTGATATTGAAAAAGGTATCCGTGAACTGGCTATTAAAGGTCGTGATGGTAAGTTAACCGTTGATGAATTAACCGGTGGTAACTTTACAATTACTAACGGTGGAGTATTTGGCTCGTTAATGTCTACGCCAATTATTAACCCACCACAAAGCGCTATTTTGGGCATGCACAAAATTCAAGACCGCCCAATGGCAGTGAATGGCCAGGTAGAAATTTTACCAATGATGTACTTAGCGTTGTCTTATGACCACCGCTTGGTAGATGGAAAAGAGTCGGTTGGTTTCTTAGTAACCATTAAAGAGTTACTCGAAGACCCAACGCGCTTATTGCTCGACGTGTAATAAAAGTTTGTATTGGGCCTGTTTTTCAGGCCCTTATTCGGAAAGGTGTTCAGCACCTCTAATGTATCCCCTAACACTATGGATAGAACATCATGAATTTGCATGAATATCAGGCCAAGCAATTATTTGCCGACTATGGCTTGCCAGTGCCAGAAGGTTACGCCTGTGATACCCCACAAGAAGCAGCTGAAGCTGCGGGCAAAATCCCTGGCTCTACATGGGTAGTAAAAACTCAAGTTCACGCAGGTGGACGCGGTAAAGCTGGCGGCGTAAAAGTAACGTCTGATAAAGAAGAAATTAAGGCATTTGCTCAACAATGGTTAGGCAAAAACTTAGTCACTTATCAAACCGATGCTAATGGCCAACCTGTATCAAAAATCTTGGTAGAAGAAGCCTCTGACATCGCTAACGAGCTTTACTTAGGCGCGGTTGTAGACCGTGCAACGCGTCGCGTTGTATTTATGGCATCAACTGAAGGCGGCATGGAAATCGAAAAGGTTGCCGAAGAAACGCCAGAGTTGATTCACCAAATGGCTATCGATCCCTTAGTGGGTCCTCAAGCTTATCAAGCGCGTGAGTTAGCGTTTAAATTAGGCCTTGAAGGCGCTCAAATTCGTCAATTCACTAAGATCTTTGTTGGTCTTGCAGAAATGTTTACTGACCACGATTTGGCGCTTTTAGAAATTAACCCGCTAGTGGTTACCGGTAGCGGTGATTTAGTTTGCCTAGACGGTAAAATTAACATCGATTCAAATGCGATGTACCGTCAGCCTAAGCTACGTGAAATGCACGATCCTTCGCAGGAAGATGAGCGTGAAGCACATGCCGCGCAATGGGAGCTAAACTACGTAGCACTGGATGGTAGCATTGGTTGTATGGTTAACGGTGCCGGCCTAGCAATGGGTACTATGGATATCGTTCAACTACACGGCGGTTCTCCGGCCAACTTCCTAGATGTTGGTGGCGGCGCAACCAAAGAACGTGTTACCGAAGCATTTAAGATTATTTTGTCAGACGACAAAGTAAAAGCCGTATTGGTAAACATTTTTGGCGGTATTGTACGTTGTGACTTAATTGCCGACGGTATTATTGGCGCTGTAGAAGAAGTTGGTGTGAGTGTACCAGTTGTTGTTCGTCTTGAAGGTAACAATGCAGAGCTAGGTACCCAACGTTTGGCTGAGTCAGGCCTTAACATTATTGCAGCTACCAGCTTAACTGATGCTGCAGAGCAAGTAGTTAAAGCAGCGGAGGCCAAGTAATGAGCATTCTAATCGACAAAAACACTAAAGTGATCTGTCAAGGTTTCACTGGTGGTCAAGGTACTTTCCACTCTGAGCAAGCTATTGAGTACGGTACGCAAATGGTAGGTGGTGTATCACCTGGTAAAGGCGGTCAAACTCACTTAGGTCTTCCAGTGTTCAATACAGTAAGTGAAGCGGTACAAGCTACTGGCGCAGACGCTACAGTAATTTACGTGCCAGCTCCTTTCTGTAAAGACGCTATTTTAGAAGCAATCTCAGCTGGCATTAAAATCATCATCACTATTACCGAAGGCATTCCAACTTTGGATATGCTAGAAGTTAAAGTGAAATTAGATGAAGCTGGCGCACGTATGATTGGCCCTAACTGCCCGGGTGTTATTACGCCTGATGAATGTAAAATTGGTATTATGCCAGGCCACATTCATAAAGCCGGTAAAGTTGGTATTGTGTCTCGTTCAGGCACACTAACGTACGAAGCAGTTAAGCAAACTACCGACGAAGGTTTTGGTCAGTCTAGCTGTGTAGGTATTGGCGGTGACCCAATTCCAGGCTCTAACTTCATCGACATTTTGGAAATGTTCCAAAACGATCCAAAAACTGAAGCAATCGTAATGATTGGTGAAATTGGTGGTAGTGCAGAAGAAGAAGCAGCAGCTTACATTAAAGAAAATGTAACCAAGCCTGTAGTTTCTTACATTGCTGGTGTTACTGCTCCTCCGGGTAAACGTATGGGCCACGCCGGTGCCATTATCGCTGGCGGTAAAGGTACTGCTGCAGACAAGTTTGCTGCTCTTGAAGATGCAGGTGTTAAAACAGTACGTAGTCTTGCCGATATTGGTAAAGCATTGCGTGAAGTTACCGGTTGGTAATTTTTAACTTAATGCAATAAGGCGCCTTAGGGCGCCTTTTTTATTGGCTAAATTTTGTTAGCTCTTTGGTGGTATGAACGTGGAGATTTGTAAGCGACTTACTATTATCACAATAACCATTGTTAAGGGGCTGAATAACTTGCTTTTAAGCGGGGAATGAACAAGGATGAAGGGATAAAAATAAAATAATTACTAGACTAACGACAAGGATGAACTATGAAGGATTCTCTTCCTATAGAACATTTGTATTACACAGAGAGTAGCCTAGAGAAAATTCTAGGTAACCTCGATAAAGTTAGACAGAATATCTTTCCTAATTTGTCTGAAGAAAAAGACTTATTAGAACAAAGCTTCCCCTCTGTTTGCTTAATTGGCCTAGGTCGCTGCGGATCAAACATAGCACTTGATGTAGCCACTTTGGTATACAACTCCCGTAATCACTATCTTAACGAGCTGGAGTACCAAGACCAACTCGCTCAGGAACGTGAATTTAAACCCATGCGTTGGATTAAAAATCATTTGCCACTGGATAGCGGTAACGGTGACAACCCAGTATTTTTGATTGAACCCGTGGTTCTGGTAGGCGATTTAGATAAAGACATTGCCGGGCGTATTAAGTACTCCTCACAAGCCGGTCGCCAAAAGTTTCTCGATGAATACAAGAAGCTCCAGTTGATGGACTTATCTGAAGTACACGCCGGAGGCGCAGGTAACGCGCCAATTTTAGGCCAGTACTTAGCTAAGATTATTTTAAATAAGGAAACTGCCAGCTTCAGAAACGAAGATTGGCGTCACATTCACTCTTACTTGGTTGACTCTTGCGGCATTAAAGCTAACCAATCGCGCCTTTACTTCTATATATTTAGTGCAGGTGGTGGTACGGGTTCTGGCATGGCATCCGAGTTTGGCCTTGCTCAGCAGTTTTCTTACCTAAGTAAAACCTTTGATTATCAAGTTTCGCCATCTAATCAACCCGATAAACGCGATTCTTTTGTTTTTGAACCAATCTTCACTTCGGGCATTTGTATCCTGCCTAATATCTCGGGTAGCAGTATCGAGGTGTCTGAAGCACTGCATATCAACGCCGGTCGTTTGTTATGTAAGTACCTTTCTGAAGAATGGGATTTCTCGTATAACGTAGAGCGTGAAAGTAACGATACACCCGAAGATGTGATGAAGCGGATTCGCCCTTGGAACTCTATGATGTTGATTTCTAACGATATCATGCGTTATGTAGAGCAAGAAGAAAGCGATAATGGCAAAGATATTGACGTAAATACTATGGAGAAATATGCCAATCAGTATATCTCTCAACAAATATTCAATATCTTAACCGCGCAAGCCGTAACCACTGATTACGACGAAAACTACTTCCGCCGCGCAGGCATTGATATTTCAGAAACCGTGCGCTTAGATGCAAACGATTTGTTCATGAGTATGGCAGGCCCTGTAGCGGTCGCTTACGCAGAGAGCGTGGTAAACAAATCTGTAAATGATGATGTTGATATTGATGAGTTGTTTTTCCGCTCAATAGATTTACCTCACTTCAATCGCGATACTCAAGCTATTGAAGGTATCAGTATTTTACCTATCGAATCGCAGCGTTATAAGCAGTCATTGAAGAAGTATCAAGACAGCCAATATAATGCAGAAGAGCTAAACGACTTACACTTCTTCAAGCATTGTTCGTCGGTAATTTCTATTATCTCTTTGCCAAAAGACTACAAGCTGTCGTTTATGGATTTAAACAAGCTTAAAGTGCATATTAACAAGCTGTTCCCTAACACGACTTTAAAGCGTTATGCCTTGGTAATTGGCGCTTCAGCAAACTTGTCTTTAACAACTTTGGTAGCCAAAAGCCCTTGTTTAAGTGATGACTTTTTGACCTTGGTAGTTGCTTATATTAAACGTTGTTTTGCTAAAGAAGAGTATCGTTATAACGATGATATCGACCAAGCAATACTGCGCTTTATTACCCAAGATGAGTTTAAGCCAGAAGAGTTACAAGAGTTCTTATGGGAGTTTGAAAATCCAGCCAAGATCTTAGATACCAATTGGTATGCTATTAAGCCAATGTATGAGAAGAAATATCGAGAGTTGATTGGCGAAGCTGATAAGTTTGTATCGATTAACGATATTCGTCTGGACTTTAAGAATGTGGAAAATGCGATTAAATATCTGCGTGAAATTTATCGACACCGCATCAGTAAAACCAACATTCTATCTTTGGATAATGATGCCGGCGGAGTTATTCACTTATCGCCAGGGCTGCACTCAATAGAGCCTGTGGCCGAATCCAAATAAACACTAAAAAAGGGGCTTTAGCCCCTTTTTTATGTGTGCAGCAAGCAAATTAGTTATTGGCTAAGCTTTCGCTGTCTAATACTAACTCTAGTGCTTCGGCTGCAAGGTTTTGCTCTTGTTGGCGTAGTAAGTTGTAGTTCTCTACAGCGCGGCGATTGGTCGCTACGTTTCGTTCGATAGCATATTGAAGATCAGTCTTCATGGGATTCCCTATATATACGATGATCAAACTTATGACCTTATGGTCGGCACAAGTTTGAAGGCGCAATGTTACACAAATGTGAAAGAAAGGTGAAGTGTTTACTTTGTGTTTTGAGCCCGTTTGCCGCTTAATTGCTCAAAATAAGCAGAAAGCCAAATTCCTTCTATAATCGGGGGCAAGCCTTGTGATTATACTTGGACAAGGATGAAAATTTGTTTCAAAATGTGGGCGTTATCTGATTAGGGTCATAAAACTTTTACCCTTTGCGTGGCAAAATGCGCGCTCATAAAAACAGTGGGTTGGAATTGTGAAGTCGCCGATTCTAGCGCTGTTAAAAGAATATTTGTTGTTTCGTGCAGCCAAGTTAAGCCAATAAAAGCAAAAAAGCATTAAAAGGCAGGCACGGAGGAATTGTTGAATTATTACGTAAGTTTTGGTCAGTTCAGCTTTGTGAGGGAATGATGGTTAAGAAAATTGGTGTTTTAACAAGTGGCGGCGACGCTCCTGGTATGAATGCTGCGGTACGTGCAGTTGTGCGTAGTGCGTTATCTAAAGATATTGAAGTATACGGCGTATACGACGGTTACATGGGCTTATACGAAGACAACATTAAGAAGTTGGATCGTTACAGCGTTTCTGATGTTATCAACCGTGGTGGTACGTTCTTGGGCTCAGCTCGATTCCCAGAATTTAAAGAACTTGCTACCCGTGAAGTAGCAGTAGAGAACATGAAGAAACACGGCATCGAAGCGCTTGTAGTAGTGGGCGGTGACGGTTCTTACATGGGCGCTAAAAAGCTAACTGAAATGGGTTTCCCATGTATTGGTTTGCCAGGCACTATCGACAACGATATTGCAGGTACTGATTACACCATCGGCTTCGATACTGCGCTAAACGTAGTGATTGACGCGATTGACCGTATTCGTGATACCTCTTCTTCTCACAACCGAATTTCTGTTATCGAAATTATGGGTCGCTACTGTGGCGACTTAGCCATGCAAGCTAGCATCGCCGGTGGTGCAGAATACGTGATTATTCCTGAAAAGGGTTTTGATCGTGAAGAGCTATTAAACAGCCTTAAAGATGGTCAGAAAAAAGGTAAGAAACACGCTATTGTTGCGATTACCGAGCACATCACTAACGTGAATGAGTTAGCTGCCGGTATCGAAATGGCCACTGGTCGCGAAACTCGTGCAACCATTCTTGGCCACATTCAACGTGGTGGTACACCAACCGGTCGTGACCGCGTAATGGCTAGCCGTATGGGTGCATACGCCGTAGACCTTCTACTAGAAGGCGAAGGTGGACGTTGTATCGGTATTCAAAACAACAAGATGGTTCATCACGACATCATCGATTGTATTGAAAACATGAAACGCCCATTCAACGAAGAGTTGTACGACTTATCTAAGTGCTTGTTCTAAGCACTAGCACTATTAAAAAAGCCCGCAATAGCGGGCTTTTTTGTATCTTCAATTCACTGTCATTAGCGATAGTCGTTTAACGACCAATCGTAATCTAGGTAAGATATTTTAGCCTTTTTAACTTGCTCAGGGCTTACGCGTAAATCTGCAGCATACTGGCTTAAGTAGTTATTAAGACCACCTTCAAAGTCACCTTTGTACCATTTGAAAATTGAAGAGAGGTAAAGCCGTTCATTTTCGTCGTCATAATAGTTTTTGTTGCTATGTAAAAACTCTCTAAACGCTTGGATGAGTTGTTGCTCAACGGCTTCGCCAGTAAATGCCACGCTTTGTAGAGGAGGGCAGCTAATAGCAGCACACACCACCGCCGCATGAATGTGTGGATTATTGTAACCGGGTCGAATTAAATCGTGTTCGATATGATCAAGGCTGACTTTTTCGCCAAACAACATAAAGCGTTTTTTCTTCCAAGGGGATTGAAACAAGTTACCTAAATCTCGAATAGAAGTAATGTTAGGGTAGGCGCTAAGAATGTACTGCACGGTATAAGCATTGTAGGCATTAATTAGAAATGCCAGTTGCTCGTTATCAGACCAAGAATCAAATTCACTTTGCGTGATGCTTGCCAATTTGTCTAAATAAGCCTGCAATTCTTGTCGATCAAAGTTGGCGTAGTCTACACGACTCTCTTGATTAGCCACCGGCCAATGAACATATTCTTTAAGCAAACCATCCCATTGCGAGTGATCAAAAGATTCTGCCAAGGCCAATGGTGATGCAATTAAACTAATAAGGATTAAAACTTGAGCAAACAAACGCTTTGCAGGGTTAAAAAGCGTTTTTAGCGTTTGCAAAACCGCAAGGCTTAAGCGAGAATAGCCTCGCTTCTTCGGAAGCTCATCTATGGTGGCCCTATTGGTCCTCCCGCATTGATACTCTGTGAACTCGGCCAGGCCCGGAAGGGAGCAACCGCAGCAGACGACTCGAGTGCCGGGATGTGGCTGGTAGGGTTGCCACCCAATCTTATAAGCTACTAATTTAATAAGATTTCTCACGTTTCTTCCTCTCTAATACTCAGCATATATTTTATTGCAGAAACACATTTAGTATTGGTGTAAATGGCGTTGCTTATTGTTATTAATGAGACAGGACAAGTAAGCCATTTCTTTCAGCTATTTAGTGAGCTAATGTGAATACCCACCTTAATACAGATTTTAGCTTAGTAAGCGCTTAGGCCTTAGTTAACCCACACTAACGTTACCACTCCTACAATATCTTTACTGGCAATAGCGCCAAAGTTTCGGCTATCAAAGCTGAAGGCGCGATTATCGCCCATGGCAAACCACTGTTGCTCATCTAAATGTATGGTTTGTTGGCCTTTGGCTAGTGGTGGTTGCCATCGCAACTGTGGGCAATCCCACGGCTTTTGCTGTTGAGTGAGTAAATGGCCTTGTAGGGTAAACTGGCTATTAGGCGGGGCGACTAAGCGTTTTACGTAGTTTATTTGTTGGTGTGTAAATACTACCATGTCGCAACGCTGTGGCTTAGTGTAGCGATCTACCAAAATAATAGAGCCCAAGGGTAGGGTAGGCAGCATAGAGCCAGAAGGTACTTGGTATAAAGATAAGCCTGAAGCAAAAGCCAACACTAGGCTTAATAAGGTACTGACAGGCAGTAATAGCAACCATAGTAGCCCAGTTTTTATGTTGTGTTTTGGCTGCCTACCTAAATACTTTCTTCGACGTTGCTGCTGACCAATAATCGCCAGCAGTAACAGTAATATGCCAAGGTTTAGGCCCAAAAAAGCTGTTAGCAATATAGGCCAAGATGGGGCAGGTAAGCTTTCTGATATGCCAAAAAGTATTTGTAAGCTGTTACCAAATACACTTATCCATCGCATTACGCCAACAATACTCAGTATTATTGTGGCCGCAAGGCCGCAATAAAGAGTTGTTCTGGGGTGGGGACTCACTTTAGGCTAAAGGTTTAATCGGCGTCATCACAGCCTAACTCAATAGTTAAGGCTTTAATTGGCAGTGGTTCAAAAAAGCTCTCTAGGGCTTCGGCCAGCTCTTCTGCCTCTGGCCCAGCTAGGAATTCTACACTTAGTTTACCTTGCTCAAATTCGGCTTGTTCTACCCATAAGTCGGGAAATTGTTCGAGTATTTCTTCAAAGGTATCACCTGCACCAGCGAGGACCTCATCAAACAAGTCTTGTAGTTTGGCACCAGTGCTATTGTCTTGCAGCAATAGCGCCACTTGCTGCCAAAGTTTGCTTGCAGAGTCGGGGCTGATTAACTGTAATTGTACGGTTTCGCTCATTAAATAATCCTTACTATTTAATCTATTATGATTACGTCGTCGTCTCTGTCTTCCAAGTCCGCATCGTAATATTGCCAGCTTTCTAATTCGCAGATGGGGAGTTGGCTAAAAATTTGATAAATCAATTGCTCTGCCTTATCAGCTTGGCTTTGGTCGCCGGCCTTGTATGAGTCTATTGAGTACCTAATCTCAAAGTGCAGCCCTTCATGATAAGGAGCGGCTAGGTTGATTAAAGAAACATTAACGCTAAAAGGCCACAATTGAGGCCACAGCCTAGCTTGCTCAGGTGCATGCTGCTCTAACCACGCTAGCATTAAGTCTGGCTGGTTGTCTTTTTTATCACTATGGGTAAGTGACCACCAACGAGGAGCCTCTTCTTCACTGTCTATAGGTTCATGTACAAAGTGCTGCTGCCATTGTTTAAATAACTCAGGGCTTATTTTAAAGTGAATTTTTTGGGCTTGGTAGCTACGTAGCCTATCAACAAAAAAACTGTCTCGGTGCTCAATGTCTAGGCAAACCTGCTTAAAAGCAGGGATGTGCTTGGCCAGTGGCAGTAAACAAGCTAATACTTGCTCCCGTGCTTGGTTATAGTCCTGCAAGCGCGGGCTAAGCGTTACCGCATCACTAAACAGCCCTGCGTCGATTAGGCTCCATAAATAACGTTTAAACTGGTGTTCTGCTTGCCTACGGTGAGGGATGTTACGGCTATGCGCTTCTATGGGCAGCAGTTTAAAGGCCGACACTAAATAATCGAGGCGTTTTAACCATAAGGGCGGGCAATGGTTGAACTCTGCGCAGTGCATCCATGAAACAATATTGCCTAAGATATCACGGCACATGTTTAAGGGCTCTATGCTTAACTGCCAGCCGGGGTGCTTAGGGTCGAGAACATTTTCTACGCGGCGTTGTGGGGCAAATTCATCACCCAATAGCCAATCCACCACCGCTAAACGCTGTTCTATACTTTGGCTTTGGTGGGGTTTTGGAGCAAAGGGAGAATAATCGAGCATTAAGCTATCAGCAAAGCGCAGAACATCATCACTGCATATCTCTAGTGGTCGTTTAACTAAATCTTTTATGCCCAAGGTAGGCAGTACCGTTAATAAATAACTGATGCTTTGTTGGTTTATTAACGGATAAAGAGCTAGTAAGTTCTCGACTGCCACTTGACCAAAATGCTTAGGGGCTAGCTCACCAGTAAAATAATAGTGTTTAACGGCCTTGGCTTCGCTGCGTTTAAAACCTGCGTAGTAGCTCTCTAAGTGAATATCCCACAGGCGCTGACGCTCGGCCTGCCATTGCGGGTTACTAATAGTTTGCGCCAGCTCGCTGGCGAGCGACTCTGGTAGGGGAGTAGGTGGTGACATTATTTAACGACCTCTTGTTCTATAATATCGTGGATTTCGGCGATATCTAAGTGGGTGGCTATGCTTGATGTAGCAAGCTGAGTTAATAAGCTGTTGATATTAAAAGCCCTTAATCTATTTGCTTGTTTTTGGATAAAAATCTTTGGGGTGGTACTTGTTTCTTGATTCTTTTTAAGTCCAAAGAAAGGTTCCATATATTTTGCTTCTCCACTCAGTGGCGGAGTGGCTGCGTACCAGCGCGGGCTTTTAGTTTCACTTATTGAGCCGGGTTCTAGAGAGGGTACCGGTTTCGGTTTTTTAGGGTGTTTAAGATCCACGCCCTCGTATTTAAAGTCTTGCAGCCACCAGCGATTTTCTTTTACCGACACCTGTGCCCCGCCTTTTGCTGGCGACCACCATGCTACGTTAGTAGTACTTGCCGACCAGTCTAAAGACATTTGGCGGTGAATTGCCGAGCCATTGCCAGTAAACTTCCAAGGAGTGGGTGGTTGTGATGAAAATTGACTACGCAAGGTAGCAGTATCGCCTTTGGCTTTAAGGCTTTTAGCTTCTACCCAAATCTCTTGTTGGTTTTCATCTTCTAGTAATATATCGATATAGCGAAAGTAAGATTTACCTAATTCTTTATAATTCCCTAATTTACTTTTGTTGAAAATTTTAGTTCTTTCTGACTCATTCACTTTAGGTAAGGCTATATAGCGTCCCAAATCTGAACCGATTACTTTTTCATTCCCTAATAAGCGGTATTGTAATTGGTAGTTGGCCAATAAAACTAAGTGGAACATGGCTCCGTGGCCGCTTATACCAATGGTAGAGTCCTTTTTGAAGTTCTCTTCGGTGAGTTTTGCGTTGGCAGAGTCGGCAAATACTTTGGCTATTTTAAGCCCTACGTCTGTGGCTATTTGACTGTTTAAGCCCTCTCGGTCACCACAGCCTAAACTTTCGGGGGTAATAACTGTATCGCCAATTTTTAAATCGTTGTCTTCGGTATGTGGGTCTTGAGCTGCGCCGCAGGACATTTCCCAACCTAAATAAGTAAATACCGCCATCATTTGAGCAGTGGTGTAACGCGAGTTGGTGCGGCCTTTAAAAAAGTTTCTCAGGGAGTTTTTACCGGCAGCAGACATAATAAATAAGCTAGATCTTAAAAAGCCGCTACTGCCATTTTTAACCAAGTTTTTAATGGTTAATGAATTGTCTAGGCCGCCTAGGGCTGCCTCTCGAATATGCTTAAGCGCTTCGGGAACACTTCGTGCCTGTTTTCCTGTAACGCTTGTAGCCACCTTAGTTAAGCTTCTGCCCAGTGGTATTGCTGCCAATTTACCCACTTGCATTATAGATAACTTAGCGGCGTGAGCTTGTGGAAGTGGCAAGCTAGCAGTGTAATACGGCGTGCCTACTGGCGCAGTTGCTGCTGTGCTAACCGGGCCATCTTCCCACAGCGAGCCCACAAAGGCGAGGTGCTCTACCCAGTTTAATAAGTCATCGCTGCTAGATACCGTTTTAAACATAAACACCATGCCTTCGCGGGCTTCGTCATCGAGGTACATTTGTACCGCTATAGCTAAAAATGGGAGCATGTTTTCTAGCATTTTAGTGTCGCCACTTTTTGCTTTATTGGCTACTTTGCCGATAAAGCCACCCATGTGAACCATCAATTTAGGATTGATTTTCTTTAACATGCGAGTCATGGCTCTTAAAGGTGTGGTAACAAGCTTTAAGGGTTTGGCTAAGGGGAAAATAGTGATTACATTAATGCTGGCTAATGTGGTTTCTAAGCCATCAAACTTTTCTGGATCGTTCGCCAAATACCCTATTTGAGTTATCAGTATTTTTACGTCTTCGATGGGCAGAATAAAGCTCACCGCGCTCATTACCATCTCACTAAACCAACCAGCATGGGCAGTGGGTAATAGCTCTCCGTAAAGGGTGTTTATGCCGTTGCCATTAAGGTAGGCCCTGTCGCGTTGATAGGCCAGTTGCTCGTTTACCTTGGGGATATCTTCGGCTAAAAAGTTTACGTGAAAGTCACTTAAGTTAGTAAACAGGGCGCTGGAGATGATGGAGATATCTTGCACGTTATCATTAAAGCTTACCGCTACCCTTTGGATCTGCTGGCTAGCACCGTTGGCATTCATTAAGCCAGTGCTTTTAATGATGACTTTTTCGGTGCCGGTATTGCCAACGGTGACTGCCTTAGTTATAGAGCCATCTTCAAAGGTGGCTAGTTGAGGTTTGGACCAATCATAAAATTTTAAGCGATTTAGTTGGCCAGTAAAGCCTTTGCCGACCTCTAAAGAATTGTCGCCCAGATCAATGGCTAATTTTTCGTTTGTAGCTAGCGAGTATTGCTGGTTGTTTACCCACAGCTCTATTTTGTTGTTAAAGTGGCGAGCCGAAATTTGATACCAGCTTTTTTCATCTAAGCTGTCAGACTTAATACTTAATTCGCCGTTGGCTGTGCGCACTTGGTAAACCAGTTGCTGACTACTGTTGAGATATAGCTGTTGGATACCATTGCTTAAGTTAACTAACTCACCGGTGAGCTCTTCTGCTTTAAGCTCTAGAGTAAAACCAATGTTGTTAGCTTGGCGCAACGCCGGTAGGGAGTCGGCAAATAAACGGCTGGGCTTGGTTGTTAAGCCATCTACGTGGTTTTGGGCTGTAAAGTAATAGCTAGTACCGGTACCCATTTGAGTATCTTGTATTGGGCTTACAAATTCTGGGTAGAGCTGGTAACGGCCGGTTTGATCGATTTCGATATTTTGATCAAAGCCATTCATGCCGAAGGAGGCGAGTGGAGCAATAGCTGGATTATGAACATTACCTAGTTGTACTTGTACGGTTTCGCCTGCCTCGCCGTAAACACTCACTTCTTGCTGGGTGTAATAGTTAACATTTACCAGGCTGCCGTCGTCACGGGTATGGCTAATAAAACCGTCTTGGCTTTTATCGCCAATTAGTACCGCGAAATGACTATTACCGCTTACCTTGGTGCCAGGTTTATGAACCGCGGAGTAGGGGTGAATGGTAAAACGACTCATGCCCACTTGAGCGGTAAGTCGACCTTGTCCTTCAATGGTAGGCACTGTAAAGATGGATGAGGCAATACCTTGGTCATTAGTTACCACTAGCTCTTGGTTTAAGTAGCCATAGGTACTGTCTAACATAACTTCTACATTAGGCACAGGCTGACCGCTAGGATCAGTAACCAGTAAGGAAATTGGCTGTTGGCTGCCAGTGTATACCGTAGGGCTTAAATCAAGAAACTCCAGTGTTAATGGGTTTACCTCGAAGCTGTAATCTAGTTCTTTTTGACCGACTCTAATTTTAATTGATGCAGGGCCACTGTACTCGGCACCCGTAAGGGTAATGCTAGCCCGACCAAAATCTCCTATAGCGTCATCTTCCTCGATAATATTTACGCTGCCTTCAGTGACAAAGGACAAGCCAGTATTTTTTGCAGCATAGTTGCCGTGAGCGTCTTTGGCTTGAATATCTAGTTTTATCTGGGTAGCTCCACCTACGGTGGCATAACCTGTTTCGGTGACGTAGATATGCTCGGTAACGCCTGGTAGTACAATAACCGGTGCCAGCTTAATATTGGTTTGTTGGTCGTCTACTGACCTTACGCTCACGATAGATTGGGTATTGGCAATAGGGGCTAAGGTTAGCTGGTTTAGCTGTACGCCTTCTTGTGACACTGGCGCTGTAGTGGTTTCTAAACTAGCACTACCGCTAGCTTCCCAGTGCAGCACAGGAGGTGGTAAAGAGTCATTTAATCCATTTATCTCTGCTATGAGCGGCACCGTTGGGTCATCGGCTGTGACATACATTGGTTCGCCAATAAGTAAGGTATCGCCGGCGATTGCGGTATCAACATGTAGATACTCAAAGGCCAGTTCCCATAGAATATTAGCGGCATCTTCATTGGTGTATAGGCGTAAGGCTAAAATATCTTGGGCATTTAATTTACTTAAGGTACTTAGAGAGTTGTCATCGAAAGTAACCTTACCGTTTTCGTTAATGGTGAGTTGAATCTCGCTTTCACCTAAAGCTAATACTAAGGTTTGTTCGCCGTCGACGGAGGAGAGGCGGTCGAAATCAGAGTTAGTTAGGGAATACAAAAGGTTTAGCACATCGTCGGTTGAACCAATAACTGGCCGAGAGTTTTCAAGCAGGTTTTGTTGGCCGTTGGTATTGGTGTCTAGATCGACAGTTTCAGCGGCATTAACCTTAAAATTGTAACGACTGAATTGATACTCCGGCCTGTATAACCATTGGTAAAGCTCTTGTGGTGTATTGGGTTTGATTAGATCGTCTTTATCGTCTGCATTTTCGTAAGCATTGTTTAACTGGTTGTAGACTAACCATTGCTTTAAGTTGGCTTGCTCGTCGTATCTTGGTGTTAACATTGGAACTAGATGGCTTGGTCGGCCATCTAGGTCTTGATTGTTTCCAGAAAAGTCTGGGCCTTCATTTAATGGAGTGCCGGATAGATGTATATAAAAGTGCTCTGGAGGTTCATTTTCACCAGCAAACTTTATAACGTGTGTTTGTTGGTTGGGTCTAATTGAAAAGCTTGATAAGCCTGAACCTGAGGCGTCATTGAGTAGATTGGGGGCAACAATTTTGGCTAGTCGGCCAGATAAGCCGTACATTGCACCGTTGTCGGCACCCAAGCCACTAGGAAGTGGATTATTGTTGGTGTCTAACCATTCGCTATAAACAACTAACTCATCATCTGATGTTAAGCCTACCCCCTCGGCACCAATTAGGTACTCTCTGCTTTCTCCTTGGGTGCCACCACTTTCAACATTGTACTTGCGCTCTGCCCAAATTTTGATGTTAGGTGGGCTTAATACTATTGGGTCTACAATGTTACCGTTGGTGATGGAAGTAAGCTGGGTACGCTGTGTTCCGGTATATCCGGTTGCTCTGTTAATAGCGACGATAGTCACCCATTCACCGGGTTTTAGGTGATTTGACTCGCGTTGCTGGTAGTTTTCGGTATAGCCTGCGGTGCTTGTCCAATCTTCAAATTTTTGAAAAATTGGTGAGTCTGGTCCTACGCTAAATGTACTAGCATTGACACCTCTTAAGGTAACCCGGTAAAAAACTTGCCCATTGTTTAAGCCAATTTGGTGACTTCCCATTTCTCCATCTTTTAAACCTTGACGTTGGACAACGAGTTCTCCAGTGCTTTCTCTGAACACTAATATGTCGGTATTTTTAAGATCTTGCTCACTAATGCTTTCTAACAAGCCATTATTGGTTAGATTTGTTTTTAGGTCTATCAGCCTTATTAAGTCGGGTGGGGACTCTGGGTCTTCATTGGTACTAAACCAAACGGCTTGCAGCTCCGCGGGTTCTCCGGCTAAATCACTGCTAAACCGCTGCGTTATTTCTCCGTCGATGTCTTCGGTAATCCACTTACCGAGCACCGCTTTATCGGGTTTGCCATCGCCGTCAAAGTCGTAGTTTTGTGAAGCAATTTCTTCATGGTTTTTTGGGGTTATTTGGTAACGGGTTTGAGAGGACGTTGCTATAGGGCTGTCATCGGCATTTTGTAACCTAATTTGTCCAGAGATTGACATCATGTCGACCAAAAATGGCACTTTATAGATGGGTATATTTATGTTTTCGAGTATTTGCGTTATTTCACTTTGAACACCACTTTGTAGTAGTCCTGGCCCTAAATTGGGCGTACTCATGCAGTAGTCATAGGTGTTTACTAGCATCCAGTAGGGTAGTTGTGCTGAGCCATTGGGGGTGAAGGCTTGATAATGAATTGGTGCTGCCAATTGCACTGTATGGTGGGTTCCCCAAGGTGAACAATATGGGAGCAAGGTTTGAAAGTAGAAAACTCCGTTATTGTCTGTAATCGCTGCTTCGTGCTCACGACCAGTAACCGAAACTCTTATTCCACTTACTGCGCCATAGGCCTCATGTTGGCTTGGGTCAAATTCGGTATTTGACACATTGCCGTCACTACCGTAATACCCAACTCGAGGTCCTACTGCTTTTTTGTGGGCGCTTAATATTTGCCCTGAAAGGTTGCTAATAAGTGTGACGGCTCCTGGAGGTACGCTGTAGCCTTGGCTTAAATCAAGATCAAACTGGAGTAGGATTAAGCTTGTTGGTTTACTCAGTCTGTCCGCTTGACCTCGTACAAGAACGCTTTTTACTGATTTAAGCAATGTAGGTTTATCTAGCGTAGTTTTATTATCAGCAGCTAAAAATGTCATACTGTTGTATTGGTCTGCCGATAGTAACTCTGCGCTTCGGCCTAAGTCGTTGGCGTGAGCAATCAAATAGTTTTGCAGCTTAAGTTGCTGACTCAAATAATGAGTGGCAGGGATTACCTTAAGTTGTGAACTGGCTTGGGGTAAGTTGATAGGACCAGCTTCGCTACCATCCTCGTTGTACTCTACCCAGATTGCGTCACCATTCTCATCGGTGATCACTGTTTTAGCCAATACATAGCCAGTTTTAAGGCGTGGTTGGACGATACTAGATTGAGAAGCATTACATAAGTTTATGAGCGCTAGCGTTATGATAAACAGGCCAAAACTGCTCATCACCTGGGCTTTGTTAACAAAACCTAAAAACATATTATTCATCCTTGTTACTCGCTCAGGTTTTGGGTTATGGCGGCGGTGAGTTCAAGCAAGCTTTTCTCTCCCTTAGCAACTTCTGCGGCCAAGCTTTGTAGCTCGTGGGGAATCCAACTAGCACCCAAGTAGTCTAGAGAATCTAGCGTGATGGGGTGTTGGCTAATAAGTCGTTGATTGTCATTTATTTTTGCTACCCCAATAGGTGCTATCACACTCTTATCTGGTTGGTAGGCGACTAACATCATGTATTCGCCCAGATACTGCAAATAGTTGTAGCTTTCTTGGTATTTGGGGAGTTTGATGTCAAGGGCTACGCTGCCCTCGAAAGTTATGCCTTTAGGCTGAGTTGCAAACGCCCAAAGTGGAGAAAATTCACTGATAAGTGGCGCATTGATGGTGGATGGTGACGCTAACTGAACGTAAACCGTACCTTTATCGAATCCGTCAGGGAATAACACTATGGCGTCACTTAGGTCTAATTTTACATCTCCACCAGCAAGCGCCGCTTGTTGGTTACCACTGTTTATAAACTCGGCGGGTAGCGCGGTATTAATTTGACTAACTCTTAACATGCCTTGATCGTTTCGCCGTTGCGCTTTTATGTTTATGGTGCGGCGTTCTTCGCTCATGCCCGGCGTATGCATAGCCCTATTAATAATTAAGGTGTATGAACCAGTAGCGAGTGGTTGATTAGCTGCACGTTGGTAACCAAAGGCAAATCCGCCATCGGCATTGGTTGTTGTAGATAGTTGCAAAGCGGGGATTTCGACTTTAATACCCGCTAAGGTTTGATTAAATTGGTCACTGACTGCCCCGGTGATTAAGGTAGGCAGGGAGCGTGTAGTAAATTGATGTCTGCTTAAGGTGCTACCCCTGTAATTTACTTCTACCTCTACGTTTGCACCGTAGCCCAATGGGGTTTTAGGGTATACCGCAACGGTAGTTGCATTTGGCAGTTGTGCAAGGCTAAAGTTAACGGGTTCTCGGTTTCTAAAAACTTGCTGCAGGGTATAGCCTTTGGCTTGTAAAAAATCGGTACCGGGTGCGTCATTATTTATATAGGTATAACCATTAAGGGTTTCTAGTACACTTACTTGCAATTGGCTTAAATCAATTTTTTGATTGAAGTATAACTCTATTGCTTCGTTGGGCTCGGCGTATTGGGCTCCGTTTACGGGCTTAACTTTTTGTATAACCAATGGCACAGACGCTTGGGCCACTTGGCTTACTTTTGTAGATGCACTGGCTAATGCTACGTTGTCCTCGTCTAGTAATGCAAAGTGAATGGTTACGTCACCTTCTTGCATTGGTAAGGTAAGCTCGCCGCTGGCAACAGTAGCCGAGGTATTAAGTACTATAGGTTCTTGTTGCGTTACCCACGCTGCCACTCTGCTGTTTTGTGGCAATTGATTGTAACTTACCGCGACTTGAACTTGATTGGCTGATTCGGCCAACATAAAGGTAGCATTATTGGGCGGCAGCAAAGGCTTCATGTTAACACCGCTACTTGATTGGAAATGGAGCTCTTTAGCGACTTGATTACCGGCAAAATCAAAGGCTCTTATAACTACAGCTAAATTGCCATTTACTGGCATATCTTGTTGGCTGCTAAATAAGAACTGATTGGGCGAATTACTAGGTATTAAGCTTAGTGCTTGGTTGTTGATAGATGCACTAGATATGTTGTTGTCGCTAATGCTACCACTAATAGTAATAGTGCTTTGATTTACTTGGTTTACTGCTGGTATAGCAAGGTAGTTGTTTACTGCAATCGTTGGCAGTTGCTTATCTCTAGTTACATTTACTGTAGTTGAAGCGCTGTTCCCCAAACTGTCGACAACTGCGACATTAATAGCCAAGTTGTTTTGGTTTGCGGGGAAGGACAGTTTTTTGTTTATTCGAGTTATAAATTGTTGGTTTTCTGAATAAGAGATGAGGTCACTATTTGCGAGCGCTTGGCCGTTTATGCTTACATTTACTGCACCGCCGTAGCTAACTACACTGGCAGCTACAGTTAACTCGTCTTGATTGACCACCGCTCCCTCTAAAGGCGCGTTTATCTGTATGCTTGGTGGTAATACTTCTGCGTGGCCTTGTGGTTGATAAACTAGATGTAGTTGTTGGGTAGCTGTGCCAACATTGCGCCCTTGTGCGACAAGTGTAAATACGTTGTAGCCTAAGTCTAGAGTGAGGTTTTTGGCTGTAAAATAATAAACATTCTCGCTACTATTTAGCGTTGGTTTCACCAAGGTTTGGTTGATTCTTATTCCATCTACCACAGCCTCTTTAGGAACGTGCAACTCGCCTGATATTGTTACTAAAGGCTCGTTAATTATACTTTGATTGCTGGGGCTTAGGTTTTTCCACGATACCACCGATAATCGCTTGATACTGGTTTGTGCTGTGCTGGTATTACCGCTTAAATCTTCTGCTATAACATTGAGGGTATTTTCGCCATAAGAGAGGGGAACTTCGGCAGAAAAATTGTCACTTGAAAGTGTTGCGTCAAACGTCGCCGAAAACAGGCTGCTACTTACGGTTACTCTAGATATTCCTGCAAGCTCACCCTCCGGGTCGTTAACTTTGCCACTAATTTTTATTGTGGAGGCGGTGGTGGTTCGCGGTAGTTTATTTATGCTAATGGCAGGGGGTATAACATCGGGATCTGGCTGATAAATAATATGGTGTTCACGCTTAGTTACACCGCTTGGTGTTGATAACTGGAAATAAATTACATTTTTTCCGATGGAAAGAGGAAGGTCACTAACTGAAAACGCAAAGAGCTCTGGTGTATCAAGTTTTGAAAGCGGGTAGGCCTTGTCATTAACCTTAAGTTGCATATCGCTCAATGGCCAAGTACTTGATACTTCGCCGGAAATGGCTGTTGGCGAAGTCTTTACGGTTGCTTGATTTGGAGGGAATATGTTGTTTATAGCGTCGCCGATTTCACGTTGTATGGTTAACGAAGCATTAGCCACAGAGCGCCCATTTCTTCTGGCGACTACGTTTAAGGTATTGGTACCTATAATAAGAGGTATGTTTGCACTAAATTGTGGTTTACTTAACTCTGAGAGCGTAATTGAATCGCTGGTTTGAGTATTGCTTATATGTAGCTCTACACCCTCTAAATCGGATATTTCACCAGATTTTGGCTGTATTGTGCCTTGTAAAAAATAGTGGCTTTGCGTGGTTGGCGAGTTAGCAGGATCTAAATCTATCGAATAACTCGGATTTGCCTTAATAATGCTCGCTAAGAATTTGAATAGTCTATAAAAGATAGAGTCAGGGCTGGTAATTTTTAGCTGAAATCTATTCTCTCCGTCCACTAAGCTTACCCAGTGAGTAAAACGGTAATGGTAGGTAAATGAGTTAGAAGCCCGGCTAGAAGCACTGTCTGTTCTTGCCGCTGCTACTTGCGAAATCAACTCAAATTGTACCGGCTGGTCGTCTATATATACCGTTATGTCTTCTGCTGGCCAGGTGCTAGAAAATGTGCCGCTTAAGGTTGTTGAGTCTCCAATGACCTCTGTATCATTTGGAGGGTAAGTAGGGATAGCTTCTTGGTCATCTTGAAAATTAATTTCTAATGTCTTAGTTAGTGTATAACGTTCATTAACAGTGGCGGTGACAACTACAGAATTGAGGCCTGGTTCAAGCTTTAGCCAAGAGAAAAATTGTTGATTTTCTATTTCGGCGTTTATAGGTAACTGAGAATTTAGGCTTATTTCAACCCTTAGCTCATTGCTTGAGGTGTTGGCAATTTCACCGTGTAGCCGAATTTCGGCAAAGGGTGTTGTTTCTGGTAATGGAGTAATAACTAAAGCAGCAGACTTGCTGCCACCTTCCCAGAACGGACAGCCTGCCAGCATCAAACAAGCCGAAAATAGTATTAGACTGCGGCTAAAACTTGAAGTAGAACTAAATGGAGTTATTAATTTAGAACTAGTTTTCTTTATCCATAAAGGTAGAGCTAGCATCCTGCCATTCTCACTAGGTTGTTATTGTTGAGGCGCGTTGTTCCATTCAATAGTTGCGGCGTTAGTGGCTATATCCGAAGCTTCTTTCACTGCTTTTTTAAGCTGAATGGGGGCTAATCTTTTACGTATGTCAACACTGACTTCTGACAACGGTTTTGGCGGTAACTGTCGTTTAGATAACAAACGCAATATATAAACATCGCCATTGATGAGTGTTGGTTTAGATGTTGAACCCACAGACAAATTATTGGTTATGGCTTGAAGTTCAATTGGTAGTGAGCTTGTTTCTACTAACTCTGTTTTTAAACTTAGGTTTAGCTGGGTAAAAAGAGCTGATGAGGCCGACCAGTCTTGTTGACTTTGCAAATTCTCTAATTTTGCAAAAAGCAATTTACGTTGTTGCTCTGAGGTGTTGGCTGCTTGAATCGCTAGCTCTAGGTTTAACTGTTCAACTGCACCAAATTCTTCGGGGTGTTGTTGGTAGTAATTAGTCACCATAGCCGAACTTACGGGGGTAGGTGTAACGTTTTGTTGCAAGAACTGCTTAACCAGTAATTCTTCCTTGAATGCAGCTACTTTTAACTCAAGTTGTTTTGCGGTTTCGCTGTCAAGTTGTTGGGTAACTGCCATACTCATTGCTTTACTGGCTATTAGGCTGTTAACCACTGAATTACGTAGTTCTGGGGTTGCATGGTTACGCCCATCTTCACCAAACATTTGGCTAATAGTAAAGTCTACTGTCTCTTCGGTGATGCTTTGACCGTTTACAGTAACGACTATTGGTGATGTTAAAGTTTCCTGCGATAGGGGGGCGGGGGCTTTATCTTGCTCACAACCCACAATCAACAATAAGCCTGCAGCGCTCATTAGCTGAGCTAGTGTTAAAGAGAAAAGTGATTTCATTTTTTACTCTTTTATCGCTTGTCTAGTTACCTTTACATCTTGCTTAAGTCGCTCAATCTCTGCAGATTTTGCTTCACTGCGCAGCTGATAACGAATTGAGCCTTCTACTGCTTCTAAAGGTTTACGCGCAGTTTGTGGTTCTTCTAGTAGAGTGACGATATGAAAACCAAAAACGGTGCTAAAAGGTTCGGTAATTTCACCTTGTTTTAACTTAAATGCTCTTGAAGAGAACTCTGGACTCACTGCTCCTTCAGATAGCCAGCCAAGATCGCCGCCTTTATTGGCTGAGACAGTATCTTCGGATATAGATTTAGCAATTGCTTGGAAGTTTTCACCGGATGTTAATTGGCTATGAATTTGACGAGCCAAGGTGAGTTTGGCTTGCCGTTCTTGTTCACTCATCCTGTTGTTTGTTCTGATTAGAATGTGTGCAACACGTGCTTGTTTAGTTTCGTAAAGTGTAATGTTGTTTGCGTAATATGCTCGAATCATATCATCGCTAACGCGTTCAGCTAAGAATTTATCGAAGTAGCGATTTATATAGAGTTGGCGCTTTAAGTCAGCTATTTCTGCAAGGATAGCTTGTTCGTTAATAGTGTTTTCTTTGGCAATCTCTTGAGCTAAAGATTCTTTATAAACTAAGTCATCTAATACTTTTTCTTGTATTGCTATATCATTTTGCGGAATTCTTTTGTACGTAAGGTAGGCTTCGAAATCACTTTTAGTTATTTCTTTATCACCAACTTTGGCTAATACATTGCTATCTTCGCACCCATTAAGAAACGCTGACGTTAACAATATCAGTGCTAGACCTGCTACTTTATTTCCTTGCATGGCAAACTTGTTACATCCTTATGTACAAAAAGACTAAATAATACAAGCTGGCAATTATCATCCCCTTTCTCTTAATTTACAAACAATATTATTAATTAATGTCTAAATATGGTCGGAATTTAGTTTTTTAAGGCGTTATGCCGCTCAAGTTCTTTTTATTGATGTACAAAGAAATTTAGATGTAAGCATAATGATTTGGTTTTGTTGATAAATTTTTGATGGATAGCTTGTGGTATTGGCTATATGTTAATCATTTGTGGCGTGATATTAGATATTATGATTTTATTGATTAAAATGTTCATATTGATATTGAGTAGGTTGGTTGAGTAAGTTAATATCCGCTGGTTATTAACAGTATGAGATGAAATGGTAGATATTTCTTTGTATGGATGCAGGGGAACTATCATTTACTTTTTGCCTTCTCTAAGTAGTTTTCATCGTTAGTACCACTAAATTTATTTGCGAATGATCGCTTTTGGAGAACATGGATGTATAACCGCAGGCATTTGCGTTGTGTTTTATTTTTATTAGTTTTTGTGTCAGGAATGTGTGGCGCACAAATTGATATTAGAGCCACTTCTTCCCTCTCTGATAGTAATGAACAAAGTAGTTATAGTGCTGTGTTTAGTGATTGTTCTTCTATTGCTTACATAGAGGCAGGAAGTGTTAATCTACGCCATGCTTTTTCTAGTAATGAAGTTAGTGCTTGGAGTGATTCAAGTGGTCGTTGCCAGATAAGTTTTACTTTGAGTGGCGCTGAAAAATACTCTCCATCCGTAAAGATTGTAAGACTTGATGAAACTGAGACCGTCCATAACGAGCAGTTTAGCAATGAATCTAATGCTCCCAAAATTGATGTTGTTGGAGCATCAATTTCAGTTGATAAAGATCAATACCTAACAGTTACCTTTAATGCCTCCGATGATACAGATCTTTCACGTCTTGAAGTAAATGCAATAGGCTTAAGAGCTTCTGATATTCGCCAAGCTGGTGGTGTAATTAACGAGGCAAGAAAGCGTTCTTTTGCTAAGACTGAAGAAACTACTTCCCTTATTCCGATAAGTAATGACCAAAGTTTGTTCACGTTGACAATACCGGTGAATGGCTCATTAAGTAACGCTGCTATTGCCAGTGATGTAGTTGTATTGGTTGATGTTGTCGCCATTGATGCTTCTGGTAATCAAACTGCTTTGTCTGAGCTGGTTACAACGGGTGACAACATTCAAGAAGATGTGTTGTCGCTATCACTTGAATCGGCTTTGGTTCAGATTACCGACCCTCTGCAAACAGTAGCATTAAATCCAATTGTAACCTTCGAGTTTCGTGGCCCTATTAGTATGGCTGGTTTAGGTAGAGCCATTAAATACGAGTCTAGTTCACCTGAGTTAGTAGCTGTAACGCCTGCTGGGGTTGTGTATCCGTTAGCTGAAACGTCTGACCACCCAGTGACTATTACGGTTACTTACCCAGGTTTACCTCCAGAACAAGTTACTGTTGATGTCGATTACGATAAGACCTTAGAGCGTCTTTCGTACCAAGGTGGAGAGAATAAACAGCCTTGGGTACTTCCTTCTTTAAACCAGCCGTATACTTTACCCAATATAATGGGGCATTACTCCGATGGCTCAGTAGTTACGATTCCAGAAAGCTGGAAGATTGCTCTAGAGATTCCTGAAGCTTATAAAGCCTTACTTAAGCTAAAATCGGCTAATTCGTTGCAAGCTAACTCGCCTATTGTTGAAGATTATCCTGCGATAGTGACTTTTTATTTAGAAGCTATACCTAACGCCAAAGGGTTGTTATATGTTGCTTCAGCTGACGCATTTCCTGAAGTGAGTATAATCTCGCCAAAACAGCTGTTGGTCCCATCAACCTTGGAGTTAAGTGCTATAGCGAGTGATGATGTCGCTATCCAAAAAGTCGAGTTTTTGGTCGATGGAGTGGTTATGGGGGAGCTACTTGAGCCCCCTTATAAAATGTCTTTCCCGCTAGATGCTAATTTTGCCGGCCGTTCTATTGATGTCACTGCTATTGCCACTGATTCAGCAGGTCAAAGATCTAGTACAAATGTTTCTGCGATAGAATTGGTCAATGCCCCAGAAGCTGTTGCACCACAATTTGAATTTGAAAATCCTATTGATGGAACCGTGTGGGTAGAAAGCACTCAAATTAAAGCAACAATTAGTAGCCTTTTAGGTACATTACCTGATTTAAGTAAACAAAATAGTGGCATTACTAAAGCGGAGCTTTATCTTGATGGTGAACTCGTTGGAGAGGCTAACTTTCCATCTGTAGAACAAAGAAAAAACCTCGATGATGAAGATGAGATCTTCGAAACTTGGTCGGTAAATTACCAATTGCCAACTATCTCCACTAACGAACGCAATATCAGCGTCTACATGAATGTTTATGGCAGTAACAACGCCGTATTTAGAACTAATTCTCGTTTAATTCGAGTGGTAAAAAATGACAGGCCTAGTATTGTTATTAGTTCTCCAACGGCTGGCAGTTCTGTTACTGCTGGGCAAACAATTCCAATTTTGTTGACGGTTGAGGACGATACTCTACTGGCTGGCACAGAAGTCGCGTTGTTAGTAAATGGTGTTGAATTTGAATCGAAAGTATTGGTTGATAACAATCAACATATTGGGAAAAAGAGCCTTACTGAGCAAGTACAATTTGACTACTTTATAGATCCTGAACTGATCTACACAAATTTAGACTTACAGGCAAAGGTAACGGACTACCACCAAGAGCAAGTGCAAAGTACCGTTGTTAGTGTCCCAGTTAAACAGGATTTTGCTCCATCAGTAGCAATTACTAGTCCGACAGAAGGGTATGTGGCCACTGCAGGTTTGCCTGTTCAAGTTCGTGCTGATGCTGTTGATGACATTGGCGTTGAGAAAGTCGAGTTTTATGTTGACGGAAGATTAATTGGTAGCGATAAAACGAGACCTTATGCAACAGTTTATGATACTCCAGAGAACATTTCTTCGGCTCAGTCTTTGAGATTGTCGGCTGTCGCCTATGACACTAAAGGACAAACAAATAACAGCGCTGCGGTTAATATTACCTTAGGATTTGACGAAGAAGCCCCTGTTATTAACTTAGCATCTCCACAGATAAATACCTTGAAGCTAGGTCAGAATTACGCTGAGCTCATTGAAAACTCAGAGTTTGTTATAAAAGTTACCGGTTATGACAATGTAGGTGTAGATAGGCTTGAATTAGCTGGAGTTTACAAAGAGGGTAACGATTTTTATCTCTCGGGAAGTTTAGATACGAAAATAGCCAGCGACGACTTTTCTCCTCAAGATATTCCTGGAGCGTTAACCGCTTTTTCAGCTTTGAAAATGGCAAGGGCGCCAGAGTTTATCGGTAGTTCTGCTAATGATTTTGATAGTTATCCTATTTCGATAACGGCATGGGATAAAGCAGGTAATAGCTCTGTTGTAACTGCCTGGTTAGCTGTATTGGAAGACCAAGCTCCTACTATAGTAGAGATGGTTAGTGATAAGGAGCTTTACCGCCCTACAGACTTAATTAGCTTGAGTGTATTGGCAAAAGACGATCGCGCTGTTGTAGGGGCAGAATTAGAGTACTGGCAGGATAATAAGCGCATTGCGGTACGTCGCTTTGACCAAGTATCGGGGTTGACGCCCGGCCCAGAATTATTGATTTCTGACCAACTTAATATGGCAGATTTTGATTTGGACAACAAAGCTAAACCTATTCTAGTAAAAGCAATAGCGTGGGATTTACTTGGTCAGGTATCAGCTACAACTTCATTAGAGCTGTCAGTGCTTGCTGATGAGACTGGTCCAAATATAGCCTTAATCTCTCCCAAAGCAGGCGTTGCATTGGTAAATCACCAGGATCATACCCTAACACTTAACGTTAAAGACTCTGCTGGACTAGCTAGTATTACAGTCAGTGTAAATGGTGAGGTTAATAAGTACACGATAGAAAACAGTGAACCCGATTATACCTTGACTCAAACACTGAGTGTTTTAGATCAGCAATCGGTTGAATTGAGGGTCGAGGCTGTTGATAACTTCGGTAACCAGAACGTTGTTGATTGGGTATTTGATACATTAGAAAATGAAGCTCCAGTGATTTCGTTACGTCAGCCAGCTTCAGGGCTTAGTGTCACTGAAGGTGAGGCCTTAAATATTGCTGCTTTAGTAAGTGATGATTTGGGATTAGCTCAAGTTGATTTTATTGTTACTCAGAATGGGAAGGAATCAATATTTGAGCAGTTTTATGGTGAAAAACTCAAGGAAGTTGTTGCCTCGGGAGGGTATTTTACTGCATTTACGCGTATACCTAAGCTTGAGCAAGACACTCAAATTTCGATAAGGGCAATCGATGTTCATGAAGCTAGTTCTACTCTGGTATTAGAGTTACGTTATAACCAAGATGTTGTAGACCCAAGCATTTCCTTGATCCAACCGCTATCCGATCTAAGCTTACTGCCCGATCAAGCTTTTAATGTTGTAGGAACAGCAGCGGATGATCGCTATATCGCAGCTATAGACGCTGTTTTATTAGATAGCGATGGTGTTGATACTGGTGTTGGTTGGGAAAGTTTAGCGAGAAAAGACAGAGTAGAACAAGTCACGGTTGATAATGACAATTCTTTTGGCTCTACTGTAATAGCTGAACATTTCTATTCAGACTTTACGGCACGAGTTCGATTACCAATAAATATTAGTGAATTTGGTGACGGTAAGCACTTTAAGTTTGCTGTGCAAGCATTTGATCAAGGTGGTAATCAAATTGTTTCTAGGTTGATTGACCTCGTAATTAAAGATGATGAAGTAGCGCCAACAATTAGAATCTTAACTCCTTTGACCAGCATTGTTGAGGGGCAAGAATTAGACTTTCGCGCAGAGTTGCAAGACAACGTAGCGATTAGCAGCTACAAAGTTACCTTAGTCGCCGACAAAATTGTTGAATTAATGGCTGCTGACCAGCTAAATCAAGCTAGCATAACTTTGTCTGCAAGTTCGGTGTATGATTTATCTGCTTTGGGGGTTGTTCCTTATGAAGGTATGAGCGTTGATCTAAAAATTGAGGTTACAGATACTTCTGGGAATGTGGAGAAAGTTACTCATAATGTTGCTATAAAACCTGATTTAGCTCCTGTGGTAACTTTGATTGAGCAATTACCAAGTAGGAATTGGCAAGATGGTGACTTGGTTCGTACTCGGTTTTCTATCGATGATGACTATCTAGATGAAGAGATACCCTCATACTTTAGCAGTTTTTGGAGTAATTTAAGCGCGGATAATATGATTGATCCTCGCTTATTTAGCAGCGAAGTTGAGTTAGTTGATCAAGACCCAAATTGGGCAGTTACTACCAGTTATCCAGAGCAAGCCTTGAGCCCTGCAACGCTGGAGTTAGACGATAAACGTTTTGTTGCGTTCAAAGACCAAAAAATACTTGTATCACCAGCACAGTTCCGAGCAAGCTCATCACTGAGATTGATCGTAGAAAATGCGACTGTGTCGTACAAGCTTAGCTACTCCGAGGCTTCCATTTGTCAAGTTGAACCTAGTTCATTTGTTGTTGAAGCTGATCAATTAATTGATGACAACGGCAAATTGATATTTACCAAATGGATCCCCAAAAATACTCCATATGTTGAAATTAAGCCGATTATAGATGGCGTTGAAGATAGCTTCTATGTGAGACAAATTCGCATTGATTTTCTCGGCAAATCGGGGCCTTATGTTGTTGGTGAGCAAGCGCATAGCGCAAGTGGCTCTACTCAGTTGCAATTAGTTGTTAAAGATAACTCATCTGCCAATGGAACGGCTTTGTTGTTGTTTAACAGTGCTGAGAAGCTAACTCAGTTAAACCAGTCTGTTGTTCGTACATGGCTGATTCCTTTTATCAGTTCTGCCCGTCGTTTATCTCTCTTTGCTTTTGCAACAGATTGGCGTTCACATTTAAGAGAGGCGGTAACACCAAATGCTATTATCTCTACAAATCTGAATGTTGACCAACAAGCTCCAGAAGTAAACATACAAGCACCTAGTGTTGAATCTGAGGTTATTGATGGAGAATTTTTATCAGTTAGATTGAATGCTAGTGACAATGCAGGAATTAAGTCTTTGTCGTTGCTAGACAACAAAGGTTTATATTCCAAAGTTGCTAGTTGGCCACAAACAAAATCTTTCGAGTTTCAATACAAAGTTCAAGATATTCTTCCTGGTAGCGCGCTAAATCTTACCGCTATAGTTGAAGATCATTCTGGAAAGTTGAGTTCTCAAGAAATAAATTTGCCGATTATCGAGAATAATGCACCGCTTTTAAAATTGAAAAAACTGTCTTCATACAAGGTTGATGGCAAGTTTCAAAAGAATATCATCGATCCAGCGGTGTTGGAGTATGCGGAATTTTGGCTGCGCACCGGTGAAGACTTTGCCTTAGAATTTGATGTATCTGATGATACTGAACTTCATCATTTAGGTTTATACCGTGTAACAAGAGATGGTTCGCTAGTTGAAGAGTATCTCGAGGAGTTTGAATTCACATGCCCTGCATATCCTACACGTAGTGTATTGAACAAGCATGTTGAAATAGCATTTTTACAGACAGAACCTACCGAGTACGTACTAAGAGCGATAGATGGTTCTCAACATGTTTCTGAACGCCGCTTTATTGTCCACCCTTTGGCTAATATTGCTCCTGAAATTAGAATTGTTAGTCCTGCTGCTGATCAATACATCGTAAATGGAACAGTGCAAATAAGTGTAGGAATTGTTGCCACCGATGACCGTTTATTAGGTAAGTCGCAAATACAAGTGTTTGCCAACGGAGAACTACTACAAACCATTGAATCTGAAAATGGTGCAAATGCTAGTGATGCTCAAATCAATCAAGCTATTGAAGAGATGTATGATGAATATGAACGAAAGTACTCGGTTTCTATAGCGGAACAATTTGCTAAGAAAAACAGCCCTAATTTAACGACCAAAAGGTTTTTACTGAAGGTTCCGGCTACTGTTTATCAAAGAAATGATCAGATTGAGCTAACTGCAACAGTTACCGATAGCGACGACGCTCTTGGTAAACATAGCATAAGTGTTATTGCTGCTGTTGACGAAATTAATCCAGAGATTGCCGTAATATCTCCTGAGTTGGGTTTTGCCGCTACCGAACATAGTGATTTTAGTTTTAGGTGGAGAGCTTTCGACAACGTTAAAGTGTCCAGTATGTCTGTGGAGGTGGGGTACGGATTGTGGGAGGAGGGCTTAGCTTATAGAAAACAAGACGCTTTCGAAACAGTTAGGCGAGTAAGCTCTATTCCAAGTGTTGATAGTGATCCAAGTACAACAAGTAGCTTCGATACCCCTATATATTCACAGCTATTGCATGTAGAAAGGTTGTCTGAAATTGTAAATCGCTTTGACAATGTTTCTGATATTAGTACTGCTCGATTTGATTATTGGGTAAAAGTTAACGCTGTTGATGCTTCAGGCAACACTAATAGTACAGAATTTAGTTTACCCATTAAAATTGATGAGCGACCCGTTGTAGATATTCAGCGTCCTATCGATGGTACTAATCAAGTCGCTGGAAGTTTTCTAGATATTCAAGTCAATGCTTATGATGATGTTGGCATTGACTCTGTAGTTGCTGTGGTTCGCCGCGGGTCCGAGGTATTACTAGACTTTAGAAACAGAAAACCACCTTACAATTTTGGCCTAAACCTACCTGAGTTCGATCATTCAAACCCAGAAAACAATATACTTTTTATTGAGATAGAAGCGCTAGATACCTACGGTGCTAAGTATGGTGATTTGGATAAACATATCGCCAAGGAACAGGTAGCCATTCAATTGGTGGAGGATATGCCGCCGACGGTGGTTATAGCTTCACCTACAAATAATAGCATTATGACCGAAGGTGAGAACCTACTCATCCAAGTTAATGCCATTGATGACGTGGCTGTAGATAGGGTTTCTCTTACTGTAGCAGGATTAATGTCTGGTGATAAAACCTTTATCTCTACAGCCGCCCCTTATGACTTTTACCTGAACATTCCATTTGGGCAAGCGGGACGAGATCTTCAGTTAACAGCAGGTGTGACCGAATTGAGGACTCTCAGTGATCCTCGTACGGTGCATACGGCTAACACAACTAAGGTTATTGTAGAAAAAGACACACTAGCACCGGAGCTTAGTATTAATTATCCAGTGGTTGGTGGTACGGTGGCGGAAGGGAAGCAGTTACCGTTTAGTTTTGTGGTAAAAGATAACGTTAAAGTCGCAAATGTTAAAGTTGAGTTATTAGCCGATGGCGATCTCAATGGCATGTTTGATTCCAACTCAGAGTTAGTCTCATCTCAAGTGTTATTAGCCGCTCCATGGAGTGGGCAATTAGCTGTAGCGAAACTATCAGATTATGTTGCTGAGCAATCAACTTCTTTAACGAGTTTACCTTTGTTAGTTAAGGTAACTGCTAATGACGGCGCGGGGAATAAAACAGTTGTTTCACGCAGTGTTCAGCTAGTTAAAAATCAAGCTCCTGTTGTTAATGATATTTCATTTTTAAACTCTCTTGGTCATGTTATTGCGATAGATGGAGCAACGGTTACTGAGGGTAGAGATCTAGTCGTAAGTGTTACCGCGAGTGATTTAGAGTCTGGAATTAACCGGGTTAGTCTATATCAGGCAGTAGATTTTGACACCCTAGCAAATGCTAATTTCCAAAAAATTGGTTCTGATGGCTTAGCTCCTTATCAATTTGATATAGCTGTGCCTCAGGGAATGGCGGGTAGAAAGATTGCGTTTAGGGCGATAGCAGAAGATTTAGATGGGAATAGTTCAGAGCCTTCTTTAGCGGCGCAACTTAACATTCAAGTTGATCAGCCGCCCACCGCAACAATTATTCAGCCGAGTAACGATTTAGCTTCAGTCATTCAGGGACAAGTTATGTCTGTGGTTGCTGAAGTGGGCGATGATTTGGGCGTGGAAGGTATTGACCGTGTCGATTTTTACATAAACGGCTCATTGGTTGATAGTGTATTTGAAAGTATCTCTACTCGCTCTGGAGGTATTGGGCAATTTGGCCAGTATCAATTAGAGATACTGCCACCAGAGGGTGCTCAAGGCTTTGCATTGCAAGCGGTAGCATACGATAGATTGAACCAACCCGGTCGTTCTCAAGTGGTACACGTTGGTATTTTAGAAGATACAGTTAAACCGCTTTTGGAAGTACTAAACCCAGTTGATAACGATATATTAACTCAAGCTGAGACTTTAACTATCGCTGTGGCTGTTACGGATATTGGCGTTGCTGAGAATCGCAGTGTGTTAGCAACACTTATTCGAGAGCACCAAACTGCAGACGGACGTTGGGTTGAGTTGGCGAGTAAGAATACTCAGCTATATCGCATTGATCATGGTGTGCGCCCCGATATAGAGCTTAGTGAGCCAAACTCACATCGTTATATTTATTGGACCCAGTTAGCTGACGGCAAGGTATTAGCTAGACAGCGTAATCGTAATGAAAGGGTGAGGATTGTTGCCAAGGTGGTCACTCCAAACCATGAAACCGTTGCTGAGACCACTCATGAAGTGGGTTTAGGTTTGACTAATCAGACTTATTTCATGCCGAGCCCAGGTACCGAAGACGCAGCCAAAAGTGTTTACTACAATGCGATTCAGCAGTTTAGTTCTAATGAACGTCGAGGTGCAGTGGTAGGAAGTTGGAGCACCGTAGATCCTTTAGTTGTTGAACAAGGCATTTCATTTGTAGCGAATGAACTAGCAAATGATCCCTGTGGCGCATGCTCAGGCCTGTTTTTAACGGAGTTTGTCGCCGAAGATAATGAGCTTGGTGAACGTTTTGTTTATTCACAGTTGCTAAATGGGGCATCTGAATATTTTGAAGGCATTATTAGTGAGATTCATACAGATGCAAATTTTGTTTTAGCATCAAAACACGGAATTGCTATCAGTAAAAAGAGTCAACCTGGGTCTTCCTTTACTTCGAGCCTACAAGAAGAAATTGATCTTAACCCCGAGACTGGCGCCAAGTACTATGGTGGCCAAGATGGAGAACTATTGGTCTTTTCTATACGTAATGGCGACGGGCAGTTTGGCCTGCCGTACTTATTAGAAGGGCGTTATACCTTGCCATACTCTCAGGTATTTGGTCTTGATAGAAAAGATGGTTTAGCTTTTGTTGCTAACGGCTATGGCGGAGTTCAAGTTATTGACCTTAAGCAGTTGAGTGCGCCTAGGCGAGTTGGTTTTATTAAACCAGATGGTTTTGCTCGTGATGTCAAAATTTCTGGTGATTACGCCTTTATTGCTGCATCTCACCAAGGCGTGGTTATTGCCGATGTTGCTGATCCTGCCATGCCGATTGTTGCATCAATCGATACCTTGGGTGTTGCGAATCGCATTGAAGTTGTTGGTGACCGTGTATTTGTAGCTGAAATGGCTGGCGATGGTCAAGTGTCTCAGTTCTCAGTGATTAATGTTAGAGACCCTCACAATCCTAAGTTTGTCCAATCAGTGTCTATAAAAGCTGAACGACAAGATTTCCGGGCTAGCGGTAGTTACGATATAGCTGTAGTGGGCAACCAAGCTTACTTAACTACCCAGTATCTTAACCAAGAAGACAAACCTAGCCAAACGGTGTTGCAGGTATTTGATTTAGACAGTTTGAACCAAGCTGGTGTAGATGCTTCTATTCCCGCGTTGTTAAATCATAAAGCGGCAGAATTAGGTTATGTTGCGAGAGACTTAACTTTAGCGGGCGGAGCGATTCAAGTTGCTAGTGGTAAACAAGGTATTGCAAGAGTTGAATTAGCAGAACTAACTGTTGTGGGCACGCTACCAGGGCGAAATGAGCAACACGTTAGCACCGCGATCCCTTCATTTATTATCGATTTTTCTGCGCCTTTAGGACTAGACCAAAATGTTGTTGATTTTGTGCAGGTTTTTGAAGGTTCTGTACTGATAGATAGCCAAGGTAATTATCAACTGGGTGAAGATATTAGTGAGCAGTTTTCTGTCTCATTTGTAGATAGGGCTGTGGATAGTCACACAGCATTACAAGTGACTCCACACCAAGAACTACAAGCTGGAGTTACTTACACGGTAGTTGTTAAATCTGGTTTAAGTCCTCTCACAGGCTACGCTCTTGCTAATGATTACGTTTGGGAATTTAACACTTCAGTTGCTGGTGATTTGCCGTTCCCTATTGTTAAATCGATTAAGCCATCATCGGGTACAGTGAAAGGTGGCGAAGATGTGATTATTGAGGTTACTCATCTTGGTAAGGAGCCTCGGGTTACTTTTGGTCATCAAACCGCTCAAATATCTTCAATTGACTCTACTGATGGAGTGAGCCGTTTACATATAGTGACTCCACCTAATTATGCGGGCCCTGCTGCCGTTAATGTCTCTAATTCTGCAGGTTTATCCGCTTCGATTATCGGTGGGTTTACGTATTTGGACGTATTGCAGATTAATGCTGTTACTCCCGGCGTTGTAAATGTTAAACAAGTTGGCGCAGGCGAACGGGTAACGTTGACTGGTTATGGTTTTAATGAGTCATTAGGTTTAAAGGTTTATCAACATGGTAGTTCAGAGCTGCTATATCAATCGCTTGTAAACAATGACTCTCTTATTTTACATAGTGGTGAGCGCCTAGAGTGGGTGGTACCTAATATTGACTTACCAACAAGGTCTTATGTCGACCTAGTGTTGGTTGATTCCATTACCAATCAAGTCGCTCATAAGTCTAAGGCTCTATTTTTTGGCGGATTGTCGGTAAATCGCACACTGCAAACTCGAGAGCGTGCAAGTATAAGCCAGATACTGAAAGATATTGATAGAGCTGCTAAAGGCTTGCCTCCACTAATAGCACCGGACGTAACGAAGTTGCCGCCTGGCAGAATTATTGGCTTGGAGTCGGATAGTGAGTTGGGCTTAGTATATGTATTGGGCGTGCCGATTCCTTTTGTTGATGGGCCACACCATAACAATTTAGTTAATACTAATGAGTTTAATCAGTTGGTTTCACCTGCTTGGTTATCATTGGTTCACTATGACTTAGATGAACTAGAAAATGCGGCACCAATGCATGGTTTAGGTTATTACGACTTGCCTAAAGATGTGTGGCCTAGAACGATGGTGTTATCGGATACTCAACTTTATGTGTCTGCCAATGGCTTCGATATACCACTAATAAATACACCTTATAAAAGTCGAAATTGGATTTTGGTCTATGACCGAGAAACTCGACTACCGGAAGAGTTAGGTCAAGGCAGTAAAAACCGAGACATACTGTTTGCTTTACCTATACCAAGTGCCAATGCACCTACAAAGATGCAGGTAGTCGATAAATTGTTAATAGGGCAGGTAGACAATAGCGAGATTACGCTATTTAGTTTAGCTGACCCTGTAAGACCAAGTTTATTACAGCGTATAACGACCGCTAGCATAGGTGGGGTTGTTCGACCATTAAACATTCAAGATTTTGCTATTGTTGGCGAAAAGTTGCTGGTTAATTCTTCGTTTGGTGGGAAATCGTACCTCGTTGACTATGACCTGTCTCGACCTTCCGCTCCACAAGTAGCTGTAAGGTTACTAGATGGAGAAAATTCTCTAAAAGTATCTTCTCAGGGCGATAACAATCGACTTGCAGTTGCTGGCTCTGGTGTTGGCATTGTTGGGCTTCAAAGTAATAACTCCTTAAACCATTTAGGGCATTATCAAGACAACGGTTTTCCTTTAAAAACTCATCTTGATGGTATGAGTAGCACTTATACCTCGGTTAGCCAGTTGAGAAGTAATGGCAAAACTCTAAGAAGTTATGAATTTGATCTTTTAGATACGAGTCGCGTTGATAATGTTTCTGTATTGGATGCTCTGCATTTAGCCTCTGATTTAAATACTTGCCGGGTAGAAGGCAACTATAGCGGGGTGAATGACCTTCCCAATGCTGTAGAACACCTTACGAATGACGGTGTGGCCTTAGCTGCTTATGTAGAAGAAACGCAAACTGGAGAGGGTAGTTGTAACTTAGGTTACATTTCTCGCCTACAGTTTACCGATACTTATGTTAGCGATATCGTTAAGCATTCCCCCGAGCAAAACGCTACTCATGTTGCTGTTGATAGCACTATTGTTATTGACTTTAATCATGGCTTGAGTATCCCTGCTAACCAAGACGCAGGTGCGTATTTAGCTCGCTACCTTCACTTAAGTAAAGATGATGGCAGTACGAATGGCTTGGAGTTGACGTTTGATGCGCAACTAGACCCATTGTTAAGTACGCGTCTACTGATTAAACCTATAGAAGATTTTGACGCTGATTCTACTTATAAAGTGGTGATCGAATCTGAACTTGGAAGCCGTAGAAGTGCAGGCTTGGTAAACTATGAACTGCGGTTTGCAACGGCCAATGTGTATGGTGATGCTCCGAGAATAGTTGAGGTAGAACAGGCTGTTATTGCAACAGCTGGTGGCCAGTTTGTTCTTAAGGCTATGTTTGCCAATGATCCTATTGTTCGTATTGGTGAAGAAATAGCGGGTGTTGAACTGCTTAACACCGATGGTCTCGTATCATCTTATACCATCACTGCACCTCCGCATGCAGCTGGGGTTGCCTCTTTAGAAGTTGAAGTGGCTGATGGCAGAAAAGACAAATGGTTAGGCGCGGTACGTTATGTAGAACCGTTAAACTTAAATACTATTTCGCCAACAATTGGCAGTGTAAACGGTGGCACTTCGGTAGTATTAAGTGGTAGCGGTTTTGTTAGCGCAGGGGATACTCGAGTTTGGATTGGCGGGGTTGAAGTCGACAACCTGAAGGTACTGAGTCCAGAGCTTATTGAATTAGTTACTCCGCCAGGGCAGTTAGGCAGTAGCGATGTAGTGATAGTTAATACCGATCAACAAACGGTTACACTAGCTGCAGCTTTTGAATATCAACAAGCCAATAATATGCGTATTGAGACTGGCAAAGACGGGCAACAAGCCGCTCGGATTTATCAGATGGTGATGGACCCAAGCAATACTTATGTTATTGCTGCAGCCGGACGCGATGGGGTATTAATTACTAACATAGATGCGTCGACTTACATTTCTGATGTAGATGACATTGCTAACCCAGACGAACTATTACAGCGCATAGATAAAAATCAAGATCTGCTAGATGATCGCGTTGTCGGTCGAATTGCCTTACCAACGGGTTATCGCGCACTGGGTGTTACTGCATCGTTTAGCCGAAACAGCAAACGAATTTACGTGAGTGCGGCTAAATTTAGCAGCTCTCAGCCTAGTAGTGCCAGACTGTTTGTTATCGGTGTTAACAACGATAACTTATCTGATTCTGTTATTATTCGCTCTTTGCCATTAAACGCAGCGTTCGCTAGAGGTATTAAGCTTCAAGATAAAGCTCTGATGCTGGCCTTGGCGGAGCGCGGTGTGGGTCAGATTGATGTAAGTTTGGATACCAAAGCCTATTTGGTAGATACAATCTCTTTACCACATAAATTGCCTGCTTTGGATGTTGCTACAGTTAAGGCCGATCAACGCGGAACAGTCTATAGCGTGGTTGCTGGCAATTATGACTTTGATCAACAACGCCTAATGAGTCCTGAATTCAGTGAGCTGGGTGGGTTTTACTTACTGGAAAATAATAGCCTGCAAGGGACTAAGGTTTTATCTAGTTTAGATATCCCTGCTTCTCGGGTATTTATTCAAAATAGCCACGCTTACTTGGCTGCCGGTGACTCAGGCATGGTAGTTATTGATATTAGCGATTTGGCTAATCCCCAGGTAGTAAGTCGCGTCAGTAATGTAGGGCATGTATATGATATTTCGATGTCTGGTGATTTTGTTTATGCGGTAACTGAAGACAGCGGGGTAGTTGTCGTTGATGTGACCAACCCAATTAGCCCTATTGTGATTAATAGCTTTGCCAACTCAGGTGATGCTAGAACTTTGGTCACTACACCATACTCGGTGATTAGTGCTGGCAATGGCTGGATAGAAGCTGCTCCTGACGTGGTTTTGAAACTGAACAGCATCGATCCGTCTTCAGGCGTTGTTGAATTAAGCTCAGTTGCAGAAGCAAACATCAGATTACGCTTTAATAAGGCGATAGATTTAACCGACAATAATCAGCAGTACTTTAGACTAGTAGATAGTCAGGATAAGCCCGTTCCTTTTGATATCGATATTGTGAACAATGATGCACTTATTCAATTAACGTCTCCTGAACAATTGAACACTGGAGATGTAATAACTCTGTCGGTGCTTAAAGGATTGACAGCAGCGAAACCGATTATAGTGGGTGGCGTAACAAGTAGTATTACGCTTTATGAGTTAAAACAATCTATTAGTCGCCAACTGCTTATTTCTCAATCTACGGTTGACCCTATAGAGTTGTATGCTGTTGTTCCCAATCACATATCAGCAGGCACTCCTGTCGCGTTAACCATTTCTGTCAAAGGTATACCATTATCTACCGATGGTTTAGGCGTTTATATTGGTGGTAAGGCATTAACCATTACCGATGTACAACGCAGTGATGCAAATTCATTGGTTAGCATTATTCATGCTACCAGTGATGGCTTTGAACAAGCGGGAATTTACGATTTATTTGTTTCATTGGAAAAAGATGGAATAACGCGCAAAGCTAATCAAGCAGGAGCTTTAGTCGTTGATCAAGTGCTGTCTCTTGATTACATGACCCCAGCTTGGGGGCCGTTAAGTGGCGGTACCAGAGTCACCTTAAAAGGTAGTGGTTTTGAACCTGGTACCTCGGTTAGCGAAAGTATTGTGGTTAGTATTGGTGGCGCCACAGCGCGAGATGTGGAGGTATTATCTAGCGATACTCTAATGCTTACAACCCCGCGTGGAGTGAGCGGTAAATCTGAACTTATTGTTAAAGATCGCTATGGAAATCAAGCTGTTCTAAATGCAGAACAAGGTTTTGGCTATGGTTTAGCCTTACTTGGTGAAACATTCTCAGATAAGGTTAAACCTGTAGATCTGTTGATTGACCATGCTACAGGGATGGCAATTACGGCTTCTGGTTACTATACAAGCCACAAATCTATGACTGAGATTGAAGGGCATCTGCTTTCTTCATCTTGGTTGGCGAATAGTTTTGATATTCAAAATGCTAATCAACCGGAGCTAGCTGGAGGTGCATTTTCTATAGGTAATGGAGCTATCCAACAGCGACATCTTGACAGGGCTATCACATCTACTCAGCTACAAACAAAAGCTTTCAACATCAATGATGCAAGTTATGACCTTTCTCGTCTTAGTGAAGCTGAATTACGCACTTTGGAACGAAATAAGGGGCATAAGTTGCCTTTATCGGCAGATTCTATTTCGGTACAAGCATCTCGCGTAGCTGGACAGGACTTAGTGTTTACAGCCAACGGTGCAGCAGGTGTAAACTGGCTAAACCTTAATGACCAAAACAGCCTGCAAAGCCAAGGCAACCTATACGCAAATGAAAGTAAATTAGTTAGTGGTTTGTTCCAGTCTGGTAACGCATTATTTTCAGCTACTTATAATGAGTTTATTCCTGAAATAGCCCCAGAACCTTGTAATTACTTAAGTGGTCAGGTTAATGCGGGAGCTGTTTTGGCGGCTAATTTTACAGCTATAAATGACCCTGTAGATGTTTCTCCTGGTATTAATTTAAGGAAAGCCGGTTCACTTTATTATCAAAAGGACTGGTTGTACGGCCAGAGCTCCGGAGCTTCTGCGGTTTGGAAACCATGTGGTATTCAAGCATTGGATACGGCTAAGGAACGAGGTAATGGCCAAGCGGACGAAATAAATGCGGTTAACTTATTTGACCCTTATTTAAGTCGTGATTGGTTATTTGACAACACGGTATTTGATCTTGAGTTTTATGGTGACTATGTCTTTGTAGCCTTAGGCAATTTAGGGATTGAAATTTTCCACCAAGAACGTCCAGAACAGCGTTTACGCTTGCCGCTTGATATTTCATTACAAGCTCAAGGCAGTAACGCAGTTGGTTTAACTCGATTGGCTAACTTATTGGCGGTAGCGACAACGACAGGATTGGTGGTGGTTGACATTACTGAGCCTATGTCGCCGACTATTGTGTCGGCGGGTAATAACGAACCAGTGTTAAATGTAGACTACTACAATGGTCGTTTAATTACTGCTTCCGGTGATGGTGGATTGAAGAGCTTTGATCTTCATCAGGTGTTTGTAGCCGAGTCTACTTTGGAACCTGCAACTATTCTTGCAAGCAATCAGACTATTACGCTGCGTTTTAGCGAAGCTGTAACCTTAGCGTCTGTGATAGCTGGTGTAGAGCTTAGTGAAACTGAAACTAGTTTACCTATTGCTGTTACTATAGAGCCTCTGGATTTACAAGGAGACGCAAGTTTTGCGTTTAATATTCAGTTTAGCCGTAAACCGCTAACTCAATACCAGTTGGTGGTTAACAATGTCCGCTCATTGCGAGGCTCTGGCCAATGGCTAGCGTATAGCGTTGATTTTTCAACCGCTGCTGAAGACGAGTTAACACCTGTTATTCACTCGGTTGACAATGGTGCTTACCGTCAATATTCCCAGTCTACTATCAGTATTAACGGTCAGGACTTTTCTGCTAGCGACAAACTTAGAGTCTTTGTTGATATGTATGAAGTTCCTTATGTTTGGCTTAGTGAAAACCGTCTAGATATTCCAGAAAATGCGCTAAGTATGTTGCCTTTAAGTATTGGTCAACACCATGTGAAAGTAGTTAATGGTAGCCAATCAGCCCAGTATTTAGGGGCCATTGTTACTGCGGAACCTAGCGAAGACCTCCAATACGATATTTCGCCCCAAGCAATAGATCTTGTTGGTGGAGATCTTATCAAGGTGACCGCTTCGGCTGATGCTATATTGCCAGGAACGCGGATAGTATTGGAAGGCCCTGATGGGAAGTTATACCACACCGAATATACCGTTGAGGGTGGTTTAATCACCGACTTAGAAGATGATGTGGTGTCTTTGAGTGTCTTTCAGTTCCGCTCTCCTGGAGTGTTAAATGGTGGCGTCTATAAGGTATATTTATCGCTAAATGACGAGTTGAGCTTTATTGGTACTTTGGCTTACGTAGAGCGTTCTTCCGACTTGTTTGATTTACCTAATGTTCCTCCACATCAAATTAGCTCATTACAGGAGCATAACAATTTATTGTTTGTGGGTATTTCTGCTGGTGCCAAGCCTAGCCAGAGTAATTCAACACTGATGGAACATGGCTTAGAGATTTATGACATTACTCTGCCATCACGTCCCTTACGTTTATCTCAACTACGTACTGAACAGGCGGTGAATAGCTTAGTTGTTGTAGATAATCTAGTATTTCTTGCTAGTGATAGTGATGGTTTACAAGTTGTAGATGTGACTGAACCAACTAATCCACTGTTGATTGAAAGTTATCCTGTGCCGGGCTTTACTGCTACTGGAGTTGATTACAATAGAAACAGTCAGGTAGTGGCTCTGTCAGTCGCCGATCCCTTTGGTAAGGGTTTTGTTCGATTTTTCGACTTAAATCATCCTCGACTAGATCCCCCATTAGGCCTTTCTAATCTCGTGTTTGCTGAAGGCGAGTTACAAGGGCAGCCTGTAGATGTTAAGTGGCATAAGGGCTTGCTACATATATTACTGAAACGAGATGGTCAGTTATTTTTGGTGGTGTTCACTGATCTCGAAAGAGGCTTGTTCAAATCACAAGGCTTAGAAGGGCTGTCACTTAATAATCTTAACGCTAGTTTTAGCCTGCAATATGGTCAATTAATCGTAGCAACCGATTCGCTAGTAGGCGTTTATGCGGTTAACTCAAACAACCTCTGGGAAGCCAATGCTTGGTATCCAAGTGATTCTAAGGGCGGGGCTATTGCTGTTAATGATGGGCAAACCTTGGTAGGTAATCAACCTGGGGTAGGTGAATTACCCAACCCTAATTTTGTGATCAGCGAAGTATCACCGAAAGAGGGCGCCACGTTAGGTAGCCAAGAATCGATAGACATTTATTTCAATCAATTGATAAATACCGACTCTTCGAATATAGATCAAGCCGTTAGCATTAGCCTTGATGGCAACATTCTTGGCAAAGACCAGTATCAAATAGTCGCCGCTAATCGAGTGAGTGGTGGCTTGGTTCAAATTTCAGATATTGACACCGCTGATAAAAGTAGTGGCGTAGTTGAAATTAAGCTTAATAATCAGTTACTAAACTTATACGGTTCAACGCTTTCTTATCCGGTGAGTTTACAATATCAGTTGGTACCGCTAAAACCAGTCTTGGAACGAGTGGTTAGAATCAAGGATGGTAAGGAATTTGGTCACTATATTCACGGTGAAGCTGGCGAGCAATTACGTTTAGAGGGCAACTATTTTGGTGAGGACTCTAACGTAATATCGGTAGTGATTGGTGACGTGGTGGTTTCAAACGATGCTATCTCTTTTGTTGACCAAACTAGCTTGGAGCTTGAATTACCCAATTTATTTTTGGGCAGTAGCACAGTAGCCTTACCTGTATCTATTATCCGCAATGGTGTTGCAGATACCTTAAATGGCGCTGTGGTAGTAATGCCAAAGATTGATATTCAAGACCTCAATCCTTTGCAAGGACGACCTCAAGGCGGGAATTATGTTGATCTTTACGGTTCTGGTTTTGGTTCGTCTACTCAGGTTTGGTTTTCTGGTGTACCAGCCGCTAATATCACCGTTGCTAATAGTCATCGTATGTCGGTGCAAGTACCCGCTGGTGACTTTGGATATAGTGATGTTACTGCCGCTAACATTCAATTTCCAGATGACGTAGCTCAGGCTTCGCAACCGTATTTCTACACGGGAATATCGACTGGCTCGGTGGACTTGTCTAGTGATAAACCGAGCCCAGTATCTGGTATTGTTATGGCTAATCAAGTGCTTTATGCCATAACCGGCGGAGAATACGATGTATATGATTTTTCTGGCCGATTGAGCAAGAAATTACGCACTAATGTGGCTAGATTAGTTGTTGCGGATGTGTCTGATCCGGTTAAACCAGTGATCGTAGAAAAAAGCTTTAGCGATTTAGTCAAGCCTTATGTGTTTGACGTTGATGGTGGTTTAGGGTCAAAAGGCTTTGAAACTATCGCCTTGAGTAAAAACGATCTGTTTATCGCCGGTGGCCGCGAGATGTATCACTTTGATGTGACTTTAGCGACCGACCCTATTTTGCTAAACCGCTATGAATTGAGCGGCAACGTGCGCGATATTCTTACCGATGAAAAACTTATATACGTATCGCATAGCGGTGGTGTTGAAGTATTTAGGCGCGAGAACAACAGAACATTATGGTCGATAGCACTGATTGATAGAACGGTGCTAAGCGGCACGCCATACCAGTTGGCAAAGTATGATAACAGTTTGTGGATCGCGATGACTGATTCTAGAAAAGTTATTGAACTTGAATTGGCCAGCGGCCAATACCAATTGGTTTCTCAATTTAATACTACTGATTTAAGCGAAACCAGATTTAGACCCGAAGATATAGTGGTTCATGGCAACCTGATATTGGTGAGTTCTGGTAAAGGCGCGTCGGTTGTTGCGTTTGATCGTAACCGAGTAGAAGGTACTACCGCAGTAGATAGTGTAAATCTTGCCTATTTAGTTCGAAACGGTACCGTAAATGCTGGGCAAATTTCCTTGCAAGGCCAAACCTTATATGTGGCAGCGGGACAAGGAGATATTCAATTATACGATATCTCTCCGTGGTTGAGTGGTCAGTATTCTGAAGCTTTACCATTACGCCATTATTTCTCGGTACTAGGTGATACCACTGCTATAAGTGTTCAACATCGGGCAGTTTATGCTGGTTCTGCTTTCCCATATTTAAATGGTGAACCAGCTGAAAATCCTATAGCTGAACCCACTCAAGTAAATCACTTGGGGGGAAGACTAAGTACTATAGAAAATGACTTACTGCAAATTACCCAGCATGTTCCTGCAGCAGAAATGGTATGGCCAAATACAGCCCCTATTGACCTTCAGTTTAACCGAATCTTAGACCGTGATTTATTAAGTCAATTTAGTGACAGTTTGGTTGAGCTATATGTTGATGGATCTAAAGTCGCTGGAGACATATCGCATGAAGTTTTTGCAGATGGGTCTCGCTTGCGCTTTACTCCGCACCAAGAGTTATTAGCGGACAAACGTTATCAAGTAGTTGTGTCAGGGGCTATTCGAGATATTCATGGGCAACAGCTGGTCAATGACTATCGCTTCAGATTTGTTGCCGCTAGCGGTAAGCAGCCAGAATTGCTTGACGTTAGGCCTGCATTTGGCTCATGGAGGGGGGGCGATGTCATTACCGTCGTTGGCGAAAACTTTAATGACTTATCTCGCATAAAAATTGCGGGCGAGTTGATTGACCCAGCTAATGTTACTTGGGTGAATAGTAGTGAACTACAGGTGTTAGTACCTGGGCTTAATAAATCGCCAAACGATAATATTAGTGTTGGAATAACAATACTGAACGAGTCGTTCACCAGTAGTTTAAATGGAGCATTTACATATATTGCGGATCCGGTCATCGACGCGCTTGGCATTTGGGAAAATGGTGGCGTTAATGTTAATCAACATCGTTTGATATATGGTGATAATAATTGGTTGGCAATTGTTGGTAGAGGCTTTAGTAGCGACACCGTATTAAAGGTGAACGGACAGTTAGCTGAACAAGTTCAGCTGTTTGATCCTAATACTCTTTTGTTCCTGCAGCCTGATTATACTCTTGGTGAACTAAACCTTGAATTGAGTAATCAAGGCTTTGATCTTGATGGCGTTAGCAATACAGACTTTAATGTTGTTCTACAGGGTGAATCGAGATTAGCAGAAGTAAATGGGTTTGAACGCCATCAGCATTTACTGCTTAGCTACCAACATCGTGAATGGAAGTTATGGAGCACTCTTGAATCTGACACTCCTCAATTGCTAGCTAAAGGCTCGGTGAACGATAGCATTAAGCATGTTGCTATAGCGAATGGCTACATAGCTATTGCTTATGGTGACAGTTCGCCACAAGTTGATGTATTAGAGTTATCTAACCCTTACTCTCCGAAACTCGTATCACACTATGCAAATAACGAAAACCAAGTGTTTGATCAAATTGGACTATGGCGTGATGTGTGGTTTGGCTTTGGTAATTCTGGAGCTGTCGTATCTCCAATATACGGCGATGTTGTTAACCAAATATTCTGGGATGCAGCTATTGATGCACGGGCTAATCAAAATGGCATCTATCTACTTTATTCCGGTCAATTAGATTTTCGTGCCATCGAAGCTATCAATGAAACTGAGTCATTTAACCACTCTGTAATTGCACCAACACAATTGGTGATGGACCAACAGCGCCTCCTCATTCGCTCAAATAGTGAGTTAGAATTGGTCGAAGTGAATGGCTCAGTATCATCATTGGGCAAAGTGCTGATGAGTCAGCAGCAGGTTCGTTTGTCAGGGGAGTTGCTGATTGCAAAATCTGCCTCTCCAGAAAGGGTTGTTGTTTATGATTTAGATAATCAGTTGTCAGGATTAACGCTGACTAAAATCGTCGAAATTGACAATGTAATAAATACCAAACAATGGGGGATTCAAGGCAATGTATTAGAGTGGGTAGGTGATGGACAATACTGGAGTCTAGCTTTACCACTTAACAACTTATGGGGTGTTCGTCCCTATCAATTGAGTCATGCGAACCAATTAGTGTCTGGATTGATTGCCGGTGAAGGTGATGATTGGTTATCAGTACTCATTGATATTGCTTCTCAAGGCAGCAATCTGCTGATTGATGGCGGCACAGTATTGGTAGGTAAAGAATTACGTTTTCAAGCATTTGGTGAGCAATATACTTTAGGGGACGTTTATAATGTAGGTCTGTTTAACCAACCATATCAGTCAGTTAACGGTGCATTAGTCAATGTTGATTTACCTTGGAAGTTGGTTACCAAACCCGCCTTTACTCATTCTGAGCCGCGTATAACTCATGTTGTTCCAAGTGGTTCTATTACTGGAAGAAACACGCTGTATACCTTGTATGGCGAACGTTTGAATGAAGTAGTAGAGCTAAACATTGCTAATTATAGTTTAAGCGATGCGCAATTTAGTGTTAATCAATCAGCTACGGAAATCAGTTTCTCTTTAGCTATTTCTCAACCCGGTATATATTCCGTGACAGCTAGTTTTGCCAATGGCGAAAACCAAGTTACTTTACCTGCAGCGGTATTAACTAGCCAAGCTATAGAGCTAACTAGTGTTACTTCGAACAATAGTACTGGACGGCCAGATGTTTTGAGTGATTCTGGTGATGACCAAATAGTTCTTTCAGGCTTAGGGTTAGAAGGCAAACTAGAGGTATTTTTACTGCCCGTTGGGAGTGGTTGGGATATTGGCGATTTGCAGCCAGTAGAGTACCAATTGGATAACGATACACTTGTTATCTCAAGCTCGCCTGCCGCCCAATCAGGTACCCAATATCAAGTAGTAGTTAAACGTAGCAGCACCAACGAAGTTGTTTATGCAGAAGAGTCCATGTGGCTCACTGTCATTGATGATACGTCCCCTCAACTTGTTGGTTCCGATTCTTTAGGTTACAACCAGCCGCTTACTTTGCTATTTAACGAAGCAACAAGTGCTAGTGGTTTCTCCGTGATTAAGCATTTTAAAGATTACAGCGAACGCGAAAGTATTGATATATCAGATCGCTTTGAGCTAATTCCGCTTAACCCAAGCGTTATTCAATTACGGATAAAATCTGGCACCGTAGAGCATAATGCTGAGTATTCGATTAACGTTTTTGGCCTTAAGGATTTGGCTGGGAATAGCGTTGAAGGCGGTGATTATAGCGATCGCTTTATTGCTAAAGATACTCTTGCACCGAGAGATTTACGTATTCAGCGTGTTTCAGATGGACGATTAGTTGATTTAGATATGCTCTTAACCAGAGGTCGAGAAGAGTTTTTTGAGGTAAGTGCTATTGATAACTACGGCGACACAATTGCTTATACTTATCGCTTGTCCACTGCCTTTGGAGCTCCTTCGAGTAGCTGGATGTCAGCCGCTGAGCAAATAAGCGCAGAAATAAAAGAAGAGTTTGAGTATTTAGAGTTGCGCTTGTCGGCCCGTGATTCTGCTGGAAATCCTAGCCAACAGAGTTTTAGGGCATCGTTGCGCGACCCTCTTATAGAGTTACAGTCGTTCCATACTAATCCAGAAGAGCCTGAAGAGTCGGTTCGTTCAGAACTTTATTTCGATTTGTTTGGCGATATCGATATGGTGAATGACACGACCATGAGCGTAGACAAAATTAGAGATGGTGCTCCAGTTAATGTTTACGGCTCATACTCTGCTGCTACTGGTTTAGTTAAAGGTTCATTCTTAAACCCTAAAATTAAGGATTTGTTGCCCGACTCATCACCTGTTACCCCAGTAGAGTTAAGAGCGCGCTTAAATGTTATCTACGGTTTTGGAGCTAGTAAGGTTTTTGACCAAGCTTACACCTTGTACTTAGATCGCACCGCGCCAACCATCGAAATTGTATCGCCAGGTGATGGCGAGTTTATCGCTCTTGATGAACGTACCGATGTTATCATTAAATCGTTCGATAAATACGGAATAGAAAAAGTAGAAGTAAGGCAAAATTCTGGAGCTTGGCAGCAGTTAACAGATCCTACGAAATATAGTGTGGTGCCTAATTCAGAAGATCTAGATAAGGGTATTTTGTTAGACGCAAGAGCTTATGATCCTAATGGAAATGTTAGTGATATTGCTAGCGTGAAACTATACCCCTATGACGCGGAAGCTGGGGCACCCAAAGTTGCATTTTTGTCTCCTGAGAATGGTTCTACGTTCCGAGAAAGCGAGCCTGTGACCTTCGAAATAGTATTAAGAAATGTACTTGACGCTGAAATCTTCTTTGATATTGGCGGAGTAGAATCAGATACCGCGATAACTCAAGTCAGCAGGTTAGAAACGGATGGTGAACGACAATTTGTCACCTTAAAAATGCCAGATATTGATGAAAATGTAGTAGTTTTAGTTCGCATTCAGAAAGCTAATCTAAAAGGCTTCACCTTTCTTAACGTGGCTAACGATGATGGCATTGACGAAGATATGCCTGTAGATCTTATGCCGCTGCAACATGTGTTAACCGGCACACAAATCAAAGTTGAAGCGAAGCAGCCTGTGGATATGGTGGATTACTCTCCCTTATCTGCTGTAGAAGTCCAAGATCCCATTGATAGCCAGCTTGTGCAGACTCTGGAAGTTGGGTATCCACAATATGTGGATGTATCCAATATAGGTGAATATGTAGGCGTTAGTTCTGTGCTGCGAGACCGTTCCGGTCATGAGAAACGCTATTCACAAACCGTAGAGAAGATCCCTTATTTTGAGGCTGGTGAGTGGGCCGTTAAAGCTACTGTAGAATCAACAGCAGAGTCTGTGATTGATATGGTTGTGTTAGCAGGGCTAGATGGTGATAACGAACTTTTGGTCGGTTATGCTAACCGTTCTGGAGGTTATCGTATAAGTAATGGTTCAAACACGGTTATTGAGTCTGATGTAGGTATATTAGAGTCGATCAAAGTGGGTGTGCATGGCGTATACGTGGTGTCTCGTATAGACGCTCAACGAAGTGTTTCTAGATATCCAATTGAACGGACTGGTATTGTGAGCCAGCCTTCGCTTACTGCTTCGGTAGATGGCGATTTACTGGATGTAGCTGAGGACCTATTGTGGTTTAAGCAAGGCAAAGCAATTGTAGCATACATCGATGCAGGTGATGCGTTGGTAGGGGTCGCAGCTCATACGGTTTCTGGCGAAAGCATTCTTTCAGCCAAAGCAGATGGTCGAAGTTTGTTGGTTTTATCGACTACTGGTTTACGCCGCTTAGTTGTAAATACCGCTCTTATTCCAGCTGTTGCATTAGAACATTCAATTGCCCTTGCCAATGAAGCATCTAATTTTGTCGTTAACCAAGGAGCCATTACTACTTGGCATAATAACCAGCTTAATAACTATCAACTGTTACCCGATGGCCACCTAATAACAACAGACTCTCTAGTTGTCGCTGGTGAGATTGAAGATGTAGTATTAGATGGAGAAATCCGTTGGATTAAGCTCAACGATGGCCAGTCACGTTGGTTGGCGGTTAACAAGCAGGAACCTGTGGGGTACTTAGCTAAATCGGCAGAACGTTTAACGGTTGTTCCTCAAAAAATGTATATGCTTGGAAAAGTGGGTGAACTGCCTACTGTGTTCGCTCGTCAAATTCATGTAGCCAACGCCGAGCTTAATTCAGCTATTTCTATTACCGAGCAAGCTCATACGGTTGAATTACAACTAGAGCTAGCGCAAAAGCCATTTGGCCAAGTGAGTGCTGCTGTATTCAGTGGCCAACGATTCGTTGCCGATGCTGTGGTTAATTTACAATCTCAGGGAGCTTATCGCTGGCGCATTCCACGCAATGCTTTAAATGGAAACTCAGTCACCTTAATCACTCAGTCACATTTAGGCCTTACAGAGCAAGTTGTGGATTTGGTGAGTGAACGTTATAGCGATGTGGAAAGCCAATCTCCTCCAGAGCTACAAAGTCTAGCGCAAGGTGCAACTGTGCCCGTGGTAACTTCGTTAAGTATTCCATCTCGCGCATCAACTGCAGATGGTGTGCTTGGCAGCTATCCAATAAGCCTTGCTCCAATTAATGAATCCCAGTTTGTTGGGTGGGCGGAAATTGCCAGCCAAGATGACGCTGGCTTCAAACTAACGGTTGATGGGCAGAACCAGCTTGAATCGCAACATCCTATAGTCGAAAATCAGCCTGATGGTTTGTCTGTTAACATCTTGTCTCCAATCGCTGCGAGTTCTTTTGCTAGTGGTTCAATGGTTCCGGTTAAGTACCAAACTTCAGGAGACGAATTAGACAGTTTCCGCTTTGCAGAAATCCGTTTGTATGACTTTAATCGCAATCAGCTGGGTCGTTGGTTAACGGCTGATACGAATGGCGAAATAGACATTCCGTTACCGCGACAGTTGAGTGGTGATACCTACCATGTTCAGGTAAGGGTTTATCACGGTGACAGTTACTTCTATAGCCAGCGAGAAGTATCTTTTAAAGTGGTAGCAAGAAATCAATTACCAAACCCAATCGTAGAAGGCGTATATGCAACAGCCATGGTGGGAGCGGAAGTAAGCTATGAGCTTACAAATGCCTCGTTGGAGCTTATTGGTGAATTACAGGTATTTGATAACGATGGCTCTCTAATTGCAGCAGGAGCTAAACACGTTAGCTTTGTTGTGCCTAACACGCAACAGCTTAGCGTTCAAGCCATACTTCGAGATTCAGAAGGTAATCGTTCTACCAGTGAGCAGCGGGTTGCTGTTATTAGTGGTGTAACGGTTCATGTTGATGATCAAGTATTACCATTTGATGCGATGTTGGGTGACGCTGGCCAAGCATGGTATGCGGTAGGTCGCCAGTTATTTGATCATACTGGCGAAATGCAAACCGAGATGGCAGGTGATATTACCGCTATTTTACGCTTAGGTGATCGCTTATTACTGGCTGTTGCCGAGCATGGTATACAAATAGTTGACCCTCTAGAAAACTTCCAGCTGTTAAGTACCACAAGTACCTCTTCTAATATTGGCAATATGGCTATATACGCCGATATTTTGCTTACCGAGCAAGAGCTGTCTTTAGTCGCTTACCAAGTTAAGGGGAATACTCTTGAACAAGTGGCGGTGAATAGTTGGCAAAATTCTTCATCGCAGCCTTATAGTGGTGAGGGTGAGATCAAGGCGATTAATGCTACTGCCTCTGGATTTACAGTATTACAAGGAAACAATGTACTTAAATTTAACGGTGATTTAGACACGTTGGGGGCTAGTCAATTGTTAGTTCTGCATGAGTTGACAGAGCAGCGGATATCTATAGAAGCTCCCATCAGTAGCCTTGTTAAGAATGGAGTAGAGTTTGTATTAACTGATCAGCAACTGTTAATTGCGTTGCTAGGGCAAGAAGTAATTGGTCAAGTAAGGTTAACTGAGTCCGCAGAGCAGATTAGAGTATATGGTCGCTACCTATTGGCTATTAGCGCATCGTTAGGGCAAATAACCTTGATTGATGCAGTTAATCCTAGTGAATTGGTAATGTTGGGTTCGTATTCTATTTCATCCACTACCGGTCCAACGCGCAGTGTTTGGTTTGATGGGAAATTATGGTTAGGTGGCGAATACGGAACGATTATTGAAATACATGAAATTCCTAGGTTACCAAGCTTGGCTTACGCTTCTCCAGGCAATAAAGGACTTGTGAACGACGTAGTTTTCCAAAATGGCCAAGTCGCTGTAGCGGCCGGCTACTATGGCAGCTTGTTATATCAACGCCAAGCTGAACAATGGCAAGAGAATAGCTATCCGCAAAAAGGCTATTCTCAAGCTGTAGATAAAGTGGCTATAGATGAGCAGTATGCTTATCTTGCTAGCCATGCGTTTGCCAAAGTAGAGCGAGTGGCTCTTGATGATGTTGCTCAATCTTCTGCTGTAGCTGAGACCGTATTTTCAAATGTGGTAGCGGATGTTCTGCTGGCTACGTCTACACGGATTATTGCTGCGCAAGGTAATCAATTAATGATTGCAAACAAAGGTAACCTAAGTTTGGTTGATTCGGTTAGCTTGCCGGTAGGCGAAGCTGCAATAGCGATGAAACATGTGGGTGAAACCTTGTTTGTAGCAACCAGTAACCGTCGTTTGTACCGCATTCATTTAGGTGATATGCCTTTTGACCCATTTGTTACAGTTATTGAAAGCATTGTTGATGGCGCTGATGAATCGATCCGTCTACTAACACACTCTAGTGATGCGCTTTACTTTATGCAGGGAGACTCTCTTCTCAAGTTATCCTTACTAGACTATTCAACAAGCAGTGTTTCCATTGTTGGCTTGCAGAAAGCTACAGCGCTGAGTTACGCCGACGGTTTTGCTTATCTAGGCTACCAAAGTGATTTAGGCAGTCGCGTTGCAGTAATAGATGTGACCGATATGCGCGTATCTGATCATTTGCCGACCAGCTTTAATGACGAAATAACTGCTTTAGCAATAGATCAAGACATACTGGCTATAGGTTTAGCTAATCAAGGCCTTAGGGTTTACGAGCTTAATCATCAATACCATTTACCAAGGCCTGGTTTAGTGTCACCAGTACAAGGCCAAAGCTTTGTACAAGGCGATTGGTTAGCGCTGCGTTTAGATGATCAAGAGCAAGTTGCTTCGGTGCGTTACTTCATCAATGATGCTGAAGTAGGAGGAAGTGATGTAAGTCCATTTGTTGTAGATGCATTAGTGCCACCAAGCTTACGCAATGGCCAACCCTTTTATGTTAAGGCTTTAGTTGAATTACAAGATGGTCAACATTTTCAAAGCCAAGCAGTAAAAGCGTTATTACAAGGTGAAGAATTGCCAGGTAATGCCTTCAGTGTGTCATTGATTAAACCAAGCAACGGAGTCGCGACCTATGTACCTAAACCTTTAGAGATTCGAGCAGTAGTAAATGACGCTAGTGTGCCGGTTTATCAGGTTGAATATTTGGAAGCGGCTACTGCCGAAGGCCCATATCAAGTTATAGGTAAGCATTTTGGTCCTGAATATGTTATCTATCGAGACTTCGGTTTAGAGTCAAGCGGTACATTCTTAAAAGTAAGAGCGGTGGATGTATTTGGTAACCTTACTGAATCTTCGCCTATATCATTTTTACGAGCTGAAGATGCAATTTTGCCAACCATTGGAGATTACCAATTAACTGGTGCCTTAAGTAATGATGGCGATATTATTGAGCAGCACCCCTACCAAATTAAGGTAGCAGTTAGTGATAACGAAAGTGGTGTTGCGTCAGCGATTATGAAACGTAATGGTTTAATGGTTGCGGCACGTTTCTCTGATGGTGATTTGGTCATTAATGAGAAGGGGGCAGTAGCGGGAACACAATATAACTATCAGATGGAAGTGGTTGATAATGCAGGTAACCGCAATGTTTACCAGCAAGAATTCACCATGGTTGAAGATTCAGCCCCTGTTATTAGTAACGTTGAAATCATACCCGCGGCTGTATTTGAACAAGGCCGCTTTGCGCTAAATGCTAGGTTTGTTGATGACGTTGAGTTACGTACTGCAGAAATGGAATGGAATGATTTTGTTTACCCGTTATCGGTAAGCGGAAAAGCGGTAAATCATAAAGGCAATTACCGAGACCAGCGTACCGAACGTTTGTCTGCCAATAGTACTGAATTACTTACTCTGCGAGTTATTGATAATTTAGGCCAGCTAACCGAGCAGCAGATCAGTGTTGATCTGCTTCAAGACAACGCTCCAGATCTGAGTCTACTGGCTGTAGAAGTAGATCCAGCCAGCTTTTATGGTGGGCATGCTCGTCTTACTCTTAGTCAATTTCATATGGCTAACGAAGGCGATGACCCTGTGAGTGTAGAAATTGTACCCACATTCCCAGCTACTATGGCAATGACCAGAGCAAGCTTTAACCCTACCGATAATAATCAGGGCAGATTGAAGTTATCACTGGCCATGCCAACAGAAGAGGTGGCAGGGAACGTTTATCGCTTTAAGATTCGTTTAACCGATGCTCTGGGTCAACAAGGAGAGTCAGAAGAATTTTCTATTCCTTTGTGGTTCCGCCCAAATAGCTTGGCATTTGTTAACGCTTTAGCTGAATCGAGTGTGAATAAGGCCTACCTCTCTGCTGGTGAGCCTGCAAGCTATCGAGTGGCGGTGCTAGATAGAACCGGACGACGCGTACCTTTACAAACTATTAATTGGCTATTACAGCCATATGAGAACGGTTTAGCGGTAGGCGAATTAATTGAGTTAGGTAGCCAAACGTCAAACGTAAATGGTGAAGTAGAGTTAAGCCTAGATACAGCGCTCAGCACTGGCTTATACCAACTAAGTGCGCGGTTAAGTAATGCCGCTTGGTTAGATACCGACCCAGGAATCAACAATATTGACGTTGCTATGGGGGTACGAATATTAGCCGGTGAAACGGTAGAAGTTCAGCTCGATTATTTGCCTACACAAGTGGCAGGTGAGCCTACTCAACTTCGATTTATAGCTAGAGATGCCGGTAACAATATGGTTGAGTTGGACAACCAAACAAAAGTGTTAGTGGCATTCGAACAACCCGGTTTCTACTTTGGCTATGCCGACAATGTGCTGGTTTATCCACAAGTAAATGGTGGCGAGCAAGCCATTATTAGCCTAAAAGACGGTTATGCGGCTGTACCCATGTCGGTTGCGCAAACTGCGGGTACGTATAACTTGTCGTTAGCTTTACAAGACAACGCTGCGGTATTTGCTAGCTATGAACTAGACGGCGATAACCACTTTGTTGCTAGAGACCAGATAGATATTGACGTTGTAGGTGCGAACGCTGCGTTGGTTACCTTAGAAGCTATTGCTCAAACCAATTTGCAGCTGGGGCACCCGCATCGCTTGGAAGCAGGGGAAGTAGTAACGGTGCAAGCTACCTTGCGTGACCAATACTATAACCATGTCACAACTGCATTGCCTTTTGAACAAGACTTAGCTAATTACGACTTGTTGTTAGAAGTAAACGGTTCTGCGGTAATCAATCAGCAATCCAACTCTCTCTCGGTGGCTATGTCTTCAGGGATTGCTACAGCCGAAGTGACTACATCTTCAGTAGAAAAAATCACTGTGCTTGGTAAAGAGTTACTTGATGGAGGCATTAACTTACAGCGTTTAGGCACTTTAGAACTCGATTTCCTCAAGTCACTGCCTGCGATAGAGAGCCTAGAAGTAAGCATAGTGGATGATAGTATAATTTCGCCCTTAACAATGGCATTTAACGAGCCGGTAACCCAGTTGTCTTATGGTGAAATATTAAGCGTAAGATCAGCAACTAGCGATGAGTTAGTAGAAGGTGAATTTATTGTTGATCAACAGCAAGTAGTATTTACGCCTTATGAACCATTGACTCTGTCGGAATGCTACGAGGTTAATAGTAATAACTCGGTGCTACGTGGCTCAGCCGCAAATGACGCGCCGTTACCACAACGACTAAATGTGTGTGTTCCAGCCTTGCGTATGCAATTGCCGAGTTACCCATATGTGTTAGAAGGGCAAGAGATTACGTTGCTTGTAGAGAAGGCAGCAAGCTTTAATGAAAACGACCTACAGATGCGCTTAGTGATAGACGTTGAAGGGGATGATCCCATTTATCAAGTCGCCGAGTTAAGTAGCTTAAGTCTTAGTGCACCTGTGCACAGTGACAAAGTAGGTTATTTAGATGGCACCGCTCTCAGTATTTCTCTGCAAGCTCGCTCTGCTAACACTGTAGTGGCTAGTTCTCATAACCGAGTAACGGTCCATGTGTTACAAACTGGTGGGGATTTTGACCAAGATGGATTATCTAATGAGCTAGAGTTCGCTACCGATGGACTCGACCCTGCTAATCCAGATTCTAATGGTAATGGCACATTGGATGGTGATGATGATCTTGATGGCGATGGAGTAGCTAACCGCGATGAAGTTGAGCATGGAACTAGTCTTACTAATCCTGATTCTGATGGGGATGGGTTATCAGATTACGATGAGATTTATGTGTATGGCACTAATCCGCTGTTAAAGGATACCGATGGTGATGGAGTGCCAGACTACTTAGAAGTCGAGTTCGGTTCTGACCCAAATAATGCCGCCGATGTTTGGGTGGACCCATTCTACATTACTGATATTCAGGTAAACCCTATAGAGTTAACTCATCAATTAGATGACGGTGATAATCAATTCATCTTTGCTGTTACCGCAACAGCAAATGTTGAAGGAAGGGTATTTGCCGGTATCCGTTTAGATAATGCTTATGACTTGTTAGAGCTAAGTAGTTCAGACAATACCATTGCAAGCTTTGATATGAGTAAACCAGGAGCATTATTACAAGTACAGCAGGCGGGGACTGCAGAGTTAACAATTGGGCTACTAGAAAACCCAAGTTTGTTTAAAACTGTTGCCCTAACAGTACTTGAACCTAATCTAGGTGACCAATCAGTACCAAGGTTGCAACTCTTAGGTAGAGAAGCTGACCACACCTTGTATTTAGGTGCTGATCACGCACGAATAAGCTTTGATATTGTTTCTGACGCCCCTTATGTGCTTAAAGGCTTCGCATTAGATGGTCAGTTGATCGACTTCTATCAAACCGAGTTTTATTGCCATCGAGTGGAAGATTCATCGGAAAATTGTAATGGGACTTCTGCTTATGTGTTTGCAGATGGACAGGCTAACACAAATGATCTTAGTGAAGCGCTTCAAGAAACAGGTCGAGCAGCACAGCGTTACGTATTAAGCATGCCTAAAGGTGTTCCTCTAGAAACTGAAGGAGTGTTAACGGCGCTAGTAGTGCTAATTGACTTTGAAACAGAAAATGAAGTTAGTTGGCCAATTCATAAGCAACTACCTATGGAAGAAGATCCTCTACCGAAGGCAATTATTAACCGTGAGCTGGATGATATTTTCCAAGTAGTAGAGGGACAGCCATTTAGCTTGGATTACCAACTGGTTGATCCTGCATTTAACCAACTAAAAGTGGAGTTAATTGCTGATGGTAATGTGTTAGGCCGAATAGCAAAAGCAGATGCTCATCAATCTGCTTTGAGCATGGAAAAATTCTACCAAGTAATAGAGCTAGGTGAGAGTTGCGATTTAACTGCAAGCTGGGAGTCTATATATAACTCTGAACAAATAGGGGAGCTTGCTTACTCAGGAAATACCATAATTAATATTGCACCATATGCATACTCTGATGCAGCTTCAATTTCATACGATGCTGGTATGACTTGGACTAAACTGTTACCCAAGTTGCCTTATGCTGGGGATTTATGGAGTCTAAACCTGTTCTCAGTAGCAGGGGATGATGATGGGAATTGGATTATGGCGACAAGCAGCGGATTTTTCGCTTCGCATGATAACGGCCATACCTGGTTCGTGCGAGAAGTGTTGCCTACTAGCTGGAACATGAAGGTTGCAGCAACAAAAGAGGTTATGTTTGCTAGTGGATCTACTGGTTCAGCCATCTCTTTTGATGGAGGTATTGTTTGGGAAGCTATTGACGCACCTCGGTTTTCAAAAATAACGTTAGGAGAGGGGGGGACATGGATTGGTAAGAGCTACTCGGGAGGTAGTAATTACTATAAAACAAATGATTATGGCGCTACTTGGAATGAGTTAACAGACGTACAGGTATTTTCAGAATCTTATATTAGTGGAATTGAAGCGGGTAAATCAGGTGTTTGGGTTGCCTATTCTGGAAGTGATCATATTGCTGTATCTAGAGATAATGGTACTTCTTGGAGTGAATTTGTTTTGGATGAAAACGCTTCGAGTTTTATGTCAATAGTTGCTGATAAAATGGGCAACTGGGTAATTGCTTCGAGAGGTGATATTTATGTCTCGGCTGATAACGCTAAAACTTGGAATAAACAAGAGCTTAGCGAAGATAACTACATCTACAATGTAAGTATTTATTTAAATGAAGGAGCTTCATGGGTTGTGTTCGAATATGAGACTTATGGGACCCAATGTAATGCTCCAAATGGTATTGACTCTCCTGTTTTGTTTTCTAGTGAATTTTCGGGAGCCTTGTTGTCTTTACGAATCACTGAATTCGGTGTGTTGGGGGAAAGAACTGAAGAGCAAGAACTTGGTTTATTAGAAGTCGTTCCTGCAGCTACTTGTGACAATGCAAGTATTCAGTTACCGGCTAATTTTGCATCAGGTTATTTAGCAACTCAATGGGGGTTAAATCGTAAACTAGGTAATTTGCCAACGACCATACTTGACGATCTTTCTTGGCAAAGTAAATATTTGGAAGAAGTGCTTGCAGCTATAGATTTAGACGAAAGTAATGACTTAATCATTGAGAAAAATGACTTTTATGTAGAGTCAAATAATCTTACAGAGCTTAGTCTTAAGCTAATTGATAGCGGTCAAGAGCTAATTGTACCTATGCAACTGGCGAGCAATGGGCGTTTCTATTTGTCTGGGTATAAAGAGGCAATAATTGCTGCGGCCAAAGCTGGGCCACTAAGCTTTGTTGGTACAACTCCTTGTGGTTCACAAGTGCCTATTTCACTTGAGTTAGAGATAAGCGAAGATGTTGCCACGACTGCTATACCAAAGAATCTACCCATTGCTCGCAACTCTTCTCGAACAGTAGAGTTATCCCTTCAGGATAATGGGAAGAACATGCTGTATTTAGGTGTTTATGTCGAAGTTGCAGGTGATGCTCCCTATCAACTATTAGGTGAAATTAGTGAACTAAAGCGTATGGCTAAATGTACTGGCAATGCTTATTGTTTAGGCGACTGGGATATTAGCCAAATTTGGCAGAAGTATGCGCAACAAAATAGTGTGTCAATTACTGCACAAGTCCCAATACAAACAAGCTTATTGAGTGGAGCCTACCCAACTTGGGTATTAACTATAGACGCAAATGGTAATCAGTCTTTCGTACCTTTAGGAGAGCTTGTAGTAAACGAGCAAACATCTATTGCCGATTATCCCAATACTAACAAATGGTTAGTAAGTCATGCTGGTTCTATAGATGCTTCTATGGTTGGTTCGTTTCAATTTACAGTAGAACAAGGCAGCTTTTTAACGCTACAAGTACCTAATGCAGATTTTTATGCACAAATTTACGTGCTTGATGAAGAGGGGAATTTGGTTTATAGCTCTGAGAGCCTCGGTGAACAAGAGTTAGTTGCTTGGTTCGAGCCTGGTGAGTTTACCGTTTATGTTAGTGAAATAGGTTATAGCCTGGATCAAGCAAAAATGGGCATAAACCCTGGAAGTTACGGTGGTGACTTTAATCTAGTGGTGGAATCTTGTGGGGTAAGTGTGGTTGAACAAGGTAATCATAATGCCAACAGTATTTGTTGGAAAAATGCGCAAGTGAGCTCCGGTTTAGCAAAACAACGCAGATTTGCAACTCTAGAGTTAGCGAGTCAGCAGGCTTTGTACAAAGGCGATAGAGATATTAAAGTAGATTTTGGTATTGTTTCAGACGAATCGTTCACAGTCCAAGATAACTTTTCTATCAACGGAAAAATGTTAAAGCAATTGCAAGATGAAGATTGCTTATACAGTAATTGTGCTGAAGGAAATAGTTACGTTATTTCGTCCCATTGGAACCATATTCGTAATGACAATAGTAGTGGTTACAGTCGGTATATATTGAACGATCTTGATATCCTCGAAGGTAATTACCAACTCTGCGCTTCCGTACGTTTTGATGACCTAGATATTACGCAAGCTATCTGTAAGTGGATTCGCTCAGCCGAGGCATTGAAACCGAGTATCAGTTTAGCAAATGGTTATGAACAAGGCATAGTCTTAGCAGAGGGTGACACTTTAGATTTGCAATATGAGTTAACAAACACAAGTAACAATCGTTATACCACGCAATTACTTATGAATGGCTTCCCATTTAATCAAGAAGCGTATACCAGTATTCATCAACCGGTGTTTAATCCGCTAACTAGTAATACTTATTCTAATCTTGAACAATTGCCATGGGACGAGAGCGTTAAGCTGTGTAATGCTGAGGAGTGGCATCGAGTGCATAACGGTAGACTAGGCTCTAGTCCAATCGTTGGAGACGGCGTGTATTTGTCCAAGTTAAATAGTACGACTCTGGAGGTAGTTAACACCCTTAACTTTAATAGGGAATTGATTGATTTTGATGCCAGTATTTCTGCCTTTTCTGTTGGCGATAATAGTACTTGGTTGGTTATAAGTGGGCTAGATGTTATGCGCTCAGTAGATAATGGTAAATCCTGGAGTGTGGTTTATTCACTCGGTTCTAGTGCTTATGCAATTAAAGCTGAACATTACGAAGATGGTTTGTGGGTCCTAAAAAATAGAGGTAGCTTCTATTTCTCCTTAGATGATGCTTTAACTTGGAATCAAGTATCTCCCGCATCAGGTTTATCTAATAGCGCAAAATTTTCTCTTACAGACAATGGCTCACTACTTATTGTCGATAAGGGCGATGTTTACTTATCAGATCCAGCCTTTGAAGTGTGGAGTCATTCACCTCTAGTTGATAACTCAAGTAGTAGTTACACTGATTTATTTAGTTTAGGGGATGGCTTGTGGATTTTTAAATCTAGCTCAGAGTTTTTTATCAGTAGAGATCATGGTGTTAGTTGGCATGCTCTTCCACAGCATCTAAATACGGCGGAAACCAACCAATACCGCGAATATAAGATAGAAAGTGATGGAAATGGCAATCTGTTGGCTATGAGCAGTTCTGGTTATCCTTCAATTTCAAATGACAATGGAGTTACTTGGCTTTCGCTTCCACGTTATTTAAACACATGGGGGCGAACGTTGTCTGAGCTCATCGACAGCGATAGCGGACGTTGGTTAGCTGTATTGGATAATGGGCAATATGCGGCATACTCTTATGATAAGGGCAGAACTTGGCAAAAAGGTGATGCTGTAGTCTGGAATGACAATTCTACAGCAGGAGCTTATGCCTTTGACGGAACTAGACGTTTGTTGGTTGCGAAAGCTAATAAAATTTACTCCTCTGATAGTTTTGGAGATAGTTGGCAGGTAACTTCGATTGGTAGTACTAACGATTACGCGAGAGAGTTCATTGAAACTGACGGCATATGGATGTTGAATAGAAACAATGATGTGCTGGCGCAGTGTGATTTTGCATTTGGAAATACCAATGCTTATACAGTGAAACCTGAAGATGATGGTAAGGTACTGGCGTTACAAATCACTGAAGAGACAGCTTTTGGTGAACAAGTAACAGAGCTCGCTCTTCCGAGGTTAAGTGTTGAGTCTAGACCTTCCTGTTCTGCTCCTGTTAGCATTAATTTGCCGCAGAACTTCGAGCAATTGTTAATTAATGATTGGGGAATTAACTATAATTCGGAGCTAGTTGAGGAAGCTTTAGCTTCTTATCGTTATCGAAGTAACTTCCTATCTTACAAGATAATGCCTAGTTTACAAAAAGGCAAAGAATCTGGTTTGAGGACTCAAAATAGTCAGCTTTATTTTGAAACCAGCCGTTTTATGCAGTTAACAATTGAAGGGGGGAGCAGGCAAGTAGAGTTAACTAGGAAAGCTGCTGACCGTTATAGTTTTAACGGTAGTGCTTCGGAATTAAGAGAATTACTTGTGGACGGTTCTCTCAAGTTTAATGGATATACGGCTTGTGAAGAGCCATTTGAATACGAGTTACCGTTAGTTGTTAACAGTGATCCTGCACCACAAATTTCTGATGTCGGTGTAATAAGCCTTACGAAGGAGAAAACTACCAACATTCTCAATGTTAGTGTTCATGATAAAGGTAGAAATTTACTGTATTTGGGGCTGTTTATTGAGCTGAGTGGAGAGATAAGGTTGTTAAGTGAAATATCTGCTTTAAAAGATCAGGAAGATTGTATTGAACAAGTTGAAGATTGTGACTCCCTAGGCACCTGGACCCAGTTTGACTTATCTGAGAGCGAAGATATTACACTACGCTTACCAATTAATTCCAACGCCGCTTTAGGTTCATACGATATAAGAGCTATTGCTTTAGACTCCACTGGTAACTTGACCAACCGAGTGATTGGAGAGCTAAATGTTATTGGGGAAAATCCACAATGACGATTAAGTGTTTTCGCTTATTTTTCTTGGTATTGATGCTCGGTTCTGCAGCTAAAATAAAAGCTTTTGAGTTAGATATTGGTGTAGTAGCAAGTGAAGGTTCTGCTTCTTCACTACCAGCAAAATGGTATTCAACAGCAACATTCATGGAAATTTATGTTCGTGCTTATAAAGACAGTAACGGAGATGGTATTGGTGATTTTAACGGTTTAACCAGCAAACTAGATTATCTGCAAGACTTAGGCATTAAAGGTATTTGGTTATTGCCAATAATGAAAAGCCAAGACAGAGATCACGGTTACGCGGCGGTTGATTATAGAAAAGTTGAACCTGATTACGGCACTGAGGAAGACTTTAAACGTCTGCTCGCTGAAGCTCATAAACGTGGAATAGGGGTAATTATTGACTATACCTTAAACCACAGTGGAGCAGAGAGCCCGCTGTTTATTGAATCAGCAAAAGGTAACCCTACATATCGCGACTGGTACCACTGGAGTGATTACAAGCTACGTTGGACTAATTGGACCCGCGATCCTACTTGGCACGAGAGTAATGGGGCGTTTTATTACGGTTTGTTTTGGGACCAGATGCCAGACTTTAATTTGGATAACCCGGAGGTGGTAGCTTATCACCAGAACAGTATGCGTTATTGGTTAAATATGGGAGTAGACGGGTTTAGATTTGATGCTGTTAATACTTTGTTTGAACACCCAGAGACAGGGGCGTTTGATAAGCGAAAGAATTTTGCTTTTATGAGCGAAGCTATATTGCCTGTTGTTCGTGAATATGAAAATCGTTTTGCGATTTGTGAAGTACCATTTCATTCAAAAGATGCGTCTGCAATTTGTGATAGTGCTTTTTATTTTGGTATGCATGCCAGAATGATGGGGAGTGCAAAGTTTAAGCATAAAAGGCCTAAGCTAGTTAAGGATATTCTAGATGCTAACATGGATGAAATGGCGACAATTTTATCCAATCACGACTCCTTTACAGGAGGCAGGCTTAATGAACAGTTTGCAGGCAATATAGGCAAGTACAAAGCTGCTGTGACCACTTTGCTCACGCTTCCTGGAACGCCTTTTGTTTACTATGGTGACGAAGTTGCGATGGGACATCGAATTGATAAATCTGACCCTGATGCAGACCATAGGCTACGTGCTCCTATGAGTTGGACTGCAGATCCGATTAATGCAGGCTTCTCAAGTGGCATTCCCTTTAGAGAGCTAGCCCGAAATTCCCAGGTAGATAACTTAGATAGATTATCTAAGGACCCAAATTCGATTTACCACCACTATCGAGATTTGATTCATCTAAGGAATAAACTTCCGGCTATGCACAGTGGCTCGTTTTCTCCATTGTCAATAGATAATGGGAAAGTGTTTTTATTTGAACGGCAATATAAAAAGCAGCGATTAGTGATAGCTATCAACTATGCAGATAGTTCGCAGCTGGTAAAACATGTAGTGTTTGGCCAATGTTTAAAAAACTTAAAGGGCGCACATGTCAATCAGCTCATGTCTGGAATAAGAATTCCACCTCACGGTTATAGTATATTGTTGGAATGCTCTTAAGTTGGTGACACTATTGATTTCTGCGTTCCAGACATAATGATTCCTACTTGGGTTTCGTCTCCCTAGTTGGTGTTCAATCGAACAGAGGACACTTAAGACTAAATAGATTCATATTAGTTTCTACAAGTCGCTGACTTTCAGTCTTTATTCTACGTGTTACCTCCTGTCACTGTGTTACTCCAGTAACTTACTTCTTTGTGTTTGTTCAAAAATCCACAATGGCTCCGTCAAAACAAACAGCGCTTAGCTAAAGGCTTAGCCGTTGATTAAAACCGGAGACTAAAACAATGACTACATCTACTTTTAAAAAACATCCGCCAATTCCTGCAGAGCGTTTAGCAAAGTACCAAGACTTGTGGCTTAACTCGCAAAGCATTGATGGCATTGATCAAGAAGTAATGGAGCACTTGGTGCGCATTAGTGAAATGGGCGGTGTAGGTCTTGAGGTGGTAGGTAACCTAAACAAAGAATATTTGGGCGCATTTATGGCCCCGTTCTCTAGAGACACCAAAAATGCCGATATTGCAGTGGTTGGGCAACCTTTAGAAAAAGCCGCTCCAATGAATAGCTCGCATAAATATGGGCCAAAGGCACTGCGAGAGTTGTCTAAAAATGCCATGGGTACTATTGAACCAAGCCCAACCGGCGGCTGGGATATTCCTTTCGATAATGCGCGTATTATCGATTATGGCAATATTGATACCTACGGCCAGTTCGATATGAAAGACGAAGTGCAAAAAATTGTTGATGAGTACGAGAAAATTGTACTAGAAGACGATTGCGTTACTTTTACATGGGGTGGCGACCATACCACTAGCTATGCACCTATCGCGGCCCTGGGCAAAAAGTTTGGCCCATTAAGTTTGATTCACTTTGATGCGCATTATGACTTAGTTACCTTCGCAGATTTTGAGTACCCCTATCACTCGGGCAACCAGTTCACACGTAACTTTGCCGAAGGGAACTTAGATCCTGAGCGCATGATTACCATGGGTATTCGCGGCCGAATGACTGCCTTGGTGGGGGGGCATGCTAAAAACTTTGGCGTAGAAACTTACAGCTCTGACGATGTGTTTGATTTAGGCACTACCGAGATAGCCGAGCGTATTTTGAAGCGAGTAGGCAATGGCCCTTGTTACTTTAGCTTTGATTTGGATGCACTAGATGCAACCGACAATGCGTCTAACTCTGCCATTGAGCCTTTTGGTCTTAAGTCGCGCCAAGTGTGGGATATCATTCGTTACTTGCGTAAACACGGCAACATTAACTTAGTCGGTGCCGATGTGGTGGAATACACGCCGCAACACGATATGTCAAAACGTGATGGTTACATTGCTGCAGGCATTAGCTGGAAACTGCTTTGTTGGTTAGCAGATTGCACCGCTAAACGTAATGGTGAAAAACGTAAAACACAATGGCCACAAGCTTTTGGCAAAGCCAGCCTGTAATAAATGGGGCGACAGCAATGTCGCCTTTTGCTTTTGTGTTTTAGGAGTATGTTATGAATAAGCCACGTTGGGGTTTAGAGGCTTGGTATACCGCGCACTTATGCTACGGCATTATCCAGTTGGTATTTATCCCTATTCTAATTCCCACTTTTATTCTTGATAAAACCGGCAGCCCAACTCAAGTGGGTATTGCCATGGGTATTTTGGGCTTGTCGGGTTTGCTGGCACCTGTACTGGGTGGACTTGCCGATAAATATCGCGCGCACCGAGCTGCACAGTTAATTGGTTTAGCGGCGATTGCTATTTCAGCCTTAGTTTTTGCACTGTCAGGTGCGAATTTCATGCTGCATTTGTTGGCGGCTGTGTTTTTAGGTTTGGGTTCCGCTTCCCTTCTGATGATTAACCCGGCGTTTATCGTCTCCGGGGGTTATGAAGCAGAAGAGGAAGCCTCCAAGCTTACTTTGCTTAATCAGGTTGCTATTGTGGGTTCGTTGCTTGCCGGCATTGGTTTAGCGGCATTAACCGAAGCTGGCGTGTCGTTTGAGCTACGCTTTGCAGTAATGTTCTTCATCCCATTGTTGGCGCTGCTAGTAACCGCCGCGACCAACAAACAAGCCGCTGCGCAGATTAAAGTAGAACAAGTCAATGAGGGAGGCGAAGCCGGTGGAATCATGCAGGTGGTGCTTTCTCGCTTTGGTTTGATTTTGCTGGCTATCTTTTTTGTATCGATTGGCCAAGGTGTTATCACCGGGCAGTTTCCTAACTATATGGCTGAGGTATTTAAGGTTGACGCCGCGCTTTCATCTATGGCCTTGTCGGTATCGGCGGTAGTTAGCTTGGTGCTGTTATCTTTAGTGGGTAAAGCCATGGCTAAAGTAGGTGGCGAAAAAGTATGGTTGCTGGCGGTAGTGGCTAAAGTCGTGGTGATGCTAGGTCTTGCTGGGCTTGCCTTATATGCTGGGCAACTTGCAGCATATTTACCTTTAGGTTTGTATCTAGTTTATTTACAAGGAGTGACAACGGTAGATATGGTGCAGCCAGCCATTGCAGCCAAGGCTTCTCGAGCCGGTGCAGGGATGACTCAAGGCCTGTTAATGTTTGCCATTGCCGGTGCTTATGCTGGTGGTAATGTACTCAGTGGCATTAGTGCCGACAGTTTTGGTTGGAGCTCTTTAGCTAGCTTAGTGGCAGTGGTTAGTGCTATTGCCTTAGTGGTTGGTTTAACTTGCTTAGTAAGCAAACCCAGAGTGGCCATTCAACGGGCTACTTTTAATGACTCCGAGTCAACCAGCAAGCTTTAAGATTTAGCGCTTCATCTTAATTCTCCAAAGGCACTTATTAGCTTAAGTGCCTTTTTTATTGGCAAAATTACCATGCTAATTTGAATATCTGAAACTAGTTTGGTTAAGTTGAAGAAAAACAATCTATTTCTAACTGGCTTAGTGCTCTCCATTCTCCCGGTGCAATGTCCAATACAATATCGGCAATTTGTTGTCGATGTAGGGCTTTGACGCGGTTGCCCGTTGCCGCAAACATTCGCTTTACTTGATGAAATTTGCCTTCATAAATACTTAATTCAACTTCAGTGGCGCTTAAGGTATTAACCATAGCGGGTAGGGTGGCTTTAGCTTCTCCTTGAAGAACTAAGCCTCGTTCGAGCTGCTCAATGGCATTGTGAGTAATGGGCTTAGCTAACGTAACTTTATAAACCTTAGGGCAACGTTGCTCCGGCCGAGTGATAGAGAATGACCACCTACCATCGTCAGTAGCTAATACCAAACCGGTAGTATCGGCATCTAAACGTCCGGCAATATGCAGTTGCTCATTTTGGTTTAGCCCTACAGCTTTGAATACCGACGGATAAGCTTCGTCTTTATTGGAGCAAATACACCCAGCAGGTTTGTGGATCACAAAATACTGAGAGGGGCGAGCAAATAAGCGCTCACCCAATAGTTCTATGTGGTTGTTCTCGTGTACTTGCATTGCTGCATCTGTTGCAGTTTGCTGATTAACTTGTACCTGATGTTGGCTAATTGCCAATCTTGCCTGAACAAGTTCAAGCGTAGTGCTTTTGCAAATAAACTTGTCTAGTCGCATTGACGCTTACAGTGTTGGGAGAAATTGAGCGGAGTATAACGAAATCCCCGCTCGAGTATTCTTAAAGTTTATCTAATGCTGAAATAACTTGTTGCTTTAAATTTGGACAAACTAAATAAGCACTTAAGTAATGCTCGCGTCGTTGTTTAAAATCTGGGCAAAGTTCAAGTACTTTTAGGTAGGCGGCTTTAGCCTGGGCAAATTCACCTTTTTCTAGGTGTAATACACAGCGCAGTAGAGGTTGCCAATAGAGGGTACTTAATGAGAATTGATCTAAGGCTTTAAAGGCCTGATCAAAGTCTTGCTCTGCATAAAAGTAAAGAATATCTGCCAAAGCAAACCAAGGTGGGCGAAAGGGATTTAACGCCTTAGAATTAGCTAACAACTCTCTACCTTGTTTAAACTCACCAGCTAAACACAGTGCCCAACCGGCTAAGCCCACTTGGTAGGCGGCATTAGGGTTAAGGGCAATAACTTTATTTACTGCTTCAATAAGGCCTGCTTGATCGCCGCGGCTTAAGTAGCCCATGGCCAAGGCCATTTGGCATTCTTGATTATTGGTATCTAGCTCTACTGCTTTACGGGCACATTCAAAGCCTAGCTCACTGGCATTAGCAATGTCTGCCATGGCTAGCTTATCGGCATCAAAATAAAGAATGGCTAACATTGCCCAAGCAAGTGCATATTCTGGCTCTTGTTGGGTTGCTTTTTGCAGTGCTTGCAAAGCCGGTTGGTATTGCTCTTTGCCTAAGGTCATTAAATAGTGGCGGTAGCGTAGGGTGGCTTCGTAGGTGGATAATTGCTCAACTTTTTTATGGTTGCAGCTTTGGTAAATTTCGCGGTGAATAATACCAAAACTTGACGCCAATTCTGCCACTATCTCGGCAATGATCTGATCTTGCGCTTCGAATAAGTCATCGGTAGACATATCACAGGTGTATTTCTCGGCCCACACTTGTTGTCCTGTATCGGCGCGATATAGGCGAGCATGAATACGCATTTGATTGTTTAAAGCACGCATGGTGCCGCTAGTGATAAAGGAAACCTTGAGCTGCTTGCCTATTTGGTTGATGTCGGCGGCAGTGTTTATATCAAAACTGGTATCACCCATGGCATACATCGACACCACATTAAGCGTATCAAAGCGTGATAATTCGGTGGCAAGCTCTTCGCCAAAACCATCGGCAAAAAATTGCTGTTGGTTGTCGTCGGCTAAAGATAAAAATGGCAGAACGGTAATGCTTGGGCTTAGGCTTTCAATCTCTGCGGGTTCTGTAACAGGAGCAATAGCTTGAGGATTAAGATCTTGTTCACTGCGTAACTTAAAACTAGGAACATAACGCCCTTTAGGCACCGAGATATAAAGCGCGTCGTTGGCACCTTCGGTAAAATAATAGGTGTCGAGAGAGCGACGCACTCGGCCTGCTTGAATGCGTACAATGGGATCGGATTGGTGGTCAAAGTCTGCGTCACGGTCAAAAATCTCAATCGCAATAGTGAACTGCTTTAAGCGGTCGCCGTTGCCTTGCAAGGTTTGGTCAACCAAGTAGCTCAGCAGTTCTTTCATTTTTGGGCTTTGTTCGAAAACACTGCTCTCGACTATGCGCTCCAGTTGTTCGCGGATCAGTATTTGGTGCTGCTGATTATCTAGGTCTAAGTTTTTACCGTTGGCCACTTTCATTACCTATTTCTATTTACGCTGGGTTTATTCTGCCATTAATGCTGCCTCAAAAGTAGCGCCTAATTTGGCAAAGTCTTTCACTAACAGTAGTTTAGTTGTTTCTGCTTAACATATTGCGGCTTGTTACCTATTGTTACTCATTTACTGTCATTGCTAATCGTTTATAAGTTTCTGTTTTTATTTGGGTATTTTTCTTTTTTGCCGACGATCCAGTGTGTAACTTCGAGATTTTTGGGCTTTAAGTAAACTGGCTCTCGTCAACTAGATACACATTGTTAATTGCCAATAAGAGAGACAGATTATGAGCACACAAGTTCAAACCAAAAAAGTAGATGCAGGCTTCATTGAGTTTTCTTTGAAGCGAGTTTGGCAAGCCACCGGCGCCAGCGAAGAACATGCAAACGCAGTATCTCGCGCACTAATGACCGGCATTCGCCAAGGCAAACTAAACCAAGGTTTAGGTGTTTATGAGGCCATCGACCTTACCTTTCAAGCTGGTGAGTTAGACATTAAGGCTGAGCCAGAAGTGGTTGGTGAGGGGGATGCTTGGGCGGTGGTCGATGGTAAGCGCTCTAGCGGTTATTGGACAGTGACTAAAATGGCCGAGCTTGCTATCGCTAAGGCTAAAAAACACGGTATCGCTATCGTATTTGGCGGTAACCATAACGATGCAGGTAGCTACGGCTCTTATGCTTGGATGGCGCACGAGCAAAATATGTTTGCTCAAACCTCAAATAACTCGGTACCAATGGCTTCGCCATATGGTGGCATGGCTAACGTATTATCTGTACCGCCTTTTGATGCTATTGCGCCATCTGGTAACGAAGCGCCGGTTTGGACCAGTGTGAAGCTATGTGAGTGGTATGACGCAGACACTGCACAATCAGTATTGCAGGGCACCAAGGTTAAAAAAGACTCAGTGATTGACCCGCAAACGGGTGAATTAGGCAATGACCTTGCGCCATTTGCGCGCCCTGTAGAAGGCTATGGCCGAGTGTTTGATCAATCTTGTTACCAGAATCTTACAGACCCGCGTTTGTATTCTTTAAACCTTTGGAACGAAGCTCTTAGCGCCATTATTAATCCGCTGGGGGTTATAGCGCCAGAGATGCCAACGCTAACCGATTACCTAAGCGGTGATGCCGATAAACCATCGGTAGGTGGCTCTTACTACATTGCTATCGACCCTAGCCATTTCGGGCCAATAGGCGAGGTATTAGCTAAAGCAGACCGCTTTACTCAGGCAGTACAACAGGCTAAGCCATTGCCAGGCAAAGGTGCACCACGTATGCCTGGGCAAAAAGGTTATTACAGCTTAAAGGCTCAAACAGAAGAAGTGGAAGTTTTGGCCAGTCACTGGGCTCCATTCTTCGAGAAAACCGCGGCTAAATATGGGCTAAATGAAGCGAAATTACGTGAAGAGTATGCGCTGTTAACTCAGCAAGAAGTTATGGCATAAGCAAATCACAAAATCTCGTACGAGTACTTAAGCACAGTCGAGGGATAGATTGAGGAGCGCAGGGAGCGCTTCGTTTTAAGTCCTTAGGGGCTGTTGATCTTTGGTGTTGATTTTTTGTTCGAGATAAGCGGGCTTTAATCGCGGCGAGCACTTAGAAGCCTAGTGGGCTAAGCAAGAAGTGCTTAACAAAGAGTAAAGTTCGCTTATCCGAACCCTTCGGGCAGCATTTCTTAGCCATTTATTCCGCGTTAGCGAGTGATTATTAAGCCCACTTAACTGCACACTCACTGCCTTGCCTAAATGGCTAATAAGTTGCTGCAAAAACCATCAGCAAAGATCAACAGACCCTAATATTGATTATCTCAAAACCAACATTGATATCAGAGGATTACTATGACACTTAAGGGTAAAGTCGCCATTATTACTGGCGCGACAAAGATGAAAGGTTTAGGCCGTGCTATTGCACTTAAACTAGCTAAACAAGGCGCTAAAATTGCCTTAACTGGACGAACAAGTTCAGCAGAAGGTTTGCAGCAGGTAGTGGACGACCTTAAGGCGCAAGGCGCAGAGGCTATGGGGGTAATAGTAGACGTAGCCAACCAAGCCGAAGTTAATACTGCAGTACAGCGGGTCATTGACCATTACGGCAGCATAGACATATTAGTCAATAATGCCGGCATAGGTGCTGGCTCGCCAGTATTTCTAGAAAATAGTAACCGCGATTGGGATGCCAACTACGCGGTAAACGTAAAAGGCACTATGGCTATGTGCGCAGCGGTATTACCGCAAATGGAGCGTCAAGGCTCGGGTGCCGTTGTAAACATTGCTTCTTTAGCGGGCCTAGGCGCCTTGCAGGGCATGCCTTATCCTTATACCGCCACTAAGTTTGCCTTGGTCGGGGTAACTAAAGAGTTGGCTTTAGAATATGCCAACAAAGGTGTGCGAGTTAACGTGGTGTGCCCGGGCGCTATTGCAACCGATATGTTGCAGCAAGCTTATCAAGGAATTGCTGAAGCGGAAGGCATTAGCATCGAAGAAGCTGCAAAGTTAGAAAATTCGACTATTGCCATGGGGCGCCCAGCCGAGCCCAGTGAAATTGCCGATACCGTTTGTTATCTTGCCAGCCCAGCAGCCAGCTATGTGACTGGTGTTGCGATGCCAGTAGGTGGCGGAATGCTGCCTGGTTTGTAAACGACATTTAAGTTAAGACAGCAAGCCAAATAGTAGGCTTGCTAGTTTTATTGCTTTGCTTGCAAGCTCTTAATTAAGGGCTCGCAAGGAAGTGGTTTTGTTTTTAAAGGTTTAGGTTTCTGAGGTTTACTAAAAGTAGGTGTTTTGGCGAGCTGCTCTTTCCACCAGCTTAGTTCATCGCAACCGTGGCCCTTTGCTATTGGCTTTTGATTGTTACATTGTGTATCGCCCGTTGGGCAAACTAGACGCACGTGCATATGAGAGCTATGCCCCCACCAAGGACGTATTTTTTGCAGCCAGTCATCACCAGTTTCGCGTGCATCACACAGTTGTTGTTTAATGATTGGGTTAATAAAAATACGCGCAACTCGCTCGTCTTGAGCAGCGACTTTTAGCATGGTTTTATGCTCGTCTTTCCAAGTGTTTTTATTGATGATCAAATTTTTCTTGTCTACCACACTTACCGCATAAGGGCTGGCTAGTTGTTTGGTTACCAGTAAGTCGTCTTCTAGTCGTAACCAAATGTCCACGTCTAAGCCAATTTGGTGGCTACTATGCCCATAGTTGAATTGGCCTCCTCTTGGCATCGACATATCTGCTATCAAAATATTGTTAATGCCTTGGCTGCGCAGTTGTTTGGCGTAATCACTAATGAATGCGATAAGGCTTGGGTGGCCATAAAAGCGATGACGTTGGGCGCGAATAACTTGATAGCCTTCGCCAGCTAAGGGAAGCGCTTTTGCTCCGGCAAGGCAGCCATTGGCGTAGCTACCAATTGCAGCAGCTGGGGCTTGGTAGGTGCTGGTGGCCTGTTCCCACGGGTTGTATTGGGCTTGTGCCGTGCAGCAAGAAGCTAGTAACACCAGTGTGGCAGATAAACTCTTCATTCCTTTCGGCTCTCCCTATAGCGTCCAATTGCTAGTGTAGTCGCCTTTGCCAGTGGTTTCAGTTACATTTAATCGCAGTATGCTGCTGAATGCGTTTCGCCTAACAAACGCTTGGCACCATTTATAGGTAGGAAATTGAGGGCGGTGAAAGTGTATTCTGAATCGATCTTTACTACTGAACGATTGAAGGTAAGCAAGCTTTACCATAAGCATGCTATCAAACAAGAAACTTGCTTGTTACCTCGTATTGTTGAACTGCTAAGGCCAGCAGTTGTAGAGGCGTTGCCGCCATATTTTCAACAGATAAACAATGAAAAGGACGCCTTGCGCTGGTTAAACACGGTGTGTTCAGAAAGCCAGCTGTTTGCCGTTTCGTTTAAAGACCAAGCGCTACTTATAGGCTTTTTGTTTGTACATGAACAAAGCAAAAGCACCGTTCACATTGGCTATTTATTGGGAGAGGCTTACTGGCGACAAGGCATTGCCAGTGAATTGTTAAGTGGATTTATCGATTGGGCAAAACAGCATACATCTTACCACTGCTTAGTCGCAGGTTTGGATGGCGACAATCAAGCTTCAAAGCGCTTATTGCTTAAATTGGGGTTTAGCTTGCAGGCAACTAGCGATGCCAATACACAAATATATCATTACAATTTCCATCTTGATTTAGCCTAAGATCTGGCGGTTTGCCCTTATACCACCCGAATTCAGTAAAAAGCTTCAAAGTTTAATATATGCAGTATTCTAGCGACAATAATACTGAGCTTTGGTGTAGGCTAAGATGCTGTATTTTATATCTTTTGCTGCTATTGGTCGCCCTCATGTTTAAATTCTCTATTGCTGTTCTATTCGCTCTTGCGGTGTTTGTCTCTCCAACACTGCACGCAAAAACTTTGCTTAAACCAGAGGCTGACAGCTACTTCTCAATTACCGGAGGTAGTGGTATTACGCACTTAGATGATGGCGCAAGCGATGAGCAAAAGAAGCAACAGTTTCGCTCCTTTGATATTCGTTTCGCTCAGCACTTTCATAAAAATTGGCGGGTAGACTTAATTCATGCCAACGAAGGGCATCCTTATAATCATCATCGAGATGGTTTTTCCGCACATGCCACTTATGTATACGTTCCAACGGACTGGTTTCGTTTAGAGCTTGGCGCTGGGCCGTACATGTCATTTGACACCACTATTGATGAAACGGGATTGGAGTTAAACGAAAAACGCCTAGGGGCGATGAGTACTCTAGCGTTTATCTATCCTTTAAAACGCTTTAGTGAAAGCGCTCACTTACGTTTGCAATTAAATAGCTACCTTATGGCTGCACGACCTAATGGCAACTCGCTGTTGATTGGAGTGGGCTGGGATATTGATAACTCCGATTATCAGCGTAAGGAAACACGTTACCAATGGTTTGATGATGCTTGGGTGTCGATTATTAATACTAAAATTAATCATGGTGGGCCAGAAACAAAGGTTGGATACAGCTTTGATTTGGCAAAACGCTTTCATAATAATTTGGCTTTATCGCTGGGCTACATCGACGAAGGGGGCTACAACGGCGCCACCGACCGCAGCGGTATTTCAACGCAGCTATGGAAGGTGATTCCTTTAGGCAAGCGTTTCGAAGGACGAATGGGTGGTGGAGGTTATTTTGTGCTTGATAAAGTTGAGCATACTAGTGCCTACGACTTAAAAGGAATTATTAGCTTTGGGGCTAACTATTATCCTAGCTGGTCATTTTTTGAAGATGGCTACTTAGGTGTAAGCATTAGCCGAGTGATTGATCGAAAGGGTCACCAAGATGATGCTGATCTATTCCGCTTTAGCGTTGGTAAACGCTTTTAGTGACAAAAGGTGGGCTGTTTAGGTGGTACAAAAAAACGCGTTGAAGCTTGTTTCAACGCGTTTTTAGTTTTGGTTAGTTCGTCACTACTTAGCAGAGCCGTGGTTTACATCTAAGCTGTAGAAGGTTGCTTGAACATAGTCCTCTGGGTTGCCAGAACGGTTTTGGTTATAAACACCAGCTTTAAAATACATCCACTGATCTTTCAAGCCGTAGCCTGAGTTCTGCATATCAACCTTTTGTACAACGTCAGCCTTACCTTCGCGGCTAATCGTTACAGTCATGTCAGAGCCATTAATATCAATCTCGTAGGAGAATTTTTCACCTAAGGCGATACCATCATTGTATGACTTTGGAATATCTTTATCTTTTTGCTTCCAGTAATTTGGCTTAGTTGGACCAATCATTGGAAAAATTATGTCGTCTCCACCATTTGGCTCATGACTAATCCATACCGAACCCGTTTCATGGTTAGGCAGTTTGCGGTAGTAGATTTTAACTGGCTCATCATCTGGGGCATGAATTTGGCCAATAATTACTCGACCTTGTTGCCAAATTTCACCGGTAGAGGTGACGTGATCGACAGATAAGGTCGCTTTTAAGTTACCGTCTACACCCGCCGCATTTTTCAATGAGTCAGCCGACTCGTTATGACTAAATACCCAGTTGTTGCCATTAACGCCTTTTGTTTTATGGCTAGTATCACCACAGCGCATCATTTCACGAAGCTCCGAGCGAACATACTTGGTATTTTTAGAGGTTTTAATGCCTTGAATCGGTGAGCGAAAAACCACACCATCTTTGGCTTCGTTTACGTAGAAGTAATCTTCATGCATTGCGCCTTTAGCAATCTCTTTCTCGCTAAACTCTGTAGGGCGGTCACCATTGTCCAAAGACACTGGTAAGGTTACTTTCCAACAAGATAGATCTAATACTTCTGCTGGCGTAGTCGTGGCCGCAGATAGGCTGGTGCTTAGCGCGCCAAGCATCATAACAACAAGAGTTTTTATTTTCATTCGCTTACCTATAGCTTGCTTTTTGAGTTATTGTACTACAATAATCTTATGATGCTTCTCAAAAACAGAAGGTCAATTAGCGCGTTAATTATTTGAGACATCAAACTGGATTAGGCCCGATTTTAAGCTCTTAAATGTGGGCGGCTACAAAGTAATTAGCTTGTTGAGAGGCGATAAAAATAGCGCTGATCTTAAATTGGCACTATGCCGTTTTTATAAGCTGAGCCTGTAAGTCCCCTTGAAGTTCGCTGTTGTACACCGCAATGAGAGAGCCAAGTGTGAACGAACAGAGGTGAACTAAGAGAGCTATGCAAGTTAGGAATATTACTTGTGTGGAGTGGCTAGGTGGGTTACTAAATATATAGCAACTAAGACATTTTCAGTATTGTCATGGGTTTAGACCATGAAGTTTACTGATGATGCTCATGTAGCTAATCTGTTTGTTATGCTTAGTCAGTTTAGTTAAGGGCTGAAAAACTCAGCCAAGTGAGTTCAAGACAATTTATTTGGTCTAAAGTCATTCATTAAGGTAAAGGTAAGGAGCTAGATATGGACTCATCGAAAACGGACGCGCTACCAACTCAACAAACCTATTCTATTCCTCAAGAAGCATTTGATTGGTATGACGAATATGCACACGGACTTATTGACCGCCGAACGTTTTTAGCTCGTTTGTCTAAATTGGCGGCAGTTGGCTTTTCAATGGCGGTGTTATCGTCGGCTTTACTTCCTAATTACGCTCTGGCTGAGCAAGTGTCGTTTAACGATCCTGATATTAAAGCAAGCTTCGCAACTTTTGCTTCCCCCCAGGGTTACGGTGAGGGTAGAGGGTATCTTGTTATGCCCGCAAATTTAGAGGGCAAAGCACCCGTAGTATTGGTTATTCACGAAAACCGAGGGCTTAATCCTTATGTGAAAGACGTGGCAAGGCGTTTAGCTAAACAAGGCTTTATTGCCTTTGCCCCGGACGCGTTATACAGCTTAGGCGGATACCCTGGGAATGATGATGAAGGGCGCAGCATGCAGAAGTCATTAGACCGCAGCAAAATTGAACAGGACTTTTTAGCTGCTGCTCAGTTTCTAAAAAAACATGATGCAAGCAGCGGTAAACTTGGCGCGGTGGGTTTTTGCTTTGGAGGTTATGTAGTAAATATGCTCGCAGCGCGAATGGGTAGCGAGCTTGACGCTGGCGTGCCATTTTATGGGACGCCGGCGGCCAAAGAGCTTAGAGCCAACATCAAAGCACCATTACAAATTCAATTAGCAGAACTTGATAAGCGGGTTAACGCAACGTGGCCCGAGTATGAGCAAGACTTATTGGCCAATAAGGTTGATTTTGAAATGCACATGTACGCAAAAGCTAACCATGGATTCCATAATGACTCTACTGGCCGCTATGATGAAGAGAATGCAGAACTGGCGTGGAACAGAACTATTGCATTTTTTGAACAGCATTTAGCCTAGCTATCTCTCTGTTGTTTAGGGTTAGTTTTCACCACGTGAAGCTAGCCCTACTCGTTAGCTAAAAATACTTGTTCAGTTTTCGGTAGCGCTGCTCAGCAAACTTGCTAATGTAGTTCCAAGTCTGTTCTATGTAGTGAAAAGTTTATGAAAGCACTAAGTTTTCAGCAAAAGTATCAAGCTATGAGTCGCAAAGATGCTCAGTATGAAGGGGCCTTTTATACCGCGGTTAAAACCACCGGCATTTTCTGTCGGCCTAGCTGTAGGGCGCGTAAACCTAAAATTGAAAATGTGGTTTTCTACGACACCGTGCAAGAAGCATTGCAGCACGGTTATCGCGCATGCAAGGTGTGTAAACCGATGCAGCCACTGGATGCTGCACCTTTGGGTATTAAGCAGTTATTGGACGACCTTCAACAAGACAACTTCACTCGAATTCAAGATGGTGACTTACGTGAGCGAGGCTTAGATCCCGCGCAGGTGCGCCGTTGGTTTAAGAAACATCATGGGATTACCTTTCACGCGTACCAGCGGATGTTGCGGATTAACTCAGCTTTTAGCCAAATTCAGCAAGGCGATAGTGTAAGCAATAGCGCCTTTGATAGCGGTTATGAGTCTTTGAGTGGCTTTAACGATAGCTATAAAAAAGTATTTGGCGGAGCGCCTAGTGAACAAAACAAAGCGGTTATCAACATTGTTCGTTTCACCACGCCCATTGGGCCAATGTATGCCTGCGCCACTGATAAAGGGCTTTGTTTATTGGAGTTTACCGATAGACGCATGCTAGAAACCGAGTTTGCCGATCTTACCAAGCGATTAAAAGCGGTGATTTTGCCAGGAGATAATCCGCACTTAGACCAAGTTCAACAGGAAATTGCAGAGTATTTTGCGGGAAGCCGCAAACAGTTTGACGTGGCGCTAGACACCCCAAGCACCGAGTTTAGACAAAAAGTTTGGCAAGGCTTAATGGATATTCCTTACGCCGAAACGCGCAGTTACGGCCAACAAGCCGAATATCTTCAAATTCCTAATGCCGTGCGAGCTGTGGCATCGGCAAATGGGCAAAATCGCATTAGTATCATTATTCCCTGTCATCGGGTAGTTGGCGCTAATGGTCAATTAACCGGTTATGGTGGGGGGATTCATCGCAAAGATTGGCTGTTAAAACATGAGCAGGCAAATCGCTAAATCTTTTGGTTTTACTGGTAGAAGGAAGGCGCTTTATCACGCAGCAATCAAGCTTAAAACAACAGTTGCACCATTGGTTAGAAGCTCAACAAGGCGTGAGTAGCGTGTTTTGGCCAAATGATAAAGGCGGCTTTTATGGCTTTCGCTATAAAGAATGTGAGTTTGCTCATTTTCATCAATCTGATGAACTTGATCTAAAGCTAGGCAAAAACACCATTGCTAAGTTGGGTTTGGAGCGGCCGGTTCGCTCGCTTGTCCACCCCAAACGCAGCGCAGGATCTGCATGGATAGAGCTAGCATTTAGTGATTCGCAAGATCTAGAAAAGATAAAGGACTTGGTGAAGCTGACAATATCTCAGCTATAGTTGCTCTAGGCCGCGAGTTATAAGCGGTTAATATCTCGACATATTGAAGTTAGCTCATAGTATTTCCGCAAAATAGCAATATAATACTACTATTGCTGATTATAGGTTATCACCATGCCGCAAACCCTACTGCCAAATATTATTGAGTTCCTCTCGCAAATTTATCCCTTTAATTTGTTGCCACCTAAATTGCAGCGTCAAATAGGGGAGTCGGTGCAAATTACCTATTTGGCGCGTGGCGAAAAAATCAACTTTGGCAGCGAGAAGCAAGAGTGTTTTTTGTACATTATTCGCACTGGCGCAATGGAGCAGCGTAAACCCAATGGTGTTTTACGCTCAAAGTTAGGTGAGGAAGATTTATTTGGTTTTACTTTTTTAGCGCCACTTAAAGATGCATTAGACGGTTACAGTGCTACGGCGATAGAAAACACCTTGTTATACATGGTGCCACACAGCCAACTCACTCAGTTACTAGAAGAACATCCAGAATATGCAGATAGCTTTGCCTCTAAAGCGCGAGTGCGTTTGCAGTCGGCGCTTAATGTGGTGTGGTCAGACAATGAAAAAGGTTTGTTTTTCAAAAAAGTCTCAGAAGTTGCTAGCGGTACGGTGGCAGTTGTTACTGGTGACATGTCTATTCAAGCGGTGGCTAAAGAAATGCGCGAGCAATGCCGTTCATCAACCGCTGTAATCAAACAAAATGGGGTGATTAGTGGCTTAATTACCGACCGAGATATGACCAAGCGAGTAATTGCAGAGGGCTACGACATAAGCTGCCCCATCAGCGAGGTGATGACGACACCCGCCATTACCACCAAACCTAACGACCTTATTCTTACTGCTGCTTCGTTAATGATGGAGCACAATATTCGCAGTTTACCGGTAGTTGAAAACAATCAGGTACTTGGCTTGCTTACTACCTCGCACCTAGTGCAAAAGCATCGGGTACAAGCAATTTTCCTTATTGAAAAGATCAAATACACCGAAAGCATAGAAGGTCTAGCTAAGCTCACTCCCGAGCGACAAGCTATTTTTGAAGCTTTAGTGGAAGGCAAAGTAAGGGTGGAAGTAATCGGCCGCGTAATGGCGATGATTATGGATGCTTACAATCGCCGGCTTATTCAAATGGCTGAGCAAAAGCTTGGCAAACCGCCTTGTGCGTATACCTGGGTGGTGGCTGGCTCGCATGCCCGAAACGAAGTGCACATGCTCTCTGATCAAGACAGCGCAATTATTTTGCCAGAAAGCGTGAGTAAATCAGACAAAATCTACTTTACTCACTTAGCCATGTACGTGTGCAATGCGATGGATAGCTGCGGATACCCGTTGTGTAGTGGCAAGTTTATGGCAGCTACGCCTAAGTGGTGTCAGCCAATTAATGTGTGGAAAGAGTATTACCGTAAGTGGGTTTCTAACCCAGAATACAGCATGCTACTTAACGCTACGGTATTTATGGAAGTGCGTTGTATTCATGGTGACGGCAGCTTGTCTGAGCAATTGCAGCAGTATTTGTACAGTTTGCTAAATAACAATAAAACCTTTTTAAACTCCTTAGTGACAGACTCGGTTTCGGTAAACCCACCGCTGGGTATCTTTAATAATTTGGTGCTAGAAAAAGGCGGAGAACACAGCGAAATGCTCGATATTAAAAAGTACGCTTTGTTACTGATTGTCGATTTAGGCCGAATTTATGGCTTGGCGGTAAACTGTGATGATACTGGCACCGAGCAACGCTTTAACCAAGCGGCCAAGCAGCATATTTTAAGTGATGATGCCCTTAAAGATGTGTTAGGTGCTTACCGCTTTATTACCCAGTTACGTTTTCGCCATCAACTAAAAGCCTTAAAAGAAGGGCAACAGCCCGACAACTACATCGCACCTAAAAGTTTTGGTAACTTTGAGCGTGAACACTTAAAAGATGCCTTTAGAATTATTGGTAATCTGCAAGATGCAGCCAAGCTGCGTTTTAGTGAGAAGTAATTTTAGCTATGTTTAAGCGTTTTAAACCCATAGCAAAACTGACTAAACAGCGCAGTAAGGCTTTAGCTTCTACACAGTTACCAAAGCAGCTCATTGAGCTTCTAAAGTCTGAACTACCTAAAGAAAATGAGCTAATAAAAGACCTAGAGTTTTTAGCCTTTGATATAGAAACCACTGGTTTAGACCCCAGCACAGATCAAATCTTAAGCATTGGTTTTGTGCCAATGAAAAAACTGCGGATCAACGTGCAGGATGCAGAGCATTATTTCGTAAATAGCGGCACCCAGGTAAAAGCCGAAACCGCCGTTATTAATCAAATAGTGCCAGAGATGTTAGAGCAGGGCATTAGCCTAGATGCGGCAATGGATAAGCTATTCAAAGCTATGCACAACAAAGTTTTATTGGTTCACGGTCGCTGCGTGGAGCAACAATTTATAGAAGCGTATTTGCAGCAGCGTTATCAAGATAGCCACTTCCCAGTGTTATGGATTGATACCTTAAGCATCGAAAAGTCTTTGCTAGCGAATGTAAATCGTCAAAAAACGGGAGATTATCGTTTAGCAGCAGTACGTAAACGCTATGGGCTGCCAGAATACCCTGGGCATAATGCACTGGCAGATGCAGTAGCCACCGCTGAATTATTACTTGCTCAAAGCAAACGTGTTTATGCGCAAACCCCACAAGTGATAAGTGCTTTAGTTAAGAACTAAGTTAGTTGCCGGAATACAGTTTGAGCGTTAATGGATGTCCCATTGGTCATCTCATCGGCATTACAAAGCTAAGGCTTGATAATTCTTGTGGTAACTCCGCGTTAAGTGGTGAGCAAGGCCACCACTCAGGCTAAGCTTTTGACTTTAAAAAGCTCAGGCTAAACTAAGATCGCTAGGTGATGGGAATTACTGTTGAATATGTTGTTGTTTTAAATCGATTATAAAGGCTTAATTGTCCAAACTTGATATTCATTTTTGCTTTCATCACACAGCTCGAGAGAGAGTGGTCGCATAATATGCACAGGAGAACCTCCACGCCCTTCTTTAATGTTATCTCCATCAACTGTTACACATAAGCGAGAGTCTGTGTTGAGAACGATCTGACCATCATCATTCAGTGAAAATTTTTGGTTTTCAGAAGAGTTACATTCCTGCAATTCAATCGATGCATTCAGCTCAAGTGAGGAAGCCGACATACAAACATCATAGTAAGGAATTCGAAACACGCCTTTCGAAATGAGCGATATATCAAAGCCTTGGTCTTCTGAAATCTCGCCCGTGTAGTTATAACAAGTATGTGCTTGTAACCCTTTGTCTAAGGGCGCATTTGCCCCTTTACCACCAGCAATGTCTAAGCAATAGCCGCGAGCCTCTTCTAAGTTTGACACCAACATAATTTCAGCGACATTCTCATCAGCAGAAGATTGAGCTAAAAATGGAGTAACCGTTAGTAAAGCCGCGCTTATGGTTAACAAGCTTGCTTTCATAGCTTTCCTCTACAAATGATTGAAATCAAAATTTATTATAGTAAACGTTTTGAAAATGATACTGATTCTTTGGTCGCTGGTGGCGCGACGAAATGCGAATAACGCTGTAGCATGATACTGAAAGTGAAACCGGTAAGTGTTTAGAAGTACTGTTAACGCTTGTATGTAAATTTGTTGACTCAGTGGATGGGATCGTTGTGGAAATGAACTCTTCAAATAACTCTAAATGCCTGACTATTGCCAGCAGAAAATGGCTTGTAGAGCTGCTTTAAATCACGCCATTACTAGGTTTTGTATCCCTTTTTGTTGGTGTGCAGCAGGCAATTTAGCTTCGAGTAAAGGTAATTGTTACAAATAAAAAGCTAAGCACTTTGTGCTTAGCTTTTTTGTTTATCTACCTAAAAGAAGAGGGCTTAAAGCCGGTTTTTTTGTTGGAGGCTAAAAGCAAAAAGGCAGTGTTTAGGCCAACACCCTAAACACTGCAAAAGAAGGAATGGTCAGTTCCTTGTTGCTACAGGTCTTACTAAGACTCGGTTTCTACAGCTTGGCTAAGAGGTGGCTTCTTATTGCTGGTGTTTGCTTTAATAAGCAGTACACCCACCGCAAGAATAATGGCACCACAAAGGATGAACACTAAACGGTCACCAAGGCTGTTTGGAAGAACAACTAACAACATTACAAAGGCACCCGCTGCTGCGATTAATTTGCCTAACATGCTACGTTGTTTGTTATCTAACACTTCTTGTTCGGCAGATTCGTTAACTAATGGCGTGTGCAAGTTGTTGAAGAATTTATCTACGTCTTTTGAACGCTCTTCACTCAAACCTTTGTAGAACAGTTGAGACATTACAAAGAAGCCGCCAGTTAAAGTAATGTGACCGATTAGGGCAATTGCTACTTTAAGATCTTTCCATTCGCGGTTAGTAAGCTCTTGTTCTAAGCCAAACAGGTCTTGAATATGCTGCGGTCCGATTACAAAACCTACGATGTAAGACACACCAGCACCAACAAGTAAGGTACCCCAGCCAGCCCAATCAGGCGTTTTCTTGATAAAGAAGCCTAGGAAAGCAGGAATCGTCATTGGGAAACCTAGCATTGCACCAGCAAACATCATCGCATCAAATAAACTCAAACCTTTTAATGAGTTAATGAATAGGGCGAAGAGAATAATAAGAATACCAAATACCGTAGAGGTGATTTTAGATACTGCTACTAGTTCTTTTTCTGAAGCATGTGGGCGTAGTACTGGTTCGTAGAAGTTTTTAACAAAGATACCAGAGTTACGGTTTAGGCCAGAGTCCATAGAGCTCATGGTGGCAGCAAACATTGCGGCAATAAGCAGACCCACCATACCGGCTGGCATGTATAGTTCAACAAAGGCTAGGTAAGCGGCATCAGCGGCTTTACTGCCCATTTCTGGGTGCATAGCGGCTAAGTCAACGCCTTGACCTGCTAAGAACCATGGTGGAATAAACCAGATAACAGGACCTAAGGTCATTAAACAACAAGCTAGTAAAGCAGCTTTTTTAGCGTTCTTTGAATCTTTAGCCGCAAGGTAGCGGTAAGAGTTAAGCATGTTATTGGTAATGCTAAACTGCTTAACAAAGATGAAGAATGCCCAAATAGTTAAGATGCTTACGTAGTTAAGGTTGTCACCGATAACAAAGTCACGAGGGAACTCATCTAGAATATTACCAACACCACCGGAGTGAATAATGGCGACAATACAACAGGTTACGGTTACTGCCATAATCACAACCATTTGCATAAAGTCGGATGCGATAACAGCCCAAGAGCCACCGGTAACAGACATGATTAGAACGACAAGACCGGTTAATACAATGGTCCAAGTCATATCAAAACCAAAGATACCAGAAGCGATAATGGCTAAGCCGTTTAACCAGATACCCGCAGATACCACACTGTTAGGCATACCCGACCAAGTAAATACTTGCTCGTTATACTTACCAAAACGCATGCGAATTGCTTGGATAACCGTTACTACGCGCAGTTGGCGGAACTTAGGAGCGAAGTAGGCGTAGTTCATGAAGTAACCAAAGGCGTTGGCTACGAAGATAATGGCAACGGCAAGACCGTCGTTATAGGCTTTACCTGCTGCGCCGGTAAAAGTCCAAGCGCTAAATTGGGTCATAAAGGCGGTTGCACCTACCATCCACCAGAGCATTTTACCGCCCCCACGAAAGTAGTCGCTGGTATTATTGGTAAATGTTCTGAACATCCAGCCAATGGCGATCAAAAAGCAAAAGTAAATGAGTACAATCAGGACGTTTAAATCCATTTCTGTTATTCCTCTTCCATAGTAGATGCGCTTACCTTAACAAGCAATATGGCATTATTGTATGACATATAGGTCTAACTGCGATTCCGATCTCACTTTTATATGTAATCCAGTTGAAAACGTTATCTGGATCCCATCAAATTACTCTCAAATGATAGTTCGAATATTAGGGGAGGGGATTTCGAATAATCGAAATGTAACAAAATACCAATTTGGTGGCTGCAATCCATCTCACAATTTGTAATACATTTATTGTTCGATAAATAGTCAAGTGTCGGTAATTGGCGACAGTTTTTGGCTGTTTTTAGCCTAGGGTGTATTGAAAAAAGTACAGTAATATCAAAACACTATCGTTATTCGGGTAGTGTAAATTTTTAAATCTGTTAACGTAGGCATACATTAGTCGGGCAGCATCGAAATTGCTGCACTAAATTAATATGAATGGATGAATTCATAGGATAGTAAAAAGGACACCTATGGCTAACGAATTTGCAATGATTGAAGGCGCTTCGCGCAGTTTACACTTACAAGTAGCAAGGGAGATTGCCAAAAGTATTTTGTCTGGCGCGCTTCCTCAAGACAGTATTATTCCATCGGAGATGGAATTGTGTGAACAATTCGGCGTAAGCAGAACTGCTTTGCGTGAAGCAATTAAGCACTTAAGCTCAAAAGGCTTGCTGGAATCTCGCCCTAAAATTGGTACACGAGTTAAAAGTCGTGAACATTGGAATATGTTAGATTCTCAACTGTTAAGTTGGATGTCTGGTGTGGGCGAAACAAGCGATACACTCACCGAGTTTTTAGCCTTGCGTCGTGCTATTGAGCCAGAAGCTGCAGCGTTAGCTGCTATTAATGCCAGTGCTGAACAGCGGATGAAATTGTCTGAGTATTATCAGCGTATGGTTGAAATCGCCAAGAGTGAAGACCAAAGTGAATGGGTAGAAACAGATCTGCAGTTTCACCGTACAGTATACTTAGCCACTGGCAACAGCTTTTATATTCCTTTTGCTAATGTATTGCAGGTGATGTTCATTGGGTTTTTCCAGCATTCTTCTAAAGAAGGCGGAACTTGTATGTCAGAGCATACTGCTATTTACCAAGCAATTATGGCTGGCGACCCGGAAAAGGCCCGCGAAGCAAACTTGGCATTGCTTAATAATAGCAACCACCGATTGCCAGAAGAAAATGTAGCTTAAGGTCAAAAAATATAAAAAAAGCCTCGCAGTGCGAGGCTTTTTTGTGCCTATCGATAAATTTCATGTATTACAAAAGAAAAGGTTTTTTAGGTGGAGTTAGAGTTGAATGCCTAATCATCCACTTGTTTTTGGCTTAATTCATCTTATCTATTTAGCTATTTTTTAGCGCCTATATTTCGCAGTTTTTGCTGACCATTTATTTACAACTTTCCATTTAAATTTGAGATCTTATATAAACTACTGAATAAGTTGGTTATTTATTCGGTTTGGTAAGTTTGATCCACTTTGCTTTGTGGGTTTTTGTAGTACTTTTACCGGTGTTTGTATTCAAGCCTTTTTGCTTAGGTAACTTACCTAAGGTTCCAGTGTGTAACTCTGTTAAAGCGGTCAACTTCGGTAACTTGTCGTTATTCAAGGCGGCATAGAGCTGCACAAACGATAAGAGGTGAGAAGATGAATCAACTATTTAATTTAGACGGTAAAGTAGCGGTAATTACCGGTGGCACTTCTGGTATTGGTGCAGCAGCAGCCGAGCGTATGGCAAAAGCGGGTGCAACAGTAGTGATTGCCGGGCGAAAAAATGCTATCGAATTTGCGGAACGTATTGGCGGTATTTTTGTAAAAACTGATGTATCTGATGAGAACTCCGTTCGCAACTTAATGGCTGTCGCCAATGATTTATGCGGGAAAATCGACATCGTTGTTAATTGCGCTGGGGTTAATCGCGGCTACAACACTTTGCTTGAGTCTGAAAAAGAAGACTTTGATTTCAATTTTAATGTGAACACCATGGGTGTGGTATATGGCATCAAACACGCCACTCAGTACATGAGCCAGGGCGGCAGCATTGTAAATGTTGCCTCTGCCGCGGGTGTGCAAGGCGTGCCTTACTTAGCCCCTTATGTAAGTTCTAAGTGGGCAGTATTGGGGATTACTAAAACCGCAGCCTTGGAATTAGGTGAGCAAAATATTCGGGTGAATGCCATTTGCCCAACGTCGGTGGATACACCAATGGCGCGAGCTGAAGGTGGTGAGCCTCAACTACGCATGGAGCATAAAGCAGTGCCGTTGGGTCGTATTGCCGAGCCGGAAGAGGTTGCAGCCATCATTCACTTTTTAGCCGCTCCCGACTGTGCCTTTGTTAACGGACAAACGATAGGGGTAGATGGTGGCTTTACCGCAGGTATGAGTATTAATGCCTATAACAGCCTAGCTGCAGAGTAGTGTTGCGCTAAGGCTTAGCGCAGTGATTCGCGTTGTTAAGTTACATAAACCGCTAAGTGTTTGGTGAACGATAATTTCTGCCTGTTATTGTTTTGACGCTTAGTTTGGCAAGTTGCCACCGGTAATACAGAGTATTACCGGTTTTTTTGTTTACGCAGCGGTGTTGTTAGTGCCGCCATTGTCGGTAAATGTGGCTTTAGCTGCCAGTATTCGAGTTACCGTGGTAATGCTGCATAAAGCAGCAAATATAAATGCCAACTTAGCAAAGTACTGCGGGAACAAACAAAATAGTACAAAGGTGGCGATAGTTTCTGTACCTTCCGTCAAGCCACCTAAATAATACAAAGACTTATGCGGATACACGGTGTTATTAATGTTGCGTTTAGCGGCCATAATTGCAAAGGTTAAGAAGCTTGAACCGGTGCCCATAAAGGTCCAAATAAGTACATTGGCCGCAACGGCATTTTGCTCGGGAGCTGCTAGCGCAAAACCTAACACAATGCCGGAGTAAAAAATAAAGTCGCAAACAATGTCGAGGTAGCCGCCAAAATCACTGCAACCTTGTCGGCGCGCTAATGCGCCATCTAAGCCATCAAAAGTCCGGTTGAGTAAAATAAGCGCCAAGGCAACATGGTATTGCTGAAAAGCGAGAAAAGGGATGGCGCTTAAACCAATAAAAAAACCAATAAGGGTAATTTGATTGGCGCTTAAACCGGCATTATCGAGTTGTTTCGCGCTGTAATCTAATGGTGCTTTTATAATTTTTATGGCGTAACGGTCTAACATTGTTGTCCTATTTGCTGTTGTTTATCTATCGCATGCTTAGCGAAAGTCTCGCGAGCGTACCGATAAATCGGCGAGTAACCACGAACAGTCTTCAAGCTTCCCTGCAATAATATGTATCACTTCATCGCAGCGTTCTAATCGTCCGTGTACTTTTAGAAGACGAGAAGAAATAAGAGCTTGGCGCTGCGCTTTAGCCGTTGCTGACCAGACTATCACATTGCTGTTGCCCGTTTCATCTTCTAAGGTGACGAAGGTGACATCGGCTGAAGAACCTGGCCGTTGTCGACCCACTACTAAACCTGCCACCTTAACTAACTGACCGTGTTTACAGTGATGCAATTGCGCTTGTGAGTAACAATTTTTTAATGCTTGGTGTTCACGTAATAAATGCAGTGGATGTCGGCGCAAACTAACCCCAGTTGCGTGGTAGTCTTGGCGAATATCTTCTATTTCACTAGGTGCAGTTAAGTTTACCGGTGCTTCTTTGGGCATAGCAAATAGCGGTAAGGGGGCCTCGGTACCGCTCATTTGCCAGCGGGTTTGGTGGCGATGCCCAGCTAAACAGGCAAAAGCGTCGGCAGTGGCTAAAGACTCTAAGCTGGTTTTGTCGAGTTGCTGGGTTAATTCACTGAGTTGGTTAAAACCTTGGCTTGGTCGATTTGCTAATAAGCGAGCAAACTTTTGTTTGTTTAGTCCTTTTACTTGTTTTAATCCTAATCTAATTGCGCCCTTAGGATCTTGGCTGTAGTCGAGGCTATGTTCCCAATCGCTTTGGTTAATGTCGATGGGCAGAATACTCACCCCGTGGCGTTGTATATCTTGAATTAATTGACTAGGGCTATAAAAGCCCATGGGTTGGCTATTAAGCAGTGCGCAGCAAAATGCCGCTGGCTCATGGCATTTAAGCCAAGATGAAATGTAAACCAATAAGGCGAAACTGGCTGAATGAGACTCGGGAAAGCCGTATTCACCAAAACCTTGAATTTGCGAAAATAAACGCTCAGCAAATGCGACAGGGTAGCCGCGCTGTTGCATGCCGTTGATGAGTTTATCGCGAAAGTAGGCTAGCTTGCCGTTGCGCTTCCAAGTGGCCATAGCGCGACGCAGTTGGTCTGCTTCGCCGCCACTAAATCCTGCTGCTACCATGGCTAACTTAATTACTTGTTCTTGAAAAATTGGCACGCCAAGGGTGCGCGCTAATACGGCTTCTACTTCTGGGCTAGGGTAATCTACCGGCTCTTCGCCATTACGTCGGCGCAAGTAAGGGTGCACCATGTCGCCTTGAATTGGGCCGGGGCGAACAATCGCCACTTCTATCACTAGATCATAATAGTTGCGTGGTTTTAGCCGTGGCAACATGCTCATTTGTGCGCGAGATTCAACCTGGAAAATGCCCACACTGTCGCCTTTGCATAACATGTCGTAAGTGGCGCTATCATCTTGTGGAATATCGCTAAGGCTAATGGTGCGTTGTTCTCGTTGGCTTAAGCTGGCAAGGCAGCGGCGAATGGCGCTTAACATTCCCAAAGCCAGTACATCTACTTTCATTAAATGTAGTGCTTCTAAGTCATCTTTATCCCACTGGATGATAGTGCGATCGGCCATGGCGGCATTTTCTATGGGGACTAAGTCACACAGCTTGTCTTGGGCAATAACAAAACCGCCCACATGTTGTGACAAGTGACGAGGAAAGCCGCGTAGTTGTTCCACTAGTTCAGCAAAATTGCGTGCATTGGCTTCTGGCAATAGGCCAGCTTGAACAATTTTTTGGCTGGTTGAGTTACTGCCATCACGCCAATCAATATTGTGGTTAAGGCCATGTAGTATATGCGCAGGAATAGCTAAGGCTTTGCCTATTTCGTTAATTGCACTGCGGGTGCGGTAGGTGACAATACTGGCAGCTAAAGCAGCGCGGTCACGGCCGTATTTTTGATAAATGTATTGAATGACTTCTTCGCGGCGCTGGTGTTCAAAATCGACATCGATATCTGGTGGTTCATTACGTTCTTTAGAAATAAAGCGCTCAAACAGTAAACCTACTTGGCTGGGGTTAACTTCGGTAATATGCAAGCAATAACACACCACTGAGTTGGCGGCAGAGCCTCGCCCTTGGCAGAGAATGTTTTGCTGTCGTGCGTAGGCCACAATATCGTAAATAGTGAGAAAGTAGTGTTCGTAATTTAGCTCGCTAATTAAGCTCAACTCATGTTCGATTTGTGCTCGTAGTTCAGCAGAAAGCTGCTCACCAAAACGCTGTTGTATGCCTGTTTCAACAAGTTCTCGCAGATATTGCTGGGCGCTGTAACCCGCCGGTACATTGTCTTTAGGATATTGGTAGCGGATCTCATTAAGACTAAAACAACATTGCGCAGCAAGTTGAGTGCTAAGGGCTAATTCGTCACTAGAGTAGCGCTGTTGCAAATGAGGCCACTGTAATAGGCGACGTTCGGCATTACTGCTTAATAAAAAACCGGCTTGCTGCACTGTGCTGTGTTGGCGAATAGCGTCAAGAATGTCGGCTAAGCGCTTTCTATTAGCCAAGTGCATGCGTGGGTTAATGGATGCAAGGCAGGGTATTGCGTGTTGCTTGGCTAATTGCCGATAGCTATTTAGCACTTTAGTGGGTTGAGATAAGTCGTTATGTAACAGTAAATAGAGGTTTTGAGATAATTGCTGCAGCTGTTTAAGGTGTATTGCTTGTAGCGCAGGAGTGGCTTTAACCAAGAGTAAGCATTGGTTAAGTCGTTGATCAAATTGTTGTAGTGTGACTTGATAACTGCCTTTTTTACTGTGCTTTCTTGCTTGAGTAATAAAGCGACAAAGTTGCTGATAACCTTTAATATTTTTAGCCAGAACCACCAATTGGCATTGTTCATCGGTGGTGAACTGGCTACCTACAATAAGCTTAATGGCCAATGGTTCGGCGGCTTGATGAGCTCGAACAACTCCACTTAATGAGCATTCATCAGTAATGGCAATGGCTTGATAGCCGTAACGATGGGCTTGCTCTACCATTTCTTCTGGGTGTGAAGCGCCGTATAAAAAACTAAAATTACTCTGGGCATTAAGCTCGGCGAAAAGTGTGTTATTCATTAGGCAAACCAGCCGTGCAGGTACCACTGTTTTTTTTCTTGGCATACCCAAGCCAGACCTTGATTGGGACTTTGCGCCATGTAGTAATCTCGGTTAATGCTTTGTTCATCCCACCACCCGCTAGCGATGCGTTCGGGCTCAGAGAGTAGGGTGTAATGTTCAATATTGATGGGTTTTAGCTGCGGCAGTAACCAGCAAGGGCGAGCAAACTGTTTAGGGTAATTAAGTGTCTCATGCCGAGACAAAGGCTGGTATTGGCTGGCGAATTCGGGGCGAAAATCTGCTTGGCAGCTTAAGCGGCTAATTGCTTGCTCGCCCAAACGCACACTTAATTGGTCAAACAGCAAGCTATCACCAATGGGTTGCTGTTGTTCAAACAAACCGGTGATTTGGTGACCAAGGGGATAAAGAGCTTGGCAATCTAGGCTAAACTCAATCACCGCAGCTGCTAGGCGAGTAGATTCTAACTTTAAGCGAAATAGTGCTAGCCAATCTTGGCTGGTTTGTAATAAACGAGCACTTTTTAAGATAATTTGTTCGCTGGGTTTATCTCTAAAATTTAAGTGCAGGACCAATATATTGCTGCAAAGCTGGTGTTGTCTTAACCACTGCTGAAAATGCTGGCAAGCCTGTTTCAGTGAAAACATTAAACCTTGAATTGTGTGGGTTTCGGCTAATAAAGGAAAACGTTGCTGGTAATGGGCTTGTGCTGTGATGAAGCGTAGTGGAGTCGTTAATCGCCCATTAGCTTGATCGAGTAACGCTAGGCTATCTTCGCCTAAACGTTTACGCAGCTCTGGCCGAGGTAAACCATTAAGCTGTTTAATGGTATATAAGCCCATCGCTTGTAAAGCCGTGATTTGGTGAGAGGGTAAGTCGCTAAAGTTCAGTGGTAAATCTGCTAGCTGAGTAATTCCCGATCCTGCTTGCTTAATATCTTGTGATCGAGCTAACCAGCGGGCAGCTATCGCGCTATGGGCATGGGCAATACGAAAGTTAAGCTGTTGTTGCTGGTAGTGTTGTACCAACTTAGACACATGCTGCTCTGGTTTAGGGTAAATGGTATGCATACCGGCACCACTTATATATAAGCCATTATCGGGGTGAGTGGCGACTTGAGCGCAATAGTGCAAAGCCTGTTGAGCTAAACCCATAAAGTAAGCATCGCAAGATAAATCGCTTTGTTGGTATAAGCAGAGCTGAGGTGCCAGCTGATAAGCCGTATTGAGTGAGCAGCCTAAATACACCCCCAAATTATGTGCAACTTGGTTTAACTGAATAATTTGTTTGTTGTGGTGTATTGCCAAGGCCTGCTGGCTAGGGTGCTCGCGTTGTAGTAGGTCCAACGCGAGCTGGGGAAAATCAAGGTAAATCCAATACATGTTGCACTTGCATAAAAGGCATCGGCATTAATTAAGTCGTGGAATGTGTTGCTCATAGAGCGGGGCGCCACCACGACGTTTTAGCAGATGGTAGTTAATGTGTTCTGGTGACTTGCTAGGGTGCAAGGCCATTCTTACGCTGGCGCTAGAGCTTTGCTGTTGTTGCTGTAGCGGTCTAAATAAATAACTTAAGCAATCTCCTTGTTCTGCTGCTAACTGCAAGCGGCGGCTGGCTTTTAAATCTAAGCCGTCTAACCAGCCTAATACTGCGCTACAAGAGCCACTTTTTAATGCTTGCTCAATGGTCCACAGGGCATCGCTACACTGCTCAGGTCGAATAACAATGACTTTACTAATATCTACGCCGTGTTGTTGTAGTGCAGGGGCATTAGGCATAAATGGTGGTGCAACCCAAATAATCCAGCGTGATTGTTGACTAAGCTTAGCTAGAGCAGGAAGCAATAATTGTAACTCGCCAATGCCATGTTTTTCGTACAGCACCTCGGTGATGCCGCCCTGTGGCCAACCATGGTTAGGTAGTTGTTGGTCGAGTTGTGCAAAGCCACTTGAATGAACGTCAAGATGACTGTGTTGCCATTGGCTGCCTTGCCATACCTTGTTGCTTTGTAGCAGTTGTTCAATTTGTTGTGCCATTGTTCGCTCCATGCTCTAAGTCAATGTCGAAGTTTAACTGTTTTTTTATACAGTGTATGAATATACAGTATTCTTTGTTTGGAGATTTTGCAAATGTTTTTTTTGCTTTATATGTATGACAATTAAACTGATGTGCTAGTAATTTTTCGTAAATACTTGCAAAATAACATTGAAGGCTGAAAAGGTTTTCATAGGAAGCGTGCTAATAAATAGGGATTAAAATGATAACTCTTGGTGAATACATAATAGAAAAACAACACCAGTTTCCCGATGCCACAGGGGAGCTTACTCAGCTATTAGGGGCTATTCGTTTAGCCGCTAAAGTAGTTAACCGTGAGATCAACAAAGCAGGGTTAGTTGATATTATCGGCGCTACTGGCGTAGAAAATGTGCAAGGAGAAGTGCAACAAAAATTAGATTTATATGCGAACGAGAAATTTAAAGCGGCGCTTGAAGCGCGTGGTGAGGTCTGTGGCGTAGCCTCTGAAGAAGAAGATGAGTTTGTTAGTTTTGACAGTGCTCGTTCTATCGACAGTAAATACGTTGTGCTAATGGATCCTTTAGATGGTTCCTCAAATATTGACGTAAATGTGTCGGTTGGGACCATTTTCTCAATTTATAAGCGTATCAGCCCTTGTGGTGCGCCAGCAGTATTAGAGGACTTTTTGCAACCGGGTCATCGCCAAGTTGCTGCAGGATATGTGGTATATGGTTCATCGACGATGCTGGTATATACCACAGGTCATGGGGTACATGGTTTTACCTGTGATCCATCGTTAGGCGTGTTTTACCTTTCTCATGAGAATATGACCATTCCTGATGACGGGGTAATTTACTCAATCAATGAAGGTAATTACCTTAAGTTTCCAACTGGGGTTAAGAAGTACTTAAAGTACTGCCAAGAAATTGAACCAGAAACCAATCGACCTTATACCTCGCGTTACATTGGATCTTTGGTGTCTGACTTTCACCGCAACTTGCTAAAAGGCGGAATTTACATCTACCCCTCAACGGCTTCTGCACCTAAAGGGAAGTTACGTTTATTGTATGAATGTAATCCGATGGCCTTTTTGATTGAGCAAGCAGGGGGCAAGGCCAGTGATGGCTTTACTCGTATTATGGATATTGAACCAGAAGAGCTGCATCAGCGGGTTCCCTTCTTCTGTGGCAGTAAACATATGGTTGAAACCGTTGAAGAGATGATGCGAGAGTATTCATCTGAAGAACAGTAAAACTAGCTCTTAATATTGTTTGCCCTGGTGAGCCAATCATCAGGGCAAACAAAGATACGCTTTTCCTGCTGCTTTGCTTGCTCTGGTAAGTAGAGTTGTACAGGGCCTCGTGAAACATCTACTACATTACCTGCTTTGCTTAGTGGATAAGTGTTAGGGCTAAGCCATTGCTGCTTAGCTAATATATACCACCCTTGAGCTTGCATTGCCTGCCATTGAGTTAGGCTATACCAATGCAAATTTTGTGGAGTGGGGTGGCTATCATTGCCTAATCTAAACAAATACCCGGGCAACACAATGCGCTGTTTAAAAGAGTAGTTAGCATAGTTTTTGGCTAATGCTTGGATCTGTGGGTGTTTACCTAAAGGGATTTGCTTGAGCAGTAATTTGCTGAGTTTATTGCTTAGTCTGTCTTGTTGATTGGGCCCCAAGTAATCAGAAGCGCAAGGTGAAGCATTACGTGCTAGGTAAAACTTCACCGCTAGCTCCCAGTGCTCTATTTGTTGCTGCTGATGGTTTACCAGCAAAAAATCGATAGCGCCTTGGGTTCGCCCATGTTGTTGCACAGCGACATTATCGGCGAGTAGCTGCCATTCTGGGTGTGCTTCAATTAAGCTCCGCCACAATTGCTCAAAATATAAACCTAAGCGAGAGTTAGCCTGTGGCTCAGCTATATGGGGTAAATGCTCCTTAAGCGTCCATTGCCACTGTTGCTGCCAGGTAGAGTCAACCATAAAAGGCAGGGCATGAGGCAGCAAAGCCGGCGCGTTTAAACACCAGTGCAGATCATTTTCCCATGCTTTTTTATTCACAAATGTTGCCCTTTTGTTATTAATTTACACTTATTTAAATATTTTGCTTTTTATTTCGACTGTTTTACCGGTTTTTGTAGTTTTATTACCAAATGTTAGCTACCATTTGGTGGTCTAACCAGTTGAGGTGTTCGAAATGAGTAAGCAATTTTCTACCAGCATTATCATCGTTCGTCGTATCGCACTATTTTTAGTGGGTTTGGTTTCTTTCCCTTTTGTTGCCCTTGCTGGCCTAAGAGCGCCTTTCTATAGCGCATTACACCGCCAGTGGATTAAGCGCAATGATCGTCCAAGTTGGATGCAGCAAGCTGACAAAATTAACCAGTTTGTTTTGTTCTAATCTATAAGGCTTGTTTAAAGCTGGGTCTGCTACTTACAATGTGCCAAACCATTGTGAGTTAATGTAATGAAAAATACCCGATTAGAAAACATATTAAACCAGCACTTAGAAAGCTTTAAGTTTAAAGACTACTGTCCCAATGGCTTACAAGTAGAAGGTCGTGCAGAGGTTAAGCGAGTTGTTACTGGTGTTACAGCTTGCCAAGCTTTAATTGACCAAGCCATTGAGCATAAAGCCGACGCTATCTTGGTTCATCACGGCTTCTTTTGGAAAAACGAAGCTGCAGTGGTTACCGGTATGAAGCGTCGTCGCCTGCAAGCGCTGTTAAACCACGATATTAACCTTTATGGCTACCACTTACCCTTAGATGTACATCCTGAGCTTGGTAATAACGCACAGCTCGCTAAGCGCCTTGGCATTACTTTGAAGCGCGGCTTGGAAGCGTGGGATCCGCGTAGCGTAGCCATGGTAGGTAAGTTAGAAGAGCCACTTTCCGGTGAAGAGTTTGCCAAACGTATCGAGCAGGTGCTGCAACGTAAACCTTTGCACATTGCTAATGGCCATAGTATTCAAAAAGTAGGTATTTGCACTGGTGGTGGTCAATCCTATCTTGGTTTGGCTGCTGAGCAGGGCTTAGATGCATTTATTAGCGGCGAAATCTCTGAAAACACCGTACATACTGCGCGTGAGATGGGCATTGATTACTTTGCCGCTGGCCACCACGCTACCGAACGTTACGGCGCGCAGGCACTAGGGGAGTGGCTGGCAGAAACTCATGACCTAGATGTTACCTTTATTGATGTAGATAATCCGGTATAAGCCTAAAAAGATATTGCGAATGATAATAGTTCGCAATATAATTGCTTTATTGTGATTGATGAGGTGAAGCAATGTTTGTATGTTTATGCCACGGCATTACTGATAAGCAAATTAAAGAAGCAGTACAACAGGGCTGTGAAAACTTAGCTGATGTACGCAAAAAGAATGGCGTTGCTTCTGAGTGTGGAAAATGTGCCAGAATGGCAAAAACCATCATTGATAAAGAATTATCTATTACACCTAAGTACTACGAAGTAGCCTAGTAAGCATTTGCTTAGGCTACTTAATCCGCTTCATCGCGGTGAATTAACAAATCAAATCCTTTATCCCGCCAATATTGAATAAGCTCAGGCTGCACGCCTAATATCGCTAACGACACCTGTTTCTCTAAACAGCGCTGCTTTATGGTTTGCCAATATCCACGATTGTCATTATTTACGTTGAGCAAAATCCACATATCCAAAGAAATCACTAGCACATCAATTAAGTCCAACACTGTGGGATTGTTTATTAGTTGAGCCACTAAGTTGGGTTGCCAAGCTAGTTGTACGTTTTGTTGTTTAATACGCACTAAGCTAGTTAGATTTTCCATGGGCAGCTCAGGGCTAAACACCAACATCATTTCTGAGTAATGATCGGCTATTTGCGTTAGCGTCAAATTACGGTGATTCAGCTCTTGCTTAAAGTGGTGCCAATATACTGCATTAACAGGGGCATTAAACTGTTCATCTTGTTCAATGCTTGTTGGCCAATCCCAGTAGCCAACTAAGCTGTTGTCTGTCGTTGCATGAATCAGATACTGGCTATGTTTAGTGGCATGACTAAGCTGATTTAACTTGTGGCGATATAAGCGGAAAAATTGACGGCTCAAGTAGCCTATTTGGGTTTTGAATTGCCCAACTGTGATCGACGTATATAGGTTTAAACCGTAATGCTTTGCCAGCAAAATTATGCTGTTTTTCAGTTTAGATTGCTCTTGAAAAACCAGTATTAAGCCAGGGCGGTGCAAGATAGCCGCAAGACGCTCTATGGTATCAATGATATGTGGATCATCATCGTATACTGCCAGCATCACTAAGTTAGCCTGTTGGAGTTGCTGAGCAATACCTTGCTGCTGCGGCTGCCAATATTCACAAAAGCTAAAACCTAACTCTTGCACTTGTTGCCGCAATGGTTCGGTAGGTCGAGGGTTATATAAGTAAACGAACTTATTGTTAGCCCATTGTTGGTACTGTTGGTTAATGCTGTCGCCCCAATGAGCAAACTGTTCATCTAACTCTTGCTGGCTATAGCAGTAGATAAAATCGGGTAAGTCAAATGACATTGCGGGCATTTCACCTATCAAAAATACCGAGATCTGCGATTGCTCTTCAAGTAAATCAGCAAGTAAAGCTAGCTGCTCACTGTTTAATTTGGCACAGTTTAAAACAATCGCGTCAAACTCATTGGATTGCTGAAGCTGCAGCTGTAATTCATCAACTTGTTGGACAGAAATGTGTTCAATGGGGGAGGTGTTACAAATAGGCGTTTGTTGAAACCACAATACTCGAAGTAATTTTGAAGAGGCAGGGGCTGAGCTTGGCGCTAATAGAAGCGCCAATTCTTCGTCATTTAAAGCAAATGACCCTGCCGTCATTACTAGTAAGTCACCTTAACATTTGCCGCAACTTGCTTGGCGTTATCTACGGCTTGCTCAATGCTGTCGCTACGATTTAAGGCTACCCCTAAACGGCGCTGACCATTAATGTCTGGTTTAGAGAACAAACGCAGCTGGCTATCGCTAGTATCTAAAGCTTCGGCCAAGCCACTAAAACGAATGTCTTGAGATTTGCCATCGCCCATGATCACTGCCGAAGCGCTAGCACCAAATTGGTGGATTTGTTTGATAGGCAAACCAAGAATGGCTTTAGCATGTAAAGCGAACTCAGATAAGTCTTGTGAAATTAGGGTTACCATGCCGGTATCATGCGGGCGTGGCGACACTTCGCTAAAGAACACCTCGTCGCCTTTAATAAATAGCTCGACGCCGAACAAACCATAACCACCCAGTTCGCTAACAATCTTACGAGCTACCTCTTGTGATTTCGCTAATGCAAGCTCTGACATCGCTTGTGGCTGCCATGATTCGCGGTAATCGCCATCTTGTTGGCGGTGACCAATTGGCGCACAAAAATGAATACCGTCAACGGCACTTACTGTAAGCAAGGTTATCTCGTAATCAAAATCCACAAAGCCTTCTACAATAATGCGACCCGCACCAGCCCGGCCACCTTCTTGCGAGTAATCCCACGCCGCGGTAACTTGGTTGCTATTACGTAAGGTTGATTGCCCTTTACCAGAAGAACTCATCACTGGTTTGAGTACACATGGTAAACCTACATTTGCTACGGCTTGTTGGCACTCTTCTAAGCTATCGGCAAATTGATATGCAGAAGTAGGCAAACCTAGTGTTTCGGCGGCTAAGCGACGAATGCCTTCGCGATTCATGGTGAGTTGGGTAGCACGCGCAGTTGGCGTTACCGCATACCCTTGTTGCTCTAATTCAACCAAAGCGTCGGTGGCAATGGCTTCTATCTCGGGAACAATATGCTGTGGTTGTTCTTTAAGAATTAGGGCTTTTAGCGCCTCTCCATCTAGCATATCTATAACATAACTGCGATGCGCAACGTGCATCGCTGGAGCGTTGGGGTAACGGTCTACCGCAATAATTTCAACGCCATAACGTTGTAATTCAATGGCAACCTCTTTGCCAAGTTCGCCTGCTCCGAGCAATAACACTTTAGTTCCAGAAACGCTTAGCGCAGTTCCTAACATTTAAATACTCCTAAGTTGAAGGATAGTAATGATGGACCATTGGTTTTTGAGAATGTTCCGCGAAATTTTGTAATTCTTGCTTAAAGCTGAATCGATTGTCTTTATGTTCCCATAATTCGAAGCGTTCAACATTGTTTAAGCTCAGGTGATTAAGGGTTAATTGAGATAATAAAGTGAGAAGCGGCGAGAGAGAAGGATTAAACGCTACGTTTTCTAGATAACAGCTCCAAGCGATTACTTTGTCGCCCTGATAAGCAAACATGGCACTTTGTACTTGGGTATAAGGGGCATAGCTAGCCTTAGCAAAATCGGGAGCTTGGCTGGCCTTATCAAGCTTAAGCTTAGCCAGTGGAGCTTGCACGCCTAGATCGTTTGGTCCAAAAGATTGAGGAAGCAATTGAGGGAAGCCATAACTTTGTTGATTAAAGCGCACCTTTAACTGCGCAGCGTTAGCTAACTCGTTGATAAATTGACGACAATAGCCACATGGCGCTGCATTAATCACTAAATCGGTGAGTTCGTCTGCTTGGTGGCTAAGTGCATTAAATATGGCACTCTGTTCCGCATGCAAACTGCCGGTTAGTGGCCCATATTCCAACTCATAGTTAGCGCCTAAAAATAGCTGTTGTTGCTTATCGACCGCAATCGCCCCTACATGGAAGTTAGACTTGGGAGCAAATGAAAAACTGGCTGCTAAAGGTAGCATGCGTTCTGCAAGCTCAATAACGTTACAGCTTAGGATGTTGCATAGTGTTTTGGTTTGTTGGCTATTGAGCATATTTGGCAGTTGCTTGCTGGCCAAAACGGTTTGGAGGGCGTTAGTTAGCGATAGGTCTGCTTGGGTATTTTCTGACATTTCATCGTTCCCTTTAATTTGTCGAACCTAGCAACAAATGTTGATTACTTTGCTAAGACTTCGATTATAATCCGCCTAATTCGTGTTTAGTTAAAATATATCTTTGTTTTAGCTGTTTCTGTGTAGCGCGTAATTTATTGTAACTAAAGGTGTTGATAAGTGTTTTCAAAGCTTGATTCTGTTCTTCGGTTGGTTCGTCAGTGGCAGTTAAGCTCGCCACATGAGCAAGGTTTATACACGCCACAATGGAGTGGGGCGGAATGTGTGATAAGAGTAGATAATTTGTCTGCTCATAGCATGAGCTTAGGGCAGATTGATTTGTTCGACGGCCAATTACCCGACAATGCCAAGTTTCATGGTGAGGGTTTTCAAATGTTAGCGCAGAACTACGGTACTGCGAATAACATCACTGCGATTGGTCGCTGCCCCGATGCAGGAGAGTATCGGCTTAGTGAAGATGCTGATCATTTTACTGCATATAATCAGCTACTTATTGAAAGTAACGGATGTTACATCTTACTGGGTTTTAGTTCATGCCACCGCTTTAGTGGTTATTTTAAGGTATACCCTAGTGGCCGTTTAGTCATTGGTATTGATAGCGATACCCTTGCGATCCCCGCCCACCATTACATCAATAGTGAAAGCTTATTTGTGGCTAGCGGAGAGAGCCGCGAAGCCGTGTTAGAGCAATTTGCCAATGCAATACAGCAGCATCACCCTCGGCTTAGCTGGCCGAGTAAGCCTAATGGTTGGTGCTCGTGGTATCACTATTATGCTGATGTATCCGCAGAGGATATTGAGGAAAATCTTCAACAGCTTATTAGCCCACATGACCACTTAGATTACTTGTTGATTGATGATGGCTACCAAGAGTTTATGGGGGATTGGCTGTATCCGTCTGATCGTTTTAGTGGTGGCGTAGAAGGTTTATGCAAACGAATTAGAGAGCAGGGGAAAGAGCCCGCGATTTGGGTTGCGCCTTTTATTGCGCAAGCAGAGTCTCGGTTGTTTAAGCAACATCCTGAGTGGTTTGTGAAAGGTCAAGACGGTCAGCCTTTAGCAGCAGAAGAAGTAACTTATGGCGGGTGGCGCTGTACGCCTTGGTATGTATTAGATACTACCCAAGTGCAAGTAAACCAGTATCTGCACCAGGTGTTTAGCCATATGTACCACCACTGGGGAGTGAAGTACTTTAAGTTAGACGCTATTTATTGGGGAACATTGGCTAAAGGCTATCGTGCTGATCCCAATAAAACTCGGATTGAAGCTTACCGAATGGGTATGGAAACCATCAATAAAGCCTGTGATGGGCAGGCCTACATTCTTGGCTGTAATGCCCCAATGTGGCCTTCATTAGGTTTAGTGCATGGGATGCGTATTGCCGATGATGTTGAGCGAAATATTGGGCGATTTAAGCAAATAGCTAAAGAGACTTTCTTCCGCAATTGGCAAGATATGCGCTTATGGCATAACGACCCCGACTGTGTGACCTTAAATAATATCCCTAACCAACAGACAGATGAAGACGCTTACAACTGGCACCGGGTGAGTTTATTGGCGAGCAGCGGTATAGTGTTCTCTGGCGATCGCCTAACAGAGCTAGACGATGCGCAGGCTAGCGTATTAAGTGTGCTAGAGAAAAACCAAGCAGACGCGGCCCGTTTTGCTGACTTTAGCTTGCAGCATGCTAAGCAATATCAAAACCAGCAGCTAGTTCGCCAATATTGGTTTAACTGGGACGAGCACAATAGTTTGAATATAGAGCTAAGTTTAGATCAGCAGTGGCAGGTTTTATGGGCTGACAAACGCTTTGTTAGTAAACAAACTGATAAGGGTTTAACCATTTGCTTAGCACCAAATAGCGCGGTGGTATTCGAAAAAAAAGGGTAAATGAAGTGGTGGGTTTAGTATTTAAATTCTAAACCCACTGAAAAATTACTGTCGCCATAGCCAGGGATATCGTGGCTAGAAATAATAGTTCGCATCGACATTTGTTCGTTTAGTGGTGCCACAAACCCTAAGCCAACTGCAATATCAGTTTTATCAACCAAGTAGGACATTTGACGTTGACCAAGGTTATGGTAGACAGAGTCTTCATGTAACTGGTTGTACACCGAGTATTTTGGATCATAGATGTGGCTAAACAACTCTAGTCTAAAGCTGTTAAATGGTGTTTGCACCACTGGCACAGCTACCATGTCGTAAAGCTCAGAATCGGAAAAGTAACTATTTGTTAGGGTGGGCGAGAAGTCGGTATCTTGATAGGTTTTTTCGAAGATTTCGCCTAACACGGCGAATTGCTCGGCACTAAGTCGCAGCAGCGAAGAAGGGCGGAGGTTTTGCAACTCATAGGTGGCGTAACACTTTGGCGAAAAACACAAGGTCGCAGCAACAGCAAGACTTGCTGTAGTAGCTATCGACCATTTGATGTGTTGACGCATTTTCATTTGTATTACTTTACCTTCCCTGAACAGTGTTGATTATAACTTAGGCAGCCAAATAAAATAGTCTTTTGCTCACGTTTTAAAGGTTTTCTATGTAGTTATATAGGCTTTTTAGTATATTTATTTTATTAGTATCATTTTGATACTCACTCATCAGCATTTCTAACTCTGGAAACACCAGCGCAACTTGCTCGGTAATTGAGGCTTGTCGATGCGCTTGCCATTGCTGCAATTCGCTTTCATTTAAACACTCGGGGTAATTGCGTGCCTTGTAACGCAGGATTAATTGGTTAAGCCTTGGATCAGCAAATTGAAACTGCTGTTTGCTAATCAAGTTAGGATCGCTAGAGCGTAAAACTTGCATGAGGTTTTTATCGGCATTGCCAATAAATCCGTTGTATAAGGCAGTATCGGGGTTACTGTCTTGGTCAAACTCACGCTCTATAGCAAATACTTGCGACAGCTTCTGTTCAACCTCAGCTTTGTTTTTTGCTATTAAATCTAAGCTTTGACGACATTGTGCTCGGTTTAAGCCTAACTCTTCCGCTCGTTCCGGCGTTAAGGTGCTAGCTGGGGCGAGTACTGGGCATTTATTGGTGTGAATAAGTTTTACCGGAATCGGCAGTTCATCGGCAGCCAGCTCACTACGTGCGGTATACAGCCGTTGGTGGATTTCCTCTGCACTTAGTGACAGTAAAACGCTGGCGTCTTTGTTTAAGTCGATCACTATCATGGCGTTTTTGTTGATTGGATGCCAAGCAATAGGCAACACCCAAGAGGCACAGCCTTGAGCCGCTCCAAACATTCCCGATATGTGCACCAAAGGTTTGTTGTTGAGTAGATCAAATTGTTGAGCGACGGACTTTTTGTTCCGAAGATTAAGCAAATAGTTGAATAGCTTAGGCTGCTTATCTTTAATCAACTTAGCCATGGCGATGGTGGCGTATACATCTGATACTGCATCGTGGGCATTAGCATGGCTTAAACCGTTGGCTGCAGTGAGCAATTCAAGCCTAAAGCTGACTAAGCCATCGTCACTAGTTGGCCATTCAATACCTTCTGGTCTAAGCGCATAACACGCGCGAACCATGTCGATTAAATCCCAACGAGAATTACCATTCTTCCATTCACGTTCATAAGGATCGAGAAAGTTACGGAATAGGGTATAGCGGGTAACTTCATCATCAAAACGTATGCTGTTATAGCCGACACCACAGGTACCGGGTTGACTAAACTCATTATTAATTCGTTCTATGAAGTCACTTTCAATCAGGCCTTTTTTCATGGCTAATTGCGGGGTAATACCTGTAACCAAACAAGCTTGTGGGTGCGGCACGTAATCATTAGGCGGCTGACAAAACAGCTCAATGGGCTTTCCTATTGGGTTTAAGTCCCAATCGGTACGTATTGCAGCAAACTGACAAGGGCGGTCTCGCCCAGGGTGTACGCCAAAAGTTTCGTAGTCGTGAAATAAAAAAGTGTTGTCACTCATCGCAATAGTTAGTCTTTTTTTGCTTGTTCGTTATCCCGTATAACCATACCACATAATGCGTGAGCTTCTTGGTAGTTGAAGGCTTAACTGTTTAGTTTACAGCCAGTTGTTATTACCAGAGTAAGTTGCTAGTTTAATTTTGAAGCAGCAAGTAATTTAGCAGCGCTTCTCTATAGATACATATTTTCAGTGTTCGAAAACTTTTCTACTACACTGAGCGTAATGCTTGAGGTAATCACGACTATAAGGACATACAATGAAAACTTTTACTTTACTGGCTGGCCTGGCGCTTTCTTTTAATATTCATGCGGCAATGGTAAGCCAAACTGTTACTCATACGATTGGTGACAAAAGCTTTGAGTCCACCTTGGTCTTTGATGATGCCAAGCAAGGACTACCAGCAGTATTAATGGTCCCTAACTGGATGGGTCCTACCGAAGGTTCATTGACTAAAGCGAAAAAAATTGCCGAGATGGGCTATGCGGTAATGATGGCTGATGTGTATGGAAGCGATGTTAGGCCAACCAATGGCGAGGAAGCAAAGGTAGCTGCCACAGCTCTACGTAGTGATCGCCAATTGCTGCGTGAGAGAACCAAAGCTGCTTTAGAAGCAATGAAAAGTAGCCTGCCTAAATCGGCAGATGCTTCAAAGGTAGCGGCCATTGGATTTTGTTTTGGCGGTGGTGCAGTGTTAGAGCTGGCGCGAGCTGGTGAAGAGCTTGGTGGAGTAGTGTCATTTCATGGCAATTTAGATACCCCCAATGCTGAGGATGCTAAAAATATCCAAGCACCCATCTTAGTATTGCATGGCGCCGTTGACCCCTTTGTTCCAGCCGAGCAAGTAAGTAATTTTGAAAAAGAAATGAACGCCGCAAATGTTGATTGGCAACTGATTGCTTACGGCGGTGCGGTACATTCGTTTACTAATCCAGCAGCAAAAAGAGCCGGACAAGCAGAGTACCACCCTAAAGTGGCGGCCCGTTCTTTTGTAGCAATGGATAGCTTTTTTAGCGAGACATTTAATTAACACTCGCTATTTGAGTAAGGCAAATCTGCTTTCTTAAACAAAACGACTAGCATTAATCTAAATACGTCTTCACATTAGTGGAGACGTTTTTGTTTTGAGAATATTTGTTATTGGGTTGAATCTAATCGAATTTTGGCTTTTACAGTGAAGTTCTGTATTTAGTTTGCATTGAGCATTATAGTTAATTTATTCAGTTAAAGAGCTTCATGCTAATGGGCTTATCAAGGATGGATTATGTCGGTTGAGCAGTTATTGTGGGTACTATTTGCCTTATTAGGCTTAATTTTGCTGCTGTTAAATCGACTCCGCAAAACCAATCTCGAGAGCGTGAGTTTACTGCTCAGTTCTAGGAAAAGCATTCTTGTCATATTAGCCATCTGTAGCGCTGCGGTTGCCGTTGTTGCAGCAATCACTAGCATTGGTTTAAAGCAACTTAAGCATCATCAGTTCAATCAATTAGAAGAAGTTATTGGCTCAGTGCTTGATACTGCAGATGCCGGGCTTGATGAATGGAAACAAGGCTGGCAATCAAAAGTTGATGCTATTGCCTTAGACCCAGCATTCCAGCATTTTTCTTATGTGCTTATTGAATCTGAGCATAGTAAAGAAGGGCTTCTTGCTAACCCTGCTTTAGAGAGTTTGCGTCAATCGGTAGATAACTATCGCACTGTGTTTGATGATCTGGGCTTTTTTATCATCTCACGCGATCGCATTAATATTGCCTCTATGCGCGACGAAAACCTAGGCGAAATCAATGTAATTACACGCCACTATCCACATTTACTTAACCGGGTATTTGAAGGCGAAACGGTGGTTATTCCGCCAATTCGCCCAGAAATTGTCTTAGATGGCATGCTGCAAAACAGCGTTAAAAGTGCTCATTCAACCATGTTTATTGCTGCTCCAATAAAAAATGGGGATGGACTAGTTGTTGCCATTCTTACTTTGCGTATGGATCCAGAACGCGAATTTGCTCAATTACTCAAGGGAGCTCGAATTGGTAAGACGGGTGAAACCTACCTTGTGAGCCGCTCGGGTTACATGATTTCACCGAGTAAGTTTGAAGACGATTTAGTTCGTTTGGGCTTGCTAGAGCCCGAGCAATCATCGGTGTTAAATATTCGATTGCAAGTACCAAGTTATACCCGTGAGCGACCCGATTGGACAGAAAGTGGTTACGCGATTATTGCCAAATCTAGCGGCTCAAACTTTCAAGGATATCTAGATTATCGAGGTGTATCGGTAGTAGGAGCGTGGCACTGGGATAAGGATCTGGAAGTTGGTTTGGTATCTGAGATCGATCATGAAGAAGTGATGCAAGGTTATTTGCAGTTTCGTGATGTGGTGTTGTTGGTTTTGGGGTCAGCGCTAGCTTTCTGCATTATTTTGTTTGTGTTGGTATTTGCCTTAGTGCGCAAAATCAACTTGCGACTTAGTGAATCTAAACAGGAGTTAGAGCGGCAAGTTGAGCAACGCACCTACGAGCTGCAAGAGCGTGAAAAAACCCTTTGGGATCTTTATGAGTTTGCCCCAATTGCTTACGCCTCGGTGGATAAAGAGGGGCGTTTTCTGCAACACAATTTAAGTTTTTCTGAACTCATTGAAGTAGAGCGTGATGGCTTTGAAGCACTGTCTTTCCATGACTTTGCAGAGAACCAAGAGCAACGTCAGAAATCTAAAGAGCTACTAGCAGCCGCCTTTGTTGGCCACAGCTTTAACGATGAAGTGCTTAGTATTTTTACGTCCAGTGGCCAGAAAAAAACGGTGAGTATAAACATCGTGCCTAGTCTTGATGAAGAAGGGCATATTCATGTGGTTAAAGTTTCTTTAATCGACATGACCGAACGTTATCAAGCGCGCTTAGCCTTGGCTGATAACGAAGAGCGGATCCGCACCATTGTAGATACTATCGCCGATGGCATTATTTTGATTGAACAATCAGGCATTGTTCGCAGTTTTAGTCCCGCAGCAGAGCAAATTTTTGGCTACAGCGAAGCAGAAGTCATTGGCAAAAACGTAAAAATGTTAATGCCAAGCGACATTGGTGATCAGCATGACCGGATACTGGCTGACTATAAACCCAAGAAAGAATCTTCGGTCATTGGTAATGAGCGAGAGGTATTTGGTCTACGTAAAAATGGTGAGCAGTTCCCCATGGAGCTGGCTGTTAAAGAAGTATTCTTAAAAGGGCAACGCCACTTTACCGGGGTTGTGCGAGATATTACCGCACGAAGAAAAGCTCAACAAAAACTTGCCGATAGTGAACGTCAATTTAGGACCCTAACCAACAACTTGCAGTGTGTCGTTTACCGTATTCGCCTTAAAGAAGGTGAGTATCCAGAATGGTTGTACATTAGCGAGCAAATTGAAGAGCAAACGGGCTACCCGATTAGCGATTTTGTTGGTTTAAATCCAGTTCGTCGTTACAAGGAGCTAGTGCATCCTGATGACGCAGAAGAGAGCCTCGCTCGCTCTCGAGAGCTCAATCAAAAGGGTGGGGCTATTTCCCAAGAGTTCCGCATTATTGATGCATCTGGAAAAGTTAAACACATGCTGCAAAAAGCCTTTGTATCAATGGATGAGGAAGGGCGACCTGCTTATTCAGATGGTGCAATTTTTGACATCAGTGAAATAAAGCAGGTTGAAGCGCAGCTAAGGGAAAGTGAGGAACGACTAGATTCTGCGGCATCTGGTGCCGGTTTAGGCATGTGGGATTACTACCCACAAGAAGATCGCATTGAAGTTAATGCCATTTACGAAAGCATGTTAGGTTACGCGAAAGGTGAGTTGCGAGACGGCGATGGCCTTTGGGCTCGTCTAAAAGGTGATACCGCAACTTGGATGAAGTTGATTCATCCTAGCGATGTTATTACTAACAATGAGAAACTTGAGCAGCACTTGGCGGGTGAGAATGATGTGTTGCGAAATGAAATTCGTCTGCGTTGTAAAAACGGCCAGTATCGTTGGATTTTAACCATTGGTCGAGTGTCTGAGTTGGACGAGCACGGTAAGCCACTGCGGATTAACGGTATCCATGTTGATATTGAAGAAACCAAGAAGTTAGAGGCAGCCCTTAACGAAGCGCGAGCCTTAGCCGATAGTGCCAACCAAGCTAAAAGTGATTTCTTAGCGAATATGTCGCATGAGATCCGCACTCCAATGAACGCCATTATTGGTATGTCTTATTTGGCTCTAGAAACAGAGTTAGACAATAAGCAACGTAACTACATAGATAAAGTCCATCGTTCAGCAGAAGCCTTGCTGGGCATTATCAATGACATTCTCGATTTTTCTAAGATTGAAGCGGGTAAGCTGGACATAGAAAAGATCGATTTTCGTTTAGAGGATATTCTCGACAACCTAGCTAATTTAGTGGGGTTACGTGCAGAGCAAAAAAGTTTGGAGTTGCTGTTTGATATTGACCCTAGCATCCCAACAGCATTAATTGGTGACCCCTTACGTCTAACTCAGATACTGGTTAACTTGTGTAATAACGCGGTTAAGTTTACTGAACAAGGCGTAGTGGTAGTAAAAATAGAGGCAAAACAACAAGACAACAAACAAGTTCAGTTGTACTTCTCGGTTAGCGATACCGGTATTGGTATGACACCAGAGCAGCAAGCTAAGTTGTTTAAACCTTTTTCACAAGCAGATAGTTCAACCACGCGTAAACACGGTGGTACCGGTTTAGGCTTAGCGATTTGTTTAAAACTGACTGAATTAATGGGCGGGAAAATAGCCTTAAGCAGCGAGTTAGGACAAGGTAGTTGCTTCTACTTTGAATTACCAATGCAGATTCAGGAAAACGCGCAAACACTTCGCGATACTAATTCAGCACAACTTAGTAGCCTCAAAGCTTTGGTTGTGGATGACAATGCTAATGCTCGAGATATTAATCAACAAGTGCTAGAGAGCTTTGGCTTAGAAGTTGAATCTGCCTCAAGCGGTAGCGAAGCCATAGCGCTGATTAAGGAACATGCAGAAACGTCGGCCTTTGATATGGTATTCATGGATTGGAAAATGCCAGATATGGATGGCGTACAAACTGTCCAGCATATTCAGGATCAGGGCTTTGACCTAGACGTAATAATGGTGACTGCGTTTGGTCGTGACGAACTCACTAAAGAAGCTGAAGCAGTTAACATTGATGCGGTGTTAACTAAGCCTGTCACGCCGTCTCATTTGTTCGATACAATTGTGCAAGTACGTAAGATCGAGGTGCTAGAACAAACTCGTAGAGAAGCGCAGCAGCAGGGGGCCAACTTAGATATTGCTCAGTTACAGGGAGCAAATATTTTGGTCGCTGAAGATAACGATGTTAACCAAGAACTAATTACTGAGTTACTCGGTTCCAATGGATTAAATTGCACAGTGTGTGACGATGGCTCACAGGCAGTTGAATACCTAAAAGAAAACAAGGTTGATGGGGTACTGATGGACTGCCAAATGCCGGTGATGGACGGGTATACTGCAACCAAAGTAATTCGTTATCAGCTAGGCCTAAAAGAGCTGCCAGTTATTGCGCTTACTGCAAATGCCTTGGCGGGGGATAGGGAGAAAGCGATTGAAGCAGGAATGAATGATCACATTCCTAAGCCAATTAATGTGAATAGCTTGTTTAGCACGATGGCTAAATGGATTACGCCCGCTTCACCAACTACGGTTAATCAAAGTGGACAATCAGCTAAGGTAGCTAATGATCAAGACCTAAAGTTGCCAGAGATTGATGGCTTAGATACCGAAGCAGGCTTGGCGAATGCTGCTGACAATAAAGCTTTATATTTGAAGTTGATCGGCAAATTTGCAAACGAAGAAAACACTCCGATGGACGATCTAAATACTGCTTATACTGAAGAGCGTATTGATGAATTGCAGCGAATTGCTCATACCATAAAAGGTGTTACGGCTACGCTGGGTGGGCAAGCGGTGTCCGATTTAGCTGCGGTTGTAGAGCAACAAGCCGAAGAAAATACAGTTCAGCCAAGCAGTATTGAAGCGCTAGGTAAGCAACTAATACCACTTCAACAAAGCTTGCAAGAGTTTGTCTCCCAAGTTGAAACAACTGAAATAGCAGAAGAGGGCGCTTTACAAAGTGTAAGTGAAGAAGAGTTATTGAGTTACTTGCAGCAGTTGGCGCAACTACTTGATGACTTTGATGGTGAGAGTAACGATTATCTCGATAGCCACGACTGTATTTTGCAAACCTTCCCGGCACAGGCGAAAAAACTACAAATGCTTATTGAGGAATACGATTACGAAGCCGCTGGAGAAATTGTGCAAGAGATGCAGCAACAAGTGACTAAAAAAGCCTAGTAATTTCCTGGGGTGGCAAGACTTGCTAGCCAAGTTCGGGTAGACTTTGCGCCAATTATTTATACCTAGGGGATAGTTGTGACTCAAACACTTACCATTACCAGACCGGATGATTGGCACCTTCACTTGCGCGATGGCGCTATGTTAGAGGTAGCAGCAAATGCTACCGCTAAGCACTTTTCTCGTGCCATCATCATGCCTAACCTAACCCCACCAGTTACTCAAGTTGCTGATGCTCAAGCTTATTATCAGCGCATTAAACAGGCTCTTCCCGAGCAAAGCCAGTTTGAACCATTAATGACGCTTTATTTAACCGATGCCACTACCCCTGAGATAATCGCAGACGCAGCGGCAAGTGGAATTGTTAAAGCATGTAAATTGTATCCGGCCAATGCCACAACTAACTCTGCCCATGGCGTAACCGACGTTGCCGCTCTTCGCCCGGTATTTGAAGCAATGGCAAAACATGGTTTGTTACTGTTAGTTCACGGCGAGGTGACTCACGCTGATATCGATATCTTTGATAGAGAAGCAGCATTTATCGACGCTCACATGCGTGGTTTGGTGGAGTCACTGCCTAACCTCAAAATTGTCTTTGAACACATCACTACCGCCGAAGCGGCTGAATTTGTAATGAATGCACCAGACAATGTAGCTGCAACCATTACGCCACAGCATTTGATGTATAACCGTAATCATCTGCTAGCAGGTGGTTTACGTCCTCATAACTACTGTCTGCCGGTGCTTAAGCGTCAAACTCACCAAAAAGCTTTACAGCAAGCAGTGGCTAGCGGTACCAAAAAGATATTTTTAGGAACGGATTCGGCTCCTCATGTTCAAGGGGCTAAAGAAAGTGCCTGTGGATGTGCGGGTTGTTACAGCGCACCTGCCGCCATTGAATTGTATGCCGAAATTTTTGAGCAACTAGGTATATTGGATAAACTTGAAGCCTTTGCTAGCTTTAATGGCCCAGATTTTTATGGCCTACCAAGAAACACTGATACGATTACTTTGACCAAAGAAGCTTGGCAGGTGCCTGGTTCGGTAAAAGTTGATGGTGAAAACTTAGTGCCATTCTTTGCTAACGAAACTTTAAACTGGCAAGTTAAATAGGCAAAAAAAGAGCCCTTTGCTCTAGAGCAAAGGGCTTGCATAATCGTGTAATGTTTACACAGCAATAGGTAACTAAACGCGTGACTAAGTTAGCGACTCAGTCGAGATAAATAATAACCACGCTGGACCAATCAGGCTATTACCCAAATGGGTGAAATTTAAAAGTTAATAAATTTCCCATATATTTTAATGCCTTGCATACTCCTCACTGTTTAACAAAGCAAAAAAAAGCCCTTTTACATAAGTAAAAGGGCTTGCGTAAAATTTGTGTAAAGGTTGTACACAGCAATAGGTAACTAAACGCGTGACTAAGTTAGCAACTCAGTCGTGTTAAATACTATCTTTGAACTCGCTCTCTCTCCATTCCCCAAATGGGTGAATTAGCTACTTATTTCACCCAAGCTTATGAAATTGAAGACAAAAAAAGACCCTTTGCATTGGATAACAAAGGGCCTGCATAAATTTGTGTAAAGATGTACACAGCAATAGGTAACTAAACGCGATGACTGAGTTAGCAGCTCAGTCGATATAAATACTACTCCTCGGCCATTATTCTCACCATTACCCAAATGGGTGAAATTTGCCATTGATAGCTTAAATGCCAGCTTGTATGTGCTAGCTGGAGTAATTCGACTACGCCAACTAAGCTAACAGTAAGGCAACTAGCAGGAGTAAAGGTTATGCCCGAGAACCTCAAAGTGCGCGATTACATGTTAATGCGCCCGGTTTGCTTTACCGCAAAACAACCCATCGCAGAAGTTGTACATAGCTTGCTAGAGCATAAACAACTAGGTGCTCCGGTGATTAATGAACAAAAGCACGTTATCGGTTGGATCTCCGAGCAAGACTGCTTAAAGAGTTTGCTTGAAGCTACATATCATTGTGAAACGGTCTCGTTAGTGGAAGATTTAATGCGCAGTGATGTGCTAAGCGTTGGCCCCGAAACCAGTATTTTAGAACTTGCCCAAAGCATGTTAATGCAAAAACCTAAAATGTATCCGGTCATTGAGCAGGGCAAGCTACTGGGCCTAATTACTCGTGAAGAGGTCCTAGCTGGCATCGATAAACATCTACATAGTTGCTATAAGCAGGTGAGTTAGACTTGTTTTCTTAAGGATTGTTGATAGCATTTGCGCCTCGTACGCAACCTACGAGGCTTTTTTCTTGCAGTCGGCTCTCTCAAATTACAAACAACAAATATCACAGGCATTGGCTAAAGACCGCTTTAGGCTTCAGCGCCAGCTTAGCAAGCTAAATGCAGATGATGTAAAAAACAACAGCTCACAGTTACTCAAGTTCACTCAAGCACTTGAGCGCTCAAGTGAGCTTAGCGGCCGCAGACGAGCCTCAATTCCAAGTATCGAATATCCTCAACACCTACCGGTAGCCGAACAAAAGCAAACAATTTACGAAGCTGTTCGCGATAACCAAGTGGTTATCATTGCAGGCGAAACTGGCTCGGGTAAAACCACCCAAATACCTAAAATATGTTTAGAACTAGGTTTAGGTAGCCGCGGTTTCATTGGCCATACCCAGCCTCGTCGATTGGCTGCGCGTAGTGTGGCAGCGAGAATTGCTGAAGAACTCAACACTCCGGTTGGTGAATTAGTGGGTTACAAAATCCGCTTTAACGATCAAATTAAGAATGACAGCCTAATCAAACTGATGACCGATGGCATGTTGTTGGCAGAGATGCAGCAAGATCGGTTTTTATCGCAGTATGAAGTATTGATTATCGATGAAGCCCACGAGCGCAGCTTAAACATCGATTTTATTTTAGGTGTACTTAAGCAGCTATTGCCAAAGCGACCCGATTTAAAGGTCATCATTACTTCCGCTACCATCGATCCTCAACGTTTTTCTAAACACTTTAATGATGCACCTGTTATTGAAGTTTCTGGACGTACTTATCCGGTAGAAACACGTTACAGGCCGCTAAACGAAGGCGAGCAAACCAAAGATATACTGGAAGGCTTAGCCGATGCTGTAGATGAGTTGTATCGAGAAAAGCCCGGCGACATTCTTATTTTTATGAACGGTGAGCGAGAGATTCGTGACGCTACCGACTATCTGCAAAAGCGCCAACTGCGTGATACCGAGGTGTTGCCACTATACTCGCGTTTATCTAATGCCGAGCAAAACAAGATTTTTTCATCTCATCGTGGCCGGCGTATCGTTCTAGCTACTAACGTTGCCGAAACCAGCTTAACCGTACCTGGTATTCGCTATGTTATCGACCCAGGTACAGCACGGATTAGCCGTTACAGCTATCGCTCTAAGGTACAGCGTTTACCGATTGAGGCGATTTCTCAAGCTAGTGCTAATCAACGTAAAGGTCGTTGTGGGCGTGTTGCCGAAGGTATTTGTATTCGCTTGTATAGTGAAGAAGACTTTGAAGGGCGCGCAGAGTTTACCGATCCTGAAATTTTGCGTACTAACTTGGCCTCAGTTATTTTGCAGATGCTGGGATTAAGGCTAGGTAAGTTAGAAGACTTCCCGTTTATTGATATGCCCGATCAGCGAAATATTAAAGACGGCTTAAATCTGCTAGAAGAAATTGGAGCACTAAAGCAGCAACATGGCAAACCTAGCCTAAGCAATTTAGGCCGCGAGGTGATTAAGTTTCCTATCGACCCGCGTTTAGCCAGAATGATGGTCGCCGCTAAGCAGTTTGATTGTGTGCAAGAGATGATGGTGATATGTGCCGCGCTATCTATTCAAGATCCGCGTGAGCGGCCCAATGATCGTAAGCAAGCGGCTGACCAAAAGCATGCTCGCTTTGTCGACAAAGACTCAGACTTCTCCAGCTATTTGTTGCTTTGGCGTTATTTGCAAGAGCAACAAAAAGCCTTATCAGGCAATCAGTTTAGAAAACAATGTAAGCAAGAGTTTTTGGCTTATATGCGCATTCGCGAATGGCAGGATTTGGTTTTTCAGTTATCTACTGTAGTTAAAGAATTGGATTACACGGTTAATCAAAACGAAGCTAACTACGATGCTATTCACCAAGCAATAACCGCTGGCTTGCTGAGCCACTTGGGCTTTAAAGACAAAGAACGAGAATTTTTAGGCGCGCGGAATGCACGCTTTGTGGTGTTCCCTGGCTCAAGTCAGGCTAAAAAGCCACCTAAATGGGTGGTTGCGGCCGAGCTCGTTGAAACATCCCGCCTATTTGCTAGAGGCGTAGCTAAAATTCAGCCAGCTTGGTTAGAAAATCAAGCAGGGCATTTAATTAAAAAGTCTTACAGCGAACCTCATTGGTCTACTAAGCAGCAAGCTGTAATGGCTTACGAGAGTGTTCGTTTATACGGCGTAGCGCTAGTAAACAAACGCTTGGTTAACTATGGGAAAATTGATCCTGTGGTTGCCCGCGAGGTATTTATCCGCTCTGCTTTAGTAGAGGGGCTGTGGCCAGCAAAACATGCTTTTTTCAAACAAAACCAGCTATTGCTTGATGATGCTGAAGCCTTAGAGCAAAAGCAACGTCGCCGAGATGTGCGAGTTGATGACCAAGTACTCTATGACTTTTATGCAGAGCGTTTGCCAGAAGGTATTGTTTCGGCTAGTCATTTTAATCGCTGGTGGAAAGAGGCCAGTAACAAGCAGGCCGATTTACTGAGCTTTTCTAAGCAAATGCTTTATCAGCATGACGCAAGCCATGTCACTGAAAAGCAGTATCCTGATCAGTGGCAGTTTGAACAGGTTTCTGTTGCTTTAAGCTATGTGTTTGAACCGGGCCAAAGTGACGACGGCGTAAGTGCTCATATTCCTTTAGCGCTGTTGAATCAATTAGATTTCACTCGGTTTGAATGGCAAATTCCAGCGTTTCGCGAAGAACTTATTAGTGCCTTGATTAAATCCTTGCCTAAACCTATTCGCCGCAATTTTGTGCCGGTTCCAAACTATGTGCAGGCCTTTGTTCAAGCAGTGCCGCATGCAGAGGGCAATTTGTTAGAGGTACTGACTAAACAACTGCTAAGAATGACCGGAGTAAAGATACCTGAAGATGCTTGGAATCTAGATTCGGTGGCCGATCACCTTAAAGTTAATTTCAAAGTGATTAACGACCAAGGCAAAGTGGTTGCGCAAGGCCGCTCTTATCAAAGTTTGCAAGAAAAGTTACAAGATCAGGTAGAGCAGAGCATTGCAGAAATTGCCCCAAGCTCTTTTGCTGAGCAAGCGAAAGTTACCGAGTGGAGTTTTGGTGAGTTGCCTGAGCTTATTGAGGAGCAGCGCCAAGGATATCAAATTACCGCTTATCCAGCCTTGGTGGATGAAGGTAAAACAGTTGCACTTAAGCTGTTTGATAAGCAAGAAGAAGCGGGTTGGAGCCAAACTCGCGGCTTAAGCAAATTGTTGCAGCTAAATATTCCTTCACCTTTAAGTTACTTGCAGCAGCACTTACCGAATAAAGCCAAATTAGGTTTGTACTTTAATCCCTTTGGCCGCGTGGATGTATTGCTCGATGACTGTTGTTTAGCGGTGATCGACAAGTACTCTCAGCTTGAAAGTGTTAACACTGCTGAAGCATTTCAAGCCTTGTGTGACAAAGTTCGCGCAGAGCTGGGTACAGAAACCTTAGAAGCGGTTGTGTTAGTGGAGCAAATATTGAGCTTGCATTACCAAATAAACAAACAGCTAAAAGGTAAAGTAGGTTTCGACAGAGTATTGGCACATGCCGATATTAAAGCACAGCTAAATGCGTTGGTGCATAAAGGTTTTGTTCGTGAAGTGGGGCTGCAGCGTTTAAGTGATTTACAACGTTACTTAAAAGCCATTGAGCGACGCTTAGAAAAACTAGCCATCGATTCTCATAAAGATAGATTGGCGCTACAACAAATCGAAACTGCTGCCGAGCGTTACCAAGAGTTGGCGTTGCCAGTTTATAGCCAAGAAGGGCAAGAACTGCGCTGGATGATTGAAGAGCTAAGGGTGTCTTTGTTTGCCCAGCAATTAGGTACTAAATATCCAGTATCATTGAAGCGGGTACTTAATCATATTAGTGAATTGCAAAAAAGGAAGTAACGGTAGTGGAACAGCAAGACCCAGTGTTACCCAAAGTTGAAATATATTACTGCAGTTTATGTGGGTGGTTATTAAGGGCTTCCTGGCTTAGCCAAGAGCTATTAACAACCTTCTCGCAAGAGTTATCGGAAGTCGCACTTAAACCTGCTTCAAGTGGGCGTTTTCAGATTTATCTGGATGGTGAATTAATTTGGTGTCGAAAGGCCGACAATGGATTTCCAGAGGCAAAAATTCTTAAGCAGCGGGTAAGGGACAAAATTGCACCCGAGATGGACTTAGGTCATAGCGATAGCAAGGAAACATAAAGCATAAAAAAGGGCGCATTAAGCGCCCTTTTTACATCGCTAGCTTTTACGCAAAGTTAGCTGAAGCAAATTCCCAGTTTACTAATGCCCAGAAAGCATTTAGGTAATCAGGGCGAACATTGCGGTAATCAATGTAGTAAGCGTGTTCCCATAGGTCACAGGTAAGAAGCGGAGTTACGCCTTCGTCTGTAAGTGGGGTAGCAGCGTTGCTAGTGTTAACAATGGCTAGGCTACCGTCAGCGTTTTTAACTAACCAAGTCCAGCTAGATCCAAAGTTGTTAATAGCGCTGTCGGTGAATTTAGCTTTGAACTCTTCAAAAGAACCGAAGCTTGCATCGATAGCTGCTGCTAGAGCACCAGTTGGTTGGCCACCAGCATTTGGCGCTAAACAGTTCCAGTAGAAGGTGTGGTTCCAAACTTGGGCTGCGTTGTTAAATACGCCACCAGTAGAAGACTTAACAATCTCTTCTAAACTTTTTTCTGCTAGGTCAGTGCCTTCAATTAAACCGTTTAGTTTTACTACGTAGGTATTGTGGTGCTTACTGTAGTGGAAAGACAAAGTCTCAGCTGAGATGTGTGGCTCAAGTGCGTCTTGTGCGTATGGTAATTCAGGTAATGTAAATGCCATGTGTTTCTCTCCTTGTAATAATTGGCTTTATTAGCGCAATCTTTTATATAGTAAAAACTTTACAAAAGAGTTTAGCACTAGTGCTTTATCACGCAAAGCAAAAATACTAAAAAAAATTGATCTAGAGCAAAGTGGTGAAATTGGCAACTATTGTTGCTAGGATACGCCCAACACCTAGAATAGACTTAGTGCAAAAATTAGAGAAGTTTAAAATGGAAACGATTGAAAAAATCAAACAGCAAATCGCTGAAAACCCAATTCTACTTTACATGAAAGGTTCGCCTAAATTCCCAAGCTGTGGTTTCTCTGCCCAAACAGTAGAAGCTGTAATGCAGTGTGGTGAGCGCTTTGCTTATGTAGATATTCTACAAAATCCAGACATTCGCGCTGAGCTACCAAACTACGCAGATTGGCCAACCTTCCCACAACTATGGGTTGAAGGTGAGTTAATCGGTGGCTGTGACATCGTAATGGAGATGTTCCGCAGCGGTGAACTACAACCTTTAATTAAAGAAACTGCAGCTAAGCACCCAGCGCCTGAAGCAGAATAGAAATTTCTTCTATACTTAAAGAAAATAAACCGCTCACTAGAGCGGTTTTTTATTGGTCCATATCAAGATGGTCAATGTTTTTCTATAAAAAGCTAAAATCAATGAGACTTTTTGTGATCAAAAGCGTATAGTGCGCATCCTTTAAATAATTGTGGGCCAAATATGACAGAATCCAGCAGTTCAAGTTTTGAGCAATTCGCTCTACCTGAAACGATTTTAAACGCTATTTCCGAGATTGGATTTGAGACGCCGTCTCCGATTCAGGAAAAGACCATTCCGTTACTGCTGGAAGGACATGATGTACTTGGCTTGGCACAAACTGGCACCGGTAAAACGGCCGCGTTTTCTCTTCCTTTAATTGCCAAACTTGATCCAAAGCTTAATGCTCCTCAAATGTTGGTTCTTGCACCAACGCGTGAGCTAGCAAACCAAGTTGCTGATGCAATTAAAGACTTTAGCCGCAATATTCCTGGTTTACGTGTATTGGCTATTTATGGCGGTGCAGATTACGGCCAGCAAATTAAAGAGCTACGTCGTGGCCCGCAAATTGTTGTAGGTACTCCTGGTCGTACTATCGACCACCTAGATCGCGGTAAGTTGAAACTAGATCAACTTAAAGCCTTAGTATTAGACGAAGCTGACGAAATGCTTCGTATGGGCTTTATTGACGATGTAGAACGCATTATGCGTGATATGCCTAAGCAGCGCCAAACAGCGTTGTTCTCGGCAACTATGCCGCCGGCAATCAAAAACATCACCAAAAATTACATGTCTGAGCCAAAAGAAGTAAAAATTGCGGCTAAGACTCAAACAGTATCAAATATTGATCAGTTCTACTGGCATGTTGCTGGTTTAAACAAGATAGAAGCGTTGGCCCGCATTCTAGAAGTTAACTGTGATAGCGCTTCAATTATTTTTGCTCGAACTAAAACGTCTACCACCGATATTGCAGAACGCCTAGAAGCAAAAGGCTTTAGTGTTGCCGCATTAAACGGTGATATGAACCAAAGCATGCGTGAGCGTACCATTACACGCTTAAAATCTGGCAAGTTAGACATTGTTGTAGCTACCGATGTTGCTGCACGTGGCTTAGATGTAGAACGTATTGGCTTAGTGGTTAACTTTGACATTCCTTACGATGCAGAAGCCTATGTTCACCGTATTGGCCGTACTGGTCGTGCTGGACGTAGTGGTAAAGCAGTCATGTTTGTTGGTTACCGCGAGCAACGTTTGTTACGCAATATTGAACGTGTAACTCGTCATAAAATTGAGCAAATGCAGCTACCTACTCGTGAAGAAATCGAGAAGAAGCGCGTTTCTAGCTTCCAAGACAAGCTGGCTGCAGCGGTAGAAAATGCCAAGCTTGAAGATTACCAAAGCATTGCATCTGAACTTGCGACCAACCTAGGCATGAGCGAACTTGAACTCGCTACTGCGTTGTTGTTCCAAGCGCAAACTGCGCGTCCGTTCAAATTGCCTGCTGATCCAGAGCCTCGCTCAGCTCGCTTTAGCAAAGATAAAGAACGTGGTCACCGAGGCCAACGCGGTGAGCGTGGCGAGCGCAACCATCGCGGTCAACGTGGTGAGCGCAACGAACGTGGTGAAGGCGGTGCTAAACGCAAACGCCGTACTGCAGACGTGGAAATGAATACTTACCGTGTTGATGCAGGTAAAGAACACGGTGTGCAAACTAAGCATATTGTTGGTGCTATTGCTAACGAAGCAAACATTAGCAGTGATTACATTGGTAGTGTTAAGTTGTTTGATAGCTACTCAACGGTTGAGCTACCAAGTGGAATGCCTGAAAAGACATTTAATCACTTAAAACGCAGCTTTGTTCGCCAACGTGCGATGCGCTTAGAGTTAATTGCTCAGTAAGCGATTAACTTAGCAAAAGAAAAGGTGAACTTAGGTTCACCTTTTTTTATATACTCGGCATATTGTTTATTAGAGTTTGGCAACTATGCGGGCTATTGTTAGATTTTCAGCTTTCCTTTCTATTGTTCTTACACCCTTTTTTGTCCATGCGATCGTTGAGCCACCTGGTGCCTTGATCAGTTTTGTTAGCCCTGATAGCTCACAACATGCTGATTTACTGTTAACTCCCGCCAGCACTCTTAAAGTAGTAACCGCAACCGTTGCCCTTAAGCAACTAGGTAAAGATTACCGCTATACCACTAAGTTGAGCATTAAACCCAGTGATAAAGGCATGCATCTTCGCTTACACATGCGCGGCGATCCGAGTTTTACCAGCCAAGATTTAGTTGCACTGCTGAATAAAGCTAAAACACGTTTTGGTTCTAAAGTCGCGTCTATTCAAGTTGATGACAGCGAGTTTACAGGCCATAACCGAAGCCAAGGGCAAGTATGGAATGACATCGGTATTTGTTTTGCTGCGCCAGCTAGCTCTCTAAATATTGATAACAACTGTATTAACGGTAATTTAAAGCCGGGCAAGGTAGGGCAGTTAAGCCGTCTACATATTAGTGATTCCCGTCTACTCAACATCGACAATCAAATTATTACTGTGAGCCAAAATCATCCCGATTGTGAGCAAAATCTGCGTGTGGGTGATCATAACCAGTATTCGCTGCAAGGTTGTATAAAGGCGAATAGCAGCATGATGCCATTACGTTTTTCGATTAACGATGAACAGCGTTATTTTTCAACGAAGTTAAAGCGAAGCTTGGCGAGAGCGGGCTTAAGCTTTAAAGGCAATATTTCGTACCAGCAGCAACTTAGTCCTTATTCTGAGAGCGTTAATCACCTCTCTGCGCCGTTACTTGAGTTATTAGAGTATATGCTGGTTGAATCCGACAACTTGACGGCAGATAGCGTATTTAAAACTTTAGCCAGAGAGCAACAGCGCGCTGGTACATATCAGCAAGCCAGTAAAGTTGTAGTTGAACAATTAAACGCTTTGGGGCTTGATTTAAGCCGCGCACAAATTCGCGATGGTTCAGGTTTATCTAGAGAGAACCTGATTAGTGCAAACCTGCTGTATCAGGTCATGCAGCTTTGGCAATCAGATCCACAGTTACAAGCCTTAATTAAACGCCTACCTATTGCTGGACAAACCGGCACCTTAAAATATCGTCGTAGTTTGACTCGTGCGCCTTTAAAGGCGCAGGTGCTGGCTAAAAGTGGTTATGTAAATGGGGTAGTCAACTTAGTTGGCTTTATCGAAAAAGGTGATCAGTTAAGGCCATTTGTATTGATGGCAAATGGGGTTTCTTTAAACGAACAAGAAGCAACTGCAGTAAAGAAAAGACAAACCTTACATCCCATACTACGCTATGAAAAGGAATGGTTAGAGCAACAGTGGCAAGCGTTTAATTGATGTTTAATGCAATAGTTCAGAATGACTATTCAGGTGGATTAACTTGTTGTTGAACTATTTGTAGATTGCTTGTGCCGACAGACCGCATAATTTCAGCATAAAGATTCATTTTGGCTGTAATTTTCCCTTTGTTTATGCTTATATTGGCGCCCTAAAATCATGGACGCAATTAGCAAACACAATATAAAAGAGAAAATCATGAGTAATAACACTTCGGTGAGTAATCGCTGGTCAAGTAACTTTGCTTACATTTTGGCTGCCACCGGCGCAGCTGTAGGCCTCGGTAACATTTGGAAATTCCCTTATATTATGGGTGAGAACGGCGGTGGTGCCTTTGTTCTTGTCTATCTTCTTTGTATTTTATTCATTGGTATCCCAGTGATGATGGCCGAGGTTTACTTAGGTAAACAAGGTCGTTCTACTCCTGCCAACGCGGTCGCTAAAGTTGCTATAGAAAATGGTCGTTCTAAGAACTGGGCATTTATTGGTGGCATGGGCGTATTAGCGGGCTTTTTGGTATTAAGCTTTTACATCGTTATTGCTGGTTGGGCAGTTGCGTATGTATTCAAATCTGCGGGTGGCGATATTAGCGCTGCAGCGGGTGACGCAAAACAAATTGGCGCTTTATTCGACGCATTAACCTCTGATCCCAAGCAGCTTGTTTTATGGGCTACTTTGGTAATTGTGGGCACTGTAGTTGTTTTAGCTAAAGGCGTAACCAAAGGTTTAGAGCGCATTGTTACTTTACTAATGCCTGCACTGTTTGTATTGCTAACCATCATTATGATTTATGCAGCAGTAACCGGTGATTTTGGCGCTGCAGTTAGCTTTATGTTCAGCCCAGACTTCTCGAAGCTGACAATTAATGGCGTGCTTATGGCACTGGGTCATGCATTCTTCACCTTGAGTTTGTCGTCAGGGATTATGATGGTTTATGGCGCTTACCTTCCGGAAGGTGCTTCAATTGCTAAAACCTCTATTTACATCGCAATTGCCGATACCGTTGTGGCGCTAATGGCTGGTTTAGCTATTTACCCAATTGTATTTGCCAACGGTATTGAGCCAAGCGCAGGTCCTGGTTTACTGTTTGTATCATTGCCAATTGCCTTTGGAACTATGCCACTAGGTGGCGTGATCTCTACAGTATTCTTCGTAATGGTAACCGTTGCTGCCTTTACTTCAGCCTTGGCGTTGCTTGAATCAACTTCTGCTTACTTAGTTGAGCGTAAAGGTTTCCGCCGTAACGTTGCTGCGGTTGTTTCTGGTAGTGCGGTTTGGCTATTAAGCTTAGGCACTATTGGCTCATTTGCTGGCTGGGAAATCTTCCAGTTTGAAGAAAGCCCAATGGGTAAAAACTTCTTCGAAGTTTTAGATTACATTACTGCTAATATTCTACTGCCTTTAGGCGGCTTGTTTATTTCTGTATTTGTTGGCTGGATTGTTCAAGCTGACAAAGTGAAGCAAGGCATGGGCTTAGAGAGCCAAGCCTTCCAAATGTTCTCGAAGAGCGTTCGCTTTATCTCACCAATTGCCATTGCGGTAGTTTTCTTAAATGCGATTGGCTTATTGTCTTTTTAAGCTGAACGTATCTAAAAAGCCGGCTTAGGCCGGCTTTTTTGTTTTTAAAGCAGCAACAAAGCGTTAGCTGCGCATACTATTATCTTTTACAATAAAATCTGCTTACAAGATTTTCTCTTTTCTCAAATAAGGAAGTGTCATGGCCGACTCATCAGCTCAACCTACAGCCAAGTACCGTTCAGATTATAAAGCGCCTGATTACACTATCGAAAGTGTTGCCTTAGAGTTCGATTTAGATCCTAGTGCTACCAAAGTTATCGCTGTATCAACGGTGGTTAGGCAGACAAATGACATTACCGACCTAGTGCTTGATGGTGAAAAACTGGAGCTGCTGAGTATTAAAGTTAATCAGCAAACTCATGATGCTTATCAAGTGAGTGAAGGGCAGTTAGTTATTAGTGAATTGCCAGCGCGTTTTGAGTTAGAAGTAGTGACTCGAGTTAACCCTAAAGAAAATAAAGCCTTTGAAGGTTTGTATCAATCGGGTGATGCTTTTTGTACTCAGTGTGAAGCAGAGGGCTTTCGCCGAATCACCTACTTTTTAGACCGACCGGACGTGTTGGCTACTTACAGCACTAAAATTATTGCCGATAAAGCCCAATATCCGTTTTTGCTATCGAATGGTAACAAGATTGATCAAGGCGAGTTAGCCGGTGGTAAACACTGGGTAAGCTGGCAAGACCCATTCCCTAAACCAAGCTATTTATTTGCTTTGGTTGCTGGTGATTTTGACTTGTTAGAAGATAGTTTTGTTACCCAATCGGGTAGAACTATTGCGTTGGAGTTATTTGTTGATAAAGGCAATTTAGATCGTACCGAACACGCGATGGCATCGCTAAAAGCGGCAATGCGTTGGGATGAAGCGCGCTTTGGCTTAGAGTACGACCTTGATATCTATATGATTGTTGCCGTCGATTTCTTCAACATGGGCGCAATGGAAAACAAAGGCCTAAACGTATTTAACTCTAAATATGTTCTGGCTAATAAACAGAGTGCCACAGACAACGACTTTTTAGGCATTGAAGCGGTAATTGGTCATGAGTACTTCCATAACTGGACCGGCAACCGTATTACTTGTCGTGATTGGTTTCAGTTATCGTTAAAAGAAGGTTTAACGGTTTTTCGCGACCAAGAATTTAGTTCTGATTTAGGCTCGCGAGCAGTAAATCGAATTAAGAATGTTCGTATATTACGCAGTCATCAATTTGCCGAAGATGCAGGGCCTATGGCGCATCCCATTCGCCCAGATAAGGTGATTGAGATGAATAACTTTTACACCTTAACAGTGTATGAAAAAGGCTCGGAAGTGATTCGTATGCTGCATACCTTGCTAGGCGAAGAGGGTTTTCAAGCGGGTATGAAAACCTACGTGGAGCGCCACGATGGCCAAGCGGTAACTTGCGATGATTTTGTGAATGCGATGCAAGATGCTAGCGGCAAAGATTTAAGCCTGTTCAAGCGCTGGTACAGTCAGTCAGGCACACCGGTGCTTAAAGTTCAAAGTGAATACAATGAAGCTAAACAACAGTACAGCTTAACCATTCACCAGCATACACCAGCTACCGCTGAACAAAGCGAGAAACAAGCATTGCATATTCCAGTGTCTGTAGAGTTGTTAAGCAGCAATGGCGAAGCTTTAGCGCTTAACTCGAATGGGCAAGCTGTTTCTTCAGTATTAGAGCTTACTCAGCAGCAACAAACCTGGCACTTTGAAGGCATTAGTGAGCAACCTACATTGGTAATGCTGCAAGAGTTCTCAGCCCCTGTAAAACTAGATATGGAATACAGCACAGACCAACTGCTGCTAATTATCAATCATGCCAGCAATACTTTTGCGCGCTGGGACGGCATGCAAAAGCTAGTTAGCGCGTGGATGAAACAAGCCGTAGAACAAGTTCAAGCAGGTAACAATTTGCAGCTAGAAGAGGCGATTATTAATACCTTTAAGCTGCTATTAGAAGATACCTCAATTGATAAAGGTTTATTGGCAGAGCTACTTACCATTAGTGGTGAGAATGAAATTGCTGATGGTTTTGCCCAAGTAGATATTGATGCAATTGCTCAAGCTCGAGACTTTTTCATTTATAGTTTAGCTGTCGCATTGCCTGAGCAATTTGCAGCCTTAGAGCAAGCTTGTGCAAAAGCCGATAAACAGAGCTTGGCCCATGATGATATTAATTTGCGCTCGCTACGTGCCGCATGTTTACAATATGTGGCGCATACTCAGCCAGAGTTAGTTGCAGCGGCCTATTTCGATAGCCCAACCATGACTAATAAATTGGCTGCTATGTCGGCTGCTAACAATGCCGGTATTCAGCAGCGAGATGCAATGTTTAAAGACTACGAGCAAAACTGGCAACATGATGGCTTAGTGATGGATAAGTGGTTTGCTTTAGAAGCCAGTTATGCCAAAGAGGGCAGTTTAGCCAGGGTAAAAGCCTTGGCGGAACACCCCAGTTTTAGTATGGAAAACCCTAACCGAGTACGCTCTTTAATTGGTAGTTTCGCTAACAACAATGCGCGTCACTTTCACGCAAAAGACGGTTCTGGTTATCGCTACTTAACCGATATCTTGTGTGTACTAAATACTCAAAACCCGCAAGTTGCATCGCGTTTGATTACCCCGCTGATCCAAACAGTTAAATTGGATGATGAGCGTAAAGCGCTCATTATTGAGCAGTTGCAGCGCTTAGCTGAGCTGGAAGACCTCAGTAAAGATCTATTTGAAAAGGTAACAAACGGCTTGCAACAACTTAAGGCCTAAGTGCAATCGAGCAATGAAGCAGTACTTTTTTAATATTCACATTTCTTATCAGGAGTTTGAGCGGGTATACCGAGGAACAGCCCGCTCTATTATTGCTACAGATAGCAATGGTATGCGCATTCAGATCCCTGCTTTGCGCTTTTTGCCTTTTTTAGACCGAAGCGGAATAAATGGTCGTTTTGTCCTGTCTACTGACAGCAACAATAAATTTCTGTCACTTCAAAAAGTCTAGTCATCTATGTTGTAAATATGTAAAAACGTGGTTTAATTGTTTGTAAGGTGAAAGTGGTTGTTTTGTCGATTATTTTCTAAAGCCAACTACACTGAAATAAACAATAAGCCATTGTTTTACACAATAATAATATTACTCTACTAGGATAAGGAATGCGTTATGACAAGAGCGCAGCAACATGCCTCCGTACTGCTTAAAAAAGTCTATCAAATCGTCAATCAAAAACTGGATAAAACGGCTGCTCCCTTGGCCGAAGAGTTTCTCTCACGACTGTTTTCAGGCATGGGCAGTGATGATTTAGCCAATCGCAGCGACAGTGATTTATATGGAGTAGGAGTAGGGCTTTGGAATGCCCTTAATCATACTTCAACCTGCGAACGCCACATTAAGGTTTATAACCCCGAACTGAGCCGCCATGGTTGGCAATCTAGCCATACAATTATCGAGATAGTGGTGCCAGATTCGCCGTTTCTGGTTGACTCCATCCGCATGGCTTTAGGGCGTAGTGGCATTAATACTCACTTGTTAATGCATCAACCGATGCGCTTAGATCGAGATGATAATAACAAAGTGACGGCCGTTCATGATGTAGAGCATGCCCAGCTTGGCAATCAAACAGTATTCATGATTGAGATCGACCGCCAGAGTGATGAAAAAGCCTTACGACGCCTAAATAAAGAACTTAACACTGTATTGGATGAAGTTAACGTAGTGGTGAATGACTGGCAACCGATGCTCGAAAAGTTAAAGTCGGTGGCGGATGAGTTAGCTAATAGCAATGGCGCAAAAGACGATCAATCTTTGGCCCAAAGTACCGCTTTTTTGTCTTGGATGTCGGATAACAACTTTACCTTAATGGGCTATCGACACTATTCACTTAAACAAGTAAAAGGCGATTTGCAGCTAATACCTGATGAAACTGGCAGTTTAGGATTGTACCGAGAATACGTAACCAGCCAAGTTGTCTCATTGTCGTCTTACACCACCGCAGGGCGAGATTTAGCCACCAACCAAGTCCCCTTGGTGTTAAATAAGAGCAACCACAAATCAAGGGTTCATAGACCAGCCTATATTGACCATGTTGGGGTTAAAGTTTTTGACAAAAGTGGCAAAGTGATTGGTGAGCACCGTTTCATTGGTTTGTATGCCTCTTCTATCTACAACCGTAGTGCTCTAGAGATTCCTCTGATTAACCAAAAGCTAGCGAAGATAATGGTTAATTCAGATCTTCCTGCCGGCTCTCACGCTTATAAATCTTTACTAAACATCATGGAAACTTATCCCCGTGATGAGCTTATTCAGGCCACCGAAGAAGAGTTACTCAACATTGGTTTAGGCGTAGAGCAAATCCAAGAACGTGATTTGGTGAAGTTGTTTGTACGTAAGGATATATACGGACGCTTTTATTCTTGCTTGGTGTATACCACAAAAGAGCGCTACAACACTGCTTTGCGGATCCATAGCCAGCAAATTCTTAAGGAGCATTTTAAGTCTAAGGAAGACGTGGAGTTCTCAACTTACTTCACCGAAGGTTCAATGGCGCGAACCCATTACTTGGTGCGTGTAGAAAATAACGATCAGGAGTTTGACTTGAGCGACCTACAAACCAATCTTATTGAAGCCGCAAGAACCTGGGAAGACCGCTTAGTAGATTCACTTGTTTCTAATTTTGGCGAAGAGCGGGCCATTCAGCTTAGTAATAAATATCAAACTGCTTTTCCTCGTTCTTATAAAGAGAATGTATTACCGGGCTCAGCGGTAGCCGATATTATTCAGTTTGAAGATCTTGATGATGAAAACCAGTTAGGCATGCTGTTCTATCGACCTCAGGAAGAAAACATCGATAGCAACCACGTTCGTTTAAAGCTGTTTCACCTAAATGAGCCTTTGCACCTGTCTGATATTTTACCCATGTTAGAGAACATGGGGTTACGAGTAATAGGTGAAACGCCTTATCGATTGACCACCAGCGATGGAAAAGTATATTGGCTGCTCGATTTCGCTATGACCTTTGTAGCTTCTAAAGAGCTGGATATTGAAAAGAATCGCGATAACTTCCAGCAAGCTTTAGCACAAATTTGGTCTGGTAGTTTGGAAGATGATGGCTTTAACCGTTTAGTCTTAGCTGCACAGGCGTCTGGTCGAGATGTTGCGTTGTTGCGTGCTTACGCAAAATACATGCGCCAAATTGGTAGCAACTTTAGTCAAAGTTACATTGAAGAAACTTTTGCTAGCTACCCAGATATATCGGTTCTGCTGTTAGAGCTATTCCGTCGTCGTTTTAATCCAAGTCTTAAACGCTCAGATAAAACAGAAGAGAAGATTGAAGCTAAATTAATTTCGCTGTTAGACGCAGTAGAAAACCTTGATGACGATCGAATTATACGTCGCTACTTAGAGATGATTAAGGCCACCTTAAGAACTAACTTCTACCAGCTAAATCAAGATAAGCAGGTAAAAGATTATATCTCTTTCAAAATGAACCCGAGTGCAATATCAGACATGCCACAACCGGTGCCTATGTTTGAGATTTTTGTTTACTCTCCACGGGTAGAGGGGGTGCATTTACGGGGCGGCAAAGTGGCACGCGGAGGTTTGCGTTGGTCAGATCGACGAGAAGATTTTAGAACCGAGGTACTTGGCTTAGTAAAAGCTCAGCAAGTTAAAAATACGGTAATCGTGCCAGTTGGAGCAAAAGGTGGGTTTGTATGTAAACGTCTGCCAAGCCCAAGTGATCGAGATGCGTGGTTGGAAGAGGGTAAAGAGTGTTACCGCACCTTTATTCGCGGTTTACTCGACATTACCGACAACAACGTAAAAGGTGAGATTGTTCCGCCGAAGCAAGTGGTTCGTCGTGATGAAGATGACCCTTATTTGGTTGTAGCTGCAGATAAGGGTACTGCTACTTTCTCAGATATTGCCAATAAGCTGAGTGAAGAATATCAATTTTGGATGGGTGATGCTTTTGCTTCCGGCGGCAGCAATGGATACGACCATAAAGGCATGGGCATTACCGCACGTGGTGCTTGGGAGTCGGTTAAGCGTCATTTCCGTGAAATAGGTATCGATTGCCAAACTACAGACTTTACCTGTGTGGCTGTGGGCGACATGGCTGGCGATGTGTTTGGTAATGGTATGTTGTTATCCGAGCATACCTGCCTGGTGGCAGCATTTAACCACATGCACATTATCATTGACCCAACTCCTGATTCTGCCTCTTCTTACAAAGAACGTAAGCGCTTGTTTGAGCTACCTCGTTCTTCTTGGGCAGATTACGATAAGAGCTTAATTAGTGAAGGTGGTGGTATTTTCCTTCGTAGCGCTAAGTCAATTTCGCTTACACCTCAAATTCAAAAACTGCTAAATACAAAAGAGAAGAGTGTTACACCTAACGCGCTTATCAAGCTCATTTTGTGCTCGTCTGTAGACTTATTCTGGAACGGTGGGATTGGCACATACGTTAAAGCAAGCTCAGAGTCTGACTCAGAAGTTGGTGATAGAGCTAACGACGCGGTACGAGTTAACGGTAAGCAGCTTGGTGCCAAAATTGTAGGTGAGGGTGGTAACTTGGGTATCACCCAATTAGGGCGAATTGAAATCGCATCTAACGGTGGTCGAATAAATACTGACTTTACTGACAATGTGGGTGGCGTAGATTGCTCAGATAACGAAGTTAACATCAAAATCTTACTAAATGGCTTAGTCAGCAATGGTGATTTAACCGAGAAGCAACGCAACAAACTACTGGTGGACATGACCGAGAACGTCAGCGAGATTGTATTAGATAACGCTTATCGTCAGGGCCAGTCTATTAGTATTTCTGAGCAATTAGGCGCAGCTACCGTTAAAGAAGTTATCCGCTTTATGCATGCACTAGAGCGTGACAATCTGCTTGATAGAAACCTAGAGTTTTTGCCTAGCGACGAAGAGCTAATAGAGCGCCAATCTAATGGCCAAGGTTTAACGCGTCCCGAGTTAGCGGTGTTAGTGGCTTACGGTAAGATGGTACTTAAAGAGTGGTTTAATGTTGAAGAGGTGACGGAAGATCCCTATTTAAGTCAAACACTCATCACGTCCTTCCCATTGCTGTTGCAGCAACGCTACGTAGCCGAGATGCATCAACATCCTTTAAAACAAGAAATTGTGGCAACTCGTTTAGCGAACAAAGTGGTTGACGATGTAGGCTTTAATTTTGTTACCCGTTTAGTTGAAGAAACAGGAGCGACCCCAGCTGAGATTTGTAACTGCTATGTCACAGCCTGCGAAGTGTTTGGTGTGTGGGAACTGTACGAAAAAATTGAAGGCTTAGATAACAAAATCAGTGCTCAGCTACAGCTGAAAATGATGGATAATTTGCGCCGCATTATTCGCCGTGCGACTCGTCGTTTCTTAACCTTGCGTGACCGCTCACTGGGCATTGCTCAACAAATAGAACGCTATCAGCCTAGCTATTTACAGCTGCAAAAGAACCTTATGGATGTATTAGCCGCTGAAGAAGTTAAGCTGGTTAACGATGAGTCTAAACAGCTGCAAGACCAGCAAGTACCGGCAGAAATCGCTTGTGCAATGGCTAAAATGAACTCGCTTTACTCAGTGTTAGACTTAACTGAAGTAGCAGAGCAAGCCGAACAAGATATTGTAGCGGTAGCTAAGCTGTACTTTAACTTAGGGACTAACATTGGTTTGCATTGGTTCTTGGATCAAATCAACCTACAAAGTGTTGATAACCATTGGCAGGCACTAGCTCGATCTTCCTTTAGAGAGGATCTTGATTGGCAACAGCGTCAGTTAACGGTAAGTGCATTGAAATGGGCCAGTAAAATGGAAAGCAATGATCCCTTAGATGATTGGTTAGCAGCCCACGAGCCTTTGTTAGACCGCTGGAATCATATGTTAGCTGACTTTAAGACCGGAAATACCCACGAGTTTGCAAAATTTTCGGTTTTATTGAGGGAATTGAACCTATTAAATTTAAACTGCTCCGTAAATTAGTATAAAATACTGCCCCCGAAGCCCTGCATCTTCGGGGGTCTTATACTAGGAGTTCAAATGTATTACCCACTTGCTCGAAAACTTATCTTTCAACTTGATCCAGAACGCGCACACGATCTTACTATTGAGATGTTCAAACGCACCGGTGGAACTTTATTAGATCGTGTTTACCGCCAGAATATCGCGCCTAATCCGGTAGAGTTGATGGGCTTAACTTTCCCTAATCCAGTTGGTTTAGCGGCAGGGTTGGATAAAAATGGTGAGTGTATTCAAGCCTTTGATGCTATGGGTTTTGGTTTTGTAGAAGTTGGTACTGTTACACCGCGTCCGCAATCTGGTAACGATAAACCAAGAATTTTCCGAGTATTAGATGCCGAAGGTATTATTAACCGAATGGGTTTTAATAACTTAGGGATCGACAATTTAATTAATAATGTTGAGCAAAGCCAATATAAAGGGATCCTTGGGATCAACATTGGTAAAAACTTTGATACTCCGGTAGAGAAGGGTAAAGATGATTATTTAATAGGCATGAATAAAGCGTTTCCACATGCTTCTTATATTGCTGTTAATATTTCTAGCCCAAATACTCCTGGTTTACGTACACTTCAATATGGTGAAGCGTTAGAAGATCTATTAAAGGATCTAACTGAACGTAAAGATCAACTTTCTCAGCAATATAATAAACATGTTCCTTTATTGATCAAAATAGCGCCAGATTTATCAGAAGCTGAAATAGAACAAATTAGTGACTCTTTATTAAAATATAAGCTCGATGGTGTAATTGCTACTAATACAACGCTAGAGCGCTCAATGGTAGAAGGGATGAACCACGCTAGTGAAGCTGGTGGCTTAAGTGGGCGTCCTTTGCAATTAAAGTCCACTGAAGTTATTAGAAAATTAGATCATTACTTAAAATCTGAGATCCCAATTATCGGGGTTGGCGGAATTGATTCAGCAATGGCCGCTAAAGAAAAAATGGATGCTGGCGCAAAATTAGTTCAAATATATAGTGGCTTTATTTATAAAGGCCCAGAATTAATTAAACAAATAGCCAAGGCTGTATAAATTTTAATTAATTTAATTTGTCTTTGTTGAGTTCTCGTAGTACATTTGTTTATTAAGTGAACTCAACATGGACAGTTTTTCTTTTTAGCAATGTTAATTCAACCTAATAAACAATGGCACTGGGTATTTGATACTAACAAGGGAGTAATGACTCTTGAGTTAGGTGAAAATATGCTGTTTGTGTCTAAGTTGTGTAAAAAGCGTTGTGTTCAACATGCTCAAGAAGATGGTCCGTTTACTACCGAGCACACTCAGCTCTATTATCAATTTCTCGAGCAGTTAGAACCCTTTAATTGGTCAGATCCGATTAAAGTGCAGATTTGTCTAAATGCTGTTGCTTCAGCTCAATTCTTAAAACCTTTAATGCCGCAAAGCTGGTTTTTTACTAGTAATGCTGGCACTCATCAAAACCTCTTACAAATCGGCGAGCTAGCAGTATTGCAAACCGAAAACGCTCAAGCGCGTTGCGTGGTGGTAGAGGTGAGTGAGCAAACTTACACCTTGATGACGATTGAAGGTGGTTTAGTACTGGATAAGCGAAAATCGCTAAGCCAATTCGAAGCCATAAAAGTTATGCAAGATCGGGTTGTTCCGCTTTCTCAGCTATTACAAAACGCTAACGGCTTTGCCCAAACCGGCTAACCGGCGTTCACCAACTCCTTTAGTTGTTCCCTCATTTTCTGACTGATAAGCGGTTGAGCTTGTTGGTTAGGATGTATTCCATCGTTTTGCATCAGTGACGAGTTTGTGGCTATTTCTTCAATAAAAAACGGTAGATAGTTAATCTGTTGCTGTTTGGCAATTTTGGGGTACAAACCCTCAAAAGCTTGGCGATAGCGTTTGCCGTAATTAGGTGGGATACGAATTTGCATCAACGCAATCTTGATGTCGTTTTGTTTAGCCAAGGCAATAATTGCGTTTAGATTGTTTTCAATGTTGGAAGTAGGGTGGCCTTGTAAACCATCGTTACCGCCTAGTTCAATCAATAACCAGTCGATCTTATGCTGTTGAATCAACGAAGGTAATCGCCTTAAACCACCTGCTGTAGTTTCGCCACTTATACTGGCATTAATGAGATCGATAGCTTGGTCTGTTTCGTTGTAGTATTGCTGGGTTAATGAAACCCAAGCCTGTTCTATTGGCATGCCATATCCAGCACTTAAACTGTCACCTAGGATAAGAATCGACTTGGTATTGGCAAAAGCCTTTGAACTCAATGTAAAAAAGAGTAAAACAGATAGTGTAACTAGCGTTAAAACTTTATTTTTGTGTCTAACCATCATTTTTGAGCACCTACTATATGCCAACAGCTAATTCAGATTCAGCGTCTAACATAATCATAAACGCCAGCGGACTCAATCATCATGTTGCAACTCCGGGTGGAAATTTAAATCTGCTGAATGATATTGATTTAACTGTGCAACAGGGCGAATCCCTAGCGATTGTTGGAGCCTCTGGCTCAGGTAAAACCACTTTGTTGAGTATTCTAGCCGGCTTAGACAGTGCCAGTGAGGGCAGTGTGGAGCTTTGTTCAAAGAACTTAGCTGCGCTTGATGAAGAGCAACGCGCCAGTTTACGTCGCGACAATGTAGGCTTTATTTTTCAGCAGTTTTTGTTGGTGCCTGCACTAACTGCGCTAGAAAACGTAATGTTACCTGCGGAGCTTAAGGGTTTACCTAATGCTAAAGAACTCGCAGAACAGTGGCTGGCTAAAGTGGGTTTGGCTGAACGTCACGATCATTATCCAAATCAGCTATCCGGTGGCGAACAGCAAAGAGTAGCTATTGCGCGGGCGTTTATTTGTCAGCCTAAAGTGTTGTTTGCCGATGAGCCTTCGGCAAACTTAGACAATAATAACGGCCAAATCATTGAAGACCTGCTGTTTGAGCTAAACCAACAGGCAGGCACCACTTTGGTACTGGTAACTCACGAGCAAAAACTGGCGGCACGTTGCTTGAGACAAATCACATTACAAGCTGGTCGTATTATTCAGTCTTAAGGAGCCAAGGATGAAGAGTTTAATTTGGCGTTTATTTAAGGCTGAGCTAAAGCGCGGTGAGTTAACCATTATTTCTGCCGCCATTGTGCTGGCGGTGAGTTCGGTGTGGTTGTTTACCAGCATAACAGACCGAATGGAGCAGGCCATCTTTAACAAAAGTGGTGACTTTATTGCGGCTGACCGAGTGGTTCGCAGTGCTCATCCCGTTGACTTACCTTTGGCTGTTCAAGCTGAGTCTTTACAGCTTGATTATGCTGAACAGTTGTTGTTTCCCTCCATGGTTTATGGCAACGAAAACTTAGTACTCGCCAGTGTTAAATCTGTATCCCAAGACTATCCCCTTAAGGGGCGTTTAAGAATAAGCCGAGAAAAAAATGGCTTAACAAATGAGTCCGCCAAGGGCATTCCTCAGGGTGAGGCTTGGATTGGAGAACGTTTGTTCTATCAACTTGATATAGATATTGGCGACCTAATCGAAATTGGCGAAGCAGAATTTCGAGTGACTGGTCGTATCGTTACCGAACCTGATGCGCCCTTTAGTGTATTTATGACAGCTCCTCGAGTGATCATTAACATTAACGATGTTGCACAAACAGAAGTTGTGCAGCCTGGCAGTCGCTTAGGTTATCGTTATATGTTTGCTGGGGACAAAAGCCAGCTAGATGCCTTCGAAAATTGGGTAACACCGCAGCTTGCCGATAACCAACGCTTAGTAACGGTACGTAGTGGCAACTCTCCTTTAGCGGGAGCTTTGCAAAGGGCGCAGCAATTTTTGTTATTAGCTGGTCTTATCGGAATTTTGCTTGCCAGCGCAGCGATTGCTGTAGCCAGTCGCTTATATTGCCAACGTCACTACGACACCGTTGCAATGTTTAAAGTGCTTGGCGCCAGTAAGCCACAGATCAGAACCATTTATCTGGGACACCTGTTTACCGTGGTATTGGTGTCGATTGTATTGGGTATTGCTTTGGCCACGTTGGTGCAATGGCCAGTGACCCATTATGTTGAAAAGCTACTCAATATTGATTTACCCAGTGCTGGCGCTGCGCCCTACTTAATGGCTGCAGGCAGTGGTTTGATTTGTGGGGTTGCGTTTACGCTACCAACACTGTCTCAGCTATTTAACATTGCACCTATGCGAGTAATTCGCCGCAATAGTGATGATGCGGTGGTGAATCCAATATGGATTGCCTTGTGGATGCTAGTGAGTGTATTTGCATTACTGTTACTTTATAGCGGTTCATTTACCTTGAGTGCAATTTTGCTCGGTGTAGGCTTGATTGCGGTGGCACTGTTGTTGGTTGTGAGCCAATTGCTGCTCTGGGGCAGTAAGAAGCAAGCAGAGAAGCTGAAAAGCCTTAGTTTGAAGATTGCGATTTCGTCTCTTTATAAAAGAGCTAAGAAAAATAGGGTTCAGCTTATTGGCTTTACTGTAGCGATCAAGTTAGCTCTGGTTGTTTGGGTTATCCAACAAGATTTGATTAGTGAGTGGCAGCAACAGCTTCCAGAAGGCGCGCCTAATCACTTCATGTATAACATTTCCGAGCAGCAGAAGCCTGAGCTAGCTTCTCGTTTTGCCGATGAAAGTGTTGAACTCACCACCATGTTCCCAATGCTACGAGGTCGGCTGGTTGCCATCAACCAAGAAGCAGTTAGTCAAGAACGAGAAGGGGAGTACTCAGAGAAGACTTCTTCACGACGCCGAGGAGCTGGTCGCGAACTTAATTTAAGCAGTGTATTGGAGCTGCCTTATCGTAATGAGCTGGTAGCAGGTGAATGGCTTACAGCTGGTAGTACTGGTGAGGCTTCGGTAGATGAAGAGTTTGCCGAACGCTTAGATATTAAGCTTAACGACACTCTTGAATTTATGATTGGTGCCAGTCGTTTTACGGTTACCGTAACAAGCTTACGCAGTATCGATTGGAATACCATGCAGCCTAATTTTTACGTATTGCTGAGCCCCGATATTTTGCAAGACTTTCCGACTGGCTACTTAACGTCGTTTAATCTGCCCGAAGATAAAGCCGCTTGGATGGCGCAAACCATGGCGCGTTTTCCAACCTTAGTATTAATTAATGTTAAAGCCTTGATTGAACAACTGTCTCAGGTGGTTGATCAGGTCGCGTTAGCACTCAGACTTGTGCTAGTAGTAGTGGTACTTGCCAGCAGCTTAGTGTTATATGCACAAGTACAAAGCTCTTTGGAAGAACGTAGACGGCAAACGGTGATACTGAGAACCTTAGGCGCGAGCGCAAAGCTACTGCGTAATGCGGTGATCTATGAGTTCGTAATACTCGGCTTTTTAGCCGGATTTATTGCAGCCAGTGCTGCCCAAACTATTTTGGTACTATTGCAAGTGTTTGTGTTTGATATCGGCGCTTCCATTAACCTAGGGTTGTGGGTACTTGGGCCGTTGTTAGGCACCCTGTTAGTCGCCTTAATGGGCGCAGGAGCAACCTTGCGTTTGTTAAAACAAAACTCTGCACAATTGGTGAGAAATTTGAACTGATTAGCGCTTAGTAAATATCTGTTATAAAGACGTTTCAATATCTCTGTAATTGATTATATACTTATGAAAAAATGTAATAAGAACTCGCTAACCGGATAGTTAGCGTTAAAGTTTTTTCGCGCCAGAGAACTCAACTACATGAAATTGCAGCAGTTACGTTATATCGTCGAAGTAGTAAACAACAACCTCAATGTGTCGGCTACTGCGGAGAGTTTATATACTTCGCAGCCCGGTATTAGTAAACAAATTCGTTTATTGGAGGATGAGCTAGGGGTTCAGATATTCAAGCGTAGCGGCAAGCACCTTAGCCAAGTAACTCCTGCTGGCAAAGAAATCATTCGCATCAGCAATGAGATTATGGCCAAGGTTGAAAGTATTAAAGCGGTAGCTAATCAGCATACTCACCCAGACCAAGGCTCGCTTAATATCTCAACCACTCATACTCAAGCGCGTTATGCGTTGCCTGAAGTTATTCAAGGTTTTATCCATCGTTACCCAAATGTTTCTCTAAACATGCATCAGGGTACACCTAACCAGATAAATGAAGCAGTGGCTAAGGGCAGTGCAGACTTTGCTATTGCCACAGAGGCACTGCATATTTTCTCCGATTTAGTGATGTTGCCTTGTTATCATTGGAATCGCAGCATATTGGTGCCCAAAGAACATGAGTTGGCGAAAAAACATTTAAACGGTGAAGTCGTTACCATTAACGATTTGGCTAAGCACTCCATTGTTACTTACATTTTTGGTTTTACTGGTCGCTCCGATTTAGATGATGCCTTTGGTCGTGCTGGCAAAGTGCCAAAGATTGTCTTCACTGCAACCGATGCCGATGTGATTAAAACCTATGTTCGAATGGGAATTGGCGTTGGTGTGTTGGCGAGTATGGCTATCGATAAGCAACAAGACCAGGACTTGGTAGCAATTGATGCTAGCCATTTATTCAGAGCAAGTACCACTAAAATTTGCTTTAGAAAAGGTACTTTCTTACGTACTTACATGTACGATTTTATTGAACGATTTGCGCCTCACTTAACCCGAGATATTGTTGATAGAGCCGTGCAAGCCAAGTCTCTCGATGAAGTGGAAGAGCTGTTCAAGAATATTGATTTACCCGTTATGTAGTTGTTCCTCCTAAAGCAGCCAGATGGCTGCTTTTTTGTTTGCCGTATCCCCAGCCATTGTTAATAAAATTAACTATAATTGTGATTTATAAGCCCTTCTGGCGCGAGTGCAGTTAGTAGTGCTCTTGGTCAGCAATGCCAGATAAATTGTAACAATTAGTACTCAACTTGATGATAATTCACTAATTAGAGGTAGATTCGTAGACTTCCTTAGTGTTTATCTTTAAGCTTCTAATAAGTGGTTAATGTTTTGTTACAGGGCTGTACGAACATTAGATTTAACAACTACTCCGATATCGCAAGGAAAGGCGGCCTACGTAAAACCATCATGATTAATTATTTTTTGCGCTGTTTAGGCAAAACTCAACTCGCTTTGGCCTTGGTTTTGTTTTCTGTTTGTACTCTCTCTGTTGCTCAAGCTGAGAGCTTAAGTGCGTTGCACGTAAATGGTTTAGAAGATGGTGTAAGGCTGGGTGAGCATTTTCAGGTATGGCACGATATAGAAGGCAAGGCTGATCTAGCTGATGCTATCGCTGCTTATCGTTTAGATAAGTTCTCCAGACTACCGAGTAAAGGTTCCACGGGTTTACAGCCAGGAGCGTTTTGGAGCGTTTTCTATCTGCACAATGATAGCGATAAACCGATTACTCTAAATTTAGAATACGTTGACCACCAACTCATCTACTTAAATGCTTATCAACGTAATACCAACGATCCCAGTTTTTTAGAAATTGCCGATCTCGCTTTAAATAATTCTTTTTCAGAGCGCTTAGTCAGTCACCAACGATTTGTAGTGCCGGTAGAGTTAGCAGCTGGTGAAACCCATCAGTTTTACTTTCGCTTTGGCTCTGACGAAAAGGGTTTTGTATTCCCAGATTTAAGGATTTGGCAGCCAGACAAAATGCACTATGTGCAGAGCATCGAGCTAGGCAGTATTGCCTTTCTGGTAGGCGGTCTGGCCTTAATGTCGATTATTTCCTTGGTGACCGGAATTGCCACCAATGATAAAACCTATTACGCGTATTTTGTCTATGCGGCTACCAAATTGGCGACATGGCCCACCATATTAGGCTTTACGCACATGTTCTTCATTCGTGAAGACTTCCATTGGAGTTACATGTCCCTAACTGGGGCAATGTCGATAATGACTGGTGTTATTTTTGCCCGCATATTCCTGCAAACAAAAGTGAATACGCCTCGTTTAGATTATGTTTTACGCTTTATGATCTTAAACGCGGCTTTACTTGCCGTAGCGGCACTAACCAGAGAAACCGTATTCTCAGTGGTGCTTATTACCATTGCTTTATTGCTATACCCGATGTTAGCGATAGCCAGTTTGATTCGTTGGTACCAAGGCTCTAGAGAGTCCGCTGTTTACACCCTAGGCTGGACAGTACTAATTGTGGGTTTATTTAGCCAAGCCTTACGTGATTTAGGCCTTGTTGAACATACCTTTGTAACTTACTACTGGCCGGTTGTAGCCTCATACAGTGAAATGATGGTGATCATGGTTGCCATGGGGATTCACCTGTTTAGATTACGCCGTCTAAAAGAGCAGGCCGAACTGCGCTATCGCAGCCAACTTGAGCGCGCTAAACAAGAATTAGAAATATTGGTGTCTGAGCGTACTCATGCACTTGAAGTTGCTAAGTCTGAGGCAGAGCGTGAAGCTCGCACCGATCCACTAACAGGCATAAACAATCGACGTAGCTTTATGGCGAAGGCCGAAGCGATGTTTGATAGTTGTCGTAACCGGTCTCACCCCATGACCATGTTGATGTTCGATATTGACCACTTTAAGAAAATTAACGATAACCATGGCCATGCTGCTGGTGATAAGGCTTTGAAGAAGTTTGCCAATACCTTAGAAAGTGAAATTCGTGATGGTGATGTATTAGGGCGTTTGGGTGGCGAAGAATTTGGCTTAGCCTTATATGCCGATTTAGATACTGCAGAGCGTTTACGCTCGGCAGTTGAACGGATTTATGTGAATACCGGTGTCGTACAAATACGTTTTACCACCAGCATTGGTATTGCGTTGATGCAATCAGAAGAAAATATAGAGCAGTTGATGAGTTTAGCCGACCACGCTTTATACGAAGCTAAAGACAGTGGACGTAATAAAGCCGTCGTGGCAAACGTAGCTTAATCTGGAAAATGAGGATACTGAGCTATTTCTTCAATATCTTTGTACCATTCAGCTTTCTCGTTGGTAAAAATATGGTCTTGCGGTTTTAAACTAGGGCAATTGTTTAGGCCGCCAGCCGGCACAATTACCCACTGCTTAGTACTCGATAAATAGGGCACTGCACTACCACACTGCTTACAAAAAGCATTAGTTATGCTCCGCTTAGGAACATCGTACCTAGCGACCAGGTTTTCACCAGCCAGCCACTTGAAAAATTCCGGCCTAATAAATAGGTTTGACACATGTGCGCTACCGGACATTTTCTTACACTGATCGCAATGACAGAGATGAAATTGCTGAAACTTGTCTTGGGCTTCAAACCGCACAGCTTCACATAGGCAACTTCCGTTGATGTTACTCATTTTTCAAGTCCTCCTAGGTTTAATTTCTATCAAACATCCATACTTTTATATCATATTGGTATAACCAGTTTAATCTTTAAACAAGGCCTTGTTATGAAAATGCTAAACTGCCTATCTGGGTGTTCATGTGGCGATACAGCTTGCCTTTACAAAAAATAGCCTTAAAGCAGTATTTTATTGATGTTTGTGATATTCCTATTAGCAATATAATCTTACCAAAGCTAATTTATTGTTATTAACAAGTAATTAGCAACTATTGCTGGTTAAGAGCTAAGCCTTAAGCGTTATCTCGCTTTTGGTTATAAGGCAAAGGATTTGCCGCTTTCAAACAAGGACATATTTTGAATCAATTCACTTTTTCTGCACTTGCTTGCACCTTATCTGTATGCCTTATGACAGGTTGTAGCCAATCACTCGAGCAACCTAACTCCGCCTACGATTTAGCAGTTAAGCAGGCTGCATTTCCTCAACCTGAAGATGTTAGCACTAATTTGTTTGCCGTAAATGCTAACAACGAACTGCTGCAATGGAATGAACAAGGCGACAAACTGCTGGTACTCACTTGGAAAAGCCAGGGTGCCATCGACAAATTTGTTTTGCCAAATACCCACAGTTCTACTAATCCAAATTATCCAATATGGGTGAGCCTTGCTCCGCAACTTCAGCAGTTCTGCAGTCAGTACCTGTCTGATAATAAAACCGTTTCGCAAAGCGATCTTGAGCTGCGTTTAAAGCAATACCTAGGTTTAGACCCAAGCTGGGATTACAATGCTTTTGTAGAGTTGTATGTTGCGCCAGAAGACCTATTTAGGCCTTGTGTCGACCCTGAAATTGACGACCAGAGTTGTAAGCTAGATGCCAGCCAAATAGCCAATGAGGTGAAGGGGATTAACGATTATCCGGGCTTCTATCAAGCTTTATACTTCAAGAGTTTTCGAGAGTCTGCAGGTGTTCCATGGACAGGCTTAGGTTACACCTACGACTGGGGAAACCCTCAATCTAAACAAGGTGCTAGTGAATACATTATTGCGCCGGGGGCAGAGTATCAGGTACATGCTGTTATCCCAACGGAGCAGTATTGCCGATGATTATGCCGGAAAAGCTACAAGTTTTAAGTCAGTTTTTAAAAAGTAACCCCGCTTTTTCTGGCTGCCAGAAAGAAGACCTCGCTCGACTGTTAGCAAATATTACAGTTGTGAAATTAGCGCCTGGTGAGGTTGTTTGCCGCTCGGGAGAAGACGCGAACAACCTATATTACTTACTAGAAGGTGAGCTACAAACCACCAATAAAGATCAGGTTAAAGGGCCTATTAGCGGATTCTTCGGCGAAGAGTCGGCACTAGGTATGCGCAGTTACATCTACGATATTGAGGTAGTAGAGAGTGCCGAGCTGGTGGTTTTACCCTTGGCGGCGATACTTACTCTAGAAGCCTACAGTAGTTTTAAACAATCATTGCTCGACAGCTTCCACTCTCGCCTTGCGGGGCAAACGCATATTGAAGTCGACTTAAGCCCTAAACATGACATTGAAGTGGGCTATCGCCAGATCATTGGTTGGTTGTTTGCGATAATAACCCCTTTAATGATTTATTGGGGCTTAATACTTAGCCAGCAACCATTGCATCAAGATGCAATCTACTTTGCGTCAATCCTTGGCATATGTTCGGTAATGTGGATCTTTCGTTTACTACCAGATTATGTGCCTGGGTTATTTGCTGTATTAAGTGCTGTATTGCTGGGAATTACCACCAGTGAATCGGCGTTTTCCGGCTTCTCGAGCAACAGCTTTTTTATGGCTTTGAGCATACTTGGCTTGAGCGCGGTAATCCGCTCATCGGGTTTAAGTTATCGTATGTTGTTGCATCTACTGTTAATCGGTCCTGCTTCCAAAATTTGGTATAACATCAGCTTTTTTAGTGTTGGCGCATTGCTTACACCGGTTGTGCCTACCGTTAATGGTAGGGTAACCATTGTTGCGCCGTTCTTAAAAGATTTGTTGAGTGGGGCGAGTAAAGAAGCGCGTGAGCAAGAGGGACCGAGGTTAAAGGCCAGCCTGCTATTTGGCGCAAGCTTACTGTCGCCAATTTTTGTTAGTAGTAAGTCGGTAAACTTTATCGTATTAGGCATGTTGCCACAGCAAGTTCAGCAGTATTTCCAATGGCTAGATTGGCTACTTGCGGCATTGGTTTGTGGCATGGTGCTGTTAGCGCTGTACGCTGTTTCTTTGTGCTGGGTTTATCGCAATAAACAAAGTCTAAAGCTGCCAAAAACTACAAGCCTGCAGCAGCTTAAAACCCTTGGTTCGCTAAACCCTGCCGAGTGGTCGTCAATTCTTGGTCTAATCGTGCTTATATCGGCTCTGTTATTTGCCAATATTCACCGTATCGAAGTTGCTTGGGTTGCCTTAGCCATTCTGTTCTATTTGATGATGTTTGGTTTTTTAGATCCCAACCAGTTTAGAACTAAAATTGATTGGAGCTTTCTTGTGTTCTTAGGCTCGCTAATTGGTGTGGTCGACATTATTCATCAAGTAGAGCTAGATACTTGGCTTACTGGGAAAATCTATTGGTTGGCTGCTTACATGCAAGAAAGCTTGGCACTGTTTGTGGTGTTGTTGGCTGTTATCGTGAGTCTTATTCGTTTAATACTGCCAATCAATGCAACGGTGATTATTCTAGCTACCTTACTTATTCCTGCTTCCATAGAAGTGGGGGTGAATCCTTGGGTGATTGGTTTCCTAATATTGTTCCTTTCAGAAAGCTTCTTTTGGCCGTTCCAGGCTTCTTATTACATGCAGTTTTTAAGTTTAACCACCGGCATTGTGAGTAATGATGAAGCCAAGTTGATGAAAATGAATGTACTGATATACCTGTTCAAACTTGTAGCGGTTTATCTCAGCATTCCTTATTGGCAAAGCATGGGGCTTATATAATGAAAAAGTTACTGTTAAGCGTCATTATGCTGAGCTTTCTCGTTGCTACTATCGGAGTGATAGTCGTGGAGGGGGCTTCAAGGCCAAGAATCCTCATTCTGCATAGCTACGAAACCGACTATGCCTGGACTCGCACAGTTAACCAAGGCATAGACAGAGCCAAGCGCGCCCACATGAATGTTGATATTCGCTATCACTACATGAATACCAAAAATCAATCTAGCGAAGCCGCTAAGAAACGCGCTGCAACGGTTGCTAAACGGGTAGTCGATAACTACCAACCCAATGTATTACTGGTTATTGATGACGATGCTCAGCGCTTAGTTGCTACCGACTATATTGGCAACGAAGCGATTCAGATTGTGTTTGCCGGGGTAAATGCTGAGCTTGAAGCCTATGGTTATCAGGATGCTGACAATGTGACAGGCATACTCGAACGTAAATCGGTGTCGGCAATTAAAGAAGTATTAAGGTTATTGGTAGAAAGCCAGCCTAGACTTGGCAGCTTGAAAGGGAGTGTTGTTTACCTCTCCGATAGTTCAACTTCGGCCAAGCTTGATGCGGGTTACCTAGCAAGGCAAGAGTGGGCGCCACTTGAATACCAAGGGCACCTTGGGGTTAAAACCTTCGAACAGTGGAAGCAAGCTGTTCTATCACTTAACGGCAAGTACCAATTTTTGCTAGTTGGCGGCTACCGTAAACTGTTTAGTGACGGTAGCGAAAGCTTTGCCTCTGCTGAAGAAGTGGCGCAATGGACCGAAGCAAATTCAACGCTACCGATTGTTGGTATCAATGCATTTAACTCTGAAGACGGGGTCATGCTCTCAATTGGAGCTTCACCCTTTGAGCAGGGAGAGATAGCTTTCGAGCGGGCTATTCGCTTAGTGGAAGATCCCGCTAGTTTGTCACAGATGCCAGTGGCTATATCGAAACAATACGTGGTAGCTCTGCGTCATCAAGCACTTGAAGCTCGCGATATCAAAGTGCCAAAAGTACTAGAAGCTTTTGCCCGCGCCACCAATAACTACTTTGAATAAAACCGTTAAGGAAGACTGTTTTGGCTATTAGATGGAATTTACGTAGACGCATACTTGCGCTTGCTTGTTTATGTGTTGTCGCAAGCGCCTTAGTTACTAGTTATGAGCACTTGCAGCGGTGGATAAGCGACAGTGGAACAAATAGTGTAATACTGGCGGTGGTTGGGCCAATGTCGGGCAATGAAGCCGACAAAGGTTTATCAATGGTTCACGGTGCTCAACTTTATGCTGATCTCCATAATAGCCAGCGGCAAGATAACCAAGTAGCCATTGTTGTTCAGCAATACGATGATGCTAATGACAAAAGCAAAGCACAGCTAATTGCGAAGCAGTTAGCTGCAACTAACAATGTAGTTGCCGTATTAGGGCACCGAGCATCGGCTACCTCGATTAAGGCCGCCAGTATTTACCAACGTGCTGGTTTACCCATGGTTGGGGGCTCAGCCACCGCAACTGAGATCACCCAGAATAATGACTGGGCTTTTAGGGTTATTCCAGATAACCATTTACAAGGTAAGTTTGTTGCCGACTACGTTGCAAGCCTAGCTAAAGACAAAGCGGTATTAATCTATAGCCAAGATAAATTTGGCGAGTCGTTAGCAGATTCTTTTCTTAATAGAGCTGAACTGCTAGCGATTCAAACGCTGAGTTTAGGGGTGGATTTAAAAAGAGACATCGCTAAACAAGCCGAGCTAATAAGCCAAAAAATTAGTGAGTTTGGCCACACCGGAGCAGTGTTCTTAGCGGTGCATGATGTAGAAGGTGAAACGCTAGTTAGCCATTTAAAGCAGCAACATCCAAATTGGCTGTTTATTGGCAGTTCTTCTATTGGTAAGCAAAGTTTCCCCGAGCGTTTTAAACATCGAAGCCAAGAGAGAGAAGTATCTGGTTATTATACTAATGGGGTGTTCGCCGTTAGTCCTATCTTGTTTGATGTAGCCAGCGAATCAACTCAACTTTTTTATCAAAGCTTTCATAAAGGTTTTGGTTATGAGCCTAGTGGTGTTTCGGCCGCATATTATGATGCAGCAACTATCGTATCGGCCGCAATAGATGCAGCAAGCGGTGAAGCAGGCGGGGCCGATGAGTTTAGCCAGCTTAATATAGCTAGCCAAAGAGCAGCGATAAAAAATCACTTAACTGGTTTTGATTCACCCAATAATGCTGTTCAGGGTTTAACCCACTCTTTGTATTTTGACTCGCAAGGCAACGTATTACGCCCTATGCAAGTGGGCTTGTTTAGTGGCGGGGCTTTTGTTTCTGCGCCGATTCAGCTGCAAGATGTTAATGACGAAAACCTTGCGGTGCGCCGAACTGATGTGGTGTATACCGGCATTGAAATGCAAAACATTAGCGAGTTTTCCACCATAGATATGACCTTCAAAGCTAAATTTAAACTTTGGTTTAGAAGCACACCTGGGGTAAAAGCCGAAGACATCGTGTTTTTGAACTCGGTAGGTGATTTGGGCTTACAAGAACCAATAGAGTCTAATTTTACAAGCCAAAGTACTTACCAGCTTTATCAGGTGGAAGGCACTTTTCTAGCAGATGCAAAACCCGGTAGAGCAGCCTTTGGAGAATACCAACTGGGCGTAAGTTTTAGGCATACTACGCTGCCAAGAAGTGAGCTTATTTATGTATCAGATATTGTTGGGCTCGGCCAAACCAGCCTACATAAAAACCAAACCAACCAGCATAAGGTTCAATTTGACACCAGCCAGTGGCGCCAAGGCAGCACTTTGTCTTTTCAAGATACCTTACGTAAACGCAGTTTAGGTGATCCCAAGTATTTACATTCAGACAGACAAGCTGTGGAGTTTTCTCGGTTTAATTCTCTAACGCCAGTACAAGAAAATGTATTAAGCCTAAGGGGGCGTATTCCCGCACAATGGCAGCAGATAATCTTTTATAGCAGTGTATTGGCGTGGTTACTTTACGCATTGGTTTTAGACTTTAAGATACTGGGTCAGCTATCTAGAGCTTATGGCTTAGGTAACAAGCTTTTATACGCCTTGTTTATAGCTTCCGCTGAGCCCTTGTTTTTAGATTGGTTAGCGCAAGCTTATCCTAATACTAATCAGCTGTTTGCTAGCAATTGTTTCGACGTATTGTGGTGGCTACTGTTGGCCTCGACCTTAGCTTTGTTAATTGATGTGTTGCTTTGGGACCCCATAGAAAAGCGCAGTGGCCGCCAAGTTCCACGAATTATGCGCCACTTAACTCGTGGCTTAGCATACATAGGAGCGATATTTGCGATTCTCTCTTTTGTATACCAACGAGAGCTAACCAGCCTATTAGCAACGTCTGGCTTGGTGGCAATGATCCTGGGCTTAGCTTTGCAATCAAACCTTGTGAATATTTTCTCGGGCATTGCTATTAGCTTGGAGAAGCCGTTTAAGCTTGGAGATTGGATTAGTCTAGGTGGCTATGGTGGGCCAATTGTAGGCGAAGTGATAGACATGAACTGGCGTACTACTAAGGTAAAAACGGCTGACAATACCCTCTATTCTATCCCGAACAATACTTTGGCAAACGCCAATTTAAACAATGTGAGTAGCAGTGGACAGATTGTGACAGGTGGTTTTTCTGCCTCAGTAAATAAACAGTTAGAACCCTTGCAGGTGATCCCGCGGATAGAAGCCGCCCTTATGGCTATTGACGCCGTTAATCGGGTTTATATTGATGTAGCTAGCATAGGCTCTGACAATGTGGATTATCAAATAAAGCTGGTGCATGGGGTAGATGACACCGCTACAACTACCGATTTAGTTTGGCAAGCTATTTGGCGTTTAGATGCTGAAATTAAGCAGGAACTTGAGGTAATAGAACCAGAGTTGGAAACCCCGTTACTTAATGATGCATAGTGGCGTTTGTTCCCTTATAGAAGTTTGTTAAGCTGAGGCAAACTCAACGAGGGAACAGCTGATGCAATTACACATTACCAACGGCGATAGCGTTGGAGACATGCTTAAGCAATCAAGTATTGTCCAAGGTGAGATACTGTGTTGGCGAGACGTATTGCATGACGGGCCAATTGTTGCTGTAGAAGGGCAAGCTTATCTAAAAGCTCGCGCTAGTTTCATTCATGAAACAATAAGTTTGCCTAGCCCTTTGCCTGCAATGGAGATCAGTGAACAGCAGATCTTGGATGATTTTGTTCAGCGCCAAGCTGTTTTAGATAAGCTAAGCCATTACAAAGAGGTTGTGTTGTGGTTTGAACACGATCTCTATGATCAATTGCAGTTAGCTGAATGTTTATTTCATTTAGCCAAACATCCCGAACTAACCAAGCAATTTCGAATTATTTGTATTGGTGAGCATCCAGATCTTGATTATTTCCATGGCCTAGGAAACCTTTCGATTAGCCAGCTTGAAGCACTTTATCCAAACAGACAAACGCTTAGTGTTGAGCAATTAGAACTAGGCAAAAGGGTATGGCTGGCACTCGCAGCCAACACCCCTGAGCAACTCAATCATTTACTCCTCGAACCATTATCACCACTACCATTTATGGCGAATGCTTTGCTGCGTTTTGCCCAAGAGTATCCTTGGCTAGATAAGGGGTTAAGTCTTACGCAATTGCACATTCTTGAGTCTTTGGCTAAACCAATGCAAGAGTTGCCTATTTTGCAGAGTAATCTTCGTCAGCAATCTCAATATCAGGGTGAAGAAGAGTTCGTTGCGGATCTGCGTTATCAACAAATTATGGAAGACTCTGAGATAAAGCTTGGGCGACTATTTGTAAACTTGCAAACCTTAGAAGATGCGCCTTTTCTTGGGGATGCTTGGTTAAGCAAAGAGCTTTACTGTTTGTCTCTGTTAACTCCTCCTTGTGTAAAAATTGACAACAAGGATGACAAACACTGGAGCATGGATGCTAGTTACACTGTCACCGATGCAGGGCTTAAGGCGCTTGAGGGCGCAATGCTTAAAGAGCTTTCTTCTCAGCTAAATTTTTGGCGAGGCGGGGTTAACATTAGCCAAGATAATTATTGGTGCTGGGACCACAAGCAAGGCCAGATAGTGAAGCAGTAATAGCGAGGTAAAGAGCGGCAATAAAAAACCACGCTTAGCGTGGTTTTTGTTTTATTTACAGTTGCTGTTTAAGCTTTCACCATCAATGGGTTTAGCGTAACCATCAAAACAGCGGGGCAATGGCCAAGTGGGTTTGCTCACAACCAAACCCTGGTTTGGGTCGCAAACTTCTCCTTCGCTGGCTAAGCACCATGAGTTGGGTTCTGGGGTTGCTGCTTTGTTTTGCTGATGACGGTATTTAGATACCGCTTGATAAACAACACGTCGGGCTTTGTTTAAGCTGCTTAAGGGTTCCCAGCCTTCTACTGCTCGCCACGGATTCATCGATATATTTTCACAAAATTGCTGTTGCTGCTCGCTATATAAATGCTGCGGAGGAATGTTAATAGTTGCAATGCTAATGAATGGCGAGGCTTGCTCAGACCAAATAGCGGTAGCATCGTCTACCGGCATGTAATAGCCCGGCAGTTTTTCTTGTACCATAAACTCAAAACATGCTCCGCCGTTTGCTAATTGAGTTTCTAATTGATTGCTTAAATAATCAGGATCTGATTTATCTACCTTGCTAGGGAAGGTCATTCCGGCACAAGGTTTAGTAGAAAACTTAATGGTGCTGTTGCCTAAACGGTAGGGCAGCATAGAAAAATACTGTGCTTCAAGTGGCGTATTGATAACCGATGACACGGTTTGAATCGCCCGGTAAAACTGTTTGGGGTGCAAACGTGGTGGAAACAAGCTAATAAACCACTTGGTGCGTTGAAACTTCGCCAAGTAAGTCATGTCGTCTGCGTAATCAAAAATGTTGCGGTTAAAAAATGCCGGCGTATTGGTCATAATGAAATCTTGGTTATGACTCTCGCCTAACTCAGGGGCAATGGCTTTACCTGGTACGTTCATTACTTTTACCGCCATTCCTCGCGCGTCGCCTTTACTATCAGCTTGTACTAGCATGTCGCCATTGGAGAAACGGATCCAAGCTTTATATTGCTGATTTTCTTGCGCAAACAGCCCAGCTTTAAAACGCTCTGGAATGTCTGGATTTACCGAGAAAGTAGCTCTAGCACAACCGGTTGCTTTGGCATGTGCGTCCCTTCGGTAAGGCAAACCGTTGTATTGCTCTGCACGTTTAGATATTTCGCGCGCCGAGTTAATCGCCGACATAATGGCTTCTTGCTCGGGCTTGGTGATGCCCATTTCTTTATATAAGTCATTAGCATTAGCAGCACTAAAGCTTAAACCAAGCAAACAAAGGGCTAAAGGTGATTTAGTAAATAGTTTTTTCATCTTAGTGCACCTTTGCTGGATTGTTTTTCGCGGCGTTAAAGCTGTCTAAACAAGCTTGCTGTTCAGAGCCAAACTGTGGCGCTTGAGTGTATTTAGACCAATCAAGTGGGTCTCCACCAAGCTTGTCGCTAAATTCTGGGTTGCCCATTACTTTCAAGTATTCTAATAAAGCGGCACGCTCCTGCATGCTAAGCAAACGACCGATTCGGCCCGGCATATCAACATCAGTGAATAGATGCCCTTGGTTACCGTTGCCCTTAATACTGGTATCGTGTTTAAAACTACCTGGGCGTTGTTCGGTAATAAAACCTAGATGGTCTGGGTTGTACTCACGATTACCAATATAAAATTGCTTTGGTCGCTCACGAAGTGGCGATAACAGGTGGTACAAAGTAGGCACTGAACCATTATGTAAGAATGGTGGGGTAGCCCACACACCATGTAATGGGCGCGGTTTATAGGCTCGCATATTGGCGATTCTAAAAGGTACATTTAAACCATCGTAGTCAGCAATCAAGGCTTTATCGATGTTATTGTCTTGGTAAAGTTTTGGCACTAAACGATTAAGCAGTATTTGTAAGCCATCGCCAGCATTTACCGGGGCCGAGCCTGGAATAATTTTGCTACCATCGTAGCGGTGATCCATGTAGTTATCTGCAGCGGTAGGGTCAGTGCCAATCACCGAGGTTTTAACCCAAGGCATTGCCCAAATTACTTCGCGCCAATCTTCGCGGACCGCTTGTTGGCCAACAAAAGTAATGTCTCCGTCCATATCCCATTGCCAGTTTACATCTATTTGCTTGTCTGGATTTTCGCCAGGTTTGCTGGCTACTTTCCATTGGTAGGGTTGGACTTTATGCGGTCCATGACAAGCCTGACATTGGTCTAGGAATAAGTCTTTACCTTGGGTGGCCAGCTGGGTATCGATGTTTCCTAGAATAGCTTCTGGCCAGCGCGGCGGCTCTAGTGAGCGTAAGGTGCCTTCAACGCAGTGCATGCCAGCTAAATCAATGACTGATTCACCAAACTCTTCGCTAGTTAATAATTCACCTTCTTCATTCACTAGTTTGATTGGCGCCAATACGCCTAGGCTTTCACCGACATTCCGTGCCATTGCTTGGTTGGTAAAACCAGTGTATTGCACCCAATCGAAACGCCAGATATCCCAAAGGAAGGGATAGCTAACCGGTGCATTAGCGACACGGTAGTTAGCAGGTTCGTCGAGGTCGTAGCCAAATACTACATTAGCTATTCGGCCTACTGCGTCTGTTCGGCCGCGGCCTTCTTCAACAGGGTAGAGCTTAGGAGCACCAGCGCCCGATACAAATTGCTTAATATTACCCAAGAAGCCCCAAATTTGTTTGCGTAGTTGCTTACGCTGTGCAGGATCTTGTCCTGCAACGCGGTCAGCAAAACGGCTCCATTTACTTGGATTAATGAGGGTTGCGACTACAGAGGCGGCGAGGGTAGTAATAAACTCGCCACGTTTGGCGTTAGAAATGCTTTGCACTGCCTGACCACCATCGATGCGCAGCGCGTTACCTTGGTAGTGAAGCTCACCGGTATGACACATGGCACAGGTAAGATCTAAGCGCTCTTTACCGGATTTAGGGTCAATGTGCCGACCTAAACCTACTGGAAGGTTGCCAGGGTTTAAAGTGGTAGGCTGCTGGCCAGGGGTTACAATAAAGCCCCAGCCGCGCATATTGTCGGGGCTGGTTAATAAATCTTTGGAAAGCGGCAGCTCTAGGTTGATGAACCAATCATACTCTAGCCCTAATAGCTCGGTACCTTGTGGGGTAAAGTAAAAACGCTCGCGTTGCTCGTCTGTCCAACCTTTGTTGAGGTAGTGAACTTGGTTCACCGTCTCTATGGTTAAGTTGGGTTTGAGGAAAGCTTTTAGCCCTAGATATCCGGCTGTGATCAAGGCAATGCCGAGAAAAGAATAGCGTAACCAACGTGGTCCTAATGCTAGCCAAACCTGCCAAATTGCTTTTACTAAACCCCAAACCCAATTTAACAAGCGGGTGGTGGCCTTAATAATTAGCTTAAAAGGCAGTAAGACGATTTTTAAGACGAGCAAAAGTAGCCCAGACAGGAGCTGTTTTAGCATAGTTTCAAATCCATTTGTAAGAATGCAAGCGGCCTGCGTCGTGCAGGCCGTAAATGTTGGTTAAATGTTATAGGTATTTTAAGTGGATTGCACTTAACTATTACTAAAACAAAGAGATAGATCTAGGGGCTGTATATCTTTCGAGCTGATTTTTGCAGCAGTTTGTGGCTGATTTATACAAGGCAGAAGCTTTGATGTGTAGCGAGCCTACATGAGAAGCTGATAACGCAGTAGACATAAGCCACAGAGGCTGCCCAAAGGGTTCGGCTAAAATCGCTTTATGCTTTCTTTAGGTGTGTTTACCTAGAATGCTAGGCTACACACTCTTTGCCGCGCCTAAAGCGATTTTATCGCGAACAAAATTTAACCGCGAAAGATAAACAGCCCCTAATAACAGCATATTTACACTTAGCTGTGTATTAACATTCGATAATGTTTACTGCTAAGCCACCACGAGCAGTTTCTTTATATTTGCTCTTCATATCGCAGCCAGTTTCCCACATGGTTTTGATGGCTTTATCTAAAGAAACTTTGTGCTCACCACTGCCTCTTAATGCCAATCGTGCGGCATTTATCGCTTTAAGCGCGCCCATGGCATTACGCTCAATGCAAGGAACTTGCACCAAACCGCCGATGGGATCGCAGGTTAAGCCAAGGTTGTGCTCGATGCCAATTTCGGCGGCGTTTTCAATTTGTTCGGGGTTACCACCAAATATTGCCACCAAGCCTGCTGCAGCCATCGAGCAGGCTACGCCCACTTCGCCTTGGCAGCCAACCTCAGCACCAGATATAGACGCGTTGGTTTTGTATAAAGACCCAATGGCAGTAGCGGTTAGAAAAAACTGATTGATTGAATCTTGATCAAGCTCTTGAACGTGATTGTGGTAGTAGTGCAATACCGCAGGGATAATACCCGCGGCGCCGTTGGTTGGTGCAGTAACTACGCGGCCGCCGCCAGCATTTTCTTCACTAACAGCTAATGCATACAGGTTTACCCAATCCATCACATTTAAAGGATCTGAGCTTAAGTTGCGCTGCGAAGCTAACTGCCGATTTAAAGTTGGTGCCCGTCTAGCCAGTTTTAAGCCGCCCGGTAATATGCCTTCTTCACTAATGCCGCGTTTTACACATGCTTGCATTGTAAGCCAAATTTGTTGGGTGTATTGGCTAATGGTTCGGGTGGAACAGTGAACTTGCTCATTAGCCGAGACCACGGCCGCAATGCTTTTGCCGCTCTCTTTGCAGCGTTGTAATAAGCTCTCGGCGTTCTCGAAGGGATAGGGGTAATTGTGACTCGACGTATCGTTTTCTTGGCCTTCTTCGACAATGTAACCGCCGCCTATAGAGTAATAGGTGGCCGAGATGCTTTTGCCATTGTCTAGGTAGGCATGAAAACTTAAGGCATTGCTGTGGGCTGGTAGCTGCTTACGACGATGAAATACAATGGCACCTGTTTTAGCGAAGTTAATGGTCTTCTTAGCTAACAGCGACAACTCTTCGGTTTGCTCAACTTTTAGCAGCATCTGATCAACGGTATCAACATCCACTAACTCGGGCGACTCACCCAACAAGCCCAAAATAACGGCCTTGCCTGTGCCATGGCCTTTGCCTGTTGCACCTAATGAACCAAACAGTTCTACTTTAATGTGATCAACTCGATTTAGCTCAGCGTTGCTGTCTAAACGCTCTGCAAACAGCTTAGCTGCTTTCATTGGCCCAACTGTGTGAGAGCTGGAAGGCCCAATACCTATTGAGAATAGGTCAAATATACTTACCATGTTTAATCCTAGCTAAAGCTGCTTAAGCCACTAAGTTGTTAATTCTGAGATTATAAGTATATTTAGTTATCTGCAACAATGAGAAGCGAAATCACGCAATATTTTAGCGGTGGCTCCCCATATCACATGTTTTTCTACTTCTATAAAGTACACTTTTTCGAGCTTTCCTCTGCGTTTGAAGGAATAGCCGTGGTAATTATCTAGTCGTAAAAAGGGCTGTAGCGGCAATACCATAACCTGAGCCACTTCATCGTAGTTAAGTTTAAACGACAACGCTTGGTTGGTGGTGGCTATAAAAGGGCGTACCGAAAAATTACTTACTGTGGTTTGTTTTGGTAATTGGCCATGAATAGTAAATGCGGTGGGATGAACGCCAATTTCTTCGTAGGTTTCCCTAAGCGCGGTGTGGCTAAGGTTAATATCTTCGGGATCGTGTTTGCCGCCGGGTAAACTAATTTGTGATGGGTGGTGGCGCAGATGAGCGCTGCGTTGAGTGAGCACTATTTGTTCTGCTTGCCCTGGTTGAACAATAATTGGTAACAGCACTGCAGCGGCATGTTTAGCGCTGCGAGGCGAATCTTGTTTAGCGAGTTGCAGGAGAAAGCGTTGTAAAAAATGTGTGGTTTCTTTTTGGGACAACGGTTTTCTCCAACTTAGGTTATTCGAGCACAGGAAGAATTCGACTTAATTTATCGAAGGTTTCTTGATATTCGGCGTCAACTTTGGAATCTGTGACAACACCGCCACCAGCCCAACTGTATATTTTTTGATTTTCGCACACTAAGGTGCGAATGGTGATATTGGTATCCATATCACCACTACTTGATATATAACCAATAGCACCACAATAAGCGCTGCGGCGGCTCTCTTCAAGCTCCTCAATAATTTGCATCGCTCGAATTTTAGGAGCTCCGGTTATCGAACCTCCAGGAAAACAAGCTGCTAATAACTGTTCTGCAGAGTAGTTCGGAGCAAGTGTTGCGCGGATTGTGCTCACCAAGTGATGCACCGCGGGGAAAGATTCGATGGCAAATAGTTTGGGGACTTCTACTGAGCCAGGGCTCGCGACTCGGCCAATATCGTTACGCAGCAAATCAACAATCATGAGATTTTCGGCTTGATCTTTCTCGGCACTAAGTAACTCGTCGGCCAGCTGTTGATCATGCTGCTTATTCGTACTTCTTGGGCGAGTACCTTTAATTGGTTTAGTTTCTATTTCACCATTTTTTAAGCTAATAAAGCGCTCTGGAGAAACGCTAAGAATACAACTGCTGGGTAAACGCATAAATGCGGAGAAAGGCGCTTGGTTGGCTGCAATAAGGCGCTGGTAAGCTTCGGCTTCTGTTCCTTGGTAGCTTGCACTAAAACGCTGCGCCAGGTTGATTTGGTAGCAATCACCACTCAACAAATACTCTTGTACTTGTTCAAATTTGTCATGGTAGGCCGCTTGGTTCATATTACTTTGCCAGGCGCTGGTTAGTTCAAACTTAGGTAACTCTTGGCTTGTTTGAATGCTTAGCCAAAGTTCACGCTGCTTTAAACGTTCAAGGGCAGTTTCTTCGTCGCCAATCTCATGCCATTGAATTAGTGTTGTGCTTTTTGTGTGATGATCAAAAATAAGCGCCCAATCATAAAAGCCTACTGCCATATCTGGAGTGCTTAAATCTTTGGCTAAGCGCTCTGGTAAAACTTCTAAGCTTCTTCCTAAATCATAGGACCACAAGCCTAAGGCACCACCTTCAAAGGGAAATACTGGAGTGCTGGCTTGCTCTTCGGGGAACAGTTGCTTGCGCAAAGACTCAAGTAACTCAAAGGGTGCTTGTTCGCTTTGGTAGTGCTGCTCGCCAACCCTAACTTTGGATGTGCCATCGCTATAGGAAATAGTGGCGATAGGATCGGCGACTAAAATATCAAACTGGTTATTCTCGTGAGAGTCGGCAGCCGATTGTAAAAAACAACACCAGTCTTGCTGTGCTAGTTGCTCGAAGAGTTGTACTGGAGAAATAGAAAAAGATTTACTAACAATCATATAGGTAGTTTTGCGTGACCATTCACTATTCGGAATTGAAGATGTAGATAAATTGTAAAAACTTAGCTTTAGGTTATAGCAGGCTTTGTGACGCAAGGGTATCATAGGCGCTGAAGGATAACGACAACAACCCTAACAGCCGTAGCAACAGCCTCGATAAAAGCTGTTGATAATAAAAGGCAATAATAAGGAAACGTGGAGACTTTATGACCATCATCCGTAAACAGGACTTTATTGACAGTGTCGCAGAATCGCTGCAATTCATTTCTTACTACCATCCCCTCGATTTTGTCACCGCAATGGCGGAAGCGTACGAAAAAGAACAGAGTATTGCTGCCAAAGATGCCATCGCCCAAATCTTAATTAACTCACGCATGTGTGCTCAAGGTTTGCGTCCTATCTGTCAGGATACCGGCATTATCACTGCGTTTGTAAAAGTAGGGATGAATGTTCAATGGGACAGTGATCTCACAGTTCAAGAAATGGTTGATGAAGGGGTTCGTAGAGCTTATACCAACCCAGATAACCCTTTACGTGCTTCTATTGTTGCTGACCCTAACGGCGCACGTAAAAACACTAAAGACAATACTCCCGCGGTAGTCCACATAGACTTAGTAGCAGGTGACAAAGTTGAGATTATGGTCGCGGCCAAAGGTGGCGGCAGTGAAAACAAATCTAAGATGGTAATGCTAAATCCATCTGATTCTGTTGCAGAGTGGGTTCTAAAAACCTTACCAACAATGGGTGCTGGTTGGTGTCCACCGGGCATGGTAGGCATTGGTATTGGCGGCACTGCAGAAAAAGCAGCAGTAATGGCTAAAGAATCGCTAATGGATCCGGTTGATATTCAAGACCTCATCGCTAAAGGCGCAGAAAATGCCGACGAAGAACTACGTTTAGAGTTGATGGACGGCATTAACAAACTGGGTATAGGTGCTCAGGGCCTTGGCGGTTTAACGACGGTGCTTGATGTAAAAGTAAAATCTTGCCCAACTCACGCGGCTTCTAAACCGGTTGTAATGATCCCCAATTGTGCAGCAACACGTCATGCGCATTTTCATTTAGATGGCAGCGGCCCAGCGGTATTAACGCCACCTAAGCTTGAAGACTGGCCAGAGATCACTTGGGATGTCGGTGATAATGTTCGCCGGGTAGATGTAAATAAAGTGACGAAAGAAGAAGTAGCCACCTGGAAAATGGGTGAAACTGTATTGCTTAACGGTAAAATTCTTACTGGTCGCGATGCTGCCCATAAGCGCATTAAAGAATACCTAGAGCAGGGTAAACCATTCCCTAATGGCGTAGATTTTAATGGTCGATTTATTTACTACGTAGGTCCGGTAGATGCAGTACGAGACGAAGCAGTTGGTCCAGCGGGTCCTACAACGTCTACCCGTATGGACAAATTCACAGACATGATGCTCGAAGAAACGGGTTTAATGGGCATGATTGGTAAAGCGGAACGTGGCCCTGCAACGGTGGATTCTATTGCTAAACATCAGTCGGTTTATTTAATGGCGGTAGGCGGTGCTGCTTACTTAGTATCTAAAGCGATTAAGAATGCCAAGGTAGTGGCTTTCGAAGATTTAGGCATGGAAGCCATCTATGAGTTTGAAGTAGAAGATATGCCAGTTACTGTAGCAGTTGATGCCGACGGTAACTCTGCTCACCAGCAGGGACCAGCAATTTGGAAGGCTAAAATTGAAGAACTAGATGCAAAACTAAGCAAGTAATATATTTAGTTTTGCTTAGGGTCTGTTGATTTATCACCGCAATAATCAGCTCGGAAGATCAACAAACCCTAATGAAAGCGGCTTAAGCCGCTTTTTTTTGTGCCATTTTTTTGTTTAACAGGTAATCGGCAGAAAATGGGCCCGCTCCCCAAATAACATTAATTAGTATCATTAAGCCCCATAGCTGGTGGTCGTAAAAACCACCGGGCCAAAGCACTGGGTATGACACGACAGCGATGATATTAAAGAAGAACAATTTCAAAGCAAAAATACGGGTAAACAAGCCAAGTACCAGAAATACCGGCAAAATTAGCTCGGCTGCAGTTCCTAGATAGGCTGCTAGCTCCCACGGTAAAATTGGCACTTGGTACTCAAGTTCAAACAGATAAAGCGTTGAATCCCAGCTGGTAAGTTTTAAATAACCTGAGCGGAAAAATACAATGGCTACCCATATTCGAGTAAACGTGAGTAATAAAGGGATAAGCAGAAACTGCATCATCTCTACGGCTTTTAGGTAGATATTATAAAGTGGCATCATTTGACTCTCCTATCTCTGATGCAAAACTAAAATGGGATAAACGTTGTAATTGAATAGATTCGCCAAGGAGGGTTTCTAACTCTGCCAAACAGTGTTGAGGCAACTCACCTAATGGACGTAGTTGCTGGCAATGGCTAAGAAACGCATAACTAAGCGGGGATATTTGCTCTAGCTGAACTTCAAAATCAGCTTGCTTAGTAAATAGTACAAAATCTTGTTCATCTAACTCGATGGCTTCAACTTGGTTTGCTTGAACCATTTGGTAGATAGAAAAAACAGGGTATTGGCTAGCGAGTAAAGACTGATGAGGCGCCAGGTGCAGCACAGCATCACCTAATTGCTCTGCTGGTATCGATTGGAGAACTTCTACAGTGAAAAGCTGGTTTGTAAATGCTTGGCCAGCCGTCTGTTCAATTTGCCAATCTAGCAGCGCGATATCTGCTAAATAGGGTAGGGTAGATAGTGCGTCTTGTTGTTGTAAGAACTTATTAAAACCTAAGCCAAAGAGGTTGAGGTCACCTTGATTATGACCATGCTGTAAAATGAAGTTTTTAGCGACAAACTTAAAGTACTCTTCACCCACTAGCTTTTGCACTGTTGGGTAACTGGCACTCAAAGCTTCGCTAAGGCTTAGCACATAGTTATTTTGGTAGATTTGTATCGACTCCTCAGCGCTTAATGCGATTTTGGCTAAGCGAGATTCAAGGCTGGTATCTGTTTGATTTAGTGAGCGAGAAAACTCTTGTTGTAGTTGTTTAAGCACAGTTCACCTCGCTTATAGCAAGATCAATATGTTTAGCTTGCGCCACTTCTTCAATGAGCACCTCTAAGGATGGAAAATCGCTGTCCCATTCAATAAGGGTGGGGATGCTATTGGCATAGTATTGCTGAAATTGGCGATACAGTTGCCATACTGGCTCACTAACTTTTTGGTTGTGGCTGTCAATAAGTACTGTTTTGTTGTCGAGTTGTTTTTCGGTATAACCCGCTAAGTGGATCTCTTTAACTGCAGCTAGGTTTAGTGTCTCTAAGTATTCTTGGTTATCCCAACCTAGGTTATGGCCACTGACATAAACATTGTTAATGTCTAACAGCAAACCGCAGCCAGTTGCTTCAACCAACCGGTTCAAAAACTCCGGCTCATGAATGTGGCTTTCATGATAGGCCAAATACGCCGAAGGATTTTCGATAAGCAGTTGTCGGCCTAAAAAGTCTTGTGCTTGGTTAACGTGTTCTATAAAAACCTGTAAGCACTCTTCCGTGTAAGGTAGGGGCAGTAGGTCGTTATAAAAGCGCCCGTTAATGCTGCTCCAGCTTAAATGCTCAGAGACGATAAAAGGATTAACATCATCAATTAATGCTTTTAGTTTCTCTAAATGTGTTTTGCTTAATGCATCGAAGGACCCTAGCGACAAACCAACCCCGTGCACACTAATAGGACTGTGCTCAGCTATTTGCTTAAGTAGATGATAATCGTATGAGTGAGGGTTGAAGTAGTTCTCAGCGTGTATCTCTAGCCAATCCAATTGCTGGTGTTTGTTTAGCAATTGTTCTGCATAAGCTGAGCGTAAACCAAGCCCGTATTGTTTTTTTGTCATAGTGGTGTTCGTTTAAGCGAGGGGGTAGGGAGGCTGCCGAACCAAGTTTAGCTGGTTCGGCAGTTACAAATTAGCTAGATTGTTTGCTACCACCAGCTAGTTTGTCACATAAGCCTTTTGGTAATACAACAAAAGCGTCTGATTGGTTGTCAGCTGTAGCTGTGCCGGCACATGAGCTATTTTTGGTAGCACAGTCATTCTTGCCCGCTTTGGCTACGCCGTAACATTTCTCTTTACCTGCAGCAACAGCTGGAGTAGCGGTAAGAGTACCCAATGCGATTAAACCAGTTACTGCTGTAGCGATTGCAATGTTTGAACCTTTCATAATATTTCCTTTATCAAATTGTGTCGTGTTAAGTACAACTTGTTCACTTAGTTGTAGCTAAGGAAACCGCATTACTAAAGAAAAAATTTCGTGAGTTGTGAAAAAATATCAACAATAGAGCAAAGGTTTTTACAATTTTATATTAAGTGGCTTTTTGTTAGTGCTAGGCATGGCGCGGCTTAGGTCTTGATTTTGTTAGCTTTAAAAAAGTTATTTATTTTTTTGATTTTTTTAGTGAAAGATTAGGTTGCAGCTATGTAAAATTAGCTCGCTAGTCACTAGCGAGAGACTTACCAAAACTAACTAAGATTTACCCTTAAGTTACTGTCGAAAATTATGCTGCTATGTTTTAAACGAACTCTAGGCTGCATATTGTTATCAGCTTAAGGAAACTTCTTGGTATGTGGCTTGTCTACAACAGCGCTTGTAACAGTTACGTGCTTTTTTCTACAAATTAGTTAATTATATCAATACATTGTTTTAACAGGTTGAATTTATGAAACAGCTTATCTTGGCTAGCGCCTTGACACTTTTGGCTAGCGCCTGCACAACGGTAGTTGAAGAAGAGCAAGCTCAGCGCAAAGAACAACAATATCGCGATACCATTATTGTCAGTGCAGAGCCCGGTTTTACTGTGTTTAAGCAACAAACAGTATGTGGTCATCCATTGCTAGAAGAAGCCCTGCGAAACCCCCAACGCTCCGATGTGCATGCTTATGATGCGTTTCATGAAGCCTTTGCTCAAAAATTTGAAGACTTAGGTATCCACTATTTATCTCAAGCTGATGATAGCTGCGATTACTGGATGGCTTTTGCATTGCCTACCAGTCAAAAATTAAGTGATGAACAATTGATGACTTTGTTTGGGGTATCGCCAGGATTGGCGGATGACGGCAACCAAGACTTTCAACGTGCCACCTTAATGATGAGTTTGTATACCGCCCAGTCTAATTACAAAATGTGGCAAGTAAGTCTGCAAGCCTTCGCCCAAGTTGAAACCGACGAAATGGGGCGCCGCCAAATAGCCATTAAACCAGAAGGAGTGGATTACGCGGTAAACCGTGTATTTGCTTATTTAAGTGTTAAAGATGCGTTGTAAATAGCAGGCAAAAAAAAGCCCAGCTACAGGGGGCGCTGGGCGTTCAATTTAAGTATTTAATTGCAGTGGCATAGATTAAGACCCAGCGTTTTCGAGAAAGTTTCAAAAATCTTCATTTTTTTCTTAAAAAAATCCGAGTTCAGTTCTCGTTTTTAGTTTCACCCGCAAATTATGCCTAGCGAATGATTGACATCTGAAGGCCTTAAACGTAGATTTTAAACAGGTGTTTTATTTTTAAGGTGTCATAGTGAGACAAGGAACTAAAAGTAAGATCCTCGATGCAGCTGAACGTTTATTCGCTGAACGAGGATTTGCCGATACCTCGTTGAGGTTAATTACTTCTCATGCTGAGGTTAATCTTGCCTCGGTAAATTACCATTTTGGTTCTAAAAAAGAACTTATCCAAGCCGTTCTTATGCGCTACCTAGAGCAATTTATGCCCTTGGTAGACAAAGCGATGTTAGAACATATAGAAGGTGATAGACCGCCTAATCTGGACCAAGTGTTCTCTTCGTTTATTGACCCCTTGCTTGAAATGAACCAAGTGAAGAAACACGGTACCGCAATGTTCCTACTATTATTAGGACGAGGGTATACCGACAGCCAAGGGCACCTACGTAAATTTATTACTCATCACTTTGGAGAAGTACTCAGCCGTTTTCAAGAAGCGGTGAGATTAGCTTATCCAGAGTTATCTGATAGCGATATATTTTGGCGTTTGCATTTCACCTTAGGAACAGTGGTGTTCACCATGGCATCGAGCACAGCCCTAAAAGATATTGCCAGCGCCGACTTTAATGAAGATTTAAATACCGAAGGATTAATCAGAAAAGTAATCCCCTATTTGGCAGCCGGTGTGGGTGCGCCAACCTAAACAATAAAAACTATAAAGTACGTGAAATAAGGATTTGACCATGACTATTTTGTTAATGTTAATAACCGCCGTGGTGGTGCTGTTGTGCATACCCGATACGCGTAAAAAGCTGGTAACTCGACCTGCTTTTAAAGTGTTTAAGAAAATTCTTCCTCCCTTATCTCAAACCGAGAAAGAAGCGATGGAAGCCGGTTCTGTATGGTGGGATGGCGAATTGTTTGGCGGCAAGCCAGATTGGAACAAACTGCACAATTACCCAAAAGCTACTTTAAGTGAAGACGAACAAGCCTTTATGGATGTTCAAGTGGCCACGCTTTTAGACATGCTGGATGACTTTGATATTGTGCAAAATCAACGTGATCTACCACAGCAAGTATGGGACTACTTAAAAGCCGAAGGTTTCTTCGCACTTATTATTCCTAAATCTTACGGTGGCAGAGAGTTCTCGGCCATCGCCAACTCAACCATCGTAAGTACCATCGCTACTCGCAGTTTGTCTGCGGCTGTAACTGTAATGGTTCCTAACTCCTTGGGCCCTGGTGAGTTGTTGCTTCACTATGGTACTCAAGAGCAAAAAGATCATTGGTTGCCAGGATTAGCTGACGGTACTCATGTTCCTTGTTTCGCGTTAACTGGCCCTGAAGCTGGCTCTGACGCCGGCGCAATTCCCGATAAAGGCATAATTTGTAAAGGTGAGTTTAACGGCGAAGAAGTGGTTGGTATTCGTTTAAACTGGAACAAGCGTTACATTACCTTAGCACCGGTGGCTACAGTAGTGGGTTTGGCGTTTAAGCTTTATGACCCTGAAGGATTGTTAGGTGATCAAGAAGAGTTAGGTATTACTTGTGCGCTTATTCCTGCCGACCACCCTGGTGTTCGCACTGGTGATCGCCACTTCCCACTGGGCTTAGCGTTTATGAACGGCCCAACTTTTGGTGAAGATGTATTTATCCCGCTAGATTGGATTATCGGTGGCGCTGATTACGCGGGTAAAGGCTGGCGTATGTTGGTTGAATGTTTATCTGCTGGTCGCGGTATTTCTTTGCCGGCCCTTGGCACCGCTGTGGGCCATATGAGCTCGCGTACAACCAGTGCATACGCTTACGTTCGTAAGCAATTTGGCTTATCAATTGGTCGTTTTGAAGGGGTCGAAGAAGCGCTTGCTCGAATAGGTGGCATGACTTACCAACTAGAAGCGGCTCGTCGTTTAACTGCAGGCGCTTTAGATTTAGATCAAAGCCCAGCCATCGTTACCGCTATTGCTAAATATCACATGACCGAAATGGCGCGTACAGTATTAGACGACGCCATGGATATTCACTCTGGCCGTGCGATTCAGTTAGGTGCCATGAACTATCTTGGCCACGCTTATAATGGTGTACCTGTAGCAATTACTGTAGAAGGCGCAAATATTCTAACCCGTAACTTGATGATCTTTGGTCAAGGTGCAACTCGTTGTCATCCATATGTACTTAAAGAGCTACAGGCTGCGGCAAATCCTGATGAAGAAGCAGGTTTGGCAGAATTTGATAGTTTGCTTCTAAAACACATTGGTTTTGGTGTTGGCAACTTTGCGGGTAGTTTATTCCAAGGTTTAACTGGTGCTGCGTTTAACTCAAGCCCAGTATCGGGCGACACTGCGGTTTATTATCGCCAGTTAACCAGAATGAGCCGCGGATTAGCGCTATGTGCCGATATGTCTATGCTAATTCTAGGTGGCGATCTTAAACGTAAAGAGCGTATCTCTGCCCGTTTAGGTGATGTGTTAAGTAATCTTTATCTAGCTTCTGCCACCTTAAAGCATTATGAAGATCAAGGCCGTCCAGCAGAAGACTTACCTTTTGTTAAGTGGGCAGTTGAGCGTAACTTGCATGAGATTGGCGTTGCTTTTGAAGGCTTCTTCCAAAACTTCTCAAACCGTGTTGTCGCCCGTGTGCTTAAAACTGTTGTCTTCCCTTATGGCAATCGCTTTAAGTTGGCCGATGATCAAATAAGTCATCAAATTTGTGAAACCATGATGACGCCAGGAGCTGCACGCGAACGCTTAAGTCACTTGTGTGTAACTACTGGCGGTGAAGGTGACGCAGTAGCGATTATTGAGCAAGCATTCTTAGCTATGTATAAGGTTCGTCCTTTAGAGCGCAAAATTGCTAAGGCACAAAAAGCCGGCCAGTTACCGCGTAAAGTTGCCCTAGCTGAGATTGTTGAGAAAGCTCTAGTGCAAGACATTCTTTCTAAGGAAGAAGCAAGTAACTTGCTAGAAGCAGATAAGTTGCGTTACCAAGCTATTCAAGTTGATCACTTTGAACCTGGTGTATTAGAAGCGAAAAATGCACCTATAGAGTCAGAAGTTAACGTAGCTTAGCGTTACAGCAGTTTGTAGAAAAAGGATGCTTTAAGCATCCTTTTTTATTGCCTGATATCTAACAGTTAATCTTCAAAGAAGTCTAATAGCGTAGATGTAAGACTTAGGTGGTTATCAGAGTTATCTTGTGTATTTTACGCGCTAGGTTTAGTGGTTTGAACACAACTAATAAGGGATGCTGCAGTTAACGTATCGAGCGGGTAATAGAATACTTAGTGCGGAACTGTTTAACGCTAATGGTGCTGGAGAGCGTTAAGTGCAAATGCTGACAAACAGGCACAAAAAAGCCAGCTTTCGCTGGCTCTTAGTAGATATTTTACAATGATTTATCAGTGCGCGAGTCTTTAAGGCTTTGTTTTACTTTACGTAGATTCTCTCGGAATTTTTCGCCTCGGCGTAGGGTAAAGCCGGTAGCCAATACGTCAATCAGTGCCATTTGCGCAATGCGTGATGCCATAGGCATGTAAACGTCTGTGTCTTCTGGTACATCCATAGACAATACAAGGTTACATTCTTTAGCCAGCGGAGAGTCTTTACTGGTAATGCCAATAACTGTTGAGTCGTTTTGTTGAGCAAGTACCGCGATATCAATCATCGCTTTAGTGCGGCCAGTATGCGAAATCAAAATAATCACATCTTCTTCGGTAGCTACAATGCAGCTCATGCGCATCATTACTACATCGTCAAAGTAACTAACCGGCACATTAAAACGGAAGAACTTGTTTAATGCGTCTTGAGCAACCGATGCAGAAGCGCCTAGACCAAAGAAAGAGATTTTCTTGGCTTGGGTCAATAAATCTACAGCGCGATTTACTGCATTAGGGTCTAAACTGTTTTTTGCTGCTTCGAGGCTCGCCATAGACGATTCGAAAATCTTAGAGGTATAAGCTTCTGGGCCATCTTCTTCGTCAACATGGCGGTTAACGTAAGGTGTGCCGTTAGCTAAGCTTTGAGCTAAGTGCAATTTAAAGTCTGGGAAACCTTTAGTGTCTAAGCGCCGACAAAAGCGGTTTACTGTCGGTTCACTTACGTCAGCGAGTTTTGCTAATGCAGCAATACTTGAATGAATCGCCGTTTGAGGGGAGGCGATAATTACCTCAGCAACCTTACGTTCTGATTTGCTGAAGTTTTCTAAATTTTTAGTAATTTTTTCAAGCGTATTCATAATATCCGTTATTTTTAGCGCATTTGTTATGTCGACGTTGTCAAATGTAATAATTTTTCAACAAAATTATATGTCATACAATTACACAGACACTTTAGTAAAACAAGCTGAATTATGAGCAATCATAGACTAGAGAGGGATTTTATAGTTTGAGCTAGGTCTAATATCTTTGAAAATGAGTATGCAATTAGTAATTTACTAACGAAATTTCAGAACAAAAGCGGTAAAATTCGACAACATAAATATAGTACAGCCATCTTAATCTGAGTTTGTTAGGATGCGTAATAATATTTTTCTATTTTTTGAACTTGGTATGAAGGAAAACAAAATGGCCGGTTTTGGTTTAATTGCCGACGTAGGTGGTACAAATATTCGTTTAGCACTTGTTGAACTTAAAACAGGTGAAATAGGGCGTTTAAAAAAGTATTTATGTGCTGACTACCCAAGCATCGCTGATGTGATTTCCCTGTACCTTAAAGAGCAGCAAGAGACTGTAACTCAAGCTTGTGTTGCCATTGCTTGTCCTACTGACAAAGATTGGATCGCGATGACCAATCACAGCTGGGCCTTCTCTAAGAAAGAAGTACAAGAACAATTAGGCTTTGAAGGTTTCCACGTAATTAATGATTACACTGGCATTGCTATGTCGATCCCAACATTGACTGATGAGCAAAAAATCCAAGTGGGCGGTGGCGAAGCTAAAACAGGCGCACCAATCGCAGTATACGGTCCTGGTACAGGTCTAGGTGTAGCCCACTTAATTCACCACGACAGCGAATATGTATGTATTCCGGGTGAGGGCGGCCACGTAGAGTTTGCCGCAAATGATGAAAAAGAAGCACATGTTTTAGCCTTTTTGCAAAAACGTCTTGGCCATGTTTCGGCAGAGCGCCTACTTTCCGGCCCAGGTCTAGTAAACATATACAAGGGTCTAATGGATATGCATGGTAAAACAGCAGAGGATTTCCAGCCCTCTGATGTTACTACTCGTGGCTTAGACGGCAGCTGTCCAGTGTGTGTAGAAGCAATGGAAGTGTTCTGCCGTGCTTTAGGCTCGTTTGGCGGTAACTTAGCGCTTAACATGTCTACCTTCGGCGGCGTATACATTGCTGGCGGTATCATTACACGCTTTATGGATTTCTTTAATAACAGTGAGTTCCGCAAGCGTTTTGAAGATAAAGGGCGTTTTGTAGATTTTGTGGCAAAAGTGCCTGTTTACATCATTACTGAAGAACAGCCTGGCTTGCAGGGTGCAGCTGCTTACTTACGTCAAAGTAACGGCTACCGTATCTAGGTCCAACAGCTGTTTAATGAAAAAGAAGCTTCGGCTTCTTTTTTTGTTTGAGTCAGCAAAAATTGTTTAAGAACTCGGCAGTTGCCAGTATTTGGCCAAAAAGTTATTGACCCAAACATAAGTGATCCGTAATCTAGCGCCTCATTATTGCTAAGCGCAATAAATCAAATAAGGTGACGTGTCCGAGTGGCTGAAGGAGCACGCCTGGAAAGTGTGTAAGGGGCAACCCTTCGAGAGTTCGAATCTCTCCGTCACCGCCATCTTCAAGTTTAAAGACGTCCAAGGACGTCTTTTTTCTTTTCTAATATCCAATGCAAACAATAAGATAACGATCCAACATCGTTCATTGGCATTGATTGATATCGCTGTAAAACACGTTTGTAACACTACCATTTGGAAGCATTGTTCTTTAATTGCGAACACCGCTTTTTGAATCGACGCCTCTACTGTTTCATTATCTGGTGCGACTTTATAATGCTGCTTCCCTCCCTCCTTCTTTTGAATGATTCAATCCATCAAACCTGATTAATAGGTTTATTAAATCCTCTTTATGATTGGCTCCAGTTACACGCAAAGCGTATTACTCATATGGATTATTTAGCGTCGTATAACTTTGAATTGGCGCTAAGCAACACAACTGAGTTCTACATATTTTAATTGTTATCATATTTAGGATATTCCATGACACACGATAAACACGCAGACTTAAGCCCTTACGAGCAATTTAATGTTGAGCTTCCTCAGCAGTTCCCTGAACAAGGCATGGCAGCCCGTGCTGCAGCAGCTTTAGTTAAAAGTGAATGTTGGACCGATGCAAACCCAATGCTTAATTTGTCATCATTCGTTACTACATTTGTAGAGCCTGAAGCCGCTGAGATTTTTAAGGACGGTTCATTCCGTAACTTTGCAGATCCAGATATGTATCCTCACACTAAAGCAACTGAAGAAAAGTGTGTTAATTGGTTACATGATTTATGGAATGGCCCTAAAGATGTTGAACCTTATGGAGCGGCAACAATTGGTTCTTCAGAAGCATGCATGTTGGCTGGATTAGCACACAAGTGGAACTGGCGCCAAGCTCGAGAAAAAGCAGGTAAAGATGCCTCAAGACCAAATATGGTAACTGGCGGTAACGTTCAGATTGTTTGGAAAAAGTTTCTTAAGTACTTCGATGTAGAGCCTCGTATTGTTCCTTTAAAGCCTGGTCAATACCGACTAACTGCAGAGCAACTTGACGAGTACGTTGATGAAAACACTATCTGTGTAGTGGGTATTGCTGGTCAAACTTTCACCGGTGAAGATGATGATTTTCAAGCTATTCACGATTGGTTAGATGCCTACGAAGAAAAAACAGGTATTTCTATCCCAATGCACATTGATGCGGCTTCTGGTGGCTTTGTTAATCCTTTCTTATATCCAGAATATGAATGGGATTTCCGTTTGCCACGAGTGCAATCTATTAATGCCTCTGGCCATAAATTTGGTTTAGTGCCTCCAGGACTAGGGTGGGTAATCTTTCGTGAGCGTGCCGTTTTCAATGAAGATTTAGTTTTCTACGTAAATTACCTTGGTGGCGAGGCCGCAACAGCAACGCTTAACTTTAGTAAGAGCTCTGCTACGGTTATGGCTCAATACTACAACTTCATTCGTTTAGGCAAAGATGGCTACACCCGCATCATGAAGCAAACTGTTGAAAATGCAGAGTATTTGCGTGACCGTTTGTTAGCCACCGGTAAATTTAAAGTGATGAATGAAACCCAGCGGATACCAGTAGTTGCGCTAACACTCGATGAATCAGTGACTAACTACAACGAGTTTGATATCTCAAACAAAGTACGTGAGCGTGGCTGGATATTATCGGCTTACTCTATGCCTGCCAATGCTCAGGAAGTGAACAGTTTACGTATCGTTGTTCGTCCTCACTTAAACCGCGATGCCGCGGAAATATTAGCCAAAGATATTGAAATGGCCTGCGAGTATTTAGAAGAGCATGGTGGTAATGCTACACCTCCAAAACTTCATGACTTACATAAAGTGTCGCCAGGCAAGTGCTAAGTATCGGCACATTATGAAGTAGTGGAATAGAAGAAGTAGTGCTTACTTCTTCTATTTTGTCTTAAATGAAGGTGGTTTCTAATTATGAATGTTCGAACGAAACTGGCGGGCGTATTGGCTGCGCCTCCAAAATACATTTTAAGCCTTATACTGGGCTTATGTTTTTTATTAACTCTGTTTGTTGGTAACGCTTATGCGTCAACAATTGAATCTGAGGCTTCCAGCGGTATTGCTTGGGCTTTAAGTTATTTAGCGAGTAACCCTTTTGCTTATCTGTTTTTAACCTTAGCGATTGGATACCCCATTGGCCGAATTACCGTTGGAGGAATCAATTTAGGTGCTACGGCGGGCACTTTGGTCACAGGTATATTAATTGCTCTGGCCTCTAGTGCACTTTATGGGATTACCTATGATATCCCAGGCTTAGTAGAAGATATTTTTCTGATGCTGTTTATGTATGCCTTAGGTATGCGAGTTGGTCCTCAGTTCTTTTCTGGCTTGGCAAGAGGTGGTGTTGACTTCTTAGTTATTGGTTTAATTGTTGTTTTCTCCAACTTCTTAATCGTTTTCTTTGGCGTGAAAGTGTTAGACCTAGGGCCTGGTTATGCAGCAGGTATTATTTCGGGAAGTTATACAGTGACCGCTGTAATGGGTGTGGCTCAATCAGCAGTAACTAGCGGAGCTTTCCAATTACCTGAAGGTGTAACAGCTGATACGGTAGGTGCCAATATGGCTGCAGGCTATGCCATTAGCTACGTATTATCCTCAATATTCATTATTTTGTTGATTAAATACTTACCTAAGATGTTTGGCAAAGATGCTGTGCTTGAAGCCCAAAAAGCAGAACAAGAATTTAGTGGCGGTGAAGATGGTGGTGCTCTACCAGGTACAGCAGGCACTTCTATTTTAGGGTTCACCGATAAGCAGATCCGCTCTTATAAAGTTGAACACGCAGAGTTGGTTGGCAAATCCGTTAGCCAATTGTTCAAAATGAATCCTCATGCAGCAATTCTAAAAGTAGTGCGCGGTGACGAAGTGATTGATGCTGAAAAAGATCCTTCTATACAGTTAGGCGATATTGTTGGTGTGTTGGGCGATTACAATCTATTACTCAATGGCAAAGATAAAGTTGGTAAAGAAGTCTCGGAACCTCGCGCCAGAATGGTAGATATTGAAGTTGCGGATATTCATGTAGGTAAAACAAGGTTTGCAGGAAAAACGCTAGCAGAAATGGGCCGAAAGATTGGTTTTGGTTTACATCTAAAGTCGTTGTTTAGAGCTGGTGTGGCAATACCACATCTTCCTAAAACCATTGTAGAAAAAGGCGATGTATTACGCCTTGCTGGTCCTGCATGGTGTGTAGAACAAGCAGCTAAATCGCTTAAAGCTACACCAATAGTTGAAAGTGCTTATACCGAAGTATCATTTATGTCATTAGCCTTATTTATTGGTTTTGTGATTGGCCATGCTAGTGTTGAAATTGGCGGAATTCCATTTGCATTAGGTACTTCTGCTGGCTGTATGTTGATGGGGATTTTAGTGTCTTGGTTGCGTACGCGTAATCCAGATTTTGGTGGCCCAACTAGTGAAGGGGCAAGAGCCTTCCTAAATGACATTGGTTTAAGCTTATTTGTGGCGGTTCTAGCTGCTGGAGTTGGACCTAAAATTATGTCTTCATTCCAAGGTACTATCGTGCTTTGGATAGCAGTACTAGGTTTGTTAGGCGCTTTAGTGCCACCATTCTTAGCTTGGCTCTACGGTTACTACATTAGAAAGATGAACCCGGTCATATTAGCTGGAGCTTGTGCTGGAGGACGAAATAGTACGCCTGCGCTAAATGGTATTCAGGACATTTCGCAAAGTGGTATTGCTGCCGTAGCTTACCCAGTACCCTATGCGCTTACCTCTGCAATAGTCTTGATCTTAGGTTACATGGCCATGGTGTTCTCATAACCCTTAACGATTAAGCATGCACTTATCATTTGTAAAGCCTTAATAGCAGCTTGCTATTAAGGCTTTTTATTCATAAGACTACAGGTACCTTTAATGACACAACCTACAGGTATACGTATTGCAATTAATGTGATGCGAGCCCGCCTAACGATTGTGGGCTTTATCATCGCTATTGTATCTTTTCAAATTTCGACCTTATTCAATATTGATGGTGGCATTGCGCTGCCTGGCGTGAATAACGGTGTCCATATCAGAGCTGATATGGCGTTATTTGTAGCACTCGCTTTATCGGTTATTTCGTTGATTTGTTTTATTGGTTCATCAACGATGGACGAGTTAGGAGCTTGCGACCATTGGTTATTCGTAGTGGGTGATTTGCTGATGTATCTAGCTCTAGCAAGCGCGATTACCGGCTTTTTTATGCCTTTAACTGAACAATTTTCGCTTATCGCAATGCAAGCGCCAATGCATAAAAGCCAGCTAGCCATGTTTCGCTTAGCCATTGTTACGCTAGGCTCTATCGCGTGGTTTGCTGCTGTATATCTTGGTCCAATAGTCTCGTTGCTACGCTCACCATTTTCCAAAAAAACTAATATAAGTTTGAGATTTGGGTATCTTGCTTTATTAGTTGGCTTGTTTTGGTTTAACCACCAAGTATTGTTATTTGAAGCTAGCTACTTACCTAAGCCTCTACCTGGCCAAGGTAACTATTGGTATGAATTATTACAGCCACTAACTTGGTGACCTTAAGTCTTTTTCACAGAATCCATCACTCCATAACTCCATAACTCTTATTCCTTAGGATTAAAACTTTGTGAGCTCGTAAATGCTCTAGAAGCCAACTTCGTTAGTGCGGTAACTTGTGTTGGCTAAAACAAGGCATCCAGTTGCTGGCTTATATTGAATAGGTAGGACTTGATCCATCAATGCTGATTAACGTTGCTCGAACACTTCTAATAATATGCCTGTATCTATATAGGGCTGGGTATTCCAGTTCAGTTTAAGGCGGTGTCATAGCCTTCCCATTTTAACTAAGTAGAGAAGTCGCATCATGAAAGGCATTATTTCTGTTCAATCACATGTTGTTTATGGCCATGCTGGAAACAGCTCGGCGGTGTTTCCACTGCAACGTATGGGTTTTGAAGTTTGGCCCGTTCATACCGTGCAGTTTTCTAATCATACGCAATATGCTCAAGGGTGGACTGGCCAATGCTTTCCGGCAGATGCCATCTCTGATTTAGTGAAGGGAATTGATGCAATAGGGCAGTTACAACAATGCCAAGCTATTGTATCTGGCTATTTAGGCGATGCCGCTCAGGCAACCTCATTAATTGCCGCCGTAGACATGGTTAAACGGGTTAATCCAAAGGCGATATACGTTTGCGATCCTGTTATGGGTGACCCTGATAAAGGCTGTATTTTAGCAGAAGGTATTAGCGAGTATTTGGTTGAACATGTAATGCCAAAAGCAGATGTGATAGTGCCTAATCAATTTGAATTAAGCCGCTTTGTAGGGATGGAAATAACCACCTTAAATGAAGCTATCGAGGCATGTCAGAAGGCTTTAACAAAAGGGCCTAAAGTGGTGTTGGTTAAACATCTTCATAGTTTATCAAAGCAGCAGTTTTGCATGATGATGGCTGATTCAAGTGGCTGCTATTTGGTTAAACGCCCTAATTTAGAATTTGATAAAGCCCCTGTGGGCGTGGGCGATCTGATTTCGGCGCTATTTACTGGAGGCTTATTGAAAGGTTGGCCACCCACTATGGCTTTAGAGCATGCTAACAACGCGAGTTTTGGTGTGTTAGAGGCTACTCGGCAATGTGGTGAGTGGGAGCTGCAAACTGTTTATGCACAAGATCAGCTAAGTGAGCCTCGCCACAGCTTTGCTGCGTCAAAAGTGGCTTGAGGTAGAGACGATGTTTAATACAAAAACCTTAATACAGATTGTTTTGGCTACTTTAGCGTTAAGTGCTTGTAGTTCGCATCATGAGCTAGACAAACGCGTAACCGAAAAAAACTATCAACAAGTAGCGTTAATAGCCGAGCAATCATTGAGTGAACCCTTGCGCTTTTGGGGCAATGAGGCACCAAATTTCCTATATGACAAAGACGCAAATACTACAGTATTACGAACCTCATCCAATTCGCTAAATATTCTTGCCTTATCTGGCGGGGGAGCAAACGGTGCCTATGGTGCTGGCATTATTAATGGGATGTATGAAAGCGGCAACTTACCTGATTTTGCTGTGGTCACTGGGGTAAGTGCTGGAGCTCTTATTGCGCCATTTGTCTTTGTAGGTGGCGACGACATTGTCACTATGAAAAACATCATGTTAGGTATTAGTGATAAGCGCATTTTGGCGAAGCGCAATTATTTAAATGCGGTATTTAAAGACGGGGTTAGTAGTGGGCAAGGCTTAAACGAATTTATTGCTGCAACGTTTGATGAGCAAATGATCGCGAAAATTGCTGCTACACATAACAGTGGTAAGCGCTTGTTTATAGGTACAACTCATTTTGATTCTGGTAGACAAGTTGTTTGGAACTTAGGTCAAATTGCGGCAAGTGATCATCCCAATAAGGAGCAGCTGATTCATCAAGTGCTAAGTGCTAGCTCATCTATACCCGGCATTTTTCCTCCGCAGTTTATTGAAGTAAACGCTAGTGGCGAAAGTTTAGAAGAGATGCATGTAGATGGCGGCCTTAGTGCGCAAATGTTTGCCGACCCCGCAGGTTTTGATTACAACAACATAGCCCAGGCTTTAGGCATTGATAGCTTACCAAATATATATGTGGTGCGTAATGGTCGACTAGATCTACCTTATCAACATTTGAAGGACAGAGGTGTAGAGTTGCTTGGGCGCAGCGTTCAAAGCTTAACCCTCAATCAAAATCGTGGTGATTTGTATCGAATTTTATATTTTAGTGAAAAGTTTAACTTTGACACCAAATTCACCTACGTTACTGCAAACTTTACTGAGAAGAAAAAGAGTAAAAAAATGTTTGATGAAGACTATATGTTGGCGCTTTATCATTACGGTTTTACGAAAGCAATTAACAAGCAACAGTGGCACACAGAGTTACCCTAATCGTGCTCGCTTGCTTAATATGAGGCGAAGACAAGTTCATCTTGCTTCGCCCTTGCCACCAGATAGCTTGTTTTCGTTATCTAGCTCTTCGTTCGTTAATGTACGCAACAACCAGTGACTCTACATCTTTCTTTATTTCCATTATCGCTTTAGAGCGCGGTGCCCAAAGCGCAATAGGAAACTGAAAATCATCTCTCACTTCGTTCAAGTTAAGCTTTTGTAGTTGTAACAAATCGCCCAGGTCTTCAATTGTGACCCTTGGTAATAATGACCATCCCACACCTTGCTGAACTAAGCTAAGTAATAGCGAGAAGTCTTCAATAACTTCGTAATTAGATGACAATAGAATTTTTTGAGAGATTTCATCATCTAAATAAGCTTTTAGTATCAGCTGTTTGCTGGTCTTTAAAGCACCAAATATTTGGTCGTTTGGTAATTCTGCCAGAGGGCTATTTTTAGCTGTGTAAAGACCAAAAGTAAGGTAACAAAGGAAGGTAATATCGAAACTCGTAATAGGGGTGCGTTGATCTACATTTACAAAGCCCAGTTGTATTGAATCATCTTCGATCCCTGCTTTAACCTCTTCTTTGGTTTTAATTAGAAAGTTAACTTTCATTGCCGGGTATTTTTCTAATAAAAGCTGACGAATACTCACTAATACATCACTGGGAATTAGACTTGTATAGGCAATATTTAGGCACTCTAATTGCCCGTAAGATAGGCTAAGTGCCATTTTGTTAAAGGATTTAGCTTGCTCTATTGTTACCTTGGCGTAGCTATATAAAAGTTGCCCTTCACTGGTGGGTTTAGCGCTTCTGCCGATTCGCTCAAACAGCTCAACGGCCAGTTGGTCTTCTAGATTGGTTATCACTTGGCCAATGGTGGTTCTGTGTTTGTTTAGTTTAACCGCTGCCTCACTAAATGAGCCCTTTTCATAAACCGCTACAAATGCTGCAAGTTGTTCCAGACTAAAATGCATGTGGATTTGATCCTTCAAGTCCGATTATCACTGAGCAAAGCATAGCACTATTCTAGGTAGCAATATAAACACCTACCGTTTTAAAAGAGCTATCCCATGAAAACTAAACAGAGCCTTGCCCGTGGCACCTTAATGGCAAACGTTGGCGCAGTGGCAACGGCGATCCGTATCGCTGAACAACCGGATGCTCGGTACATTGAACAGAAGTATGCGCAAATACTTAATCAAGGTGCAGAACCTTTGTTGCCTGTATCAGCGAGCTTGCAGGGATTTTCACTTGAGCAAATTCGTCACGCCCACAAAAACTTTAGCCCTAAGCAATTTGTTATGGGGGGCAACGACGCACTTATTTATAACTCGTATTTAAATCGTTTTTTGCCGTCCTCGTTTGTGAATCCAGCGGAATCTAATCATCGACTTGCTCGGTCAATTAACCCATTAATAGGCGAGGTAATAGGTAAAAACCAAACTTGTAGTTTAAACGACTATGTTTCTTTACCGGAAAGCCGAGTGCAAGGCTTAATTATTGTTCAGGCTGGTAAGGTGGTATTCGAGCTCTATCCAGGAATGAAAGCCGCGCAAAACCATGTATGGATGGGGCTGTCGAGTTTAGCAATTAGTATGGTGTTTGCTCAGTTTATTGATGAAGGGAAGATTGATATAGATAGATCTATAAGCGTATACCTTCCAGAGTTTCGCAATACCGAGTGGGACAGGGTGAGCATTCGTCAAGCGATTAATGGTACTAGTGGTTTAAACATTACTCCTACTCAACAGACAATGTTTGACCCCAATTCCTATATGTCTCGTTTCTTAGCGGCTCAATTTGGCCGGCCAAATGCATACACCGGTTACCAAGAAAACTGGCTCGACATTGTAAAACAAATTAAAAGAGAAAGAGGGGGCGAAGCTGCCACTGAACAAGGGGTTGGCCCAATAACACGAGCCGTTTTAGCTTATATTGCGGAAGAAATTGAACAGCTGCCTTGGACACAAATTTTTGAAAACAGAATTTGGGGAAATATTAAGGCAGAGGCGCCGATGGTGGTGACCTTAGCGCCAGATGGTACCGCTTTAAGTCATGACTTTATATTGTCTTCGATAGAAGATGCAGCTCGCGTAGCAATGTTACTTTGTCCTAGTTGGCCAATTATTACCGATACTCCGGTATTGCCTGCCAAGCTTACGCAGGACATGAGAAAACGAACTGGATTAGCGCGAAACAGTGCGTCGCATGCATTTAATTTTGACAAGGTTTATGACGATGGGGCGCGTTGCTTACAAGGCTATTTTGGGCAAGGCATGTATATCGATACTAAGCGCGATTATGTTGCGGTGTATTTTTCGTCACAAGCTTTTGAACCTTTGAGCTGCCCTTCAAAAATGATGGAGTATTTACGAGCGGCTGCAAATCAGTTTTATTAGTTTTGAGGATGTGATCCTTCATTCGCGATTAACTCTTTCCGTTTTTACGTTTTAATCTCAGCGTATATCGATTAACACCAAGGCAAAACCATGTTCCAAGAATACTTACCTAAAGAAATTGCAGTTGGGGAGATTTATTTCCCGCCGCTACTTATTGCGTTTGGTGCTGCTTATGTAGCGGCAAATTTGACCATGGTGCTAATTGGCCGTTTAGACGCGATGAAATATTTATATGCGCCTGTGTTAGTTGAATTATCACTGTTGGTGATATACGCGGTTGCGCTAAGCCGTTACGTTTTTCCTGCATAAAACACTAGGAAATTTAAATGAAAACCAAAATATTAACTGTATTGCTAGTGGTTGTTGCCGCTACGTTGGCAGGATTAAAGTACCAGCATTATCTTGCTAACCCTTGGACTCGTGATGCGTTGGTAAGAGCTAATATTGTAGAGATTACTCCCCGTGTTACTGGGCCGGTTGTTGCCATATATATTTCGGATAACCAGCGAGTAAAAAGCGGTGACTTGTTGTTTGAAATTGATGATAGCGTCTATCTAACGGCAAGCCAGCAAGCAAATGCAAATTTAGCCCAAGCAAAAGCAGTTTTAGCCAGGGCTAATAACGAACAGCAAAGAATGAGTGCTCTAGAAAAACGCACTCCAGGCTCGGTACCGGTAATCACATTAAATAATTTGCAAAATGATGTTCTGTCCGCGCAGGCAAATGTTAAGGCTGCGTCTGCTGCGCTAAAGGGGGCTGAGCTTAACCTAAGTTTTACAAAAGTGTATGCCAGCAAAGATGGTTACATTACCAACTTCAATTTAGCTGAGGGTGCTCATGTAGTCGCTAATCAACCAGTTGTTGCGTTAATTGACGAATCTAGCTTTTGGATCGAAGGCTTCTTTAAAGAAACGGATATAGAAGCGATGCAGCAAGGTAACATGGCTAAAATCACTTTGATGAGTTACCCCGATACGCCACTAAAAGGCCAAGTAAGCAGTATTGGTTATGGCATAGCGCAAGCAGACGGCAGCACGAGTACTCATATGCTGCCAAGTGTTAACCCTAACTTTGAATGGATACGCTTGGCCCAGCGGCTCCCGGTTAAAATTACCGTGACCGAGCTCCCAGCTAATGTTCAGTTAAGAGTAGGGACTACAGCTTCAGTTATGATTAACAAGCAGGTATCCGCTAATGAGCGTAGCTAGCATAAAAGCGATTAAAGTTGCCATTAGCCTAAGTTTAACCATTGTACTAGCGCTAAGCTTTGGTTGGGAGAAACCCTATTGGGCAGCTATCGCGGTGGTAGTAATGGCAACCACCGAAAGCTTTAGCCACGCATTACATAAAGCAAGGCAGCGAGTGATTGGCACTGCCAGTGGTGTAGTGCTGGGGTTTGCATTATTGGCTTTATTCGGCCAGCAGCGGGAACTGTTTTTGCTAAGCGAGCTTATATTGGGGGGAATTGCCGCATACATGTCTGCCCGCTCGAAATACGCTTATGTTTATAAAATGGCGTTTATAGTGGCAGTGATCGTCTCGTTAGCGAGCGGTTTAAGCCAGTCGCTAAGTTTCAACCTCGCAGTGCTTAGGGTGCAAGAAACGATATTAGGGGTAGTTGTTTATTCACTAGTTTTTAGCTTGTTGTGGCCAGAGGAGAAAGATCCTAAAACACTGCCGAAGCAAGTCCTTCTTAGCCAAGCAGAGGGTAGTTTACGTGCAATTAAGTTTGTTGTCGTTACCCTAGTCAGTTGGATGTTATGGATATATCTGCCTATGCCTGGAGGATTTATGTTTCCACTCATTGCTGCAACTATGGGCCTTAGCATTATCGAATTTCCTTACCACTACCTCAACAAGATATTAGGATTAGTCTACGTTTGGGCTTGTATTGTGCTTACTCAGTATGTGTTTGTGTTACCACTTTTAGACAATGCATGGCAGCTTGGGACATTTTATTTTGTGAATACATTTGCCGTTTGGCGTTTGTTTCCAAAGGATAATCAAGTACCAATGCGGATCCTTGGTGGCCAGTTTTTGGTATTGCTAACGATGAACGCTCAGCACTTAAGGCCGGTATTTGATATAAATGCCTCATTGCAGATGCTGTTATTCCTGAGCCTAATTTTAATTATCGTGCGTTTTGTTATTCACTTTGTAGATACATTTTTTAGCACAACCATGTTGCCTGAGGCTAAGTGAGCCGACAACAATTGTTAATTGGCTTGCACTTTTCTCCTCTGGTAAACGCGCTGTATAGCGATAACCTTCTATTCATTACCACTATTCTGCAAAGGGCCCATAGCTAGCATTAATCTTATTAGGTTACGTTTTTGTGGTGCTGTCTTTGCAGCCTTCATCGATGCTCTTTTGAGTATCTAATCCGAACAAGGATGTTGGGTGATCTTGTCTTTATCTAGTTAACTATCCGGCGTTATCTCTTTTGTTAAAACCTACAAGCTCGATAGTTCGCCAGGTATTGGATAAGGCTAATAATTAAACTGAGGATTCGATCCATCATCACTGATTAACGCCTTAATCTTGCCTCTTTTATTCTACGACCATCAGCAGAGCGGGGAGTCGTTGCCAGCTCTATTAATTCGTTGACCTAACGTAATAGTTAGATAGGGACGTTTGCTTATACGTTTCGTTGATAAACCTTTTGAGTTTTTCAATTTGGAACTGTAATGACAACACTTTACAACACAACACCACGCTCTTGGATAAAAGCAGCATTACTATCTAGTTTCATGTTTTCTGCAACTGCATTTGCGGAACACGAAGATACCTCTAACTTAGAGAATGCAAATGAATTTAGCGAGTTGCGCGATCTAAATATTCCTGAACATCTTCCTGGCTTGGCCTTAAGTGATTTAGGACAAACTGAGCACTTTGTTGAGCACGTAACAAAAAGCTTTACAGGAAAGCATGGTACCGAAACAACAGAGTACTTTTTGGTCCATAGTACCGACCTTAAAGGCCGCATGAATCTGAACATTCGTTACAAAGAAGAAAGCCTAAAACACAGAAGGGGCTTATTAAAAGAAATCGAGAAGCTGGCGATGACAGAATACAAGTTGCGCCAATACGCGAGTACCTACGACAAAAGTTCGTTGCAGGTTGACCAGAATAACGATGGTAGTGCGACGGTGAGTTTTAACTACTCAAAGTTTGCGCTGCCACAAGACTTAGCATTTTTCCGATTTATGCAAGTGAAAATGACGGTAAGAAACGGTTTAGTGAAAGAAATGGTTATTACCAATAATCAACCGTTCAAACACGATCTAGGAAAAGTAAACAAGTATCGCCAGGTACTTAAACTTGAAGTGCTAGATACCGGTGAGTACGTTATTAAACACAAAGAGGTAAACGCAACAGGTACATGTAAAGGCCATGCTTGCGAATTAGACATGGAAATCAAACCGGTCGCGTTTTACGACAATGCTGCGGGAGCCATTATTAAGGATCAGCAGTTACTTTCAGAGATGTCTGATCCCCGTGTTCGCGAAGAAAACGTAAAATTAGAAAATGTTCTTCCATTTTTTGGCGATACGTTACGTAGAAAGGGCATCGATTTGCCAAAACCTTATGGGTTTTCTATGGCTTACCGTGGTCAAGAGACTAACTTCGATTTTACCAGCTTTAGTGTTTTTGGTTTAAGCCCAGCACTTTTAGAAACTTTCTTTGACCCAGAAAAAACTCATGCGGTAGTAAATACCGAGAGCTTTACCCTTCGTGGGGACGCCTACATCTTGCCATTTTGGAATGTATTTGGCTTGGTAGGAAAGCTAAACGTAGATGCCGATGTACAAGCCCATTTTAAAGGGATCGATCAGTGTATTGGTCTGGTGGTTGGAGACAAGTGTTTAGGTGAACACATTTACGTTCCATCGGGTGATTTTAACGTTCCAATTCACCTTCAATATGACTTACTTGGTGCAGGCACCACCTTGTCTATCGGATATAAAAACTTGTTTGCCTCGCTAACTGGCACTGTAACCAAAACCAAAATGAATGGTGCAGATGATTGGGGTGGCAGTATTTTTACCGCGCAACCGATGCTTGGTTACCAGTTTCAGCAACAACGAGCTCAAGTGTTTATTGGTGCTGAATATCAAGGATACGATGACTACATGACAGGTACTGTACGTTTCCAAGGTATTGAAATGGACTATAACGTAGGTATTCGCAGTCAACGTTGGGCTGGCCTCATTGGCTTTAATAAAGAGCTAGACAAAAACTTCAATATCACTGGCATTATTAATGTGGGTAAAGACCGCACAGCTGCCACCTTAAATGTTGGTTACCGTTTCTAAGTATTGTTGAGCAAGGAAGCTCGTTTAAGTTCTCTATCTTCACGTTTAAATTTAGGTTCCTTATGCACTCTATTAATCAATGTGTAGCCAATCTAGTTTCTAACTTTTGGCAAATTAGGTCGTTGGTGGTACTAGGATTATTTTGTATGTTAGCGGGGTGCTCAAGTGCACCACCGCCAATAGCTGAAGACTTAACCAGTAACTGGCAGCCCGAGACTGTGCCTGCTCAAGTCTATTTAATACCAAATGGGAAAGAGGCGTTAGCTCATCGCATAGCGGCAGTTCGAAACGCTAAGTCTTACGTTTTACTGGAGTATTTTACTTGGGACCACGACCTCAGCGGTGCCTACTTATACCGAGAGCTGAGAATGGCTGCCGACAGAGGTGTAAAAGTAAAGTTAGTTCTTGATGACCTACTTGAATTTAATGATATGTGGTTAAGAACATTGGCCGCTCACCAAAACATTGAAATACGCATTTTTAATCCTTTTGAAGCGCGTCAGCTGGGCTGGTTTAGCCGCATGTTTGATTTTCAGATCCATAAAAATAAACGTAATCATCGCTTACATGAAAAGCTACTGCTAGTGGATGGTGATTTAATGATTACTGGTGGGCGCAATATCGGTGATAGTTATTTTGAATACAGTAAAAAAGCAAACTTTTTCGATTTGGACTTATTGGTAAAAGGAGCTGTGTTAGCGGCCTTTGAGAAAAACTTTAATCAGTTGTTTCAGAGTGGGAGTGCGGTTGATGTTCAGACCTTAGTGGGGAAACCAAGGGCAGAAGAGCGCGACTATTTTTTAGCGGGTTTTACCGAGCTTGCCAACAAATACCCATTGCAGCTAGCTGCGATTGCGGGCAGTGTATTAGCTATCGCTGAACCAGAATACACTTCTGTTGAAGCGACCGCTTTGTTTGATTCACTTAATAAACTTGAAGACAAACAACCTTATCATCGAGAGCGGTTGTCTAAAACTATTCAGCAGAAGCATAAGCAGATTGACCAGCTTGTTATATCTACACCGTATTTATTGCCTAAAGCCGTTGGAGAAAGTGATATACAAAGGTTCAAGCAAGCTGGTGCAAAGGTAACAGCAATTACTGCTGGTAAAACGGGCAGTGATTCAGCGTTTGTTGGAGCGTATTATTCCCCCTATCGAAAACAGTTATTACAACAAGACGTTAAACTCTATGAGTTTGCTCCAGACAAAGAGAAAGGACACGTTAAGCATTATTACCACGTAAAAGCGTTGGTTGTGAATAAGCAGTGTAGTTATGTTGGGTCCTCTAATTTTGATCCGCGCTCCGATCATCTTAATCTCGAGTTCGGTTTGTACCTATGCGGAGAAGGCTTTGCTGAACAGTTAGAAGACTATCTGTTCCAAGATCGCGATACCCATTTGTGGCAACTTGGATTGACCGAGAAAGGAAAGACTATTTGGCAGCAAGGAAAACAACAGCGCATTAAGGCGTCAGGGAGCAAAATAAGCAATGCGATATATCGCTCGCTGGGTTTAGTTTACGACCTCTAAGTTAACGGGCTTGTTGTTGCAGTTCTTCAAGCCAATGTTGATGATAGCTATTAATTTGCTTGGGAAGAAAAAACTTAGTGAGCCAGCTTATTCCATTACGTTGGGTTGTCTCAGTAATAATTGAACAGCCGTCTGCTTGGCAGTCTAACTTCCAAGCATGGTACATATCTATACTGCCAGATTTGCCTTTCCAAGCAATTTTTTTGTTAGGCACAAATTCGACCACTGTACATTCGAATTGAAGCTTTTTAGTTTTCCAAAGAAAGACCGTGCCTTTTTCTAACTCTAAGCCGTTACCGTTTAACAGCTGCACAGAGGTCGCTTTATTCTTCCATGTTGGCCAACACGGTGCCTTAATCAAACATGCCCAAACTCGCTCTGCAGGGACTTTGCTGGGCACAGCATTTTTAACATGAATTTGCGCGTTTCGAGGATGATAGTAATCTGGCCAGTTAATCTTTGTTTCCTTGAACATTCGCTTCACCATAATGAGTAAACAAGCAATATCGACATAAAGGAGCTTACATTTATATATTGTAGCGCAGGGTGTAACTCGCTTTTGTTTGGTTCGCATATATTGCGTTTTTACTATGTTTACGAGTGAACCAACTTTCTCCAACTAAGCATAAAAAGTACACCTATCCAATAAGTTATATCGATACAACTTTGACGGATTTAGTCCTACAAACAAGATTTAGCACTACGCCAAAGTAAGCTTAAAGTAGCGTAATTCCTTCCAAAGCTGAATTTGTCAGTTTTAGAGTTAAACAAACAACTAAGTAATTAAACAAAGGTTATTAATGAAAACTACATGGGCGGCGATGGCGCTGTCGGCTTTGTCTATTAGCATTTATTCAACCGATAGCACTGCCTCATATTTTGACGAAGTTGATGGAAAGTTTGATTTGGGCCATCACCTTGCAGAGAATGCCTATGGCTTTTTGCCTATTCCTATTCTAATAACTGAACCTGCTGTTGGCGCTGGTGGCGGTGCTATGGGGCTATTTCTTCATGAAACTGAAGAAGAGAAAATAGCCCGTAAGAAGCTAGCGATGTCATCACTAGATGGTGGTGCACAGTTGATACCCTCGGCAATTACTTTAGTGGGAGCAGCAGGCACCGAGAATGGTACTTGGTTTGCTTTTGCTGGACATCGACATTCATGGATGAAGGATTCAATCCGCTATACCGGTGGAATGGGCTTGGGGAAAGCTAATCTGAATATTTATAAAGATCTGTCTTTAGGTGATTTTACTAAAAGCATGCAGATTGGTACTAAAACCGAGGGCGCTCTAGCCCTGCAAAAGCTTCAGTTTCGTATCGCTGATACTCCTCTGATGTTGGGTGCTAAGCAAATTGTAGGAGTAAGCAAAGTAACGTTTGATACTGGTAACTCTAACGCGGATAAGCTGCTAAATGGCTTGTTAGGCAAGGTGTGGGGGGATGAGTCGATCACTTCTGGTCTAGGTTTTATTGCCGAATACGACACCAGAGACAATATTTTTTACCCAACTAGGGGGTATAAACTAAACGCAGATTACATGATTTATGATAAAAAATTGGGCAGCGATTGGGACTACCAAAATTTGAATGTGGATGGAGAGGTGTATCTTCCATTAGGTAGAAAATGGAACCTAGCTTTTGCTGGCAATTATCAACTCTTTAGCTCTGATGAATTGTTTTTATCACCCACAGCTCGACCTTATATAGGCTTGCGAGGGGTATCCGCCTATCGGTATCAAGGTGACGAGATTCATACTATACAATCACAACTTACTTACTCGATTGATCACCGTTGGACTATCTCGGCTTTTTATGGTGCAGGACAAGCTCTGCAGGAAAGTGAGTTAGCAACAGATGAAAGTGTACAGTCTGTGGGCGCAGGCTTTCGTTATCAAATCGCCCGAAGATATGGTCTTCGCTTAGGGATGGATTTTGCCTACAGCGGCGAGGAAAGCGCAGTGTATTTCCAAGTAGGGAGTGGTTTTTAAACACTAGGTGGATACTAACCAAATTCCCACTCCAATCATGAGTGTTCCGGAGATGCGGTTTAACAAGCGTACATTGCCGCTTTTGTTTAAGAATAACCGTAAGGTTTTTCCACCGGTTGCATAAAGAGTCATACATACAAACTCAGAAATTAGAATTATGCCCACCAATACACTCAGTTGCAGGGGAAGGGCTTTGTCCGCTTGGATGAAAGGCGGTAACAGTGAAATCATAAAGGCCCAACCTTTAGGATTGGCTATTGCTGTTACCAGCCCCTGTGTGGCTAATTGCCAAGGGCTAATTTGCGCTTGCTGTTCAATTTTTTCGGGTATGGCCATCTTTCCGCGAGAGCGCCACATTTGGATCCCTAAGTAACCAAGATAGCTGCCGCCAAACCATTTTAACAAGGTAAACACGTCTGGGTAACGCAGCATAATTGCAGCAACACCAAGTACTGCAAGCACCGCAACTATGCCTACTCCTATCATTTCACCTAGCATCATCCAAAAGGTACGGCGCAGCCCAATGGTCATGCCTAAAGTCATCGCTAGCGTCATACACATGCCAGGTGTAATAGAAACGAAGAAGAAGGTAGGGATAAAGATGAGTAGGGTAGACAGATCCATGGAGTAACCAACAGCATTTTTCAAAGGCTACAGTGTACTCTTTTTATTTTTAGATAAAAGTTGCCAGAACTATTCGTTGTTTTTGGTTAGTTGTATGGCTGCAAAATTTGGCGGCGCTGATAAATGCCTGTTAAACGCGGTTTGCTTTGGTCTAGAGACCATAAAATTAGCTCTAACTCTGCTTTTTCTCCCCAGTGGAAGACTAGATAGAATTAACAAAAGAACAAATAGTTAGCCAAGATTAAGGAGAGAAAACCACGTCATTTACGCGCATGATTATTCACTAACTGTGGTGCGTGTTTATTTCGTGGTTTTGGTGTGGCAAAGGTTTTTATTCTTATTGTGAGGTTCGATTGATCTTGTTGGTAATATTATCATTTGCCAAAGACTGTTTTTTGAACTGTGTCACTAAGCTGACTTGAATAAGCACTTGACTGTAAATTGAACTGATTTAGGTCAAAAATGCTTCAGATCTAGCGTTCTACAGTATAAGGACAATAAATGGATTTAATGTTCTTACAAGGAGTAGGTAATGAAAAACCGTTGGCTTATCGCAGCATCGGCCGTTGGGCTACATGCCTCTATCGGCTCGGTATACGCGTTCAGCGTATTTAAGAAACCCCTAGGTCAGCTGTTGGAGTCAGCGACCAACAATGAAATTGCTTGGACCTTCAGCTTTGCGATTTTCTTCCTCGGCTTATCCGCAGCGATTATGGGGCACTTCGTAGAAAAGAATGGTCCGCGCAAAGCCGGTATGCTCGCAGCTACGTTTTTCGGTGGAGGCTTGTTAATTGCGGGTTTTGGCGCCTATATTCAAAACCTTTATCTAATTTGGCTCGGCTATGGTGTGTTAGGCGGTATAGGTTTAGGGATTGGATATATTACTCCCGTATCTACCCTCGTTAAGTGGTTCCCGGATCGTCGTGGTCTTGCCACTGGCTTAGCGATTATGGGCTTTGGCTTTGGCGCTATGGTAGCAGGCCCGGTGTTTAACTTTATTATTGAAACCTTTACCGTTGAGGGCAATGGTATTGCTTACACTTGGTGGATCACCGGAGTTGTATATCTAGTTATCATGTTTGCTTCTGCGTCTTATTTAGAGCGGCCACCACAGGGTTGGATGCCAGATGCAATGAAGGCTGCGGTTGAGTCAGGTGAAAAGAAAGTTTTAGAGGATTTAACCCAACTAACAGCTAACGAAGCGGTTAAAACTGGTCCCTTTTATGGCTTGTGGGTGATGATGTTTATTAACATTTCCTGTGGCATTGCGGTTATTTACGCGGCCTCACCCTTGGCTCAAGAGAGTATTGGATTAAGCCCGGCGGAAGCTGCTGGTGTGGTTGGTCTAATGTCGCTGTTTAATGGACTTGGTCGAATTGCTTGGGCTTCATTATCCGATGTACTTGGTCGCCCAAATACCTATATGATTTTCTTTTTAATTCAGATTGTTGCCTTCTGTTTGCTGCCAAACATTACCAGCATCATTTTGTTCCAGGTTGTTCTATACACTATTCTAACTTGCTACGGAGGCGGCTTTGCAACGCTGCCTGCCTTTATTGGAGATCTATTCGGTACTAAGGAGCTGAGTGCGATTCACGGCTATGTGCTTACCGCGTGGGCGCTGGCTGGTTTGGCTGGCCCACAGATCGCAGCTTACGTTAAAACAACAACTGGCAGCTACGAGATGACGCTTTACATTTTTGCTGGTGTATTTGTTATCGCCCTAATCGCGTCTTTGCTGATGAAGTCTTACATGACCCGCGCGCGTGCTGAAATGGATGTGGCAGCGCAAACGGCTCACGCCTAAGCCAACATTGCAGTAACGGTTATGAAAAGGGGGCTTGTGAGCCCCTTTTTTAGTCACTAAAGAGTGTGGTCGCCATTAGACAAAAGAGCTTATTCAGATTGGGTGCTCTTGAGTCTATAACTTCATGGCTGTGTTTGGTAAGCGGTATGAATTCATATCTTTAGTGGGAATTTCCGATAGCTTGTTTCTTATCAAACTGAACACATTTACAAGGTTTCAAAGAGCCGCAAGTTGCCAGTTAGCACTATTTTGATAAATGAATCCTAGATAGTAATTTTGTTTCTGAAGCTTTAGAATTGCCCTGTTAGCAGAGTTCTGCATTATTTTTAACCAAGGAATCTTGAATGATCATTGCAAAAGACGACGTTGCCGTTTTTGAATACACTGTAACCGCTAATGGCGAACAACTTGATACTTCCGAAGGCAAAGAGCCTTTGGCAATTATTGTTGGCCATGGTCAGTTAGTACCTGGCTTAGAGCAAGCGCTAGTTGGCAAGCAGGTTGGCGACAAGTTTGATGCAGACATTGCTGCCGAAGATGCTTATGGCGAGCGTAACGATAACCTTGTTCAAGCTGTGCCAAAGAGTATGTTTGGTGATGTTGAAGTAGAAGTAGGCATGCAGTTTCGCGCTACTACCGACGAAGGTGAGCAATCAGTAATTATTATCGGCATGGAAGAAGACGAAGTAATTGTTGATGGCAACCACCCATTAGCCGGAATCGATTTGGCTTTCTCAATTGAAGTGACCGAAGTTCGTAAAGCGACTGAAGAAGAGTTAGCTCACGGCCATGTTCACGCTGCTGGTGGCTGTGGTCACCATCACTAAGCCTGCTAGAGTTGGTCTTCTATTGGTAGAAGACCAACTATCCAAGCTTGAAACTTTCGCCATGCGCTGGCTTTAGGCTCACTATCGTAGCGTGTTTCAGCTTGCTCCCTAAACGTTTCTACCCACTCTAATTGTTGCTTGTCATCTAGCTCTAGCAAATAGCTTTTAAATGGCAGTTCGTCATGCACTGCGTTAAACACTAGGTATGCCAAATTGGGGCAGGTGAGTAACAAGCCCATTTCGGTATTTAGATTGATAGAGCGTGGATCCCAATTAAAAGAGCCAATAAAGAGCTTTTCTTCATCAATTACAAAAACTTTGCTATGCAAACTTGCCCTAGAGGCACCTTTACCAAAAAAAGCTAAACGTTGTTTTTGCTTTGCATCCGGTTTTACTTCATAAAGAAATACATTCCCTTCTACCAAGCGTTTGCGATACTTTTTGTAACCAGAGTGAACGGCTGCAACATCGGTTGCTGCAAGCGAATTGGTAATCACACTTACGTCTATGCCTTTGTGGGCAAGTTCTATTAAACCTGAGGTACCTTCTTCGCCGGGCACAAAATAAGGAGAACTAAGTAAAATACTTTGCTCTGACTGCTCAAGTACACGGGCTAAATTTGTAGATACGTCACTAGCAAAGTCGCCATCTTTATTGGGATGATCAACTAGTAGCCTGCCGTCACACCAATATAGATAATCGCGAAAGGTTTTATCTTCGATTAATTTTGCGTAACGCAAATGAGCAACTACAAAGGACTTAACACTGTTTTTAAAAATCTGTTGTTCTAAACGGCGATATTGAGCTTGTATATCTATTTGCTTGGTATTTAAGGATTCAATGGGGTAGCTTCGAATGTTATTCCAATAGAGATCAAAGGCTTGATTTACTTCATCGACTATCGGCCCTAAGGCAATGGCATCGATATCAGAGAACTCTAGATCATCTTTAGCGCTAAAGTATTCATCGCCGATATTGCGTCCGCCTACTACAGTAATTAGGCCATCAATAGTTAGCGATTTATTGTGCATGCGGCTATTTAAACGCTCAAAGTCGCCCACCATGTTTGTTGCTCTAAAGGTGCGGTCGTAAAATGGGTTGAAGACCCTTACTTCGATATTGTCATGCAAGGCCATGGCTTTGAGAACATCGTCGTAATTGGAGGTATTAATGTCGTCAATTAGCAGGCGAACCCGTACCCCTCGGTCAGCAGCCCCAATTAAGTTACCGAGAAAAATGGCTCCCGTCATGTCTTCTTTAATCATGTAATACTGCGCATCAATGCTTAGTTGCGCTTCTTCAATTAACGCAATTCTAGCGGCAAAGGCACTTATGCCATCAGACAGAACCGCAATGCCATTTTTACCTGGTTGATATTGGGTAATTTGATTTACTTTGAATTGATTTTCGGACTCGACACCGGGCTTAATGGTGTAGCTTGGCTGCTTATATTGTTGAATTAGCTCGTCAGATGGGCGCTGGGCACAGGCAAAAAGCAGTTGGCTTACAAAAAGTATTAAAAGTAGGTGAGCGCTAGGCCGCTGCAATTCCATATGCTTCTTCAATAAGTAACTCGCTAAATACTAAAAGAAATTTTAGGTTATTTGTGGTCATTTAGCTAGCGAGTTGACAGAGCTAGAGCGTGTAATTGTTAACTTGCTGTTAATCCGTTTCCTAGCAACTAAAATAACGTATATAATGTCGCGCTTGATTTTACGAGACCAATTTTTATGCAAACTGCGCCAACTCTATTTAAACCTGAAACTTGCGTGAATCGTCAGCGTGCTGCTGCGCCATTCTTACCTATGTCACGTAAAGAAATGAAAACCTTAGGTTGGGATAGCTGTGACATTATTTTGGTAACCGGTGACGCTTACGTTGATCACCCTAGCTTTGGCATGGCAGTTATTGGCCGTATGTTAGAGGCCAAAGGCTTCAGAGTTGGGATTATTGCTCAGCCGGAGTGGACCAGCAAAGATGCCTTTATGAAACTAGGCAAGCCCAATTTATTTTTTGGGGTAACTGCTGGCAACATGGATTCGATGATCAACCGCTACACAGCAGACAGAAAGCTACGTCATGACGATGCTTATACGCCAAATAATGAAGGGGGTAAACGCCCCGATCGCGCCGTAATTGTATACTCACAACGCTGTAAAGAAGCCTACAAAGATGTGCCAGTGGTACTTGGCGGAATAGAAGCAAGCTTACGCCGTATTGCCCACTATGATTACTGGTCCGATAAAGTGCGTCGTTCGGTACTGTTTGATGCAAAAGCAGAGCTGCTTATCTACGGGAATGCTGAGCGTCCTCTGGTAGAAGTCGCACACCGCCTTAGCCAAGGTGAGGCAATTAGCGAACTAAATGATGTTCGTGGAACGGCGATTATTCGTAAAGAAGCGTTGCCCGGCTGGAGTGGCTTAGATTCAAGCCATCTAGATAAGCCTGGAAAAATTGACCCTATTCCTAGCCCGTATGCCGAAATAGAGGAAAGCTGTTCGACTAAAGAGGCCGAGACAGTTGACCCCAAAGAAGCCGAGCAAGCTAAACCGATTGTTGTGCAATTGGAAAAGAAGCGCCCTTGGGAAAACGTATATATTAATTTGCCGGCGTTTGAGCAAGTTAAAGTTAACCAAGTGCTTTACGCCCATGCTTCCCGGATTTTCCACTTAGAAACTAACCCAGGCTGTGCCCGAGCATTAGCTCAGCGCCATGGTGATAGAATTGTTTGGCTTAACCCACCTGCGTTGCCGTTAAGCACTGAAGATATGGATGGTGTGTTTGGTTTGCCTTACCAGCGTGTGCCGCACCCAAGTTACGGCAAAGCTAAGATCCCTGCCTACGACATGATTAAGTTTTCAATTAACATCATGCGTGGTTGTTATGGTGGTTGTACTTTCTGTTCAATTACCGAGCACGAAGGGCGAATTATTCAAAGTCGCTCAGAAGATTCCATCATCAACGAGATCGAGCAGATCAGAGATCAAGTTCCTGGATTTACAGGCGTTATTTCTGATTTAGGTGGCCCAACGGCCAATATGTATCGACTAAATTGTAAAAGCCCAAAAGCCGAAGAAACTTGTCGCCGCTTGTCTTGTGTTTATCCGACTATTTGTCACCACATGGATACTGACCATACGCCAACCATTGACCTGTATCGTAGGGCGCGAAAGGTGGAAGGGATAAAAAAGATTCTAATTGCTTCTGGTGTGCGTTACGACCTTGCCATTGAAGACCCTCGTTACGTTAAGGAGCTCGCCTTACACCACGTTGGCGGCTACCTAAAAATTGCGCCAGAGCATACTGAGGAAGGCCCATTATCTAAGATGATGAAGCCGGGTATGGGCACTTATCATAAGTTTAAAGAGCTGTTTGATAAATACTCGAAAGAAGCCGGTAAAAAGCAGTACTTGATCCCTTATTTTATCTCGGCGCATCCAGGCACTAAAGATGAAGACATGGTGACACTGGCATTGTGGTTGAAGAAGAATAAGTTTCGATTGGACCAAGTGCAGAACTTCTATCCATCGCCTTTAGCCAACGCAACGACTATGTATCACACCGAGCGAAATCCGCTGCATAAGGTTAGCCATACCAGTGAACGAGTATCGGTAGCCAAGAAAGGGCGTCAACGCCGCTTACATAAGGCCTTGCTTCGTTACCATGATGAGAAGAATTGGCCAATCATCCGCGAAGGCTTAACCAATATGGGCCTTACCAAGTTAATTGGTGGTGGCTTACACCATTTGGTGCCGGCAGACAGTAAGCGGGGAAGTCGTGGGGCAGGAAACCGCGGTTATAAAGGGGCGAAAAACAGTAACTTTGCAGCCACTCGATTCACTAACAAGCAATTTAAGCAAAAGCGTTAATAAAAAAGCGGCGTAAAGCCGCTTTTTTATATCATGTGTCTAACAACATCTAAGCTTACACACGCTACTAGTGCGTAAACTGCCCATCTAATTAATGAGTACTCATCGGCATTTAGATTGTTGACGGGCTTGAAGAAGATCCGCAGAGGATTGAACCAATCTTGATGGCGTTTAGCATGTAAAAACATCGCTCTTATCGCGAAGCTCATTGCCAGAATAAGGCAACTGGCTTCGCCCATCAGTAGCGTGTTATTCATGCGTTTACGCTATATGTTCAAGATACATCACGGTTAATTCAACTCGCGATTTAGCATTCAATTTACGAAGTAGACTTTTCACGTGAACTTTAACCGTACCTTCGGTAATTTTTAAAGTAGACGCTACTTCGCGGTTGCTGGCACCTTTGGCTATTTCGTTAAGCGTTTGTAATTCACGCTTGGTGACTGTTCCTAGTTTTTCAGCAAACTCGTCGGTTTCGTGCAAGCAGCTAAGGAAGGGGACAAGCTCTTCACTTAATACTTGTTTGCCCGCGGCTGCCTGTTTTAATTGCTCGTGCAGCTGCTCTGGTTCCATGTCTTTAAGCAAGTAACCGTCTGCACCTGCGTTAATAAGCTTAATAACGTCTTGTTTCGAATCTGATACGGTGAGGATAATGATGGTAGAGCTTACTTGTTTCTCACGAAGTAGTTTTAATGTATCTAAACCTGATAATCCTTTCATGTTTAAGTCTAATAGCACTACATCGGGTTCTAGCTCACTACAAAGCTCCACAGCTTGAGCACCACTGCCAGCTTCAGCAACTACGTTAAACTCAGGTTCAATGCTTAAAAACTGCACAATGCCTTTACGCATTAAAGGGTGGTCATCTACAACAAGAATGTTGATTGGGTCGCTCATAGCTTGCAGGATCCTTAATTACTCTTTCTAGGAAAGGTTAGTTTTACCGAAACACCACCGGACAACGATTGCTCAAAGCGAATATCTCCATCTAGTCGCTGAGCTCGTTCTTGCATAATCTGCAGTCCGTAATGGTCATTAACTTGTTTTAGTTTGCCACCCTGTAAGCCATTATCCGCTATTTCAACAGAAATAAGCTCAGAGTCACCAATACATTTAACCCAAATTTTATCACAGTCAGCATGTTTTAGAGCGTTTATGATCGCTTCTCGAACAATTTGTATTATGTGAATTTGCTTATCTGCTTCCACCATATCGTTGGATATATTGGTCTCAAGCTCTATTACTTGAGAGTGCTGGGTATTTAATTCGTCTACCAACACTTGAAGTGATTCAACCAATAGGGCGTTTTTAATGGTTAATCTGAAGGTGGATAGCAACTCTCGTAACTGGATGTAGGCGGCGCTTAATACTGATTGTATTTCTTCGCTAATTTCAAAGCTTTGTTGGCAATCGCAAGGGCTTTGCTTAAGTTGCCTTTGTAACAGGCTAGTTTGAATTTTTAAGTAAGATAAAGACTGTGCTAAAGAATCGTGTAACTCGCGAGCAATCGTAGCGCGCTCTTCCATTAACAACAGTTTTTGCTTTTGTAATAAGCTCTGTTCGAAACGCAGCACTTTAGTGATAGTGCGGCAGTAACTTGTAACAATGGCAGCTCTATCTTCGGGCACTAACGGCAGCTGCAGAGAGCCATATTGTTCTTGATTGAGCTGCAAGGATATTGGCTCTTCAAACTGAACATTTTGTTGGTGTAATTCAACCTCAATGTCCAATTTATCGATGTACAGCTTGGCACCCTTAATACCTAAGGTTTCGCAGAGCAGCTTAAGTGATTGCTCTAGGTGTTCCTCATTTAAAGTACTGTTAAATAGCGTTTGCTCTAGGTTGTACAAGAAGTTTAAATCGCGGTTAGCGCGGCGAAGCTCTTTAGTTTTGGCTTTAACTTGATTTTCAAGTGTTTGGTATGAGTGATCCAAATCTTGTGACATAGACATAATGCCTTTTGCCAAGGTTTCCATTTCGATGCTGGCGTAGCGGGTTGGCACAGAGATTTTAAAGTCACCTTGTTGCACTTGCTTGGCTGCTTCTACTAATCGATAAATGGGTTTGGAAATATTCTTTTGAATGTACCAAAGCGTGTAAACGGCAATAAATGTGATGATGGCAAAGGCAATTAATTGAAGCAGGGTTAGTGAGAATACTTTGGCTTCGGAGTTATATTGGGTTTCTGCAACAAATTCGTCGATTAGGTCGACAAATCCCACAATTTGGCGGTCAAATTCATCAATGTTCTTTTCTATCACAAAGGGTTTTAGTTGTACCCAGCGTTGTTTAACTTTTTGGTAGCGCTGGTTAATTGCATCATCTTGCTCGGCGGCTTTAGTTAAAGCATCACTGTTTAACGAGGTTTCAAATTGTTGAATTTTACGTTCTACTTCTTTGTCGTAAACATTTAAAGCATGTGCCATTCGGTAACTTTGCATACGCAAAGAGCCAGCTATATTTATCGCTTCTGCATCATTTAGGCTGTTCACCAAGGTGGTTAACGAACCAATTGCTACTAAGGCAAAAAGGAACATCATCACACTTAACAAGCGGATTACCGCTGTGCCTATGGAGCGTTTGCCAAAAAAACGTTTCAAAAATAAGTCCTTTTAATTCAATAAAGTTAACCGACAAATATCACAAAGCCAGTGTAACCGTTTAAGAAAGCACTTAACAAATTAAGATTTATTGCTTAGCATTAAAGTATCACCGAAGTCTAAATCGACCTAAGTCACAATGATATGGCGTTTAGACCCTTAGCATCGACTAAGCAGGGTAGAGTGCAGAAATGGCTTTGCCTCCCGCATTTGGAAAGGTTGATTTATGTTATCGGATTCATTTTCCCGAAAATTTTTCTATTTGCGTTTGTCGCTTACCGACGAATGTAACTTCAAATGTAACTATTGCTTACCTGATGGTTATCATTGCGAAACGCCCCATAATAATCTCAATTTATCTGAGATAGCTCAGCTTGCTGAATGCTTCGCTAAATTAGGCACAAACAAAATTCGTCTTACCGGCGGAGAGCCAAGCCTAAGAAAAGATTTAGTCGAGATTATGGAAGTATGCGCAAATACTGCCGGCATTCAGCAACTTGCGATGACTACCAACGGCTTTAAACTGGCGAATAACGCTAAGCGCTGGCGTGATGCTGGGCTTACTCATGTAAATGTAAGTGTTGATAGCTTAGATTCACGTCAGTTTGAGTTGATCACTGGTACCAAAACTTTCACTAAAGTGATGGCCGGAATTGATGCAGCACTAGAGCAAGACTTTACTGCGGTAAAACTCAATGCTGTGCTCATAAAGCAGATGGCCCAGCAAAACTTTCGAAAGTATTTGGAGTGGATTAAAGACCGCCCGGTTGAAGTCCGTTTCATTGAGTTAATGCAAATGGGTGATCAGCCCGATTATTTCCACAAACATCATGTTGCTGGCTCTGGATTTAAACAACTGCTACTCAACGAAGGTTGGGAGCAGCAAATTCGAGCTCATAACGCTGGGCCTGCTCAAGTCTTTCAGCACCCTGATTACGCCGGCAAAATTGGCCTTATCATGCCGTATTCCAAAGATTTTTGTGCTACCTGTAATCGCCTACGCGTTTCTTCACAAGGCAAACTACATTTATGCTTGTTTGGTGAAGAGGGGGTAGAGCTGCGCGATTTGCTGCAAAACCCTTCTCAAATAGACGTATTAAGCAAGCGTATTGAAGACGCATTACAAACCAAAAAAGTTAGTCATTTCCTCCACGACGGTAATACCGGCGCTACTCCACATCTCGCATCAATAGGCGGATAAGTTTTAGTGCGTGATAGAAATCACGCACTATACTTGATCTAAATCAATCATTTGAGCAAACACCCCTTAAGGGGTATGTTTTTGATTGTTAATAAAATTTACGCTTAACCCCAAGAAATTTAGGGTGGTTTTACCAGTAATGTTAAAGCCTGATTTCGTAAGGAAAATTGATGTCTGTAGACCTGTCTAAACGTCGTATGTTTAGTACTAACAAAGCGCTTCGCAGTAAACAACATCACTCTCTACCTTGGTTACAACAGTCTATTGAAGCTGGCTGTACTCAATGTGGAGAATGCGTCAAAGCATGCCCTGAACAGATTATTGTTAAGGGTAATGGCGGTTTTCCAGCAGTTGATTTCACCAAAGGTGAGTGCACATTTTGTTACGACTGTGCAACGTCTTGCCCCGAGTCTTTGTTTCACCCGAAGCAGCAACCTGCTTGGTCTAATTCTGTTGACGTTAATGCCTCTAAGTGTCTGGCACAAAACGGTGTTTATTGCCGAACGTGTAGCGACACCTGTGAGCAAAGGGCCATTAGCATTAAGCCATTACTAGCGGGAAAAGCAGAGGTACAAATTAATTCTGAGCACTGCAACAGTTGCGGGGCTTGTATTTCAGTATGTCCAAGCCAAGCCATTGAAATAAAGGAAGTTGGATGAACGAAGAGTACCATATTAGTAGTGCGGTGGTGTTGTGCCAACCAGACCGTATTAAAGAAGTCATCGATCAAATTAGCGACCTGGAAGGACTAGAAGTACATGGTTTTAACCCCGAGGGGAAAATCGTTGTTTCTATAGAAAGCCAGACGCGCAATAACATAGTAACCACCCTAGAAGACATCGGAAAATTGGAAGCGGTACTAAGCAGCAACCTAGTATTTCACCAATTTGAATCAGCTAATGAGGAAGTATCATGAAATGGACTCGCCGACAGTTTGTTAAAGCGAATGCGGTAAGTGCCGCAGCCACCGTTGCTGGTATTAGTTTACCTGCAAGTGCCACCAACTTAATTACTTCGTCAGAAGAAACAAAAGTGAAATGGGATAAAGCTCCTTGTCGTTTTTGTGGTACTGGCTGTAGTGTTTTAGTTGGCTCTCAGAACGGCAAAGTTGTTGCCACACAAGGCGACCCCGAGTCTCCGGTAAACAAAGGCCTTAACTGTATTAAAGGCTACTTCCTTTCAAAAATTATGTACGGTAAAGACCGTTTAACCACGCCTTTATTACGTATGAAAGATGGCAAGTTTGATAAAAATGGCGAGTTTGCTCCGGTTTCTTGGGATCAAGCCTTCGACATTATGGCGGAGAAGTGGAAAAAAGCACTTGCCGATAAAGGCCCAACTTCTGTAGGTATGTTTGGCTCTGGCCAATGGACTGTTTGGGAAGGTTACGCTGCAGCTAAACTACATAAAGCCGGCTTTTTAACTAACAATATCGACCCTAATGCGCGTCACTGTATGGCTTCGGCTGTTGGTGGTTTTATGCGCACCTTTGGTATTGATGAGCCTATGGGCTGTTACGATGATCTTGAAGCTGCAGATTCGTTTGTGCTTTGGGGCTCTAACATGGCAGAAATGCACCCAATTTTGTGGTCTCGCTTAACTGATCGCCGCTTGTCTGCGCCCCACGTTAAAGTTCACGTACTGTCTACCTTTGAACATCGCAGTTTTGAATTAGCCGATAACGGCATGGTGTTTACGCCACAAACCGATTTGGCAATTCTTAACTACATCGCGCATTACATAATCGAGAATGACAAAGTTAATTGGGACTTTGTAAACAAACATACTCACTTTAAACGCGGTGAAACAGATATTGGCTACGGATTACGTCCAGAGCATCCATTACAAAAAGCAGCGGCTAACCCTGATTCAGGCAAAATGACCGATATGAGTTTCGACGAATATCGCGAATTTTTGAAAGACTACAATGTAGAAGCGGTGGCGAAGCTATCTGGCGTACCTGCCGAAAAATTGGAAGCGCTAGCGAAAGATTACGCTGATCCAAATGTTAAAGTAACTTCTTACTGGACCATGGGCTTTAACCAACATACCCGCGGGGTATGGGCAAATAACTCGGTGTACAACATTCACTTGTTAACCGGCAAAATCTCAGAGCCTGGCAACAGCCCATTCTCACTAACTGGACAGCCATCTGCATGTGGTACCGCCCGTGAAGTGGGAACTTTCTCGCATCGCTTGCCTGCAGATATGGTTGTGGCCAATCCAAAACACCGCAAAATTGCAGAAGACATTTGGAAGCTACCAGAAGGAACCATTCCGCCTAAGCCTGGTTACCACGCGGTATTGCAGAACCGTATGCTTAAAGACGGCAAGCTGAACGCATACTGGGTTATGTGTAATAACAACATGCAAGCCGCACCAAATATCAATGAAGAGGGGTTGCCTGGTTACCGCAATCCTGAAAACTTTATTGTTGTATCTGACCCTTACCCAACAGTTACTGCCCAAGCAGCTGATCTTATTTTACCAACAGCAATGTGGGTTGAGAAAGAAGGTGCCTATGGTAACGCTGAACGTCGCACGCAGTTCTGGCATCAGCAAGTGTCTGCGCCGGGTGAAGCGAGATCAGACTTATGGCAATTGGTTGAGTTTTCTAAGCGCTTTAAGGTTGAAGAAGTATGGCCTGCAGAGTTACTAGCTAAGAAACCTGAATATAAAGGCAAAACCTTATACGACATTTTGTTCCGTAACGGCGTAGTTGATCAATTCCCTGTTGAACAAGTAAACGCAGAGCTTAATGACGAAGCGAAAGATTTTGGTTTCTACGTTCAAAAAGGCTTATTTGAAGAATACGCTGAGTTTGGTCGCGATCACGGCCACGATCTAGCACCATTTGATACTTACCATGAAGTACGTGGTTTACGCTGGCCTGTGGTTAATGGCGAAGAAACACGTTGGCGCTTCCGCGAAGGCTCTGACCCTTATGTAAAAGCTGGCGAAGAAGTTAACTTTTACGGTAAACCCGATGGCAAGGCACTAATTATTGCTACGCCTTACGAGCCTGCGGCTGAGTCTCCAGATGAAGAATATGATCTGTGGTTAAGCACTGGTCGCGTATTAGAACATTGGCACTCAGGTTCTATGACGCGTCGAGTTCCAGAGCTATATCGAGCGTTCCCGGATGCGGTATTGTTTATCCACCCAGAAGACGCAAAACAACGTGGTTTTAAACGTGGTGATGAAGTGATGATTCAATCACGCCGCGGTGAAGTTAAATCACGAATTGAAACTCGTGGCCGTAACCGTCCACCTAAGGGTTTAGTGTACATGCCTTGGTTTGATGCCAAGCAGCTCACCAACAAATTGACCCTAGATGCAACAGATCCGCTTTCTAAAGAAACCGACTTTAAGAAGTGTGCAGTTAAGTTAGCTAAGGTTTAACGCTATTAAAAGCATTGAAAGCCCCTCGCTTTCAATGCTTCGCTAAAAATATTTGCCAAGGTGGCGGAGAGAGTATTATGAAAATGCGAGTTTTATTATCTGGTCTATTAAGCAGTTTACTGCTTTGCGGAGTAGTAGTCGCAAATGACTACGTAAGTAATGGTGGTGTAGCTTCACTGCGGGGCGATACCGAGCTAAATACCCAAAACTCAGCAGCTGGCTTAAAGTCAGTGGTTGAACAAGACAAACCCTATGATGCCGATTATGTGTTTCAACCACCGTTGATCCCACACCAGATTCGTCATTACGAGATGAGCCTTAACGCTAATAAGTGTTTATCTTGTCATAGCTGGAAAAATGCCCGAGAAAGTGGTGCTACTAAAATTAGTGTAACTCACTATGAAGCGCGCGACGGGCAAGTATTGGCGGATGTGTCTCCTCGCCGTTACTTCTGTTTGCAATGCCACGTGCCTCAAAATGAAGCGGCCCCGTTGATTGAAAACGAATACGAACGCGTAGAGTCTTTACGCTAAGCATTAGTTTAACCAGAGGCTAAATTATGAAGTTATTGAAGGCATTTTGGCGCAAACTCAGTACTCCCAGCAAAGCTGCTGTGGGTGTTGTGCTAGCGCTTGGTTTTACAGGCGGTATTCTATTCTGGGGTGCGTTTAACACCGGTATGGAAGCAACGAATACCGAAGCGTTTTGTTCTGGTTGTCACGCACCAATCGTAGCTGAAATACAAGAAACTATTCACTATTCAAACCGTTCAGGTGTGCGTGCTATTTGTTCAGATTGTCACGTTCCACATAACTGGACTGACAAAATTGTACGCAAGGTTCAGGCAAGTAAAGAGCTGGTAGCCTTTGCTATGGGTACCATTAACACTCAAGAAAAATTTGAAGAGCGCCGTAAATATTTAGCAGAGCGCGAATGGCATCGTATGAGCCAAAATGATTCTCAAGAGTGTAGAAATTGTCACGAGTTTGAATTTATGGATTTCTCAGAGCAGCGTCCTCGCAGTGTTGCGCAACACTCAGATGCGTTAGCTAGCGGGGAAAAGACCTGTGTTGATTGTCACAAAGGCATTGCTCACCGGTTACCGGATATGAGTGGTGTTGAAGGCTGGTAGTAAAATAAGGAAAACACATGAGTACTTTGGAATCAGTTTTTTGGCATGTTTTGGGCTATGCAGCCATGCCAACCATTTTTGTAATGGGATTCATTGGTGTAGCAGTGGTTTCTTTAGCGGTTTTGTCCAAATGGGATAAAGACCAATAAGTTAGCACGATAAATCTTTTCATCTAAACGCTTAGTAGGCATTATTAGCCTACTAAGTCGTTCAAGCTTTTAATCAAATGCAATCAAATTCTCTCATAAAGTTAACAGGAGTTGTTCTCGCTGGCGGCAAATCTCAGAGAATGGGAAGCGACAAAGCAGCGCTTCAGTGGCAGGGGAGTAGTTTACTTAAATCTAGGCTTAGCTTGCTTGAAGAGACATTAAATAACGAATGTTATGTGAGCGGCAACTATCCTGAGTTTCGTCATATCGAAGATTCTAGTGAATCGAAAGGACCATTGTCCGGCATACTTTCATGCCTTCAAACCCTTAACCAACGGTTTTGCCTGTTCATCCCTGTTGATATGCCCCTACTCAATATGCAAGTTCTTGATGTGATTATAAATCAACACCAAACTGAACCTGGCAATTACTATTTCTCAAATAGTGTTTTCCCTATAATTGTTGAAGCTAATGCCAAGAACTTGTCCTGTTTAGCTGATGTTTTGTCTTTGCCAGTGGCAAAGCAAAGGTCAATAAAAGCTTTTTTAAACCTTATTCAAGCCACTGAAATTGAAGTACCAAAAGAATTAGCACCTGCGATGGTAAATACCAATACTCCCGAGCAGTGGCAACATATACAAGATAAAGTTGGAGAATCATAATGAGCCATCTGGCCAACGATACGCAAACCTTCTTAAACATCGCGGTATTAACCGTTTCCGATACACGTAATGAAGATACTGATACTTCAGGACGTTATTTGGCCGAAGCTCTTACAGAAGCCGGCCACAAACTGGCTGATAAACAAATTGTTATTGACGATGTTTATCAAATTAGAGCCACATTAAGTAATTGGATTGCTGACCCGTCAATAGACTGTGTTATCTCTACCGGAGGCACCGGTTTTACTGCACGAGATAATACTCCAGAAGCGGTAAGTGTATTATTTGACAAAGACATTGAAGGTTTTGGAGAATTGTTCCGCCATATTTCTTATACCGAGATTGGAACATCTACAGTGCAAAGTCGCGCATTAGGCGGGTTTGCCAATAAAACTGTGATCTTTTGTGTTCCTGGGTCAACCAACGCCTGTAAAACAGCATGGCAGAAAATCTTGTTAGAGCAATTAAATAGCACTCATAAACCCTGTAATTTTGTGCCTCATACAGGTCAAAAATAATGAGTGAATTTACTCATATTAATGCTTCTGGTGAAGCAATTATGGTGGACGTCTCAGAAAAGACCGAGACAAGCCGAATCGCTAAAGCACAGGCTTTGGTACAAGTTAATCAGCTAACCGTAGATAGCTTGCTAAATGGAGAACAGCACAAGGGGGATGTGTTTGCATGTGCTCGTATAGCTGGAATTCAAGCGGCTAAAAAAACATCCGAGTTGATTCCACTATGCCATCCCTTAATGTTAAGTAAGGTTACCGTTGATTTAAGCTTAGATGAAAAAACAGGCATTATTGCGGTAGTAAGCACCGCTAAACTAAAAGGCCAAACCGGCGTAGAGATGGAAGCGTTAACCGCTGCTAGCGTAGCTGCGCTAACAATTTATGATATGTGTAAAGCGATTCAAAAAGACATCATTATTAAAGATGTAAAGCTACTAGAAAAGCATGGCGGAAAATCAGGTTCGTTTAGCGCCGAATAAGCAGGATGTTTAGATGATAATTAAAGTACTATTTTTCGCTCGTTTAAAAGAGCAGTTAGGCGAAAGCTCGATAAATATTGAGTTAGTAGAAGGTAGCGATACTAATACCTTAAAGGAAACGCTGCTTGCTAGAGGTGAGCAATGGTTGGCCTTAAATGATGAGGCGATTTTGACGGCAGTTAACCAAAACCATCTTAGCCAAGTTGTAACGCTAAATAACGGTGATGAAGTTGCATTTTTTCCCCCTGTTACAGGCGGTTAGATGATTAAAGTACAGCTAGAAGATTTTGACGTTGGAGAGGAATACCAACGTTTGCGAGAGCGAGCGAGTGCTGGCGCTATCGTATTTTTTGTTGGTCTAGTTAGAGATATGAACTTAGATCAACAGGTTAAGGGGCTTCAGCTGGAGCATTACCCGGGTATGACCGAGTTGCAGCTGGAGAAAATTGTCGCTGAAGCAAAAACGCGCTGGCCAATCCAAGACGCAAGTATTGTGCATAGGGTTGGGGATTTAGATGTCAGTGATCAAATCGTTTTTGTTGGGGTAAATAGTGCTCATAGGGAAGCATCCTTTGAAGCCTGCCATTTCATAATGGACTACCTTAAAACTAAGGCTACCTTTTGGAAAAAAGAGCGCACTTTAGGCGGTGATGTATGGCTTGATGCTCGTGAGTCCGATCTTAAAGCGAAAGATAAATGGTAGCCCGTTTAGCTTGTATAGTTGCTGTTTTTGTTAGCTCAATTGCTCTCGCTAAGCCCGTTACCATCGCTGTGGCTGCCAATTTTAAACAAACTTTAGAACTATTAGCTGAAGACTTTAAAAGCCAACATACTGAATTCAACTACAGAATATCTAGCGCTTCTACCGGGATTTTGTATAACCAAATAAGTCACGGTGCCCCCTTCGATTTATTCTTCTCGGCTGATGACATTCGGCCAAAACAGCTGGTAGAAGAAGGAAAAGCGCGCCAGCAAATGGCCTATGCGTATGGCCAGTTGGTATTTTGGGCTCCAAGCTTTTTAAATAAAAATGGCGATAAGGTAACAGATAGCAGTTTATGGGATAACTGGGAACAGATGTATGCCTACGCTAACCCAACACTAGCACCATATGGTTTGGCAGCCGAGCAATTAGCTAAACAGAAAAATAATGATGCCAAAATAGTGTTAGCGAATAATGTATCTCAAGTATTTCAATTTATCTCTACTGGTAATGTCGCAGCAGGATTTGTAGCTCGCTCAATTCAAACTGATTTTAATGGGTCTTATTGGTTGGTACCGCAAGATTTACATAAGGGCGTTGCTCAGCATGTTGCGTTGCTTAGCGATGAATCTCAAGCTATTGAATTTTATAACTACTTGTTAAGCGAGAACGCACAAACTATTATCACTGAAAATGGATATTTGTTACCCAAAATATGAGCGATGCTGAATACCAAGCCATTATCCTTTCTGTAAAACTTGCAACGATTAGTTGCCTAATCTTATTGCTACTAGGCACTCCTTTAGCTTGGTGGTTAGCGCGCAGTCACTCTAAGTTAAAGCATATTGTTGAAGCGGTCGTCGCATTACCCATTGTTCTACCTCCTACAGTGTTGGGTTTCTATTTGCTGATCGGATTCGCGCCTAATAGCTTTCTGGGGCAATGGTGGCAGGCTATAACTGGTAGCCAATTGGCCTTTAGCTTTTCGGGGCTGGTATTTGCCTCATGTTTATATTCCTTACCTTTTGTCGTTCAACCCATTCAAAGTGCTTTTAAACAAATTGAACCTGGCGTATTAGATGCCGCAAAAGTGCTTAGAATGCCTAGGTGGAAACAGTTGCTGTCTGTGGAGTTACCGCTGGCAAAAAGTGGCTTTATTGTTGCAATGGTATTGGGGTTTGCACACACCTTAGGAGAGTTTGGGGTGGTGTTAATGATCGGGGGCAATATTCCTGGAGAAACCCAAGTGATTGCGATTGCGCTGTTTGATCACGTAGAGAGTCTTAATTTTGCCGCTGCCCACCGTTTAGCCTTAGTGTTATTGGGTATTTCATTTTTCGCTTTATTGCTCACTTATGGTGTGACCGGAGCTAAGAAACGGGTAGGGAGTGTGGGTGTTAAGTTTTAATCTACATTATCAAAGAGACGATTTTGAGTTAAGTGTAGAGGCCTGCTCTCTACCTTTGCTTACCGGTGTGTTTGGACCGTCCGGAATTGGTAAAACCAGCTTATTGCGATTACTTGCTGGATTAGAGTACCCTCAAACAGGAGAGATTAAATACTTAGAGCAAGTATGGTTTGATAGCAATAGCTGTTTAGCCTCATATCAACGACCCATAGCTTTTGTCACTCAAGGAAGTTTTTTATTTCCTCACTTAACTGTGGCAAAAAACATCAAACTGTCACAAAGGGTGAGTGCCAGTGATTTAGCATATTTAGTTGAGAGTTTTGGTGTTAAAAACCTTCTTAATAAAAATGCCCAACAGCTTTCTGGTGGGCAAGCCCAGCGAGTCGCGCTGGTAAGGGCGCTAGCAACCAAACCCAAAGTATTATTTTTAGATGAAGCGTTCTCAGCTTTAGATCGAAAAGCTGCTACCAATTTGCTGAAAATATTAAAGAAGTGGCTAAAGCAACATCGCATCTGCAGCTTACTTATTTCTCATAATCCAGAAGATTTAGTGTTTTTTAGCGATAAGGTGCTGTTAATGGAAGACAGCCAAACACTTACGCTTGGAAATAGCCTTGAGTTGATTAACCAATATAACGGTAAGGCTAAACAAGCCATAGTGTTAAGTGTAGAACGTAGTGAGCGTTTGGCAGATGAGGGATGGCGTTGGTTTAAGCTGGGCCAGCAATACATCTTAGCTGAGAGCCCAGAGGTGCTAGATGAAGGTGTTCACTTAGTGAGTATTTCACCAAGTAACATTGTGTTGTCGAAACAATTTGTAGAAAGTTGTAGTGCTCAAAATCAGTGGCAAGCCGAAGTATTATCGGTTAATTCTTTGGAAGGTACCTTTTATGTAGAAGTGAGTTTAGAAGGCGTGGCTTTTAAAGTGCCTATCTCTCCGCGAGCACAACAGACTTTGGCATTAAAAATGGGAGAGCAGATATTTTTAATGCACAAAGCGGTTAAGCTACATAATCAATTCTAACTAAAGAATTGGCTCGGCAAACATTTCTATAGTCACCATTTCACCGGCGCTTACACGGCCTCTATCTTGTTCAAGTACTACGAAACAGTTAGCCTCAGTTAAGCTGGTGAAAATAGCGCTACCTTGAGCACCGGTCGATTTTACTTCTAGTTGGCCGCTGCTACTGATACTTGCAAAACCACGTTGATAGTCTGTTCTACCCGGTGATTTTTTGAAATCTAGTAAAGACTTTGCCGGGATTGCGAGTGGCTCTTTGTAGTCCCATCCACACGCTTTTGCTATTACTAGCATTGCCAGTTTGTAGAACGTTACATAAGCCGAAACCGGGTTGCCAGGCAGGCCAATAAAGTATGAATTTGGCAGATTACCGTAAGCAAAAGGTTTACCGGGCTTAATTGCTAGTTTCCAAAAGTTTATGTCGCCAATTTCATCTAAAACCATTTTAGTGTAATCGGCTTCGCCTACCGATACACCGCCACTGCAAATGACTATGTCAGCAACTTGGTCTGCTTTAATAAAAGCTTCAGTAACCAGCTGTTTATCGTCAGCAATAACGCCTAAATCTATTACTTCAACAGGTAACTTTGCGAGTAGGGCGCGAATAGCAAAACGATTACTATCGTATATTTGACCATGCTTTAGTGGGTTGCCAGGTTGAATTAGTTCGTCACCGCTAGAAAACAATGCCACTTTTAGTAAGCTTTGAACTGATATTTCGTTAATGCCCAGTGTGGCGAGTAAACCTATGTGGCTTGAATTTAAGCGGGTCTTCGCTGGGATAACAACTTGTCCTTGTTTAACATCTTCACCTTTTAAGCGAACATTTTTGCCTTTGTTGATTGGCTGCTTAAATGTGATCTGTTGTTCATTGTCTGCGTTTATTTCAGTGTTTTCTTGCATTTCTACAGCATCACAGCCGGGAGGTAGTGGTGCGCCGGTCATAATTCTTACGCAATGACCGGGTTCTAATGCTAGTTGCTGGGTATCTCCAGCAAACACTTTGTGACTAAGTGGAAGAGTTTTATTGTTAGGTAGTTGTTCTGCGCAAATAGCGTAACCATCCATCGCGCTATTATCGAAGGGAGGAATATTAATAGGCGACACAATGTCTTCTGCTAATACTCTACCTAGCGCATCTTCTAAACTCACGGTCTGTATTTGGGTTTTTAGGCTAGCGCTATCGCTTAATAAAGACCTTGCTTGTTCAATGGGCATTAGACCTGGTTGGCTGCAGCAATCCATGTATCTTCCTATAGGGTAATGAGTTTGAATATAGTTGAAGATTATCGCATTTATATGGTTGTTTATCAGTGATTCTTGGCAATTTATAAAGCAGCGAAACTTTCTTTAATCTCGTTGAAGTTTGTATAGTTTTGTCAGCAAGTTGGCACAATATTGGTGATTAAGTTTGTATCACTGGTTTAATTTTAGTTTTTGTGCTGCAAGCCTTGCTTTGTAAGGCTGAAATAAGGAGCTTGTTTTCACCAACAATGCTTTTAACTTAAAGGTAATCTGTGTAACATGTTGTTCACAACTGGTCATCGGTCACAGTTTAGACACTTATCAAGGGAGTTGATATGTCAAGCGAAGCGACACCTAATTTGGTGGTTCGTTCTATATCAAGTATTGAGCTTTATCAGTTTTGCGAATTACTGATGGAAGCAGCAAGTTGGTTCGAATCAAGAGGCGAACCGCTTTGGAAATTTCATCAAATTACTCCACATTCTTTACTTGCTAATCATCGTTTAGATGAAATGTACATGGGGTATATTGCAGGCAAACCTGTAGCAGCCATGATTCTAAATAATCGTAGTGGTGCAATTGAGGTAGAAGCCGAAGTAAGACGTGAAAGTTTGTTTATGCACAAACTTACGGTTAACCGGGATTTTGCAGGAAAAGGGCTGGCTAAACTAATGGTTGATTGGGCCCGCTGTTATGCTTTAAAACAAGGGTTCACGCTACTTAGCCTTATATGTAATTGTAGAGATGAACGTCTACGCTGGACGCTTAGTCAATTTGGCTTTGATGAAGTAGAGCAGCTTAACGCGCAATATCAATTGCAACGCTATTTTTGTTTAGACCTTGATCGCTGTAGCGTTCCCTTAGAGAACATGCCAGTTGAGAGCATTGGCTTCGAATTTACTGGTCTAAACGAAGTAAAACCAGTGCTGGGCTAACTGCTGGTGTTTTGTTTAAAGGCTTTAGCTAAAGGTAAGGTACAGGGCGTTGGTTACCGTTATCACACTCAACTTAAAGCCCTTAAATTAGATCTTGTTGGTTATGCAAAAAATTTAGACTCTGGAGATGTTGAAGTCGTCGCAGAAGGAGAAGAAGCTAAACTTCTTGAGTTGTTGTCCCATCTTCATCAAGCATCTCCGTATGCGGCGGTGCAAGAAGTTAAAACGCTAAAGATGTTACCAATAGAACAGCTTAGCTACTCAGGTTTTAATACTTACTAGAACTAAAAAAGGCGCTTATTAGCGCCTTTTTATGTATTACATTACTCGCATACCTGGTTGAGCACCTTCTCCAGGGCTCAAAATCCAGAGGTCTTTTCCACCAGGGCCTGCAGCAAGAACCATTCCCTGAGACTCTCCAAAGCGCATCTTACGAGGTGCTAGGTTAGCGACCATAACGGTTAGCTTACCTTCGAGATCTTCTGGTGCGTAAGCCGACTTAATGCCCGCAAATACTTGGCGAGTTTCGCTACCAATATCCAGTTCAAGACGAAGTAGTTTTTCCGCTTTTTCTACATGCTCTGCTTTAACAATGCGAGCGATACGTAGATCAATTTTTGCGAACTCATCGAAACTGATAGTATCAGCTATGGGTTCAATCTCGCTGTTAGTTTTGCTTGCTGGCTTCTCTTCTTTTGCCGCTGCGGTAGCGCTAACCAAGTTATCTTTAGAAGCATCAACCATTGCCTCTACGTGCTTCATATCAATGCGCTGCATTAATGCTTTAAAGCTTTGGATTTCATGATTAACCAAGGTGTTATTTATGTCAGCCCATTTGAGCTCTACATTTAAGAACTGCTCAACTTTGTCTGCTAGTTTTGGCAGCACTGGCTTCAAGTAAGTGATTAACACACGGAATAAATGAATCCCCATTGAACATACTTGGTGAGCACGTTCTAAGGTTTCTTCATTTTTGGCTAACTGCCATGGTGCTTCTTCTGCGATGTATTGGTTTGCTTTATCGGCTAAAGCCATAATTTCTCGCATTGCTTTACCAAACTCTCGGCCTTCGTATAAAGCTGCGATGTTTGCTTCAGCTGCGACAAATTCGTCTAATAAAGCTTGGTTGCTTACCACTGGAGACAGCGTGGCGTTAAAGCGTTTACTAATAAATCCAGCGGTACGGCTAGCAATGTTAATCACTTTGCCTACTAAGTCCGAATTAACACGTTGTGCAAAATCTTCTAAATTTAGATCTAAGTCGTCAATTCTGTTATTTAACTTAGCAGCATAGTAGTAACGCAAGTACTCTGGGTCTAAATGGTCAAGATAAGTGCGGGCCTTAATAAATGTGCCGCGTGACTTAGACATTTTTGCGCCATTTACCGTTACATAACCGTGGGCATACACGCTGCTTGGTTTGCGGAATCCTGCGCCTTCTAGCATTGCTGGCCAAAATAGGCTGTGGAAATAGATAATGTCTTTGCCGATGAAGTGATAAACCTCTGCGTCAGAGTCTTTGTTCCAATAATCGTCAAAGTTTAAATCGTTGCGCTTGTCACACAGGTTTTTAAAGCTGCCCATGTAGCCAATCGGAGCATCTAGCCAAACGTAAAAGTATTTATCTTCTGTATTTGGAATTTTAAAGCCAAAGTAGGGCGCGTCACGGCTAATGTCCCACTGTTGTAGGCCTTGCTCAAACCACTCGTTAAGCTTGTTAGACATTTCTTCTTGTAGCGAACCAGAGATTGTCCAGTCTTTAAGCATGTTTTGAAATGCTGGTAGATCAAAGAAGTAATGCTCTGAGTCTTTAAGAACTGGCTCGGCACCAGAGATTACAGACTTAGGTGACAGTAAATCTGTTGGGCTATAAGTAGCGCCACAGTTGTCACAGTTATCACCGTTTTGGTCTTCGCTTTTACATTTAGGGCAAGTGCCTTTTACGAAGCGATCTGGCAAAAACATGTTTTTCTCAGGATCAAACAGTTGAGAAATTGTTCGAGTTTTTATGTGACCCGCTTGATTAAGCTTGTTGTAAATCTCTTCCGATAGCGCTTGGTTTTCTGGGCTATGAGTAGAATGATAGTTATCAAACTCGATGTGGAACTCGTTAAAGTCTGCACTGTGTTCAACGTGAACCTGGTTAATCATTTCTTCAGGGGTAATGCCCATCTGCTGAGCTTTCAGCATGATCGGTGTACCGTGCGCGTCGTCTGCACATACATAGGTACACGTGTTACCACGTAGCTTTTGGAAACGAACCCAAATATCTGTTTGTATGTATTCGAGTAAGTGGCCTAAATGAATAGGACCATTTGCATAAGGTAAGGCACTGGTAACCAGAATTTTACGTTGTTCGTTTGTCATGTGATCTACTGTTAGCTCAGTCAATTAACGGGTAATTCAAGGGTGCCAATATTACCTTAAGCGGCAGGTGATGCCTAGTATCCTAACGCTTGCCTGAATAACTTATAGGTAATTAAGTTGAAAAATAATGTTAGGCGCCATTCGCATAATGACTAATGGGTATATTGCACCTATAATTGCGGCAAAAGAACTAGGTTATTTCTATGCAAAATCAAGATCATAATATCGTAGTAATTGGGATCTCTGGGGCGTCGGCTTCTGGTAAAAGTTTATTTTCTCAAACCATTGTAAACGATATTCGCACCGAACTAGGTGATAGCTGCATTGCAGTAATTAACGAAGATAGTTACTACAAGGACCAAAGCCATATAACGCCTGAGCAGCGCAAGCAAACTAACTATGACCATCCTAAGTCTATGGATCATGATTTATTGGTTGCGCATTTGAAGCAGCTTAAAAGCGGTGAGTCCATCGAACAGCCCCAATACAGTTATAAAGTTAATAACCGTATGGCAGAAACCAAGACGGTAGCACCTACAAAAATTATCGTATTAGAGGGTATTTTGTTATTCACCGATCCTGCTATTCGTGAGCAGTTGGATATCAGCATTTTTGTAGATACACCTTTAGATATTTGTTTAGCAAGAAGAATCCAACGGGACGTAAAAGAACGAGGCAGAACTTTGGATTCAGTGTTGTCTCAATATCACAATACCGTTCGGCCGATGTTTCTGCAATTTGTAGAACCCTCTAAGCAATACGCTGATGTGATTGTTCCAAGAGGCGGTAAAAATCGAATCGCTATCGATATTATTAACGCCAAAATTCGTGACTTGTTGGCCTCTAATTAGCGGGTTAACTAAACACAGCCAAAACAGACTAGATAAGTAATAAAAATATAAGTTTTAATTTATCATTAATAATTAAGCACATACTTACTCAACAGCTTTGTAAATAGGGAAGATTATGAAAAAGTTGCTCTATGTTGTCGCAGCCCTGATTGTTTTATTGGTTGTCGGTGTTGTCGTCGCAGTATCAATGGTAAATACCGACGATATTAAAGCGCTTTTGGTAGAGAAAACCAAAGAATCAACCGGAAGAGAATTAGTGATTGATGGGGATTTAGCTTGGCGTTTTTTCCCTAGTATTGGCTTTGAACTTGGTAGCTTGCGCCTGCGTGACAATCCTGAATTTGGTGAAGGGGATACTGTTAGTATCATAGGAGCTGAAATGTCAGTGGCCTTGATGCCTTTGTTTAGTAAAAGCATTGAAGTGGGGGATATCTCAGTTCGAGGTTTGACCTTACGCCATCAAACTAAAGCAGATGGAACAACCAGTCTTGACGACTTAACCCAGTCTAAAGAAGCCGAACCTGCTTCAAGCGAACCTAAAAGTACTGAGGGGTCGTCTGGCACATCAGCTGCTGGGTGGAACGTTCGATTAGCTGGTATCGAAATTGTTGATGCTAATGTTGAACTCATCGATTTAGCGCTAAACAAAACTCAAAAGTTAGGTCCTGTCAACTTTACTTTAGACGGTTTAGAACTAGGTGAAGATAACGGTTTTAGCCTTTCATTAAAGTTTGATGATGGCGAAATGTTGGTAGAGCAACAGGCAACAGGTTTGCTATTCATAGCCGAAGACTTTAGCCGAATTGCCTTAAGCGATGTTAGCAACGGCTTGAACTTACAAGGCAGCGCTATTCCAAATGGTGCAATGAATGTTCAAACTGATTTAGCGCTGTCTTACACAGTAGCAAGCAAAACAGCAGAGCTTTCTAAACTGGCAGTAGATATTGATGGCAAAACGCAATTAGTTGGTACCAGCAGCGTAGTGCTAAATAACATACCTAGTATCAAATTCGATTTAAATATTCCATTACTCGATACCTCCAACTTTATTAGTGAGTCGTCTGCAAGTAGCAATACAACTGATGATGCAAATTCGTCAAGTGAAGCGCCTGGCCAAGAACAAGAGCCTGATTTAACCGTTTTGAAAACGCTCAATTTAGACGGCACTCTTACAATAGATAAATTACAACATCAGAAGCTGCACATAGAGGACATCAAACAACAAGTTCAGATTAAAGACGGAATTCTGCGTTTAAAAGAGTTAAGCGCAAACTTGTACGATGGACGCTTAGAGAGTAACGCGGTGATTAACGGCCAAAAGCCAGTGGCTAGTTACTCAATGGCTGCTAAATTAAATGGGGTTCAAGCGAGGCCCTTGTTAAGTGACGCTGCTGACTTTGATTTTGTTGCAGGCGGGCTGAATGTAGATCTTGATCTTAAAGGCACTGGTTTAACGCCTACCGCCATTAAAAAGAAGATATCTGGTCCAATAAACGCTACGTTTACCGATGGCGCTATCTATGGGGTTAACATTCCACAGATGATCCGCTCCGCTAAGGCTACTATTAAAGGCGGTAATAAGCAGCAAGCGCAGCAAGAGCAAAAAACAGATTTTAGTGAGCTGGTGATAAACTCAACCTTAGGTAAATCCTTAGCTAAGGTAAATAAGATGCAAATGTCTTCGCCTTTGTTACGCATTGACGGTACCGGTCAAACTCACTTGATTAATGAGAGCCTGGATTTCACTTTTATCACCAAAGTGGTTGCTAGCCTAGAGGGGCAAGGTTCTAAAAATGACTTAGCTGGCTTAGATATACCGATTAACGTAAAGGGCAGCTGGACTGAGCCAAAGGTTAATTTAGACATGAAAAAATTGTTTGAAGGACAAGCTAAAGAAGCGGTTAACAAGGAACTTAAAAAAGCCTTGGGCGACAATGAAGATAGTAAGAAGCTGCTGGATAGCCTAGGCGGCTTCTTCAACTAGATGGTAAAAGGCACTTTAGGTGCCTTTTTTATAAGGGATATATGTGAAAAAACTTGTCGGTGTTAAATCGGTGCTGGTTATTTGTATGGGGAATATTTGTCGTTCAACCACTGCAGAAGCTGTACTGCGAGCTAAATTTAAACAACACAAACTGAAAATCAAAGTTGATTCAGCAGGCACAACGGATTATCACAAAGGTGATAAACCTGACCCTCGTGCAGTAAGAATTGCTGAAGAAAAGGGCTACAGTTTTAAAGGTATTCGCTCACGCAAAGTATTAGATAAAGACTTTGCTAAGTTTGATTTGATTTTAGCATCCGATAAGAAAAACCTAAGCTATTTACATAAGCATTGTCCTGAGCAATATGCGCATAAATTGGCGTTGATTTTACCTTTTGGCGGGGTAGAGCTGGAAGAAGTGCCTGATCCCTATTACGGCAGTGTGCAGGGCTTTAAGCAAGTATTAGCAATGATAGAGCAAGCAAGTGACGGCATTGTGGAAAGGGTGAAAGTTTAGGTTTGTTTAGTTATTCCTAAGTAAATAAAAAGGCCAGCAATTTGCTGGCCTTTTTTGAACAACTTATTTGCTGCCTACAATTCTGGCTTGCTCATAGGGCTCTGCGCAGATGTACTAGAACTAGTAGATTGAACACGACGCGACCCAACTGTTACGGGCTTACGTACGTAAGGTTTTTTAACTACTTCTTCTGCCTGGCTAGGCGTTGCAGCAACAGGCGCTGGTTTTGCCATAGCAGCTGAAGCGTTACCTTTACCTTCAACTTTGCTAGGTTTTAGCTTACCGCGATTACTGCGTTTAGGTTTAACTTCGGCTTTAACCGCATCAAGCTTAATGTCTTCAGCTTTAGCTTCAACTACCGGTGCTTCAGCTTTAGTTTCAACTGCTGGTGCTTCAGCTTTAGTTTCAACTGCTGGTGCTTCAGCTTTAGTTTCAACTGCTGGTGCTTCAGCTTTAGTTTCAACTGCTGGTGCTTCAGTTTTAGTTTCAACTGCTGGTGCTTCAGTTTTAGTTTCAACTGCTGGTGCTTCAGCTTTAGTTTCAACTACAGGTGCTTCAGCTTTAGTTTCAACTGCAGGTGCTTCAGCTTTAGTTTCAACTGCAGGTGCTTCAGTTTTAGTTTCAGCAACAGGTGCTTCAGCTTTAGTTTCAACTGCAGGTGCTTCTACTTTAGTTTCAACTACAGGTGCTTCTACTTTAGTTTCAACTACAGGTGCTTCTACTTTAGTTTCAACTACAGGTGCTTCAGCTTTAGTTTCAGCAACAGGCGCTTCTGCTTTAGTTTCAACTACAGGAGCTTCAGCTTTCACTTCTGCTTCTGGATAGCGAGAATCGATAGCTGCTTCTTGAGCGTTGGTCTCTGCTTTTGGCAAGTCATTAAAGCGTTTACGGCCTGCGCTGCTCGATGAGCGACGACGACGTTTAGGCTTTGGTGCTTCCGAGTTATCGCCGGTTTTAGCTGCCGGAGCTTCAGTTTTTTGAGAAGCTACTTCTACTTTTTTAGATACTGGCTTTTCAGCCACTGGCTGTTCTGCGGTTTGTTCAGCTGCTGCTTCGTTGGTTTTCTCAGCTTTTACTCTTACTTTCTTACGCAAGTTACGACGTTCTCTACGCTCTTTAACTTGCTGTTCTTTCGGAGCATGTTGCTTGGTTTGAGACTTAGTTTCTTGAGTAGTCTCATTTTCAACTTTATCTCTAGCAGGTTTGTTACGCTGATCCTTGCGGCGGCGGTTGCTATTAGAACCTTCCTTGCGATCGCTGCGTTCTTTTCGCTCTGGGCGTTCTTGGCGCTTGTCGTTGCGTTTGTCATTACGTTGATTATTGCGACGATTATTACGCTTATCACGCTGATTGTTCTTGCTGCGTGTTTGTTTCTTTGGTGCTGGCTTTTCTTCGCTAGCAAACATGGCACTAAAGAATGCAACAATACGTGCGATTAAAGATGGCTCTACAGCACTCTTAACAGGCTTAGCGGCTTTGGCTGGGGCGCTAGGTGCAGCTGGAGCACTAAAGCCCTGCAACACTGGCTGCTCAGCTTCAATTTTTTCTTTAGCCACTTGGTTAGGTTGATAAACCGGAGATGGGTTTTCAGCAGTAAGCTGATAGCTAGTCTCTTGAGTCTCTTCACCATTTCGAATACGAGTAACGTCGTAGTGAGGTGTTTCCATATGTTGGTTAGGAATGATCACTAATCGAACGTTATGGCGCTTTTCAAGCTTGTTGATTGCTACACGCTTTTCGTTAAGCAAGTAAGCTGCTACTGGCACAGGAACTTGAGCATGAACTTCAGAGGTATTTTCTTTTAGCGCTTCTTCTTCGAATAAACGAAGGATAGACAATGCTAGAGACTCGTTATCACGAATAGTACCTTGTCCGTTACAACGTGGACAAATATGAGTGCTCGACTCACCTAATGACGGACGTAAACGTTGACGAGACATTTCTAGTAGGCCGAAGCGAGAAATGCGACCAACTTGAACGCGAGCGCGATCTTGACGAACAGCTTCACGGAAGCGGTTTTCCACTTCGCGCTGGTTTTTAACCGGCGTCATATCGATGAAGTCAATAACTACTAGACCACCTAAGTCACGCAAGCGAAGTTGACGAGCAATCTCATCTGATGCTTCTAGGTTGGTTTGAAGCGCGGTTTCTTCAATGTCTCCGCCCTTAGTTGCGCGAGCCGAGTTAATATCAATTGAAGTTAAGGCTTCGGTTGGATCGATAACAATTGAACCACCCGATGGAAGACGAACTTCGCGTTGGAAAGCAGATTCAATTTGCGATTCAATTTGGTAGTGGTTGAACATCGGCACTTCGCCTTCGTAACGTTTTACGCGGTTTACGAAGTCAGGACGAACCAGCTCGATGTGCTTTTTAGCTTGCTCATAGATAGTTTTGTTATCGATGAGGATCTCGCCAACATCGCGACGTAAATAATCACGAATTGCACGAACAATTACGTTGCTTTCTTGGTGGATAAGGAATGGTGCTGGCTTAGACTCTGCGGCATCGGTAATTGCACCCCAGTGATTAAGCAGTACTTTTAAATCCCACTGAAGCTCTTCAGCCGATTTACCCACGCCAGCTGTACGAACGATTAGCCCCATGCCGTTAGGCAATTCGAGACCATTCATCGCTTCTTTGAGCTGTGTGCGTTCATCGCCTTCGATACGACGAGAAATACCGCCTGCACGAGGGTTGTTTGGCATTAATACTAAATAACTACCGGCTAAGCTGATGAAAGTAGTTAGTGCAGCGCCTTTGTTGCCACGTTCTTCTTTATCGATCTGAACGATGACTTCTTGGCCTTCTTTAACCACTTCTTTGATGCTTGGACGCCCTTGATAGACGTAGCCTTCTGGGAAGTATTCGCGAGCGATTTCCTTCATTGGAAGGAAGCCATGACGCTCCGCGCCGTAGTCAACAAATGCAGCTTCTAAACTAGGCTCTACGCGAGTAATTTTGCCTTTGTATATATTTGCTTTTTTCTGTTCGTGACCAGGACTTTCTATGTCTAGATCGTATAGCCTTTGGCCATCGACCAATGCAACGCGCATTTCTTCTAGCTGCATTGCATTAATTAACATTCTTTTCATTTATGTTGCCTTGGGGTTTGTTTGATTTAAACAACCTCATGGGCAGCAATTAACCTGCCTTAAATGGCCAGACCCTGTGTTTATTGTCAGAGCGTCTAGGTAACCTCGCGGTTAGCTTCTCTAGTCCTTAGGGCGCATTTTGGCGCTTGTATAAATATGAGTCCCGCAAACTGTGCTTGCCGAACTTTACAATCTATTCTATATAGCTTTGATTTAAGGCAAATAATTGTGATTGCCTATCAGGTTGCTATGAAAATTCTTAGTTTCGATAGCGCCAAAATTTACAAATTAATGGGCTTCGAATACGGTGCCAAATAAGGAAAACCTTTAAAAACGGGCACTTTAAGCCTTACAAATATAGCAAAGCTATATTTTTCCATCAAATTATTTATGAGCATGTTACAATTTTTGCTATGAATACCGAAAATAAAGCAGTTCAGATGGTCACGGTTAGTGACGACGAGGCTGGACAAAGAATAGATAACTTCCTACTAAAACGGCTAAAAGGGGTACCTAAAAGTCGTATTTATCGCATTTTGCGCAAAGGGGAGGTTAGGGTTAACAAAAAGCGAGTTAAACCAGAATACAAAGTTCAGGCTGATGATGTAGTAAGAATTCCGCCGATTAGAGTTTCGGAAGAAACCGGTTTGCCGTCTAACAAGCTCAATCAGGTTGTTCAGCTAGAACAGCAAATAGTTTATGAAGACGACTGCTTATTGGTTCTGAATAAACCTTCTGGTATGGCTGTGCATGGTGGCAGTGGTTTAAGTTTTGGAGTTATTGAAGCGCTGCGCTCGTTACGTCAAGATTGTCGTTATTTGGAGCTGGTTCACCGAATAGACCGAGATACCTCCGGATTATTGGTCGTCGCTAAAAAGCGCAGTGCATTACGTGAGATGCATCGACAGTTGAGAGAGAAGGTTGTTCAAAAAGACTATCTAACTTTAGTGCATGGCCAATGGCCAAAATCGGTTAGGTCGGTTGACGCGCCATTACGTAAAAATGCTGTGTCGTCAGGTGAAAGAATGGTGATTGTTGATCAAGCAGAAGGTAAACCTTCGCTCACTCGTTATCGAATAGAGCGAAGATACGCTGACATGACTTTGATGAAAGCCAGTCCGGTGACTGGTAGAACGCATCAGATTCGTGTGCACAGCCTTTACGAAGGTCATAGCATTGCGGGTGACGACAAATACACAGATAAAGAACTATTGGCCGCTACCGAAGCGAAAGGTTTGAATCGTTTGTTTTTACACGCATGGCAAATTCGCTTTGAGCACCCAGCTACACAAAAAGAGATGCATTTAACCGCGCCGTTAGAAGAAAGTCTTCAACGCTTTTGTGATCAGCTTGATCCTTTGTAGAAAGGTATGAGATAAAAGGAGTTAAGCTCCTTTTATCTTTACTAAGTTAATAGCTCAAAATCTTGGCTTTCTAATAAGCCGCATAGTTTTATTAATGGAAGGCCAATCAAACTGTTCGGGTCGTCACCTTTTAAGTGCTTGAATAACACAATGCCAGAACCTTCACTTTTAAAGCTTCCAGCACAGTTGTAGGGTTGTTCGATTTGCAGGTAACGCTCAATGAGGCTGTCGGAGAGCTCTCTAAAGCCAACTTCGAAGGTGTCTATTAAACTCTGCATCTGTTTCGTTTCACTATTATATAGCGCGAGCCCTGTATAAAAGGTAATGGCTTGTCCGCTTGCTGCTTTAAGTTGTTTTACAGCATTTTGATGGTTGCCGGGTTTTCCAACTATTTCTCCGTTTATGCAGCAAACTTGATCAGAACCTATAATCAGATTTTTAGGAAACTGTGTTTTTCCTGCAAGTGCTTTTTGCTCGGCTAAACGTAATACCAACAACTCTGGCGTTTCTTTAGGTTTTGGTGATTCATCGATATCTGGATTGAAGCAATCAAATGTTGGGCAAACTTTTTCTAATAGTTGTTTTCTGTAGGCAGAGCTTGAGGCAAGAATTAGTCGATTTTTCATCGTTTTTTAACCAAAATTAACAGTCTGCTGATTTTAAACGCAATCTTTAGCGATAGCGATGCTTTAAAGGCAGGAAAAAAGCACAAATTGTTTTGACTATCACTGAGTGTAACTATATTATGCGCGCCTTATGCAAAAAGTGAAATTACCAGTAGAGATTGACCCGTTTAAGACGGCTAAGCGAAAGTTAGATTATGAGGGCTTCCTCGAGATCAAACGATTGCCTCGTTTTAGCGATGCAACCTTGAAAGTGAATAGTGATGTAGACGTCTGGTTGCGCTTTGGAACTGATCCGCAAGGTTTAGTTGTCGTTCAAGGCAAAGCGTTAACTGAGGTGGAGTTAGAGTGCCAACGTTGTAGTGAAACTTTTAGTTATGCTATTAATGTTGAGTTTACTTACTCGCCAGTCTGCGATGAATCGCAAGTGGAAGAGTTACCAGAAGATTACGAACCACTGCAACTAAATGAAGACAACTACTTTTTAGTAGCTGAATTGATTGAAGACGAATTGTTATTAGCGTTGCCAATCATACCTAAACATTCTTTAGAGGATTGTAAGGTTCAGCAAAACGAACAAGTATTTGGTGAAATCGACGTTGTAGAGGAAGAATCTAAACCAAATCCGTTTGCAGTGTTACAAAGTTTAAAAAAGAAAGACTAGGAGACTGGGTCAATGGCTGTTCAGAAAAGTAAAGTTACACGTTCAAGACGTGGCATGCGTCGTTCACACGATGCTATCGAAAACAATGTTGCATTAACAACTGACGCTACTTCAGGTGAGCTTCACCGTCGTCACCATGTTACTGCTGACGGTTACTACCGCGGTAACAAGGTAATCAACAAGTAAATTTTTGCATTTTGCAAAAACTTACTATTGCAGTTGATGCAATGGGGGGCGATGTTGGCCCCCATGTTACAGTGCCTGCCGTTGCGCAGGCACTTAACTATTACCCTCATTTGCATGTTACCTTAATTGGCGACAAGCACTTTATTAACTCCCTGTTAATAGAGCATCAAATTTCTCAGCATCCGCGCTTAGAGTTTGTTCATTCCAGCCAAGTTGTCTCTGCCAACGACAAACCGATTACCGCTTTACGTTCTCGTAAACAATCATCAATGCGTTTAGCCCTAGATCTTGTTCACCAACAGCAAGCTGATGCCTGTGTTAGTGCAGGTAATACCGGTGCCTTAATGGCCATGGCCAAAGTTGTACTAAAACTTTTACCCGGTATAGAACGCCCAGCGTTAGTGACTCATTTACCTGAAGAAAACGGCCAGGGTAGTTTGCTGCTAGATTTAGGCGCTAACTCTAGTTGTGATTCAGAGGTATTAATGCAGTTTGCGGTAATGGGAGCGTCTTTAGCCGAAAGCGTATGGGGCTTAACTAAACCACGTGTTGCATTGTTGAATATTGGTGAAGAGCAAATAAAGGGCAATGACGTTGTAAAACAAACTGCGCAACTTCTTGAAAACTCAAGCGCGATTAATTACATTGGCTTTGTTGAGGGGAATCAGATATTTAGTGGTAAAGCTGACGTAATAGTATGTGATGGTTTTGTAGGCAATATTGCACTCAAAACCGCTGAAGGGGTTTCCCAGCTTATACTCGCAAAACTAAAGAAACAGTTTGATGTAAACTGGTTTGCTAGATTTATTCTTAAACTGTTTTTGCCGAGTCTTAAATCTCAACTAAAACAACTGAACCCCGACCAGTATAATGGCGCGAGTCTGTTAGGATTGCGCGGCATTGTAATTAAGAGTCATGGACATGCCGATGAAAAGGCATTTTTGCAAGCTATTCACCAAGCCGTCGCAGAGATACAACAGCAAGTGCCAGGTCGTATTACCGACAAACTTGAATCTTTATTAATTGATAAGCATTAAGTCTTTTATGTACTCAAAAATATTATCTACAGGTAGTTATCTGCCAACAAATGTAAGAACTAACTCAGATCTTGAGCAAATGGTAGAAACCAGTGATCAATGGATTACTGATCGTACCGGTATTAAAGAACGCCGTATTGCAGGTAATAACGAGTCTGTTGCTGATATGGGCGCATTTGCGGCTGAGTTAGCGATTAAAAGAGCAGATATCGACAAAAACGATATTGGCCTAATTATTCTTGCAACCACCTCAAGCGAGAATGCATTTCCTGCCGCTGCTTGTGAGGTTCAAGCAAAGTTAGAGCTCCCTGGTGTGCCCGCTTTTGATATTGCGGCAGCCTGCGCTGGCTTTACCTATGCTTTAAGTGTTGCCGACCAATACATAAAGAGTGGCTTGGTTAAAAAAGCACTAGTCATTGGCGCTGATAAGCTTTCACATATGTGCGATCCAGACGACCGCTCTACCATTATATTATTTGGTGATGGTGCCGGAGCCGTTCTATTAGGCGCAAGCGAAGAACCAGGCATTTTGTCTACCCATATTCATGCAGATGGTCGTTATGGCGATTTGCTAAAACTACCTCATCCACAACGTGGAATGTCGGGCACCGAAATGGAGTCTTACATGACGATGAGTGGAAATGAGGTATTTAAAGTAGCGGTAACCCGTTTAAGTGAAATTGTCACAGAAACCTTAGCCGCAAACGGTATTGAAAAAACAGAATTAGATTGGTTAGTGCCACACCAAGCTAATTTCAGAATTATTAAAGCTACAGCCAAAAAACTCGCTATGCCACTTGATAAAGTAGTGCTTACTTTAGATAGGCATGGCAATACTTCGGCTGCCTCCGTCCCCATTGCTTTAGACGAAGCAGTAACTGATGGGCGTATTCAACGAGGCCAGCTAGTATTACTAGAAGCATTTGGTGGTGGTTTTGCGTGGGGCAGTGCCCTAGTTAGATTTTAATTATTAGGATAGATGATGAGTAAATTAGCATTTGTTTTTCCAGGACAAGGCTCACAAAGCGTTGGCATGTTAGCCGAGCTTATTAGTGAGTATCCGGTAGTTGCTGATACCTTTAAACAAGCCTCTGAGGTGCTAGGTTATGATTTGGCAGGTTTAGTTGCCAACGGCCCAGCTGAAGAGTTAAACGAAACCAGCCGCACCCAACCCGCATTATTAACCGCCTCTGTGGCTTTATGGCGTTTATGGAACGAGCTAGGGGGCAGCGCGCCCGCAGTATTAGCAGGACACAGTTTAGGCGAATACTCGGCATTAACTTGTGCTGGAGTGTTAGAGTTTGCTGATGCACTTAAGTTAGTGGAATATCGCGGTCAGTTAATGCAAAAAGCCGTACCAGCCGGAGTGGGTGCAATGTCTGCAATCATTGGCTTAGGCAATCAAGAAATTATTGACGCTTGTGAGAAAGCCGCCCAAGACCAAGTAGTAACAGCAGTTAACTTTAACTCACCTGGTCAAGTGGTTATCGCGGGCCATAAAGAAGCCGTAGACCGAGCTAACGTATTATGTAAAGAAGCAGGTGCTAAGCGAGCCTTGCCATTGCCGGTAAGTGTGCCTTCTCACTGTGCTTTGATGCAGCCAGCGGCTGATGAATTGGCGGGTTACATTGAGGGTATCTCTTTTTCTGAGCCAAAATTCGATGTTATTAATAACGTAGATGTAGCAATAGAACGAGATGCTAAAGCAATTAAGCTTGCACTAATTAAGCAGCTATATAGCCCAGTACGTTGGACTGAAACCGTTGAAGCAATGGCCACTCGCGGTATCGAAACCGTTTATGAGTGCGGCCCGGGTAAAGTACTTAGCGGCTTAGTTAAGCGGATCCATAAGCCATTAGTTGCTGCGGCAATTAATGATACAACTTCTATAAAAACTGCTTTAGATAATAAGTAACGAGGAATTATCAATGTCTCTACAAGGTAAGGTTGCCTTAGTAACTGGCGCAAGCCGTGGTATTGGTCGTGCAACGGCTGAAACTTTAGTTGCTCGCGGCGCCACCGTTATTGGAACTGCTACTTCAGAGAAGGGCGCCGAAGCCATTGCTGCCTATTTAGGCGAAAATGGTACTGGTTTAGCCTTAGACGTAACTTCTAGCGATTCTATTGCTCAGCTGTTTGCTGATATCAAAGCTAAATATGGCGATATCGATATTCTTGTGAACAATGCAGGTATTACCCGTGACAACTTATTAATGCGTATGAAAGACGACGAGTGGGAAGATATTATCAATACAAACCTAACGTCTATTTTTCGTCTAAGCAAAGCAGTGCTTCGTGCAATGATGAAAAAGCGCAATGGTCGTATTATTAGTATTGGTTCGGTTGTTGGCACCATGGGCAACGCAGGCCAAGCTAACTATTCTGCTGCCAAAGCAGGCGTATTAGGTTTTACTCGTTCATTGGCGCGCGAAGTTGCTTCTCGTGGGATCACAGTTAATGCGATTGCTCCTGGTTTTATTGAAACAGATATGACGCGAGCACTTGACGATAATCAGCGTGGTGCTATCTTGTCGCAGGTGCCTATGGCGCGTTTAGGTGATGCTGAAGAAATCGCCAAAACGGTTGCTTTTTTAGCAAGCGACGATGCTGCCTATATTACTGGTGAAACTATTCACGTTAATGGCGGGATGTACATGGTTTAAGCAGTGGCTTAAAAAATGTGCAAAAAATTGATAGATCGCAAGTTTTTTATAAAAATAACTACGAAAAACGTGGTTAGACCACTACGGTTAGACTTGCAAAGTAATTCGGTTTGAATACACTATCGCAACAACGCAGAAGCGTATTTACTAAGGAAAAATATTGTCATGAGTGCAATTGAAGAACGTGTTAAAAAAATCATCATCGAGCAACTAGGTGTAAGCGAAGACGAAGTTAAAAACGAAGCTTCATTCGTTGACGATTTAGGTGCTGACTCTTTGGATACAGTTGAATTGGTTATGGCTTTAGAAGAAGAATTCGATACTGAAATCCCTGATGAAGAAGCTGAGAAAATCACTACTGTTCAAGCTGCAATTGATTACGTTCTAAATAATCAAGATTAATAAAAAAGTGGGCGGCATCAGTCGCCCATTTTGCATCCCCCTAAGATAAGTAAATCCCCCCTTGGAGGCATTTCAGTGACTAAGCGTAGAGTCGTTGTTACTGGTATTGGTGCACTATCACCAGTAGGTAATACCGCTGAATTAACTTGGCAAGCCCTTAAAGCTGGTCAAAGTGGCATTGGCCCTATCGAACACTTTGATACCGAAGCTTTCCCAACCCGTTTTGCCGGTTTGGTTAAAGACTTCAATGTAGAAGAGTTCATGAGTAAAAAAGACGCGCGCAAAATGGATGCGTTTATTCAATACGGAATTGCAGCTGGCCTAATGGCTTTTGATGATGCTGGTATTGAAGTTACCGAGGAAAATGCTGATAGCATTGGGGTGTCAATTGGCTCAGGCATTGGTGGTCTTGGCTTAATTGAACAGAATCACGAAAATTACTTAAAGAATGGACCACGTAAAATCAGTCCGTTTTTTGTGCCATCAACCATTATCAACATGGTCGCTGGCCACCTTTCAATAATGAAAGGTCTAAAAGGCCCTAACATCGCTGTTACTACTGCTTGTACTACTGGTGCTCATGCTATTGGCCTTGCAGCACGTATGATTGCCTATGGTGACGCTAGTGTAATGTTAGCTGGCGGTGCTGAAAAAGCCTCTACGCATTTAGGTATGGGTGGTTTTGGCGCAGCAAAAGCACTATCTACTCGTAACGATGACCCAACAAAAGCTAGCCGACCTTGGGACCAAGACCGTGATGGTTTTGTGTTAGGCGATGGTGCAGGTGTTGTTGTACTAGAAGAATATGAAGCCGCTAAGGCACGTGGTGCTAAAATTTACGCCGAGCTGGTTGGATTTGGTATGAGTGGTGATGCTTACCACATGACGTCGCCTCCAGCCGATGGTGATGGTGCTGCTCGTTCTATGGCTGCTGCTATTAAAGATGCAGGTATCGATGCCTCAGAAATTGACTACATTAATGCTCACGGCACTTCAACACCAGCAGGTGACGTTGCCGAGACGCAAGCGGTTAAGTCTGTATTTGGCGAACACGCTAAAGAAGTATTGGTTAGCTCAACAAAATCTATGACTGGTCACCTTTTAGGTGCAGCTGGCGCCGTTGAAGCGATTGTGTCTATTTTGGCTATTCGCGACCAAATTGCTCCTCCAACCATTAACTTGGAAAACCCAAGTGAAGGTTGTGATTTGGATTATGTAGTTGGCAAAGCACGTGAAACTAAAATTGATTACGCATTGTCGAATTCATTTGGTTTTGGTGGTACTAACGGATCTCTGGTATTCAAGAAAATTGATGCCTAATCTGCGTATTGCGCTATAGCTAATTGAAGCCTGATGTTATCATCAGGCTTTTTTATATCTAGGATTGTTGAGTTTGCTAGACGCTAATTTATCAACGCTTGATCGAGGCTTAAACTACGGCGATGGTTTTTTCACAACAATGCTGGTGCGGTCTGGAGAGTTGACGCTTTGGGATTACCACCTAAAACGTTTACAACGCGCTCAACAACAGCTTGGCTTTCCTTCTCTTGATTTCGTTACTATCAAAAGAGATGCCGATAAGCACGCTTCTAAAGCGAACAATGCCGTACTAAAAGTCACTATTACTCGCGGAGAAGGTGGTCGAGGTTACGGCTTGCCAGAATGTGTTAAACCAAGTGTATTTATGTCTATTTCCGAGTTTCCGCAAAGCTACGTAAACTTTAGAGATAGTGGAATATCACTTGGAATTGCCAAGCAACGTTTGGCAAGTGGTAGTGCATTTTCATCAATTAAAACCTTAAATCGCTTAGAGCAAGTGCTACTAAAAAGAGAAGCAGACTCAAGCGGGGTTGCTGACTTGGTTTGTTGTGATATTTTTGATCAGGTGGTTGAGGGGGTTGCGTCTAACTTGTTCTGGGTTAAGGGGGAAGTGATTTATACAAGTGATCTGGATGGTGCAGGGGTTGCCGGTGTGCAACGTCAGTTTTTGCTAGACAACGTGAAGCATTCTCCTTATCAGATCCAATTAGGTAAGTTTAAAATTGAAGATGTAGTCGCTGCTGATGAAATATTTGTCAGTAACTCGGTATTGCAGTTTGCCCCAGTTAATACTTTTAATGAGCGCAATTACGAGCGCTTTCCTGTTTGTCGTTGGTTCCAAAATTTGGTGAAAAATGCTTCGTAAAGTAATACTCGGTTTTATTGGTTTTTGTTTAATTGCTGGTTTCCTTTCTTATAAGTGGTTTGATAATTACTTAGTTGAACAATGGCAATTGCCGCGTGCAACCGAAGTTCAACAAGTATCGGTAGGCTCGGGAGCTAACATTTATCGTGTCGCCAACCAGGTATTTGCTAACGCAGACCAAGATGCATGGTGGTTGCGAGTTTGGTTCAAACTTCATCCTCACCACAGTCAAATTAAAAAGGGCTTATATCACTTAGATGAGCAGCTTAGTTATGCCCAGCTAAGCCAAATATTAGCGAGCGGAAAAGTCGTTCAGTTTAAAGTTAGCCTAATTGAAGGTGAGACCTTTACCCAGTTTTGGCAAAAGCTTAACCAAACTGAAGGGATTAAGCCGAGCAGTAAGAATGAACAAGAGTTAATTGAGTGGCTTGAAGTTGAGCAAAGTAAGTTAGAAGGGCTGTTGTTACCAGAAACTTACTTTTTTGTTCACAATACGCCTGCAGAAAGCATTATCAAGCGCGCCAAGCTTGCATTAGATAAAGTAGTTGCCGAGCAATGGGATAAACGCAATCAAACTGTTCCACTCAAAACACCTTATGAAGCGCTAATTCTCGCATCAATTATCGAAAAAGAAACCGGTGCTAAGTTCGAACGGCCTCGGATCGCTTCGGTATTTGTAAATCGCCTTAATAAGGGGATGCGTCTGCAAACTGACCCTACTGTAATTTACGGTATGGGAGAGCGGTATGATGGAAATATTCGCCGTAAAGATTTACGCGAGGCTACGCCTTACAATACCTATGTTATTCGAGCTCTTCCGCCAACACCCATCGCTATGGCTAGTGAAGATGCCATTATCGCTGCGCTAAACCCCGAGCAATCTAATTATTATTATTTTGTCGCTAAGGGTGGTGGTGAACATTATTTTTCTAAAAACTTAGCTGAGCACAATCGCGCAGTTAAAAAATACATACTTAAGAAATAGTTATTATGACGCGTGGAAAATTTGTAGTTATTGAAGGCTTAGAGGGTGCTGGAAAAAGTACCGCAGTTGCTGCGATCCAAACTTTGTTAGAGCAACAAGGTGTAGAGTACATAAATACTCGTGAGCCTGGCGGTACGCCGATTGCTGAATCTTTACGAACGATAGTAAAACAAGGTGTTGATGGTGAGCAGGTTTGCGATAGCACTGAGTTGTTACTCATGTATGCAGCTCGCGCTCAATTGGTGGAAACACGTATTAAACCCGCTTTAAGTGAAGGTAAATGGGTGGTAGGTGACCGACACGATTTAAGCTCACAAGCTTATCAAGGTGGTGGCAGAGAGTTAGGCGTAGATAAACTACAAGCGATTAAACAGATTGCTATTGGCAGTTTTGAACCTGATTTAACCTTATACTTGGATATTGAACCTGGATTAGGGCTAAGCCGAGCACGTGATCGCGGCGAGTTAGACAGAATTGAGCAGCAAGCTTTGAGCTTTTTTGAAAGAAGTAGATCGGTTTATCTTGCGCAAGCAGAGGCTAATGAAAATATCGTGAAAATCGATGCAAGCCAAAGCATAGACAAAGTAGCTTGTGATATTCAGGCTGCATTAAATAATTACCTAAATACACTGTAACGGTATTTACTATGAGTTCTCCTTGGTTAAGTAAGGCATGGAAACAATTATCACATCAATTAAGTGAAGATAACTTTCCGCAAAGCCTGCTGCTTCGTGGAGAAAAAGGTTTAGGTAAGCTCCAGCTAGCAAAGTTTGTTGCTAAAACTATTTTATGTAGCGAGCAAAAACATCAAGCCTGTAATCATTGCCATAGTTGTCAGCTAGTAGACTCTGGCGCCCATGGCAGTTTGTTTTTGCTAGAACAAGAAAAGCCTAAAGTAGATGATATTCGTGCTTTAAGTTTGTGGGCAAACCAGACTAGTAGTTTTGGTTCTTCAAAAGTGGCGATTATAAGCGATATCGGCGCGCTAAATACGGCATCAAACAATGCTTTGTTAAAAACCTTAGAAGAACCCGTGGCAGATACACACTTTATCTTGGTTAACCATTTGCCGTTTAAAGCGATGCCAACAATAATGAGTCGATGCCAAGTTTTAAATATCGCCACACCAGAGCAAAGCTGGGTGAAGCAATGGTTGGTAAAACAAAAGCTTAAGGTAGACGAAAACTTTGCTCTAATTTATCGTTTCTGTAACGGTTCTCCCTTACAAATCAAAGAGTTTTATCGCGAGCAGCAGTTTACTCAGCTAGAACAGTTTATTCATCAATATCAATTAATGGTGCAAGCTAAAACTAATAAACTGGCTGATTTAGTTCACAAGCAGCCATTGTACTTACAATGGCTAGGTCATTGCTTAACCTTATCCTTTAGTTTAGCTAAAGGGCTGGCTAATAGAGATGACTTTCCCCAGTTTGCTGTTGTTAGTACTAAAGACAAAACTATTGAATTGGCCTATCAAGACTGGCTCGATTTGCTCAAACAGATAGAAGAATATCCGGGCCTAAATGTTGGCCAACAGCTTTACCCGCTGTTTACACGATTTAAGGATTAACGCGCGTGTTAGTAGATTCACATTGCCATTTAGACAGACTTGATTATCAAGGTAAGCATGTAAACGTAGCGGATGCTTTAGCTAAAGCCAAAGATGCTGGTGTAGATTATTGCCTTGCTGTGGCTATATCTCCTGAGAAGTTTCCGAGCATGATGGAGAAAGTGCAACACTTTGATCAAGTGTTTGCCTCTTGTGGTATGCATCCACTTTATGTTCAAGACCAAGAGTTTGACCTTGAAAAAATGGAGTCTTATTTGGCTCACCCTAAAGTAGTTGCCGTGGGTGAAACAGGTTTGGATTATTTTTATGCGAAAGAACATAAAGAGCTACAGCAGAGAGTCTTTATTGAGCAGATAAAGTTAGCTGTTAAACATAACAAACCATTGATTATTCATACCCGAGATGCACGAGAAGATACTTTGCGTTTACTGTCGGAGCATAAGGCGGAGCAATGTAAAGGGGTACTTCATTGCTTTACTGAAAGTTTAGAGATGGCAGAAACAGCTATTGAAATGGGCTTTTATATATCAGCTTCAGGGATCATTAGTTTTAACTCGGCAAAAGAGTTGCAGCAAACCTTTAAACAAATACCTTTAGATAGGATCTTGGTTGAAACAGATAGCCCATACTTAGCGCCGATCCCGTTTAGGGGAGAAGAAAACCAACCTGCTTATACTCGGCAGGTAGCTGAGTGTTTAGCAAAAATAAAAGGCATTAGTTTAGAGGAAGTTGCAGAACAAACTACCCAGAACTTTTTTGATTTGTTTAGTTTGGCAAAGCCTTGAAAAAAACGGCTCCACTCTAGTCCCTGAGCGGAGCGTAGGGGAATGGCTCTGTGTTAGAGCCTTGCGCTAATAGTCTGTTAAGTGTAGACCGAGTTGCGTGCTTTGCAAGCTCAGCCAAGCCCCTTGTCTTTCACTAACTCTCTAGGGTAGGAGTTTTTAATCTTGTTTCTTACCCATTTACCTAAACCAATAACATAACCTTGGTAGCTTAGAGCCACTTCGCCTTTGTTGTTATTTGGATAGATAATATCTTTGCCTTGATAAAAGTGATGGGCTTGTTCGGACTCTAGTTCAATACAGTTTTTTGCAACTAAGTGTCCAAGAGCAGTAATTGCATCGTGGCTTGTTCTAAATCCATGTTTAAACTCTTCGGCTAACTTGAGGCCAACTCGTTCAAATCGCATTTCATCTTTTACACGCAAAAAGCTGTTTGGAAGTAACCAGTAATCATTAGCTTTGGTAAATATGCTGTAGTCGCTAGGGAGCGTCATTCCAAACTGAGATTTAAAATGCTGCGCAATTGATGCTTGCTGCTTTTTCGTCGCAGTTTGATAAGCAAACGGTTTTATTCGTTTGTTGATTGCTGGTGTATCGATTGTTGCAGCGTTTTTGCGCAGTGCAGCTACAAAGAAACCCTCGCTATCATAGTATTGTGGCCAAACGTGTAAATAGCCTTCTTTAGTTATGGCTTTGTGGCTGTGCTCAAAAAGTAGCTCGAGATTAATGGTAGAAAAGCTATCGGGGTATTGGGTAGCAATACGACTAATCACTTGCTGGTTTTCTTGCTGATTTAAGGTGCAGGTTGAGTAAATCAGTACTCCATTAGGCTTTAGGGCTTGTAGCGCGCTTTCTAATAACGTGCTTTGCAGCTGAGAAATTTCATCGACATGCTGCTCACTCCAATTATCTAGAGCTTGAGGATCTTTGCGTAAGGTACCTTCACCAGAGCAGGGAGCGTCTAGCAAAATAGCGTCAAACTGCTCGCTCATCCAAGTACCAAAAATTTCAGCACTAAAGTGTGTTACAGCCGCATTAGTTACACCACAACGTAACAAATTGGCACTAAGCACTTTAACTCGGCTAGCAGAGAACTCATTGGCAACTATTGCACCTTTACCTTGAAGCATGGCTGCCATTTGTGTTGTTTTTGACCCTGGGGCGGAAGCTGCGTCTAGTAACAAACAGTCTTCTTCGGCTTGAAAGCAGTGAAATAGGGCGCTTACCGGCAGCATCGAGCTGGCTTCTTGAATGTAGAACAAACCTGCTTGGTGTTCAGCGGTGTTACCAAGCGATAAGCTCTCATCTTCGCGGGTAATCCAAAAGCCAGTCTCGCACCAAGGTATGGGCTCAAGCTGCCATTGATTGGTTTTGGCTAAGCTTAAAAATGCCTCGAGGCTTATTTTAAGCGTATTTACTCTAATGCTTCTGCGCATCGGCTGCTGACAAATAGCTTTGAAGCCAGCTAAACTCAAGTCGCTTGGAAGATCTATCTCAATGCGCTCTATGAATTTAGCTGGATAAATTATTGGTTTGGTCAAAATGCAGATTTTCTATGGCTCAATGGAAGGGCTCCATTGTAACCATTTTTCATCATAAATGGGCTGTAGTTCGTACTTATCCTGATCCTTTGCTGGTTTAGCTGTAGGTTCTTCATCGGGTGTCGCAAACGCAATGCCGCCAGTTAATAGTGTTTCCATTGAATCAAGACGAATGTTCGCGCCACCGAGGCCAAGTTTTACATCTACGCCCGAGGCATTCCAAAAGACACTATTTTCTCGCACTAAGTGGCGATATGCTGAGTTTATGTTCAGGCGAGCTAAGATTTTTGAGCCATCCATAGCCAGTTTTGCATCATCAACAAAACCTACTTGATACTGCTTATATAGTACTGGGCTGCCGACTTTTAAGGAGCCAAAGTGGCTACTGCTAAGCCAAATCTGTAAAGCATTTGTGTCGGTATTTGGTGCTTGTTTTTGTAAAACAAACTGTTGTGAGGGCTTACCTTTTCCCGGAAGGGCATTAATAAAATCGCCTTTTACCAAGGTATCTAAGTTTTTTACTTCAGATAGACTGATAGAGGCTGTTTCTTGCCAATATAGGGCGCCACTGCGGGCGAAGTTTCTATAAAAGGGGAAGTCCAACTCAGCATCTGCTTGTAGTTCGGAAAGGCTATCATTGAATTGCAAGTTGGTGACTTTACCAATTTGCTGCCCCTGGTATTTAATCGGCATGTTGTTGTAGAGGCCATGGCTATCGTTAGTTGTTAGGCTAATCGCTAAATGACGCTTAGTTGCATCCTGTTTAGTTTTATGAACAGTTCGGATACTTTCCTTAGCCAGTTCTTCGAAGTGATCAAAACTGATACCACCCATCACCAGTGATTTAAGTGATTCACTGTTTACCGACAAACCCTCTAAACTGGCTTTAATTTCCAGTCCTGATGCGTGCCAGAATCGACTGTTATCCGTTACTAAGTGTCGATAGTTGCCAAAGATTTTAATTTTTAGGTCAATGCTACCATCTTTTAACAAGCTGTAGTGCTCAACTTCTCCTACCGGTACTCGTCTGAAAAGAACTGGCGCCCCTTCTCCTAATGACCCTAAATAATCAGTATTTAGGCGCAGCGATAAAGGTTTCTCTATTTTTGCTTTAGACAATTGAGCAGCTTGTTTGTTGTGATGCAGGGCATATTGACTTTGCTTACTGAGAGCATTGCTATGTCCGGGCATCAATATGATTGGGGAGTTTATAAAGCCACTCAGACCGCTGCTTTCAAAACTTATTCCGTTTAGATCAGCTTCCACAGTTAGCGGACTTTGGTTATAAAATCGGCTGCCTTGGGTAAGTAGTTTGGTATATTGAGGCTGAATAAAAGCTTTTAGCTCAAAGCTGCGATCTATTAAGTCGATTTCAGTCACTTTACCAATGGTTAGCCCGTTGTAAACGATCGGGCTGTTAACTGCTAAACCCTTAACATTGTTAGTGGTAAAGCTGATGGACTTGCTTCCAACGGGAGGCTTTGGTGATGTGGTAAGGGTAAACTCAGTTTGAAGCTCACCTTGCTCTGCAATCACTTCGATTTGTTTTGCACCAACTAGCGCACCAAGATTTTTAACTCCGTTTAATCCTATTTCAGGCTTTATCAGGACTAATTGGGTTGTATCGTTAAACAGATCTTCATACTTAGGCTCGACCAAGGCTTTTGCTAAAAAATGGTCGTGGCTTCCGGTATTTTGAATATCATTGATAAACCCTATTACCGCACCGCGATAAATTAGCTTGCTGCGGTTTGCTGCAAGGCCATGTTGCTGCTGCATGGTAATTTGAATAGCTTTACCACGTTGAGAGTCTTTAAGATTGTCATAGAGGGTAAAGTTTTGTCCTTTATCTGCAATAGCAGATTGAACGGGGCTATCAAAACTGACGCCACCGGAAATCACGCTGGCTAGGCTTTCACTAGAGATTTGCATCCCATCGAGAGAGATATCAGCCTCAAAACCGCTTACATTCCAAAACCGAGTATCAATTTTCACTAAATGAGAGAATTGCGGTTTGATTTGAATATCAAATTCTACATGGTGTTGATCATTTAATTGATAACGTTGTACCTCTCCTACTTTTATTTTTTTGAAGTAAACAGGGGAGCCAATATTTAGAGAGCCTAAATCGTTTGATGTAAGGCGTACATTTAAACCGTTACCCCTAATAATATTAGGAGGTTCATTAAGTGCAACGAAGTCGTCGCTAAATTTACCTTTGCCGGGGTTTAGTTCAATGTAGTTACCAGATACTAGCGCGTCTAAACCGCTAATCTCTGTAATCGACGCTTTGGGCGTTACTAGCCAGAATTGGCTATCTTCTTTTAGTAACTGCTCTGCTTCTCGTTTAACTTCTGCAACTACAATTACGCCTTCTAAATTAGGTGCAAGTTCTACCGTTTTCACTACGCCAATATCTAGACCTTGGTAAAACAACTGAGTTTGCCCAGCGGTAATACCTTTTGCGCTATCAAACACAATGTTGATTTTCACACCTGCTTCAGACCAAGCTTTGAATAGTAGCCAAGCGCCTAACAGCACAGCCAAAATGGGCAACAGCCAAATAGGGGAGATTACCTTCTCTTTTTTAAGTTCCGGTTTACTAGCGTTATTCAAGTTGTTTATCCCAAATTAGTCTTGTATCAAAAGATTTTGCTGCGAACAGTGTTAACAATACTACTGCGCCAAATGCGGTGGCGCCGGGTCCTGCTTCCACGCCTACTAAATTATTTCGTTCAAATACTGCAATCATGATAGACAGAACAAAAAGGTCGAGCATTGACCACTTACCAATAATGTCAATTATTCTATAGATAACAATCCGTTGTCGATTGTTCAGATTCAAATTAAATTGCAGGCTCAATAAGATAACAACCAGGCCGACAAGTTTCATTACAGGCACCACAATACTGGCGACAAATACCACTATGGCAATACCTACCATATCGTCTTTAATTAAGCTGATCACGCCAGACATAATGGTTTCGTATTGGGGGGCACCGCGTGTACTTAAAACGGTTATTGGCATTAAGTTAGCTGGGAACAGTCCTACAGTAGCGGCAATGATAAAAGCCCAACATTTTTGCATGCTTTGAGGGGTTCGTGAATGCACTCGCATATGGCAGCGCTGACAGTGGCTTTGTTCCTCGGGCATTGACAGTTTGCAGTGCCTGCATTGTTTTAAGCCTAGCTGTTTAGCGGATGTGTACATAACGCTCCCAGTATTCCGCTGGCTCTATACGTTGAATTAGGCGGGTAGAAAGTAGCAAGGTGATGCAGATACACCAAAGCCCATAGCCCAAATCGATATCTGCGTATTCTACTAGTTTAACCAAAGCTACCAAAAAACTAACGATGTAGACTTCAATCATACTCCAGTGAATAAGATCGTCTTGAAAATGCAGTGCTGTTGCCAAAAAGGGGGCTTTCCAGCCTTTGCTTAAAGACAAAGAGGTATAACAGATTAAGCTGAATAGCAGAATTGGTGCGATGAAACTAGCTAGCACCACGCTGAACCCTACCAAATAATAGCCGTTTTCGAGTAACAACACGGTGCCGCGTAGAATATTGGCTGAACTGGGGATCCCAAGGAATGTAAAGCTCAACAGCGGATAAGTGTTAGCAAGCGTAACCATAATCAAGCACGTTAACGCTAAGGCAAATTGGCTAGAGAAACGGGCTCTACGCCCCCGCGCAAGTGTGTGTTTGCAACGTGGACATATTAATACGTTTCCAGCCCTACAATGTGCTTGGGTGTCGACCAACAAATCGCAACTCGGGCAGATGGATAGCTTTGATAACTCAGAAGATTTCATACACTACATATTAGCTAAGTCAGGCTAACTATGCTGTAAAAATTTGTCACTAGTAGTTTAAAAGTGAATGGTGCATACTACCCTGTATATAAAAACAGTAAATGGAGGCAGCGGTGGCTGTAATTATTAAATATGTCGTCGAACGTAACGGTGTAGAGAAAATGACTTTTAGTTCAAAAAAAGAAGCCGACAATTACGACAAAATGTTAGACGTAGCTGATCAGCTTACATTAATGATAAAGCATGCAGAACCTAAGATGAACGAGCAACAAGCCGAGAATTTAGGCTTCTACCTTTCTTCTCAGCGAAATGCACTGCAACAAGTGCTTAAAGGTCAGGAGTTTGATGCATCGATGATAGAAGACGAGGAGTAATGCAGTGACAGATGTATCTTCTCGTTATTTGACACTAAGTAAGCAATTAGACGCTTTGTTAGATAAAGACTTACCTTATATTTCTAATCTGGCAAATTTTTCTGCCTTATTATGGCTCGAGTTAGAAGATATTAACTGGGTAGGGTGTTATTTAGCCGATAAAGCCAAAAAACAGCTGTTCTTGGGGCCATTTCAAGGTAAACCTGCCTGTACTTCAATACAAGTTGGTAAAGGCGTATGTGGTTCGGCCTTTGCGCAGCAACAAACCTTCCGTGTAGAAAATGTGCATGAGTTTCCGGGGCATATCGCTTGTGATAGTGCTAGCGAATCAGAAATCGTAGTGCCTTTATACCTTAATGGTGAACTGTTTGGCGTAGTAGATATTGATAGTCCACGTCTTAATCGATTCGAGCCAAGTGACCAAATTGGCATCGAGTATTTAGTTAAGGTGTTGGAAAATAAACTAAGTGATGTGCATTTTTAATGGCTTTTCAATATACGCTCACTATAATAGCCGAAATCAGCCCTGTCGCTGTACCAGTAAAGATGTATAAGAAAGGTCATCATGGAACAAACTAACAAACTGAAAAATAGCAAAGAAGTCATTCAATATTTGGCGACACAATTCCCAAACTGTTTTTCTACAGAAGGTGAAGCCAAGCCGCTTAAAATTGGTATTTTTCAGGACTTAGCTGAACGTCTAAAAGAAGACGAGAAAGTAAGTAATACCGTACTACGTTCTGCTCTGCGTCAATATACGTCTAGCTGGCGTTACCTACATGGCGTAAAAGTTGGCTCTAAACGCGTTGATTTAGACGGAGTAGAGGGCGCAGAAATTGAACAAGAGCATGTAGAACATGCACAAAAGACCTTAAAAGAAAGCAAAGATAAAGCCTTTGCTAACAAAAAGGCTCAAGCTGAAAAAGCTGACAAAAACAAAGCTGCTGCACGTAAACCAAAAGCTGATTTCAAGCGTACTAGTAAACCTAAAACTAGCGACAGCAAACCAGCAGCAGAGAAGAAGCCGATTGAAAAAATCGACAGTAAAGATTTAGTTGCAGGGAAGGAAGTTCGTGTATTGGTTGGAAAAACACCAATGCCGGGTCAGATCTCAGAAGTAACAAAAGATGGCATTGCTGTTACACTTAAAAGCGGTATGTTAGTTAAAGTTAAAGCAGAACATATCGTTGCATAATTGATTTAGTAGTGAGATAGGTGCCTATGAAATATTTGAGCCGTCTGTGGCTATTTTTTTTAACGCTTAGTTACTCAACTCTGTTGTTGGCTCAAACGCCTACATTAGGACAAGATGCGCTACCCACTTTAAGCCAGCAAAGCCAACATGCTACAGCGGCAAAAAGAATTAGCGCTTTATATACCCGCTCTCACTACCGCAGTGTTCCTTTCGACGATGAATTATCAAGCGAAATCTTCGACAAGTTTATTCAGCAACTTGACTACAACCGTAGCTTGTTTTTGGAAGAAGACTTCTTACGCTTCGAACGTTATCGCTACAGCCTAGATCAAGACATACCAGCTGGCAGATTGGAACCGCTTTATTCCATGTTCGACCTGTCGCTTAAGCGTCGCTACCAACAATTAGTATACTCTTTACAAGTGCTCGACGAGCCAATGGATTTTACTAAAGACGAACAGTTTCAATTTAATCGCAGCGAAGCTGATTGGCCTAAAACACAAGCTGAGATTAAAGAACTGTGGCGCTTAAAAGTAAAATACGATGCGCTAAACTTAAAGTTAGCAGGCCGCGAACACGACAAAATTGTCGAAGTATTGGCCAAGCGCTATAACAGTGCGATTAAGCGTTTAGTGCAAACCGGCAGTGAAGATGTTTTCCAAACTGCAATGAACGCTTATTCTCGCGCCATCGAACCACATACTAGTTACCTCTCTCCCCGCACTGCAGAACGCTTCAAAATGGAAATGAATCTTTCATTAGAAGGCATTGGTGCAGTGCTGCAAGGTGAAGATGAGTACACCGTGATTCGAAGTTTGGTTCCTGGTGGACCTGCAGCGCTGAGCAACCAATTAGGTCCAGAAGACAAAATTGTTGGCGTTGCTCAAGGTGAAGATGAAATCGTTGACATTATTGGTTGGCGATTAGATGACGTAGTTGACCTAATTAAAGGTCCAAAAGGCACTACTGTTCGCCTTGAGATACTTGCATCAGGTGGCAAAGTAGATGGTAAAACTAAAATCGTTGATATCGTTCGCGACAAAGTTCGCCTAGAAGACCGCGCCGCGAAAAGCGAAGTAATAGAAATTGAAGGCAAGAAAGTAGGGGTGCTTAATGTTCCTAGTTTCTATGTAAATTTGAGTGAAGATGCCAGCAAAGAGTTACGTAAATTAGACGAAGAGAATATCAGTTCTTTGATTGTTGATTTACGTGGCAACGGCGGTGGAGCATTAACAGAAGCTACCGCATTAACCGGTTTATTCATTCCACAAGGTCCAGTTGTACAAGTGCGCGACCAGCTTGGTCGAATTACGGTAAACAACGATACTAGTAATTCAGTCACTTACAGTGGCCCAATGGTTATTCTAATCGACCGTTACAGCGCTTCAGCATCTGAAATTTTTGCCGCTGCCTTGCAAGATTATGGCAGAGCCATTGTTATTGGAGAGCAAAGTTACGGTAAAGGTACTGTGCAGCAGCACCGCGGTTTAGGTCGAATTTACGACTTGTACGAAAATGAACTTGGCCATGTGCAGTACACCATTGCTAAGTTTTACCGTATAAACGGTGGTAGTACTCAACATCGCGGCGTAATTCCTGATATCTCTTATCCTTCTGCCTTGTTGCCGGAAGAAACGGGAGAGAGCGTTGAAGATAATGCTTTGCCTTGGGATAAAATTAAAGCGGCTAACTATAAGTTGCTTGGCGATGTTAGCCCTTATATTGAAGCTTTAGATAAAAAGCATCAGGCTCGCATTGCAAATGATCCAGAGTTTCAATACATCATTAGTGATATAGCTGATTATCGTAAAGACAAAGATATGAAGTCGGTAAGTCTTAATGAAAAAGCGAGGATCTCTCAGCGCGATGAAAAAGAGCAGAAACAACTTGCTCGCTTAAATGAGCGTTTAGTTCGCCTTGAACTGGAACCTGTTAAAGACTTAGAAGACGCGCCAAAAGATATTGATTTGGATGATGCTTTTTTAACTGAAGCTGCAGAGATTGCGGTTGATTACTTAGAACTTCGTAATCCAAGCTAAACAAATTTAGTTGTCGATAAAAAAAGCCAGCTAATCGCTGGCTTTTTTGTATTGGTTTAAAGCCTAACTAACAGGGGGCTGCAACGATTGATTGTTGTAGCTTTTTCACTTCTACAATCTTTACAGAGATGGTATCACCCACGCAATACTGTTTGTCTTTAGTGGCTAAACGGCCCAACTCACTTTCGATGGTGAGTTCTTCATCTTTACCCGCAAGCTTGGTTTTTGGAACAAAAGCCGAGGCACCACTGTCAACTAGACGAATATTAAGGCCACCACGGTTTATATTGCTAATTTCTGCCAACAAACATGTATTTGGATCTTGTTCTGCAAAATACTCGCAATACAAGTAGTTGGCCATTTCTCGTTCAGCAAACTTTTGCTTCTTGCGATTATCACTTAGATGTTCGGATAGCTCTTCAGATAATGGTGAAGACGGTGTTTCGCCATTAATCACTGATTTAATAAGGCGATGATTTAATAGGTCGCTGTATTTTCGTATTGGAGAGGTCCAAGTTGCATACTTAGCTTCACCTAAACCAAAGTGAGGCAAACACTTTTCATTATAAACACCAAAATTAAAGTGGCGTTTTACCAACTGATCTAAACATTTATCGCCAGTCGCTGCGATGGTTCTTCTTAGTTGGCAGAAGTAATCGAGATCATTGAGCTTTTCTCGCTCAACCGGTAACTTAAACTTGGCCAGTAGCTCTACTAGTCCGTCTAGCTTCTCTTCTTTAAAACCAGAATGACATGCAAACACCCCAAAACCGAGTTTTTCATCTAGGAAGCGTCCGCCACAAATGTTGGCTGCCACCATTGCTTCTTCAATCATACGGTTTGCACTACGACGAGATTGGCGAAGAATATCAATAACCTGACCTTTATTATCTAAGACAAACTCGTAGTCTGCTTGATCGCCAAACACCGAGGTGTTCTCTGCGCGCCATTGATTACGTTGCTCACTAAACAAGTTAAGTTGTTGTAAAGCTTCAGCTAGCTCAGCGTTTGATTCGAGTTCAGTGGCTTTTTGCTCTATAAAGTCCGACACCTGATTGTAGTTTAGGCGATGTTTGGACTGAACAGTGGCTAAGTAAAACTCAGCATTTTCTTGTAACTCACCATCAAGTCCAATCAGCATTTCACATACCAAGGCTGGACGAACTTGGTCAGCGACTAGCGAACAATGTTCGTTAGCCAACTTACTTGGCATCATCGGCACAGTGCGTGCTGGTAAGTACAAAGTGAATGCTCGTTGTTTGGCAGCTTTTTCAAGTTTGCTTTCACTGTTAATGTAAGCACTCGGATCCGCTATAGCGACCTTTAGCTTCCAATGTTCTGCTTCGCGCGTGATTGAGACTGCATCATCCATATCTTTGGTATTTTCACCGTCGATAGTGAAAAACAACTCGTTGGTTAGATCACGACGCTCAACTTGTTGATCAATAATCGCCAGGTCTTCAGTGAGTTCAGGCTGGTCCCAAGCTAATTGGTGCTTTTTAGTAGTAGCTTTCCATCGGGCAAAGTTATCGTCACTTTCTGCGATAAACTCGAAGATCTCGGCTTGGAAGTGTTGTTCTTTAAGTGCGTGTTTAACCAGTCTAGCTAACACCCAATCACCTTGTTTGATTGAGAATCCACTATCTTTTATCACTTTTGCACTTAATAACTGGTTGATCAATGGATGGTCAACCTGCAGCTTAGTGCGTTTATCAACAAACTTTACACGGGCAACAAAGGTATCTAAAGCGGCTTCCACTAGTGTTTCTGGCTCTGCTGCTTCTTTACCGTTATTTTCGCGAATAGCAGCGCTAATCCGGTCGCCGTGAATTAGCTTTTTCATCATTGGAGGAGAGATGAAATAGCTTTTTTTGTTGTCTGTTTGAAGGAAACCGAAGTTCTTCTCAGTAGCTTTTACTACACCTTCAACAGTGGGAATGGTCTCTCTAATTTGCTGCTTTAGTTGAGCCAATAGAGGGTTATCTTTAAGCATAAAGGCTTCCATTTTTTATCGTGAAAGCACTATACCCAAAGGTTTATCGCTATTCTAGCGAAACAGTACTGGTTTATTGGGTTTGGCTCGAGCTAAACTAAAAACAAATCAGTAACGACTAAAGAGCAGGGATGAGTAAAGATCAAGAAAAGCATCAGCAACGACAGGAAAAGTTGAAAGCAAGTGTGGATGCTAAAGTTGAAGATGCACAAATTGAAAAGGGTTTAGTGCTGGTTATTACCGGTAACGGTAAGGGTAAATCGACAGCTGGTTTTGGTAATGTTGCGCGTGCTACTGGGCATGGTTACAAAGCAACGGTGGCGCAATTTATTAAAGGCGGCTGGGAATGCGGAGAACGCAATCTTCTGCAAAATAACGGGGTAGAGTTTGCCACTATGGCAACAGGGTTTACCTGGGAGACTCAAAACCGAGAACTTGATACCCAAGCTGCGCAAGAAGTATGGCAACGCTGTAAGCAGTGGCTAGCTGATCCATCAATCTACTTGGTATTGTTGGACGAAATTACTTACATGTTAAGTTATGACTACCTAGATGTTGAAGAGGTTGTCGAAGCGATTAAGCAGCGACCCGCAGAGCAATCGGTAGTAGTAACTGGCCGTGCATGTCATCGTAAAGTGCTTGATATTGCAGATACCATTTCTGAAGTAAAAAATGTTAAGCATGCTTTTGAATCAGGAATCAAAGCTCGCCAGGGTATTGATTGGTAAATACCTAAAGTGGCTTTAGGGCCACTTTCTCACCCGTATTTAAATATACGAAAATATTTTCTTATGATTTTCTATTTATTGGAAACATATTTTAATATTCGTCTTAGCTATTAAAACTGCGCCAACCTTTTCTACAAACATATTTGTACACTGTATCAAACGCACTTAGCCGAGATAATCCATGAAACAGTGGCAACAATACATAGACTTAGTTCAATCTGAAGTTGTACCTGCATTAGGTTGCACCGAACCCGTTACTGTTGCGCTTGCTAGCGCTAAAGCTGCAGAATTACTTGGCGGTTTACCAGACTCTATTCAAGTTAAAGTAACCCCAAATCTTTACAAGAATGGAATGGGAGTATTTGTACCTGGTACTGGTAAGGCAGGTTTACCTATAGCTGCTGCTGTAGGAGCGACAGCTGGAGATGCGAGTAAAGGCTTAGAGGTATTGGCGACAATCTCGGAAGAAGCGCTTCGCAAGGCAAATCAAATGCTGAGTAAACGCCAAGTTAGTGTGTCAATGGTAAGCAATGATGACGTGTTGTATACGGTGGTAAATGCCAGCCGCAATCAAGATAAGGTTGAGGTTTGCATAGCAAAGTCACATACCCGCTTTGAATACATCGTAAAGAACGGAGCAGTAGTGCAGCAAGCCAAAGTTGTGCAATGTGTTCAAGCCACTGAAACGAATCACCTTAAACTTTCAATAGAGCAGATCGTAGACTTTGTTGAAAACGTGCCGCTTACACAGATTGCCTTTATTAAACGTGCCGCTAGCTTAAACCGAGCGTTAGCTGAGACTGGGTTGTCGGGGAATTATGGCTTGGCGCTAGGCGCTAGTTTACAAGCGCAAGTGGAGCAGGGGCTACTTGCCGATGATTTGATAAATCGAGCAATGCGTTTGGGGGCGGCGGCATCGGATGCTCGAATGGGTGGAGCTCAACAAGCAGCAATGAGTAACTCAGGTAGCGGAAATCAAGGCATAGCTGCAACCATGCCGGTTGTGGCTTATGCAGAAATAAAGCAACTAGATGATGATGCTTTTGTTCGTGCTTTAATGCTAAGCCACTTGGTTGCTATTTACGTTAAGTCGAAGCAAAACAAATTGTCAGCCTTGTGCGCTGCCACCACCGCGGCTATGGGGGCCAGTGCAGCACTCACTTGGTTGATGGGAGGTAAGTTGGCTGCAATTCATCGTGCAATTAACTCCATGGTTGGAGATGTTTCCGGGGTGTTTTGCGATGGCGCTAAAGCTGGTTGTGCAATGAAAGTATCAACTGGAGCCAGCAGTGCAGTTAAGTCTGCCATTCTCGCCGTTGCGGGTAGTAGCGTATCGGCTCAACAAGGAATTGTGTTTGAATCAGCCGATGATAGTATTGCTCAGCTCGGAATTATGTCTAAAACCGCCATGCTTTCTACGGATGAAGCCATTATCGCTACAATGAAGAATAAGCAGGCTAGCTAAGCTTGTAAGTAAAAGGCAATTAGAAACCAAGCTTTGCGTAGAGATGGCGCTTTTGCTAATAAGATTTGCTAGTCTTAAACAATGAATTTATGGCACTTATTCCCAAAACAATTATTAGCATTTGAGCAAATACTGCTAATGCCGTATTTGCTTATTCCTACCTATGGTTATTTAATTTTCGTGGCAGTTGCTAAGGCAAACCTTCGTAGGCCTTTAATCGTTTTTCTGTTGCTCTCAGGATTGACTAGTGCGTTGATGGTCTTCAGCTTTGGTCCGAATATGGGAAAAATTGTACCGCCTTTAATGCTAATAGCGGTGGTATTGTTTCCTGTTTATCGGTGCATTCGGTCACTTCAGCAGCCCGATGTTAGCGCAAAATGGCATTGGTTTATCGCTATTATAGCCGGGCTGGTGCATAGCCTTAGTTGGGCACTTTGGTTTGTCGCTATGGCTAACGCTTAATGAGTGACAAATTGCGTTTGCAGGGCATCCATGGCTAGCTGAACTTTTTGCTTTTCGTTGGGGTTAACTTTATGCACCAAGCTAAGCTCAAAGGGATAACTGTATTCATTGGGTTTTATTAGGCGAATGGTTTGTTGGTCTATATAGGGCTGCGCTTCACTTAAGGGTAAATAGCCAATGTAAGCACCAGATAGTATTAGGGCCAACCGGCTGTCGAATTGGTATCCCTTAGCGCCAAAGTTAAGTTGTTGAAGTTGAGCTCGTCCTTTAGGGTTTAGTTCAATACTAGGGTGAATCGCTGCATGTTTTGCTAGTAGCTCGCGATCTATATCTGCATCGAGAGTGCCAAATAACGGTGATTGTTTACTGGCGCACAAATAGATAGATTCACTAAACACTACTTCACTCAAAAGCCCGTCAATGCTTCGATAAGCGGGGTAAAACCCAACATGAGCTTGGTTATTGATCAATGCTGACTCAATGTTTGCGACCGATTCCATGTTAAGTGATATACAAAGTCTTGGTGCTTGCTGTTTAATTACAGTCACTGCCTTGGCTATGTTTTCAATACTCCTGTGATCAAGCAGATCGGAATAAAGGATAACAAGCTCGCCAGTAAGGGGTTTACCCAAGTTATCTACCAGCGATGCAAACTCTTGAATAGAGGAAAACAGCTGTAGGCAAGCTTGATAAACAGTTTGGCCTCGCTCGGTAAGGGCAAAACCGGCTCTGCCTCTAACACATAACTTAATGTTCATTCTGCTTTCAAGGCTAGACATATGAACACTAATGGTTGAACGAGTGATCCCCAAACTATGTTCAGCAGCTGCGAAGCCGCCATGTTCAACTACTGCCTTAAATACTCTTAACAAGCGCAAATCATATTCACTAAGCTGTTTGCCGGATAACGGATCTAACATAGTTTTATATATACCAAACTAAAGTTTTATTGTTTGATATTTAACATCGTTTTAGATTGGTATTCAATGGACTAAAACAAGTTACAAGGGAAGTGAGCACAAATGGAAGCGATTCGATACTCAAGTTTGATAAAAACACAGTCTTACATCAATGGCTGTTGGCATGCTTCTCAGCAGCGTTTTCCAGTAAACAATCCGGCTAATCAGCAATGCTTGCTTGAGGTAGACGACTGCGGCTTGCAAGGTGTTGAATTGGCAATTCAAGCCGCTAAGGCTGCTCAAAAGGCGTGGGCTGCTAAATCAGCCAATGAGCGGGGCAATTTGCTGAGAAAATGGTATCAACTGGTTATGCAGCATCAAGACGATTTAGCGAGCATTCTCACCCAAGAGCAAGGTAAGCCCTTAGCCGAAGCAAAGGGGGAAATAGCTTATGGCGCCGCTTTCTTAGACTGGTTTGCTGAAGAAGGTAAGCGCTGTTACGGCGATGTAATACCAGCGCCAGCTGATGACAAGCGTATTGTTGTGCTTAAGCAAGCGGTGGGTGTAGTGGCTGCAGTAACGCCTTGGAATTTTCCTAACGCCATGATTGCACGAAAAGCTGCAGCTGCCTTAGCGGCAGGTTGTACTTTTGTGGTTCGCCCAGCTCAGCTCACTCCAATCTCAGCGCTAGCGTTGGCGCAATTGGCCGAAGAAGCCGGCATTCCCCCAGGCGTGTTTAATGTAGTTGTAGGTGAAGATGCCAGGGGCATGGGCAAGTTACTAACCGAAAGCCCAGATGTGGCCAAATTTACCTTTACTGGCTCCACGGCGGTGGGCAAACAGTTGATAGCTCAGTGTGCGAGTACGGTTAAAAAAGTATCTATGGAGTTAGGGGGAAACGCGCCATTTATTGTATTTGATGACGCGGATATCGATGCAGCGGTGCAAGGAGCGATAGCTTCAAAATACCGAAATGCTGGGCAAACATGTGTGTGTGCTAACCGCTTTCTGGTTCAAAAGGGTGTTTATCAACAGTTTAGTGAAAAGCTAGCAGAGGCACTAGCAAAACTCAAAGTGGGTGATGGGATGCAATCAAATGTCGATATAGGCCCAATGATAAGTGAGCAAGCGAAAGAAGCCGTGCATGAGTTGGTAGTAGATTCGCAGAAAGCTGGCGCAAAGGTTATTTATGGCGGGCAAGCTCATCAAGCGGGTAAACAGTTTTATCAACCCACCATTATGACTCAGGTAAGCAACGATATGCCGATTGCGAAAAATGAAATATTTGGTCCCGTAGCACCGATAATTATGTTTGATACAGAGGAGCAAGCCATAGCCTTGGCCAATGACACTGAATATGGCTTAGCAGCTTATTTTTACACTCGCGATATTGGTCGAGTATGGCGTGTTGGTGAAGCGTTGGAATATGGCATGGTGGGCATAAACGAAGGGATTATCTCAAATGCGGCTGCACCCTTTGGCGGCGTTAAACAATCGGGTAACGGGCGAGAAGGCTCGCACTATGGTTTAGATGACTACACAGAGATTAAGTATTTGTGTATGGGCGGCGTAAACAGCTAACAATAGGAGACAGTGATGAATAACCAACAACTACAAGAAAGAAAACAAAGCGTTATTGCACGCGGCCAAGGCAATGTTTATCCAGTTTATGCTGAGCGAGCATTAAATGCAGAGCTGTGGGACGTAGAAGGTAAGCGTTATATCGATTTCGCCACTGGTATTGCTGTATGTAATACCGGCCATAGCCACCCAAAAGTTGTGGCTGCAGCAAAACAGCAACTGGATAAGTTTAGCCATACTTGTGTAATGATTAATCCTTACGAGAGCGCTGTAGAGTTAGCAGAAAAGCTTGTAGCTATTGCGCCAGGTGATAGCGATAAAAAGGCCATGTTTGTAACCACCGGGGCAGAAGCGGTCGAAAATGCGGTTAAAATCGCACGCGCTGCTACTGGGCGTCGCGGGGTTATTGCGTTTAATGGTGGTTTTCATGGTAGAACAAATCTTACTATGGCGTTAACCGGAAAAATTACGCCTTACAAACATCAATTTGGCCCCTTTGCCGGAGACATTTATCACGCCCCTTACCCTATGCAAATGCACGGTATAAGCAGTGAGCAAAGCCTGCAAGTTCTCAACAATATCTTTAAAGTAGATATCGCTGCAGAAGATGTAGCGGCATTAATCGTTGAGCCGATTCAAGGTGAGGGTGGTTTTTATCCTGCTCCTAAAGAATTCTTACAGGCACTTAGAGCGCTTTGTGACCAACACGGTATCGTGTTAATCATGGATGAAATTCAAACGGGCTTTGGAAGAACCGGCAAAATGTTTAATTGCGAGTATGCCGAAGTTGAGCCTGATTTGATTACCATGGCAAAAGGCATTGCTGGCGGCTTTCCATTGTCGGCGGTGGTTGGGAAATCATCAATCATGGATGCTCCTTTACCTGGTGGATTAGGCGGTACCTACGGTGGTTCACCGGTAGCTTGTAGCGCGGCTTTAGCGGTTCTTGATGTGATTGAAGAGCAAGATTTGGTGGCGCGTGCTAATCAAATTGGCCAACAGTTTGGCGAATACTTGCATTCCTTGCAGCAGCAATTTCCAAACCTGATTGGCGACATTCGGATCTCAGGGGCGATGATTGCCATGGAGCTCATCGAAGATGGCGATGTAACTCGCGCCAATACCGCATTAACTCAAGCGCTTATTGCCAACGCCGCGAATTATGGCCTTGTACTATTAGCCTGTGGTTTTTATGGGAATGTGATTCGCTTTCTACCAGCACTAACTATTGAGGATGAGATAGTTGATGAAGGCATGCAGCAGTTTTGTCGCTTATTTAAATCTTTAGCCGGTTAATTCAAACAAGTTAACTTAAAGCAGCGTTCACTAAGCGCTGCTTTTTTTGTCGTTTTAAAGCTATACAAGCGCTTGCTGCTTAGCTATGTTGTTATCTAAGGTCATGATTAAAAGCAATGTTTTGTGATAGCCTCGCTTTCCAGATTGCTTAAGTAATTAACGTTTTATAGGAAATAAAATGCCGCACCCTTTGCCAAATAGCCCGAGCACTTTACTTGTTTTACTAAGGTGGCTGTTATTGCTAATCCCCTTGGCCTTTGTGGTGGGTTCGTTAAACGCTTTATTTTTGTATTTGCTCGATTATGCTAGCCATACCCGAGCCGATAACCCTTACTTGTTGTACTTCTTGCCTTTGGCTGGCTTAGTGGTGGTTTTTATCTATCGCCGCTTTGGAAAAAACTCCGAATCAGGCAACAATCTCATCATTGATGAGATCCATCAACCTGGTGCAGGTATTCCTGCTCGTATGGCGCCTTTGGTACTTATTTCCACAGTAGTTACGCATTTGTTTGGTGGCTCTGCCGGTCGCGAAGGAACTGCCGTTCAAATCGGTGGAGCATGCAGTGCCGCATACGGGAAGCTTTTCAAACTTAGTGGTCGAGACTATCAGATTTTGCTTAGCGCTGGCGTAGCTGCAGGATTCTCCGCCTTATTTAGCACGCCTCTTGCTGCCACTATTTTTGCGATTGAAGTCTTGGCGGTAGGTAGGATCCGCTTCGATTCAGTTATCCCTGCTTTATTTGCAGCAATATTAGCTGACTTAGTGTGTTCTGCTTGGGGCACGCCTCATACCCAATACAAAATCGATTTTCTGGAACACGTGATGCTGTTTGAGCATGTGGTTCATGTTGATTTGATCATGTTAGGTAAGGTGCTTATTGCCGCGGTAGCGTTTGGTATAACTGGTTACCTGTTTGGCGAAACGGTGTTTGTACTTAAAGATATCTTTAAACACGTATTTAAGAACCCTTATTTGATAGCAGTAATTGGTGGACTGATAGTCATTGGCATTGTGAGCTTAATTGGCAATCAAGACTACATAGGTCTGGGAGTTAACAGTTACCGAGAAGGTGGGGTAAGTATAATAAGTGCCTTTAACGAAGGTGGAGCAGAGTGGTACAGCTGGATGCTTAAGTTGTTGCTAACGGCAATCACCCTTGCTGCTGGGTTTAAAGGCGGTGAAGTAACTCCATTGTTTTTCATCGGGGCTACCTTAGGTAACACTTTGGCGTGGATAATGGGCGCACCAGTGGATTTATTTGCAGCAATTGGCTTTATTGCAGTGTTTGCCGCAGCTACCAATACGCCTTTAGCCTGTACTATTATGGGTGTTGAGTTGTTTGGCTCCGATCATTTACTGTATTTTGCGGTAGCTTGTTTTGTAGCCTATTACTTTAGTGGTCACACTGGTATTTATTCGGCGCAACGGGTGGCAGTACCAAAGTCTACAAACTTTGCGGCGCACGAAAAAACATTGGGTGAAATTAGGGCGGCCAATAACCGTTTGGTGTCTTGGTTGAAAAAACGAAGCAAATAAATGCAAGCTAAAACGCGTCACTCATCTTTATTAGTATTGGCCATATTGTTATGGCCAAGTATAGCGTTTGCTTACCCTGGCAATTTAACCACCCATTTTGAAGGTGAAGAGTTAAAGGCAACCGTCACCTCAAACACTGATCGGCCAATCCGTTGTCAACTTTCTGCTGGCCCAGATATTGTGTGGATGGAGATTCAAGACAAACAAGAGAATTTTAAATTTGCCAAAGGCTATAAAACTCATCACCTGAGCTTGTATTGCAAGATTATCGAGCAGAAAACCAAAGCTAGGCCTTGGCGATTAAACCCTTATAACACACCCATTCCTGAGTGGAATAAGGTCATCTTTCCAGATTAGCCTTGGCAATCTTAAGCCATTTCCATGGCTTGTCGCTGAGCTTTAAATGGGCAGGGCGAACCATCAATGACTAAATCACTTAGTCTCTCCGGTTTTGGGATATCTTTTTCATCAATATCTAGTTGGCTAGCCAGTAAGCGGCTAAACATTTGCCAGCTTTTTAATTGGCAAAACTCTTCGGTTTCGCCAGGATAGGGTTTAGCTAGTAATGGCGCTAAGGTTGAAGAAGAGGTGGCAAAAATGGTTAGTAACCATTTTAGCTCGCCAATGTTGAAGTGTTTTACATATCCTTGCTTGTGGCATTCAATCACAAGGTCTTCAAGAATCTTTCGTACTTGATCATCTTCTTCTAAGAAATACTCAAACAATTCTTGTTCGTTATTTACTGCATCATTAAGCAGCCTAACCGGCTGAGGGTCTACTTGCAGTGCAGCTAAGATCTTAATTAGCAAATCAAACAACTGATGACGACAAGAAAGGCCATGTTTTTGCTCAGCAACCAATAAGTTTACGTAGGCTAAAAATTGCTGGTGCATGCAGTCACATATATGTTGCCAAATCTGTAGCTTAGAGCCGAAATGATGGCGGATGAGGGTATGAGACACACCAGCTTGTTCACTAATCGCGCGCAGTGATACAACGGCATAGCCTTTACTGGCAAAAAGATCTGCGGCTGCGATTAAAATCTTAGTGCGGGTTTCTTCTGCTACTTTGGCGCTTTGTCGTCCGGTGCGTTTTTCAGTCATCTTCTATAATTACTTAACTCGAATTCACAGTGCTTTTTAAACTAAGCGTAGTCTATCATAAAATTTACTTTCCATGTGGAAAGTAAAGCTTGATCGGCAAGCAAGTGATCAATATACTTTCCGCCTGGAAAGTATATATGACTGTTTGTTCAACTGGAGCAACTAATGAGAACAAATTTAACAAACAAGGCCGTTTGGCAGCGGCTTAGTTTTGTAGGCCTAATGATGCTGGTATTGCAAGCTTGCGAACCCGCTCATTCAGAGCCAGTTACTGAAATTGTAAAACCCGTGAAATTATTGGAAGTGCCAGAAACGTTCAACGCTGTTGACTACAACTTTGTAGCGCAGGTTCAAGCAACAAGCCGAGCTCAGTTGGCCTTTCAAGTATCAGGTGAAATACAGCAATTAAACGTAAGAATGGGGCAGTTTGTAAATAAAGGAGATTTACTTGCCGCTCTTGACCCTCATGATTTTCAATTAGCTGTTGATGCGCGTAAAGCTCAATTTGATTTAGAGAAAGCTCGTCGTACAAGATCTGAGCAGTTATTTGCTAAGAAGTTGATTTCTGAGGATAACTACGATCAAGTTCTTACTGCCTACACAGAAGCACAAGCTAATTTGGACCAAGCGGCCACTGATTTAGCCTACACCAAACTTCATGCGCCGTTCTCCGGGGTTGTATCACTGACTTACGCAAAGCAATTCCAGTTTGCCGGTGCAAAACAGCCAGTGTTGAGTTTGTTGGGTGATGAGCAATTAGACTTAGTCTTTAACTTACCGGTTACCATTACCGAGCGCCTGAATTTAGCCGAACTGCGCGAAGCAAAACTATGGGTAACCTTAGGAAACTTTAAAGGTGTCGAGTTACCCGCTCGTTTTAAAGAGATCTCTACCCAACCAGATCCCGATACCAATAGTTATACGGTTACCTTAACCATCATAAGGCCAGAGCACCTAAACATCTTACCTGGCATGTCTGGCGCGGTTTATGTGCGTAATGAGTCTGAAACCGATAACGGTTTAGCCTTACCTAAAGGTGCTTTCATCCAAATTGATGAGCAGCAAGCACAAGTATGGCGAGTGGTGCCTGAAACAATGCGAATAGAAGCAGTGGACGTACAACTAAATCAACAAGGTTTGGTTATTAAAGGTTTAGATGCCGGAGATAGCATTGTAGTTGCAGGTGCTAAATCGTTAAATGCTGGCCAGATAATACGGCCTTGGCAACGTGAAGGAGGTATTTAGAATGTTGTTAAGAATCCATACCTTGGCTGCGTTAACCGTTACTACATTGCTTACTGCTTGCAGTGAGCCAGTAGAAACTGTCACTGATAATGCCTTATCGGTATTAACAATTAGTATTAATGAATCTGCAGCTCAGCCGGAACGAGAGTTTAATGCCCGCGTTGAGCCAGCTGAATTGACGCCTTTATCATTTCGTATTGCTGGCGAATTGACCCAAATGTCGATCAAGCCTGGTCAACACGTTCAAAAGGGTCAACTATTAGCTCAGCTTGATGATAGAAAGCTAAAACAACAAGTAGACGATGCCCAAGCAACGTTTAGTCTAGCCGAGCGCCAGTTAAACCGCGCCCAAGGCTTGGTAGGTAAAAGCTTATTGTCTCAAGAAGAATACGATGTGCTTAAAGCTAACTATGAGTTGGCAGGTGTAGATTATCAGTTGGCTAAAGCGCAGCTTAAATACAGCCAGTTACGCGCACCATTTGAAGGCCTAGTTGCAGAAGTACCAAAGCAGTCTTTTGAAACAGTAACGCCTGGCGAGACGGCAGTATCTATTTACCAAGATGATTTAGTTTATGTTCGCCTGCAGTTGCCCGATAACTTGCTTGCTCAAATAGACCCAACGGAACGTAACTATAATTACCAACCTAAAGCTAAATACGCAGGTAACGATACACTTTACCCAATTACCTTTTTAGAACATACCTCGGAGCCTAACCCCGAGACCCAAGCGTTTGAGGTATGGATGAGTATGCCACAAGTCGAGCCAGCTATTTTGCCTGGAACCTCTGTCACTATGTATGTTGATTTAGATGCGGCTGGCCTTGTTGGCCGCAGTGGATACTTGTTACCTATGACAGCATTAGACCCTGGCAATAACGATCAACAATTTTACGTATGGAAAGTGACTGAAGGGCGTGCCCAAAAGGTTGAAGTTCAAGTAGCACAAATACATACCAAAGGCGTGTTAGTAAGTGAAGGCTTAAGCCAAGGCGACCAAATCATTGTTTCAAGCTTAGCCAAGCTTAGAAATGGACTTTCTGTAACCACTAAATCTCAGGAGCAATAAGCGTGACTATTGCTGAATACTCGATAAAAAATAAAGTTATAAGCTGGATGTTTTTGGTCATTCTGGCGGTTGGTGGCGTAGTGTCTTTTGCAGACCTTGGGCGTTTGGAAGATCCTGCCTTTACGGTTAAAGACGCCATGGTTATTACCTCTTACCCTGGCGCTACATCTACAGAAGTAGAAGAAGAGCTGACCTATCCTCTAGAAAAGGCGATTCGCCAGTTGCCTTATTTGGATAAGGTTACTTCTACATCATCGGCTGGTTTGTCGCAAATTATGGTGAGCATGAAGATGGACTATGGTCCTGATGAACTGCCGCAAATATGGGACGAGTTAAGACGTAAAGTAAATGATCTGGAGCCCTCGTTACCGCCAGGTGTAAACCCTGTTCAGGTTATGGACGACTTTGGTGATGTTTATGGCGTAATGTTAATGGTTACCGGCGAGAACTATTCTTACGTAGAGTTAAAGCGCTATGTTGATTACTTAACCCGTGAGTTGGAAGTAGTTGATGGCGTTGGGAAAATCAGCTTAGCGGGTGACCAACAAGAGCAATTGTTTGTAGAAATGTCGCTTAAACGAGTGGCAGCGCTAAACCTAGATATGAACACTGTAGCTGGATTATTAGCCCAGCAAAATGCAGTGATTAGTGCAGGTGAGGTTACTGTTAACTCCCAAACGCTTACATTGCGCCCAACCGGTGAACTAAATTCTATCGAAACCTTTGAAAACCTAATTATTCATGGTCGCGATACCGGTAATCTTATTCGCTTAAAAGACGTAGCTACCGTTACCCGTGATGTGCAGGAAGTACCCAGTAACTTGCTTAATTACAATGGCGAACCTGCACTAAACCTAGGTATTTCGTTTTCCTCTGGGGTTAACGTGGTTAAGGTGGGAGAGGCTGTTGACGCGCGTTTAGCTGAGCTTGAAAACATTAAACCTGCCGGGATTAAGATTCACACGCTTTACAATCAAGCCAAAGAAGTTGAGCAGTCGGTTAACGGTTTTGTGCTTAGTTTGGCCGAAGCGGTGGGTATTGTGATTGTGGTGCTGTTGTTTACCATGGGTTTGCGCAGCGGAGTGATCATTGGCGCGGTGTTGCTATTAACGGTGATGGGTACTTTCATATTGATGAGTATCTACGACATTGAATTGCAGCGGATCTCGCTTGGCGCATTAATTATTGCGCTAGGTATGTTGGTCGACAATGCCATTGTCGTTGTTGAAGGTATTTTGGTTGGCATGCAACGAGGCCGAACTAAAGTCCAAGCCGCTAAAGACATCGTAGAACAAACTAAGTGGCCGCTATTAGGCGCAACGGTGATTGCCATTGTAGCCTTTGCACCAATAGGCTTATCGCCCGATGCAACGGGTGAGTTTATGGGCTCACTGTTTTGGGTACTTTGTTTCTCACTCTTTTTAAGCTGGATTACCGCCATTACCTTAACGCCTTTTCTTGCTGACTTATTGTTGTCGTCTAAAACCAGCGAGAAACAACAAAACAATGATGATCCCTACAAAGGTGTTTTATTTGTTGTGTTTGGCCGTTTATTGAAGTTCTGTTTGCGCTTTAGAATGCTTACGGTAGCAGTGATGATAATGATGTTAGCTGGAGCATTTTACGGCTTTAGCCTAGTAAAGAACTCATTCTTTCCGCCTTCAAATACGCCAATGTTCTACGTTGATATGTGGATGCCAGAAGGCACCGATATCCGTGATACCTACAAGCAAGTTCAAAAAGTAGAAGACTTTTTGTTAGACAAAGAGCAAGTAGAGTTTGTTACTTCTACTACTGGTCAAGGCTTGCAACGTTTTAGCCTTACTTACAGCCCAGAAAAAAGCTACGAAGCGTTTGCTCAGCTGCAAGTTCGAGTGGTTGACCGTGAACAAATGCTAGATCTGATGCGCGAGCTTGATACCAGTTTGCGTGATTCTTTTAGGCAAGTGAGCTTTCAGTTCCGATTAATGGAAATTGGTCCATCTCCTGCCTCTAAGATTGAAGCGAGAATTATTGGTTCTGATCCGCAAGTACTTAGAGATTTAGCCACTCAGGTTGAGGACATTTTTAATGCCGACTCTGGAGCGCGAAACATTCGCCATGATTGGCGCGAACGAACTAAAGACTTGCTGCCTCAGTTTAATGAGTCTCAAGCTCGCCGCTTAGGTATTTCTAAACAAGATTTGGCTGACACCTTACAAATGGCCTTTGGTGGAAGCGCTATCGGCTTGTTTAGAGATGGCACCGAGATGCTGCCAATTGTTGTTCGTTTACCAGAAGAAGAGCGGGTTGATTTTTCAACGGTGCAAAACCTAAAGCTTTGGAGCCCAGCGCTACAAACTTATGTGCCTATTCAACAAGTAGTGGATGACATTAGCTTAGATTGGGTTGAACCGCTTATTCAACGCCAGGACCGCAAGCGCACGCTAACGGTATTAGCAGACCATGACATCCTTGGCGATGAAACTGCGGCTAGTTTGTTTGGTCGTTTACGCCCTCAAGTGGAAGCTATTGATTTACCTGTTGGTTATTCAATAGAGTGGGGTGGTGAGTACGAGTCATCAAACGATGCACAGGAAGCACTATTTAGCTCATTACCAATGGGTTATCTGTTTATGTTCATCATTACGGTGTTTTTGTTTAACTCTATTCGCCAGCCTATTGTTATTTGGCTCACGGTGCCGTTGGCGGTAATTGGTGTGGCTATTGGCCTACTTGCAACCAACTCGGCATTTAGCTTTACCGCTTTATTAGGCGTGTTGAGTTTAAGTGGTATGGTGTTAAAAAACGGCATTGTATTAATGGATCAAATTAACATTGAGACTCACTCAGGCAAAGACCCTTACCAAGCAGTAGTTGATAGCGCAATTAGCCGGGTAAGGCCGGTGAGTATGGCAGCATTAACCACGATATTGGGTATGATGCCTTTAGTATTTGATGCCTTCTTTGGCTCAATGGCGGTAACCATCATGTTCGGACTTGGTTTTGCAACCGTGCTAACTCTAGTGATTGTTCCGGTATTGTATGCCTTGTTTTATCGAATAAAACCTAGCGAAGCATAAATGAAAAAAGGGCGTAATTAGCGCCCTTTTTACTATCTGTAATATTTAGACCAAATACACCTGAATATTATTCTCTTGAAGCAGTTCAATCATCGCCTTATCGGCGTTTTCTCCGGTAATCACAATATCTATCTCATCTAAACTAAACAGCGATAGCCCTCCAAATACGCCCACTTTATCTGCCGATACCATCGCGACAACTTTGTCGGCGTATTGCAGCATCTTCTTTTCTTCCATAAAGGTAAGTAAGGCAGACTTAGTTAAACCCGCTTCGGTAAGGCCGTCGCCGCTTACTATTAAATAGCGCCCCTGATACGAAGTATGGTTATCTGGAGACACTAATAAGCTTTGGCTTTTAATGTACTGCCCACCCAAAACAACTAGGTGAGGGTAGCTCTGAGAAATCAAATAAGTAAGCAAAGGCAGGTAGTTAGAGTAAACATGCACATGAGTATCAGTTAAATATTTCCCCATTAAGAATGGGATCTGCCCTTCACCAACAAAAATGTTGTCTCTTACTTCACACAAGTCTACTGCTTTACGCGCAATGCGGTCTGACTCTTCATAGTTTTCATAGTCAGATATGTTTGGATAAAACCCCACCATACCGGGTGAACTAACAACATTGGGCGAGAGTATCTTCTCGGCGCCGTTACGTATCTTTTTTAATTTTCCTTGGGTATCTAGGTCGATAATGTCGCGGCGAACTGTAGCAGGAGAGCAATCTAGAAGCTCTACTAATTGTTGAACACTGGCCACAGTATTCTCTTGGAGGTGGTCTAAAATTCTATTATGACGAAGCTTGGCTGGCATTTGAAAACTCTTGAAATCTTCTTGATTAAAAAAGATTGTAGTTGATTACGATTTGAAAACTTTTACCCCGATCACAGAGTTTTTGATTGCAAATGATCGCCTATGATTAGATATGACTATAAAAATGCGAGTGTTGCTGTTTTGTTAAAGCCAATCGTTATATGACGTCAAATCTAATCACCTTCTTTGACACATAAATTTCACTTTCTATACTCGGTTTAACGTGATGCGAGGGATAACAATGAATCAGGATCTGATAACAAAACAAAGCATATTGCTCGACTTCGAAGCTGAGTCTAAAGATGAAGCTTTATACAGCATATGTGCTCAATTGTTTTTGTTACGCAAAACCACAGACCCAACCGGCTTATATAACGACATTATTAAACGCGAGAACATTGTTAGTACATTTGCCGGGCAACATACTGCTATTCCCCACGTAATTACTCAACACATCAATGAACCGGTGTTGTGTTTCGTTCGAGTAAAGAGTGATGAGTTTTACTGGAATGAAGAGGATGAGGATGTTCGCATCATCTTCTTGCTTGCTGTACCTCTAAAAGAAAATTTAAAAAAGCTTAGAGAGTCTCAGTCATATGTATTTTCGTCGATTGCTCAATTAATGACAGATCCTTCGATGATAGAACTATGGCTAACAACAAATGAAGAGCGAGTGATACTCGACAGCTTGAACTTGGCCTTTGAGTCAAATTTCAAAGCAACTACGAGCATAAAGGAATAAGGAGTTAGACTAATGTCTGCTAACAATTTAAAGGTTGGCGTTCAGTCAATCGGACGTTTTTTGAGTGCGATGGTTATGCCAAATATCGGGGCATTTATCGCGTGGGGTTTAATTACAGCTTTATTCATCCCAACAGGGTGGTTACCTAACGAGAGTTTGGCCGCCTTAGTTGGACCAATGATCTTGTATTTACTACCTCTACTCATTGGTTACACCGGCGGTAAAATTGTCGGCGGAGATCGCGGAGCTGTTGCCGGTGCCGTGACCACCATGGGTGTTATTGTGGGAACCGACATCCCCATGTTTATGGGCGCGATGATAGTAGGTCCGCTGGGTGGTCTTGCTATCTCTAAGTTTGATACTTGGGTGCATGGTAAAATTAAACCGGGTTTTGAGATGTTGGTAAACAACTTCTCGCTTGGGATCATCGGCATGATCATGGCAATGGTTGCTTATGTGATTATTGGCCCTGTGGTTTCGGTGCTAACTACCGCGTTAGGCGATGGTGTGGGCTGGATTGTAGACCGTTCTTTATTGCCGCTAGTATCGATTATTGTTGAGCCAGCTAAGATCTTGTTCTTGAATAATGCAATTAACCACGGCGTATTTACTCCACTTGGTGCTGAGCAATCAGCTGAAGTTGGCGCTTCTATTTTCTATCTTATCGAGACTAACCCTGGTCCTGGTTTAGGCATTTTGCTTGCCTACATGGTTGTAGGTAAAGGTACTGCTCAAAAATCAGCGTATGGTGCATCTATTATCCACTTCTTTGGTGGTATCCACGAAATTTACTTCCCATACATCTTAATGAAGCCACGCTTAATCATCGCGGTAATTGCTGGTGGTATGGCAGGCGTTGCTTTCAATATGATTACTGGTAATGCCTTAGTAGGTCCACCATCTCCAGGTTCGGTATTTGCCTTAGTGCTTATGTCTACTGGTGGTATGGGTATCTTGCTAACCCTAGGTTCCATTGCTGTTGCAGCAACAACTTCATTCCTAGTTGCATCGGTGATTATTCGTCGAGACGCATCAGAGACTGATGACTTAGAAGCAGCGCAAGCAGCGGTTGATGCCAACAAAGCAGAATCAAAAGGTCAAATCCCTGCAGGTGCTAGCGCTTCAATAGCTGCCGGCGGTGAAGTGAAATCTATTGTTGTTGCTTGTGATGCAGGTATGGGCTCATCAGCCATGGGCGCCACAGTGCTAAGAGGCAAGATTAAAGATGCAGGCTTAGATATTAATGTCACCAATTCAGCCATCAACGATTTGCATGATGCCGACATTGTAATTACTCAACAAGAGTTGTCTGCCAGAGCCAAAGAGAAGTTACCTAGTGCCCGTCACGTGAGCATCGGAAACTTCATGGATGCAAGCTTCTACGACAAATTAGTCGCAAGCCTTAAAGCCTGAGCTTAGTCATTCTTTAGGTAGCGCCTACAGCACAGCAGTACCGCTGTAGGCCGCATCTTTATTAACCATTTACGTCAAATTGCCCAGCCTACGCGGCAAGGTGTTTTGCTAAATCAACAAAACGAGATAAGCATGTCCTTTTTTAAAAGTTTATTCGCTTCCAGTGAGAAAGAGACAGAGGTTGCCTCTCAACCAGAATTGGTGCAGTCAGCCACTATTGAGCAGCCAGTTGCTGCTAAAAAAGAGCCAGATTCGCTACAGGTGGAAACTAAGCAAATCTTTCTAAATCAAAATTTTAATAGCAAAGAACAAGTATTGCGTTTTGTGTCTGAACAAATGTTGGCACTAGGTTTAGTAAACGCCGATTACTTTGACGCTTTGCAAGCAAGAGAAAACAAAGTAAGTACCTATTTAATTAACGGCGTGGCTATTCCCCATGGCGTTAACGAAGCAAAACCCCTAGTTGCGCAAAGTGGTGTGGTTATTGTGCAAATTCCCCAGGGCATTAGTTGGAATGACAACGGCGATAGCGTGAAGCTGGTTGTCGGCATTGCAGCTAAGGGCGAAGACCATCTTAGTCTTTTACAAACCCTAACTACGGTTGTAATGGATGAGACTTTGTCAGCTCAACTAGCATCTACAGAAGATAAGTTCGACATTATTAACGCATTAGGAGCTGGTGCTTCGGCAGAAGCAGTGGTTGAAGATGATTTTGCTATTAGCCAAAGTGCTCTCATTGTTGATGAAGCGGGTATGCATGCTCGCCCAGCAAGTTTGCTTAGTGAACAAGCGGCCAGTTTTGCCAATACTCAAATCCGCATTCGAAACGGTGAGCAATCTGCCAATGCAAAATCTATGGCTGCATTATTGGCCATGGGTGCAAAACTGGGAGATTCAGTAGTTGTTTCTGCCGAAGGTGAGCAAGCCGAACAAGCTGTTCAGCTATTGGCAGACATGATCAAAGCGGGCCTAGACAGTGAGGAAGATAACGCTAATGCTGAGTTTAATCCTTTAACGGGCTTGCCGGCTTTAGTTAATGCCACTGGTGATGCGGTGCTGCAGGGGATGGCAGCCTCACCCGGCATTGCCGCTGCTCCTATATTTGTACTGCGCGCCTCAAACATTAATGTTGAGCAGCAAGGCAGTGGCGAAAGTAATGAAAAGCAAGCACTACAAGAAGCGCTAAGTAAAGCCGCTGAACAAAGCGACGAGTTACATAACAAGCTGTTAGAAAAAGCCCCACAAGAGGCCGCTATTTTAAAAGCGCAAAAGCAGCTACTAAGCGACGAAACGATAAATCAAGAATGCTTGCAATATATTGAGCAAGGCAACAGTGCTGCTTGGTCTTGGCAACAAGCCTTAACGTCACAAATTGATGCTTTATCTAAAGTTGAAGACGAGCGACTAAAGGCACGTATAGCCGACCTAAATGATGTAAGCCAGCGTGTTATCGCCATTCTTACCTCAGCTGAAACACTAAGTTTCCCTGATGAAGAGTTCATTTTGTTGGCAAAAGATCTTTCACCTTCGCAAACTGCTGGCTTAGAGGGAAAAGCGGTAAAAGCCATTGCTACCGAGTTAGGTGGTCCTAACAGTCATATGGCAATTCTTGCACGAGGCTTGGGTATTCCTGCAGTGGTTGGTGTTGGCGCTGGCAAGTTGTGCGAAGTGGCAGACCAACAAATGGCAGTGGTCGATCCACAAAGCGCTAGCGTAGTGATTAACCCTAGTAGCGAAACACTAGAGCAAGCACGCCAAAACATCGACACTTGGTTACAAATGCGTTTAGCCGAAGCAGAGCATCAACATGAACCTGCTGTAACTAAAGATGGTCGCCATATTGAAGTAGTTTGTAACATCGCTAAACCTAAAGATGCACCAAGTATCTTGGAAAATGGCGGAGAAGGCGCAGGCTTACTTAGAACCGAGTTTTTGTTTGAAGCTTCAAGCGAAGAACCTTCCATTGAGCAACAGATAGACGCACTTAAAAGCATCGCGAAAGAGCTTGGCGATCGCCAACTTGTTGTAAGAACAGCGGATATTGGTGGTGACAAACCGGTGTCGTGGATGGATATGCCGCACGAAGATAACCCATTTTTAGGGGTTCGTGGAGTACGCTTATCGTTTAAACACCAAGACATGTTTGAACGTCAACTAGAAGCCATCTATCGCACAGCAATTTGGCAAGTAGAGCAATTTGGCAAATCAGGGATCCACATTATGTTCCCAATGATCGCCAAAATGTCTGAATGGACCAAAGCCAAAGAAATGGCCGATAAGATTCGAGTGTCGCTTAATGCACCTGAACTGCCCTTAGGCATTATGGTTGAAGTGCCATCTGCCGCTTTAGTGGCAGACACCTTAGCTAAACATGTCGATTTCTTCTCTATCGGTTCTAACGATTTAACCCAATACACCTTAGCGATGGACAGACTAAACCCTGAGTTGTGCTGTGAAGCTGACAGTTACCATCCAGGTTTGTTGAGGTTAATTTCTATGACCGTTAAAGCAGCCACTGCCAACGGTAAGTGGGTAGGCGTGTGCGGCAACATGGCAGCCGACCCTAACATTGCTTGTTTATTAGTGGGAATGGGGGTTCAAGAGCTGTCGGTAAGTCCAGCTAATGTTCCAGCAGTAAAAAACATCATTCGTTCGGTGTCTTACAGCAAGTTGCAGGCTAAAGCAGAAAAAGCCCTGCAAATGTGTAGCTCCGAAGCCGTCATGGCGATGTACAAAAACCATGATGATCTTATTTAGTAGAAAACAGAATATAAAGAGTAGGTATCAAGATGACTAGTCAATACGAAAAATATCAACAACTAGACCAAGCAACACCAAATACCACCAGCACTTGGAACATGTACGGCGCCGGTGTGGAAAACATTGGTAAAGATAATCAGCCAGAACTATTCAATGTACCTGAACCAGCAGATAACCAACTGCTAGTGCGAGTTGACGCAGTAGGCCTGTGCTTTTCTGACGTTAAGTTAATTAACCAAGGTAGCTCGCACCCTAAACTGTACAACCGAGATTTACGCAAAGAACCAACGCGTTTGGGCCATGAAGCCACTCTCACTGTAGTTAAAGTGGGCGAAGGCCTTAGTGGTGAATACAAAGTGGGTGAGCGTTATGCGATGCAGCCAGATATTTACCAAAATGGTAAGAGTACCGCTTACGGTTACACGGTTCCTGGCGGCTTAACTCAGTATCACTTAATTGGGCCAGAAGTATTAGAAACTGATACAGGTTCATGTTTGCTTAAAGTGTCTGACGAATTAGGTTTTGCTGAAGCAGCGTTACTTGAACCTTGGGGATGTGTTTGGGCGTCTTATACCCAGCGTCGTCGCTTAGAGCCAAAACAAGGCGGTGTAATGTGGATTACTGGCCAAGCCGATGACCAAATAGCTTATGGCTTTTCTAAAGGCCTAGAAGCACCTGCCACTGTAATTCTTAGCAACGTACCGGAAGCTTTTCGTCTTTTGGTAGAAAGCAAAGCTAAAAATGTGTTGATTCGCAACGACATTAACGCTGGCAACTTAGAGCAAGCAGTTGCTGAGTTTACCGATGGCGTAGGCTTTGATGACATTGTGGTACTAGCACCACAATCAGCCGACGAACTAACGAGTATTGCTAAACATGTTGCCCGTCGCGGCACCATGAATATGGTCGGTAAGAAACCAGTAGATGGTTTAGTAAATGCCGATGTTGGCCGTTTACATTACGACTACGTAGCCTTTATTGGTAATAGTGGTGTAGATGTAGCCGACTCCTACGGTGAGCAGCGCAACCGCTGTGATTTAAGAAAAGATGGCTTTGCTGTTTTTGTTGGTGCCGGTGGCCCAATGGGTCAAATGCATGTTCAGCGCGCAATTGAGCTTAAAGACGGTCCACGTCAAGTGATTGTGACCGACATTAACGACCAGCGTTTAGCTGAAATTGAAGCGCGTTTTGCTAGCTTAACCGAAAGCAACAACTGTGAATTGGTGACTTACAACCCAATTAACAACCCAGTGAGCCTGCCAGAATTTGTAGAGTCTCATAGTAAAGGCAAGTTAGCTGACGACGTAGTGGTGTGTGTACCAAATGCCGATATCATGGCCGAGTCAGCTACCTTTATGAAAGATGACGGCATGTTGGTATTGTTTGCTGGTGTTCCTAATGGCACCTTGGCACCGGTAGACTTTAGTTCTGTTTACCTTAGTAATGCCCAATACACAGGTACGTCAGGCTTAACAATTGAAGACCAAACAGTGGTGATGGATAACACTGTAGCGGGTAACATTGCTCCTGCCATTTGTGTAGCAGCTATTGGCGGTATGAATGTGGCTAAAGATGGTATTGAAGCGATGATTGATGCTAAATACCCAGGCAAGATCCTGATCTTCCCACAGCTAGAAGATTTACCGCTATTAGGGTTAGATGAACTAGCTGAACAGTTACCTACTGTGGCAAATGCCTTAGGTAAAGGTAACACCTGGAACATTGCAGCAGAAAAAGCCTTGTTCGAAGCTTACTTATAAGGAATGACAATGATTTACACATTAACACTAAATCCAGCTGCTGATTTAGAGCTGCAAATAGATGAGTTTGCTTTTGATAGTGTAAGTCGTGCCAATCACTCACGCCTAGATTGCGGTGGAAAGGGTTTTAATGTATCTCGGATGCTTAAAAACCTTGGTGTAACAAGCACCGCAATGGGTTTTATTGGTGGCTTTACTGGTCAACGCCTAGCAAGCGAATTGAGTAAAATGGACATTAAAAGCCAATTTACTCAAATAGCAGGCGAAACCCGCACCAACGTTACCGTTGTGGAAGCGGGGAACAAGCGACATATTAAGGTGAATGAAGCGGGCCCAGAAGTTAGCCCAGAAGAGCTAAAAAGCTTAGTCGACCAAGTTAAGCAAAACCTCCACGCAGGTGACTGGTGGGTATTGGGTGGCAGTTTACCTAAGGGCGTAAGAGCAAACTTTTATGCAGAGCTTATTACACTGATTGAAAATGCTGGCGCACATGCGGTATTAGATACCAGTGGAGAGGCTCTGCGAGAAGGGATATTGGCTCAGCCAAGCTTAGTTAAACCTAACCTAGACGAAGCTCAAGAGCTATTGGGTTTAAGTAGCGAGGAGTTAAAACAAACTCAAGGCTGGACCCAAGCTTTACTCGCCATGGGACCTAAGAACTTAGTTGTGTCTCTAGGTAAAAAAGGCGCGCTAATGGCAAATGAACAGCAATGCGCCGAGTTTACCAGCCCGAGTATTGTTGAAGCTAACCCAATTGGGGCCGGAGATTCTATGGTGGCCGGATTGGTTTGGCGCCTAAGTTTAGGCGAATCATTAGCTCAGGCTTTACCTTATGGTTTGGCTTGTGGCGCTGCATCCGCTAGCAGGCAGGGCACTGATTTAGGTTCACTTGATCAAGTAGAGCAACTTAGAAAAGAAGTAAACTAAGTTTTAGAAGCTACAGCAAAAAGGCTTATCGAAAGATAAGCCTTTTTTATTGGTTAATTGAAACTTACTTCAAGCTAAACGCTGCATCTATTTGTATCCCCCGGCTATTTCTGGTTCTACTTGTTTTAGGGTAACTAAATTGCGTTGTATGGCTTCTTCTGGCAGCGGAATAAAGCCGTATTTGCGCATTTTTTGTTGCGCTTCTTGAGTCTGAACATATTGAACAAACTGTTTAAATGCGGGGGCAGGGTAACTGCCGCTAGGTGCCAAATTTACGTACATATAGTAGACGTTGGCGAGGGGGTAACGACCCGACAAAATAGTTTCGTGGTTTAGGTCAAAATAGTCGCCGCTGGCATCAATTAGCTGCAGGGCTTTGGCTTGGTCGAAATTGCTTTGATATAGGGTATAGGCAATAGCATTTGGCTGTTGGTTAAGGGTATCTAAAAGTTGAGCTGCTTCAAGCTGCTTTACAGAGCTTTGTTGTTCGCCTTTGCAGGCAACGAGATCGGTAAACTTCTTGTGTTGCTTGAGTTCGTTTAAGCCTGCGTAAGTTTGTATCTGATCCTCACTGGAGCTCAGTTTTAGTGCATTCCAGCTCGGTGAGGTGTTTGTGTCGTTACATGCAAATAGTTTTGCTAGAGAGGGCATATCTATGGCGTTAACCGGATTCTCTGGGTGAACTAATATTGCTGCTGCATCAGAACTGAAAAACAGTTCGGTGGGTTGGTAACCATAACGCCTAACAAACTCGGCCATGTCGCTGTCTAGCCAACGTTCAGAGCTAATGCCAACGTAGCCTTTACCTTGAATAAAACTGTGCGCAACATTATTAGTTCTGATGATGCCAAGTTGCTTGCTTAGTTGCGCATGTTTAACTAGCTCTATTACTGGCTCTACCAGCTCATTTTCTACAATTACGCGATGATGATTATTAGCCTGAGCATTAAAGCTAAACAAACAACAAACAAATACAAAAACGCTACGAGATAGAATCATTGTTTAACTCCTTGTTGGTTCGTACCTTGTTCTGAGCTGTATATGGTCCACTGTTGTTGGGCTTGCAATTGTTGCTCTTTAAACACCGCTATCACTCGCCGCTTTCGCTGTTCTAGTTTTGCGGTGTATTCAGTTTCTTGGTAGTACTCTTGCACCAGTATTTGGTCTGGGCTTATGCCTTTATCAAATAGCGCTTGGCTAATGGCATTGGTGCGCTTTACGGCTAGTTGGTGATTGTAATCTTCGCTACCTTCACTACTGGTATCGCCAATTAAGGTAACTTGCAGTGTGGGTTGTTGTTTAAGCTGAAGAGCAATTTTGTTTAATGTCTCTGTTTGATCACTCCTGAGAGTCGCACTATCCAGATCAAATAGAATACTTTGAACCAGATAGCTTTGGTGACTAAGCCAAACAGCACAGCCATTGTTGTCGACAATCGTTCCAGCTTGAGTGTTTCGGCACTTGTCTCGTTGGTTGATTACTCCGTCGTTGTCGTGATCTCGTAGATCATCAATTTGGTGGCGACTTAGCTGAGTGTCTGGTTGGTGGGAGCAAGCTATTAATAAGCTGGCACTAAAAACAGTTGCGATAAGTTTAATCATTTATTGTTCGCTCCTGTTTGCCATTGTTCGGGATACTCAACACGTAACGCGTATGTTAATCGTCCCATTGCATTTAAGATCCTATAAGCTGCTAGGGTGTGTTCGTAATCGGTTTCTATATAATTCTTACGGGCTAGAAACACCTCTACCTTGGCATCTAATACGTCTAACAAGCTGCGTCTTCCAACATTAAACTGCTCGATGTACCCCAGCTCTGCAGCTTTTGCTGCGTCTACATTTACCTGTAATAGCTGTTTTTGTTGAGCCAGAAGCTCGTAGGCGTGCCAAGCTAATGTAGTGCCTTCTACAACCTCGCGTTGGGCGCGAATTCTGGTATTTCTGGCTTGTTCGCTACGCCATGCTGCTGCTTCGGTATTGGCTATGGTTCTGCCACCGCTAAAAATGTCGTAACTCATGGTAAGCATGATTCGAGCATCGCGATCAGGGCCTCTTAATCCACCTACGTTTTCATTGCGGTTGGCCACTGCTTCGATATTAAACTCTGGGTAGTAATTACCTTTTTCTCGGCGAGTTTCTTGGTGAGCGGCTTCTATGTCAGCCATTGCTGACTGGATTTCTGGGTGCGCGTCAATACCTTGCTGAATGGCAATTTCTTTATTGGGTGGAATAAGCTGATAATCGAATTGTGGTTTAACCAGATTATCGGGAGTTTTACCGACTAAGCGGGTGTATTGAGTGCGCAAATCGTAGAGGTTGTTGGTTGCCGCAATCATAGAGCTTTTTGAAGTGGCCACACGAGCCGATATTTGTGCAAGGTCTGAGTTACTACTTAAACCTTTTTGAGTGCGCTCCAAAATATCATCATAAATTTCTTCATGCTCAACAACATTTCGCTCGCTTAACTCTAATACCGTTTGAGCTTTTAAAGTATTCAGATAAACGCGTATTACATCTAATGCAACGTTTTCGGCGTCTGATAACAGCAATAAACGTTCAGATTCAGCCTCAAAGCTTAATCGAGATATATTGGCGTTGGTTTTTAAGCCGTCAAATAGTAATTGGGACGCTTTAATGCCTACCTCTGTTCGGTTCATGTTTCGCTCGTCGCTGGGTATTTGTACACCACTGTTATAGTAGGTGTCTTCGTAACCAGCTGCGGCGTAAACATTAAGTTGTGGCAAATAGTCTGCTTGAGCACCGTCTACATCGCGCAACACAGATTGAAAGCGTGCGTATTGCCCAGCAATGTCTGGGCTGTAATCAATAGCGTAAGCTACCGACTGTTCAAGTGACAACGCTGCGGCATTTGCGCTAAATAGGCAAGCCACAGCGGTTATTACAGATGATCGCATTCCTTTTCCTCATCCGTTAGGGTTCACGAAGAGCGTTAGCTTTAGCCCGCAATAAAGGTTTCAGCCAGTAGCTCAATACAGATTTTTCCCCGGTTAGTATGTCCACCATAGCTTGCATACCGGGGATTACTTGCAAGTTAGTGTTGTTTGTTTGGTCTAATTGAATATGGGCTTGGTAATAGGTGCTGCCATCTTCGTCTTGAAGGGCATCTGGGCTAACGTAGCTCACAACCCCTTGTTGGCCGCCGTACACTACAAAGTCAAAGGCGGTAAACTTCACCATGGCGGGCAAGCCTGTCCGGATGAAGCCAATATCTTTAGGGGCAATTTTAGTTTCAATTATCAATTGACTATCTTTTGGGACAATTTCCATTATTGCTTCACCTGGGCGAATCACGCCACCGACAGATCTAACAAGAATATCCTTAACGGTCCCGTCTATGGGAGCAACCAGCTTGGTTCTATTTAGTTGATCAGCGACAGCGTGTTGGCTTTCGTCTAATTGAGCGAGTTTTGCTGATACCTCGTTAAGCTGTGCTTGGGCTTTGGTTCTAAATTCAACGGCTATATTGCGGCGCTCTAAGATTGCTTCGTTAATAGCAGCCTTCAGTTTACTGGCCATCAGTTGTGCGCTTGCGATATCCCCATCCAGCTGAATTTTGTCGCGTTGTAGTTTTAGTAATTCGACTTTTGCAACAGCACCGCTAGCAACTACGTCTTCTAACATTGATATTTCTTGCGCGACTACGGCTAAGCTGTGTTGTAGAGTTTGCTGATTGCCAAGCGCCTCGTTAAGTGCTTGGGTTTGTTGTTCTATTGCTAAAGTTGCTTCTTCTAATTGGGCGTTAAGTTGGCGGATCCGTTGTTGGTAGTTGGCAGTAGCATTAGTTTGAGCCCGTTGGTTTTGGTTAATAAAGCTTAACTCAAGAGGTTTAACTAACACTTGATTCGTCCAATTGTTGCTAGCATTGTTTATATTAACGCTGGCTAACTCGGCTATGAGGCGAGTTTCTTGAGCGAGCAGGGTGCTACGTTGTTGTTCGCTCTCTTGAAAAGCCGCTCTAAAACGGGTGTCTTCTAAAGACAATAGATGTTGGCCTTGGCTAACTTGATCACCCACTTCTACATATAGCTGTTTAACAATGCCGCCTTCTAAACTTTGAATTTTGCTAATGGCAGATGAGGGTACTACTTTGCCATTACCCACAATAACTTCATCTAAAGTAGCCAATGCAGCCCATACAACTAAGCAGATGATAAGGCATCCGCAAAGCCATATTATGTGCCTAGATTGTTGCGCTAAGCGTTGTTGTTGCCAAGCAAGTTGATTAGTCATGTTTGGCCTCTCTTACCACACTAACAGAGTGGCGTTTTTTACTTTGAAGCCCTAGGATCACATCGGCCTTATCATTGGCGACGATATGGCCTCTTTCTAATACGATGATCCGATCACAAATACTAAGTAAGCTTTGTTGGTGCGAACTTATGACTATGCTTATGTCGCGGGGGAGTTTAGCTAAGCTGTGCTTCACTAAACTTTGGCTGTTGTTATCTAAGGCACTGACAGGTTCGTCTAGCAGCAGTAGTTTGGGTTTACGGTATAAAGCTCTAGCTAGAGCAACTGCTTGCCTCTGGCCTCCTGATAACAACATACCGCGTTCGCCCACTTGGCTTTCGAGTCCGTTACTCATTCTGCTTAAATGGGCCTGTAAGCCAGAATGTTGAATTGCCCAGGTTAGTTTTTCCTCATCTAGCGATGTGGTACCTAGCAAAATGTTTTGTATTACCGAGCCAAACACCAATACCGGGTCTTGTCCTAACCAGCCTATGTGTTGGCGTAATACTGTTGGTGCCCACAAGGAGGCATCGATGTCTTGGTAACTGATTTGACCAGAGCTAGGTGCATATTGATTAGCCATTAATGAGATAAGGCTAGACTTGCCAGAGCCTGCGTTGCCAATTAGCCCCAAGCGCTCACCGGGCATTAATTGTAGGTTAATGTCACTTAAGGCATTAAAATTTTGCTCTGGATAGCAAAAGCTCACGTTTTCAAAACTGATTTTACCTTCAAAGTTGTTTGCTTGGACTTTATGCTCTGCTTGATGTTCTTGCGGTAATGCCATCACTTGCTCGAGCCCTTGTATTGCTGCTTGGCATTGTTGGTAACGTAAAATAAGCATAGATAACTGATTAATTGAACCAGCTGCTCGTCCGCTTAACATTACAATTGCGATTAATCCGCCCATACTCAGTAATCCCTCTGAGATACGGTAAACACCAATAACCACCAGCCCAATGGTGACAACTTGTTGGCTAGTAACTATTGAGTGGCTGATTAGATTGCTTAGATGGCGAGAGCGAATTTGCCAGTCGCCCATTTGGCTTGTTGTTTGCTCCCATTTTCGCTGATTGACGCCTTCAGCGTTAAATTGCTTGAGCTCGGTAAGGGTAGTGAGGCTTTCAAAAAGCTCTGCCTGTCGTTGGGTAGAGAGCTTTGCACTTTGTTCCATACTGGCAGCGATTCTAGCTTTCATTATCAAACTAAAGACAATTAAACCGCTTAATACAGCTAATGGAACAAACACCATTGGACCACCGAGCCATGCAATCAAGGCTAAGAAAAAAAGCGTAAAAGGAAGGTCAACCAAGGTGACTAAAGTTACCGAGGTAAAAAAATCTCGAACACTATCAAAGTCTTGTATTTGCCTAGAAAACGCACCCACTGATTGTGGTTTGTTTTCTAAACGCATGCCTAATACCTTCTCCATAATGCTAGCTGAGATGGTGTTATCTATTTGCTTGCCTGCCATGTCGGTGATGTTGCTACGCGCTTTACGTAGCAACCAATCAAATATCAGTGCAATAGTTACGCCTATAGCAAGTGTCCATAGGGTATTAAAGGCTTGGTTTGGCACCACGCGGTCGTAAACATTCATGGTAAACAACGGAACTACCATGGCTAATAGATTGATGAAGATAGACGCGACCAGTAAATCTCTAAACCATGGTTTTGCTTGTTCAAGAGCCTTATAAATCCAATGCGTTTTTTTACCTTGGTGTAATTGTTCAACTCTTTGATCGGTGTTTTGTAGCGGGGTTATCAACCATGCTTGTTCGGTAGCTTCTGCCATAAAGTCTGCGATAGCTTGTCGCTGGCTATTAGGCTGGTTGGTGTTTTGATAGATAACTACTTCTTTGGTGATCGAAGAGACAATGCGTAACTGTTGCTGTTTATCAACCACCAACAAAAGTCCAGTGAATTGCTTAAGTTGAATAAGTTTAATCGGTGTGGCTGAAAGCCCCGCCTGTACACAAGCTCGTGCATAGTAGTCAGCTTCTAGCTTGCCGTTTGCAAGCGGTAAGCCTCTAACAGTCACCGACTTATTGAAATGGAGACCGAAATATTTGCATAGCCACTCTATGCTTTCTAGCCAAGCATCCTGCTTATCCATGTAGTTTTTAACTCACTATTAGGTTTTGGTCATCAATCATTTTTTGAAGTAAATCCGATTGGTCAGCAAGGCTAGCGTCGCCTTTGTAAAGTTCATCCAAACTCACGCCCGATAACTGGATACTTTGGGTGACGTTTGTGGTGTCAGGTTTTATTTCTAATAAGGTAGAGCCTGATTGTTCGCTAAGCTGAATGTATGTTTCGGCGCTACTTCCGTTGTTAACACCTAAGCCATGCAAAATACTGCTCAGGTCTATGGCATCTGCTTTTTCTGCTGCGTTAAAATCGCTAATGGTATCGAGATTTGGATTGCCGGTGCTGCCAAGATCTTCTGTTCTAAAAGCAAAAACATCGTTATTTAATCCGCCTGATAGTAGGTCGTTACCGGCACCGCCAATAATTAGATCCTGTTGAATTTCGCCATCTAAAGTATTATCGCCAACAGGGCTTAGTGATATTTCGAGTTCTTGGCTAATACCTTCAGCTTTGTTGTCATCTAGCGTTGCCGAACTGTCGATTAGTAATGTGAAATTGGTTGCTGAGTTATGGCCGCCTGTAATTGCTAGATCTGCAACTTCGTTCATCATAAATTCTAGCTGGCCGTTATTGCCCGCTTGGCCAGCTATTTCTATGCCGTCGGGGATCCCGGAAATAGTTATTTTGCCTTCCTCTCCAGCGGCTGGGTTAATTAAATCCATACTTATTCCTAGAGGAATATCGCCACTTTGCTCAGCATAAATGTGGGAATACTGCAGTTCTACAATGGGAGGATCGGGCAGGGGGCTGATGTTAATAGTTAGGTTTTCTGTGGTTACATCGCCTAAATCACTCACTTCGCTACCTAGTACAAATGCACTATCTTTGGTTTGGGAGAAAAGTGTTACATCTAGTTGGCCAAATGCGTCTCCGGCATACAGTTGTAAACTTGTCACTGAAGCCGCATTAATCAGCAATGAAGCAATGTAGCCTGAGCCGTTATAAACAAAATGCGCTTGTTGGCCATTAATAACAATGCGATCTAACCCCGTTAGAGCTGAAGCATCAGAACTGTTATTAACCTCTAGGCCAACCAATATCTGTTCATTACTATCAGTTTCAAAACTGCTTATATTAAGTGGGATGTCGATGGCTATGCCCTCGTCAGAGCTTAAGCTTTCTGGCACTTCGAAGAATTGGCTATCATCACCGACCGGATTAACACCTACCACAAAGTCTTGAGTACTTACTTTAAAATCATTGTTTGCAGTTTCTAGGCTTATGGCTTCGAATATTAGCGGAATATCGCCGCTAAAATCGAGAGGTGGCAGTATGTAGATTTCAGATAACTGGCTACTGCCTACACCCCAGGCATGCGTTGGAGCGCCATTGAAGCTTCCGCCATCAGCACCGTTGTTTTGTAGTAGTTGATAGTTACTGCCATCAAAATAGCTGAGTACAGCTCCTTCTGGCACGCCGTGAATACTTAACGACGCAGTTTCCGAGCCGTCTAAGTCTATTTGGTGGGCGGCTAAGCCATCTAATTTAATATAGTTGTCTTCATCTCCGCTGCTGTTAATAGCTGCTAGCAGAACTTGATCGGCAACTGGTTGAACTTTTATCGTTAAGCTGGTGTTTTTGGTTTGGGTATCCAGCAGGCCATCGGCTAAATCAGTGATGTTGGCTGCTACGTCGATAGTAAGTTGGCCACTAAAATTGTTGGGTGGTCTAAACTCGATTTCATTTAACCTAGATGGATCTATTACTGTCCAAGTGTCGTCTCCGTTATTAGTTATGATTGCTGAGTCACCAATAAAACTGCTATTAGCTGGAACAGTAAAGATTAGGCTATTCACGGTTTCTATACCTTCACCTGGTATATTCGAGTCGCCCAAAACAAAAGCCATATTGAGATTTGTACTAGTATCTTCTTGGATGACGTTGTTACTAATTGTGAGGGATATGTCGTCGACGATGGGCTGTACTAAAATACTGATTGCTTGCTGCTCGGAGATGCTATCCCCAGTACAAGTATCAGTTACGATCACCGTAACAGGAATGTCTAATTGGCCAGCGTAATCTTCATCTAAGCCAGTTATTGTCATCGTTTCGATGGCACTAGCCGAAATTGTATAGCCGGTAACGTTTCCTAATGCGTTGTATTCGGGATATATTTCTGCACCTTCTAGCTCCACGCCATCGGGTAAATCGTCTACAGATATGTAAAATGAAATCACGTCGCTAGGGTCATTGGCGATGTCGCCATTTAAATGGCCGCTTACGTCTATATCTTGTCCTTCGTTGGCATCAACGATTGAATTAGATAAATCTCCGGGAGCTGAAGGAGTACAAGGTACTGTGTCTCCACCAGAATGACCGCTTACTTGAACTTGCAGTGGGGCTGAAATGTAGCGTGCATCTTCATCGTCAATCACCCTTGCTCTAATTGTAATAGTGACTTGATCTGTATTCAGCGCGCTGTATAAGCTTGCGCCAGCCAAAATGTCTGCCGCGGTTTCTGCCACAGAATCACTGGTTAATCCGTTTGCTGGAATAATCCAATTGTTGTTGGCTCCCATTATTGCACCGTTGGGGTGTTCTACTTGAAAGAATTCACCTTCTGGGATTACGATTTCTATGTAGTCTAAGTATTCAGAGCCATCTAAATCTGAATCAACAAAAAGCACGCTACCATCAAGTGAAATAGCGCTTCCGTCGTTGCTTTCTAAGGGGCTTGTGATTGCCTCTAAACGCGTATCCAGTTCAACTCTGCCTTCCACGTCTATCTGTAGATTTGCAGTGAGATTTTTTGTATCGGTAGCGCCAGTTGGTGAGGTATCAACTATTTGGTAACTAATTGGAATAGTAAAGTCGCCACTAAGATCAGCGTCAGCTCGAATAGTTAATTGTCCGCTAGACAAAAAGTTGGCTAAGTTAGTGGTGTTAGGATCAAACAAGGTGCTTAAGTCTAATCCTCCTGGCGGAACCAATGCTGGGACGCCGTCGATAAATAAATGTAAGTCACTAGGTAAACTAGTGATGGTGTATGCAGTGATAGTTTCACTACCATCACTATCTGCGCTTAAAGGAGGCATTAGATTTAATGAAACATTTCGGTCTTCTACTGCTTGGGTGAATAAACTAGCACCATCGTTTTCATCTACCACCGGAGATACTTCTATGTTTACGGTGTATTCAAATTCACCGCTGTCGCCATCGGGCTCAGTAGAAATAGCTTTAATATCGAAGCTTAATTCACCACTAAAGTCATCATCGGTTTTTACAAATAGCTGTGACAGAATGCTATTGTTTACTTGATATATAGCCCCTGTTACTGGGTCTTTCCCCACCACTTCTAATGGGTAGGGATTACCTAGGCTATCAACTAAGCGTATGTTGTCGGGCAGATTGGTTATGAGTAAGTTGATGTTCTCTGAGGCGTCATCGTCTGAAGTTGAGAACTCAAAGTCTAAGGCAAATAATTGATCTTCATTAAAGCTAGCTTGATTGCTTATTACATTGTTTACTTGGTCGATTGCCCAGTTACCGGCACCTGCGTCGGCTACTGTTGGGGTATCAACGACACCAGTTAGTGATACTGTGATGATTTGAGCAGAGCTTTCCGCAGTGACAGGAGAGGGAACGAGACCGTCGATGGTAGATTCGCTAGCAATTGCGGTTACACTCAGCGTTAAGCTCTCTGTAAAGGAGCTTATATCTGGCTTGGGTATTAAACTCACTATGCCAGCATCAAGTTCATTAGCTTGCACAAGGTAGGTGTTTGGGCTGCTCAATACTGTAGAACCACCAGATACTTGCCAGCCGTCTTGCACTACAATTTTGTAGCTTAAGGTCTCTGAATCATCAGTATCATTTAGTTGGCCTGCTATCACGTCACTTAGGTTAATGGCTTGATCTTCTAAACCTTTAATATTTCTCACCGAAAGGCTAGGTAAATCAGCTTCTGGTTGAACATTAATCGTTACTGTTTGGCTTGTTTGAGCTGTTTGGTCGCTTGCAGCGGCAAATGCATTGCCAGCTTCGGTTGCTATGGCAATTAAAGTGAAGGTGAATTGGCCTGCCAAGTTGTTATCGGCTTTTACTGTTATTTGGTCTAGTTGGTTTTGGTTATAGCTTTTGCCTTCGGTTACCGGGTTGCCATTTAAACTAAGTTGAAGCCCGTCGGGTAAATCAGCAAATTGATAGCTAAGTGTTTCTGAACCATCTATTGAATCGACTAAGTTAGCTGTAATGTCGAGGGTTTGGTTGCTATCGTCGTCTTCAACCATGTTGTATGTATATTGTGATGACCCACTCCAAGTTGGGGGGTCTGCTACAGGTAAAACAGATACCTCCAGATTGCTGCTGATCACGCGGTCACCCGAAAGGGTAGAAATGGTAGAACTAATCGCTAAGGATACTGAGCTGGTGGTGTTGGACTCGTTTTCGGCTGGTTGATAGCTTAATACTCCATTGGGTTTAGCGACATTGCCGCTAAACTGCAAATCGGTGATGGTAATCAACCCACCACTAGCAACCAATAAGGTATTTCCAAGAAATAGGCTACCGCCATTTAACGACGTTTCGTCGATAATAATATTGGTAACGGCTTCATTTTGGTCGGTATCGCCGGGGCGAACTTCAATAGATAAAGTAACGCTGTTATCTTCTGTTGTTTCTGCGTTTTCGGTTCTAATTACCCCTGGAGAATCACCTAGGTTTAAGGTGGCTGTGCTAGTTACCTGGTCGCCGTCATTGTCTTCTACTACGTAGGAAATGGAATCAAGCAATGCTGGAGATTCAGTGACATTGGATTCTGTTGTTAGAACCAGTTCGCCATTGGCGTGTAGGGTTAGTTCACCGTAAACTTCGCTCAACAAATTTGGATTTAGTAAGTCTATGGTCACAGAGCTGTTCGCTGCTATAGCGTAGTTAGTGCCCATATAATTGAAGCTAACAATACTAGCCCCGTCGCTGCCGCTAACTGTTTCATTAAGTAACTGGGTGCTAAAACTTTCGCCTTCAACCAAATCTAAGCTGCGGTTTTCACTTTGGGGCGTATCGTCGGTAACAGAGACACTAAAGTTTGTACTTGCGCTAACATCATTATCTGCGTCTATAGCAGTAGCGACAAAATCTAGCGCTAGTAAGTTTTCGCCGTTACCATCGGGATGATCTAAGGCTGCGTATAGCTCAAATTCGGTGCTGCCATCAGTATTTATTTTTATTTGAAATATTGGCTCTGCTAGATCGTTTGTTGCTATGTACCAACCGTCGTTATTTGCAGCCGCTAGATTGACAGGGCTTCCTCCAGATTGAATACCTAAGGCATTAAATGCTGCTGTATCTAAAAGAATGTCTGTGATCTCATCGCTACCAGCGCTTACTTTAATGGTTGGGCTAACTGTAGAAATGCCACTTGCAATGTTGCCATTGGCTAAATCGGATTCATTTACATCAATTTGCCCCGCGGTTTCAATTTTGGGGTCTCTGCCATCATAAATTGTGACTATTGAACTTGCAGCAATGCTAGTGCCATCAGTATCGGTGGCACTTATTGGTAGGCTAAGCGACAGAGCATGATCTTGCGATGAATCTAAATGATCAATAGCGCTGTACAGGTTAAATGTTAACTCTACGTCAATAGAACTATTGGCGGCTAACTCAAAGTCGTCGGGTAAGCTGAGGCTGAATACAACTGTATTGCCATAAACAGCATCGTACGTGCCATTAGCATTATCTTGCCAACTTAAGGCTTGGCCATTTTGACTGATGGTATTGCCTAAGCTATCTAAAACTGGGCTACCGTTGGTGATATCAAGGAATAGCTTTTCTATTGGGTCTTGATTAGCGGTTACCGAAACGGTGGTTGTGGCGGTTGAATTGATAGTGAGCGTTGTGTCTGGATCACGCGGTGTTTCGCTTACTTGTAAGTCTCCTACGGTGACCGCAATGTCATCACTGTCAGTTACAGTTATATCAAGCGCTAGTGATTGGGTGTCATTATCGCTATCCCGTACATTTATCTTAATAGGGAAATGGCTACCGTTGTTTTGGTCTAGCCCTTTATACAGAGAAAACTCATAGCTTAGTGTTTGACTCTGATGAGCATCGGTTAAATCGTCAATGACTATAGTGAATACTGGATCATTAACGTCATCTGTATAGGCTGTTAGGGTATTGCCACTAGGGCTCACTGCAAATGAGAGGCTTTCTCCACCACTGGTCATTGCCGTTTGCTGATTATCGAAAAACAACTCGTCAATCGCATCACTACCAATAGTTAAATCTATACTGCCACTGGCTGTAACTGTGCCTAAGTTTAACTCCGCTTCACTTAAGTTTAGGCTTTCATTATTGGTTAATTGCGGGTCAGTCCCGTCGGCTAGTACCCAGTCAATTAAGCCAGGTTCGTTTGCGGTGCCGTCTAAGTCGCTAGACAAAATAGTGAGCTTAATAAAGCTTAAATCACTGCTACTAAACTGATTGATGCTATCAAACATGGTTAGCGTTGTAGTGCCATTTACCTCATCGCCATTCGCGATTGCGCTTAAACTAAGGGTAAAAACCAATCCAATAAACGGTACTTCTGCACTTATGGTTTTGCCGTCATCACTCAGGCTGTAGCTAAGGTCTATTAAACTATTACCACTAGTCAGCGCTAATGATTCTAAATCAACCAGTGTCGCTTCACTAAACTTAACGCTATCAGGATCTGGATTGTCGCTACCTGGTTTAATGGTAAAGCTTTCTGTGAACACGTTGGGCGAGTCACTAAGACTACCTTCGGTATTGTATTTAAAATCATTAACAAAGCTGCCTTGTGAACCATCACTTATCACAATGTTATTGTGCGCTGAGGCTGTGTCACCGGAGCTGTCGATAGCTTGATAATCAAAGCGCAATTCTTGTGCTTGTTGATGATCTAAATTTCGGTTAGCAACAAATAACCAATAACCTGAGTCATCAACCAACAGATACCCTTGCTCAGTAATGAATACCGCAGGCACAATTCCAACATCTTTAGTGACACCATCAACAGTGACTTGGTTAACCTTGAGCTCGCCATCCAAGCTATAGTCGTTGGCAATAACATTACCAAAAACGCTATCACCCTCGGTAACTTGGGCATAGTCGTTAAAAAGCTGCGGCACCGAGTCTTTAACCAAAATTACGAGCGGGGTAAGTACGGTTTCGCTTGTGCCATCTGCATCATATTGAGTGGCTGAAATAATCGGTGTTAAGAAGGTTTCATCGGTATCAAGGGTATTGTCTAAGGCTTTGTAAATTAGAGTTTGAATGGAATTGTCAGCCAATACACTAAATCTAAATACCAACTCATTGGTATCTGTGGTTCTGCCTTCGAGTACTTTATTGTCGGCTGAATTAAAGATGGTTAAGTTACTTCCGCCAGATTGGATACTTACCAGTTCAGGTTGTAGCTCGGAAAAAGTGATCTCTTGAGCATCGAAAATATTAACGTTGGAGTTTGTGACTAATACACCAGCTTGATACAAGTCGGTTTCCAATAGGTTATGAGGGTCGGGCTCAGCAAGCAGCGGTAGGGCATCTTGCGTACTGTTTCCAGCTACATCACTCACCTCGGTTGTCAGTATCCAATTAGCCAACTTATTTAGTTCACTGGTATCTATATTGTTAGTTAGCCAGTCACCGTTTTGATCAACGGTGGCTAAGGCAATAACAGTACGGGGGCCATCTGTAATAGTAATGATTACTTGTTGGCCTGGTTCAACGCCGCTTGTAGTACCTTGGAGGCTGGTGAGAACGCCAGCTTTAAATTGAGAGATACTAAATCCATCTAGAGTATCTATATCGATGGTGGGGATACTGGTGTCTAGGGTGATTACGTTATTAGCCGATGCCGGGTTACCGGCAATGTCGTTACTTGTAACTGTTAACTGCAATTCACCGTCGGCCAAGCCACTTAAGTTTTCTACAACTTGCCAATGGTTATTTAGAGAGGTGGTGGTGAATTGTAAACTTGTGCCTAAGCTATCGGTAACGGTAATGTTTATTGGCTGGCCATCTTCTACATCAACTAATTCTCCTTCTAAAAGGCTTTGTCCCACTTCGGCTTGGTTGAGCGCGTTATCACCATTTCCTTCAAAACGAGCGCTAATTGAAGCTTGGGTGTCTTTGATGATGCTGGTGGTTGCGGAAACAGAGTTTCCAGCAATATCACTGGTAGATGCCGTTAAGTTAAGCTCCCCATCGGCTAGGTTACTCAGATTGCTGCTAGGTATTAACCACTGTCCGTTGGCGACGGTAGTTTTTAGGTTAAGGCTTGCACCATTTATATCGGTAATTTGAATATTAACTAACTGGCCATCTTCAACATCAGTTATTTCACCAAACAACTGTGTCGCTGGTACCTCTAAGGCATTTACATAATTGTCGCCTTGGCCATCGATGTTTGCGCTGATGTTAGCTAAGGTGTCCTTAACAATGGATGAGCTAGCACTCGCTAGATTGCCCGCTATATCAGAGGTGTTGGCGGTAATGGTTAAGCTACCTTCAGCTAAAGGTGTTAAATCAACATTACTGATTTGCCAGCTGTTATTAGTAACCGTGGTTTGAAAGCTTAGCTGCTCACCGTTATTGTCTGTAACCGTAACACTAACTATTTGGCCATCTTCAACGGCTGCAACTTGGCCGTATAGTAAAGTAGAAGGGGACTCTATAGCATTTATATAGTTGTCGTTAACTCCATCGATATCGGCAGTTAAGCTTGCGAGAGTATCTTTAATGATTGTAGAGCTAGCTGATGCAGGGTTTCCAGCTATGTCTACCGCGCTAACGTTAATGGTTAACACGCCATCTTGTAAGGCCGTCAAATCGGCGCTGGCGATGTTCCAACTGTTGTTAAGCACTTGGCTGGTAAAACTGAGTTGCTGGCCTGACTCATCAACAACTTGCACCAGTACCACTTGATTGTCTTCTATCCCGATTATGTTTCCATATAAGGGAGTAATCGCTTGTTCATACTGGTTTACGTAGTTGTCGCCTTGGCCATCTATTTCCGCTTCAATAACAGCCGTTACATCTTTAATGCTTGAATCGTTGGCATCGACAAACTGCCCAAAGTAATCAGTCACGCTAGCGTAAACATCAATCGGTCCTTCGTTTAGCGATTGAATATCGAGATCTTGGTAACTGTAGTTATTGTTACGTACTACAGCCTCTACAGTTAGAGTTTGCCCTGCAGAATCGGTAAGCGTAATCACTACGATGCGACCATCTTCTACATCTGGTGCCTCGCCGGTAATTAGTACAGCCGGTACTTCAAACTGGTTTTCGTAGCCATCGCCGCCATCTACAATATTCACTGTTAATTGCGCTTGGTTACTTAAAGGAGGAATTTGGTCAGCTTGAGCACCCTGTTGATTGGTATTTGTTACAGCTTGCTCTGTCGCTTGTGTATTAAAGCCTGCTTCTGGGAGGGTTTCATCTAATGTGGGCTGTACACGAACGATAAAGGACGCGCCTTGGCTACCTTGCTCGCCGCTGAGGGGGGAAGTATTCCCAGAGTACAAGGGTGGACTATCTTGTTGGCTGTTATTAGTTTCAGTGGAGTCGAGTTCGCTATCTGCGATGGTTTGTTCAGCATCACTCACTAGGTTTTTAACTAGGGGGATGCTGCTATCGATTATTTCAGTTGGTTCAACCTTGAGCCAACGTCCATCACCCATGACTTTCCAAATTTGACCTTCGATGTCAACGTAGACAACTGGCTTCATCCTTTAGCCCTTACAGTAAACAAAATATGCCTAACATTATGTTTAGCACATATTTTTCAACATTGAGCAATTTGTAAACTAATTACTTAAGAAAGCCTTTGAAGGCTTCATCTTGTTGTCTGTTGATTGATGTTTATTTCAAAAATCTACTGTTAGCTAGAAGAGATTCTTGCCCCTGCTATACCTCTAAATAGTGTCTAAGCAACTAACAAAAGCAGTGAGGTTGTGCGTACCGTTTGCGACAAAGCCTACATTTGCAGCCTAAATTGTTTGTCTTATGTACTCAAAAACTTGCCGTCAATTAGTTATAAGTGACTTAAATACAATGACTTAGATTATTCCCTAGAGTTTGGAACGGTTCTGGCAATAGCTACAGTGGGAACCGTTTATCAAGCTAATAGGAAGAAATGTTATGGCTATTCGTCAATGTGCAATTTACGGAAAAGGCGGTATTGGTAAATCTACCACTACTCAAAACTTAGTTGGTGCTTTAGCGGAAGCGGGCAAAAAGGTGATGATTATTGGTTGTGACCCAAAAGCCGATTCAACACGTCTAATTTTACATGCAAAAGCGCAAAACACCATTATGGAAATGGCAGCGGAAGCGGGTTCGGTTGAAGACATCGAATTAGAAGATGTACTTAAAGTGGGCTACGGCGGTGTACGTTGTGTTGAGTCAGGTGGTCCAGAGCCAGGTGTTGGTTGTGCTGGTCGTGGTGTAATCACAGCGATTAACTTCTTAGAAGAAGAAGGCGCTTATGAAGAAGAACTAGATTTTGTATTTTACGACGTACTGGGTGACGTGGTGTGTGGTGGTTTCGCCATGCCTATTCGTGAAAACAAAGCTCAGGAAATCTACATCGTTGTATCTGGTGAAATGATGGCGATGTACGCTGCTAATAACATTTCTAAAGGTATCTGTAAGTACGCTGCTACTGGTGGTGTTCGTTTAGCGGGTCTGATTTGTAACTCACGTAAATGTGACCGTGAAGATGAGTTAATTGAAGCGCTAGCAGCCAAAATTGGCACTCAAATGATTCACTTTGTGCCGCGTGACAACGTTGTACAGCAGGCTGAAATTCGTCGTATGACAGTAATTGAATACAACCCTAAATGTAATCAAGCTGACGAATACCGCACCTTAGCCAAGAAAATCATCGACAACAAAATGTTTGTAGTACCTACGCCGGTAACTATGGATGAGCTCGAAGAGTTGTTGATGGAATTCGGCATCATGGATGAAGAAGACGAATCAATCATTGGTCAAGTAGCTGAAGAAGCCACAGCTTAATCACTCATCTCAGTGAGTAAATTGATGCTATAGGAGGCAGCAATGTCAGATAAAAAAGCAGAGACTCAAGCGCTGATTGATGAAGTGTTAGAAGTCTATCCAGAAAAAGCTAAAAAAGACCGCCAAAAACACCTAGGTGCAAACGACAGCGAAGGTGGAAGTTGTATTACTGCTAACCGTAAGTCACTTCCTGGTGTTATGACTGCCCGCGGTTGTGCCTACGCAGGTTCAAAAGGGGTAGTGTGGGGGCCAATTAAAGATATGGTGCATATCTCTCATGGTCCAGTGGGTTGTGGTCAATACTCTCGAGCTGGTCGTCGCAACTATTACACCGGTTATACCGGAGTAAATAGCTTTGGCACCATGAACTTCACCTCTGATTTCCAAGAGCGTGACATTGTGTTTGGTGGCGATAAAAAGCTAGCAACCATGGTAGACGAAATTGAGATGTTATTCCCCTTAGCTAAAGGGATCTCGATTCAATCTGAATGTCCGGTTGGCCTAATTGGTGATGATATCGAAGCCGTGGCTAAAACCAAAGGCGCCGAGATTGGCAAAACCATTGTTCCAGTTCGTTGTGAAGGTTTCCGCGGGGTGAGTCAGTCGCTTGGTCACCACATTGCTAACGATACTCTACGTGATTACGTATTGGATAAATCGGAAGACAAAGAAGTTGCTACTAGCGATTACGATGTAGCCATTATTGGTGATTACAACATCGGTGGGGACGCTTGGTCTTCGCGTATTTTGTTAGAAGAAATTGGTCTTCGAGTGGTGGCGCAGTGGTCTGGTGACGGTACTTTACCAGAGCTAGAGAACACGCCAAAAGTGAAAATGAACCTAGTGCACTGTTACCGTTCAATGAACTACATCTGTCGTCATATGGAAGAGAAATATGGCATCCCTTGGATGGAGTACAACTTGTTCGGTCCTACCAAGTGTGAAGAATCATTGCGCGCTATCGCCGCTAAATTTGACGAGAAAATTCAAGCTAAAGCTGAAGAAGTTATCGCCAAATATAAGGAACAGTGGCAAGCCGTGGTGGATAAGTATCGCCCTCGTTTAGAAGGCAAGAAAGTGATGCTTTATGTAGGTGGTTTGCGTCCTCGCCATGTAATTGGTGCCTATGAAGACTTAGGTATGGAAATTGTTGGTGCTGGTTATGAGTTTGGTCATAACGATGACTACAGCAAAACCGTACCAGAAGTGAAAGACGCCACGCTAATTTACGATGACGTAACAGGTTACGAGCTAGAAGCTTTTGCCGACAAACTCAAGCCTGATTTGATAGGTGCGGGTGTTAAAGAGAAATACATATTCCAAAAAATGGGTATTCCTTTCCGTCAAATGCACAGCTGGGATTACTCAGGTCCGTACCACGGTTTTGATGGCTTCGCTATTTTTGCCCGCGACATGGACATGACCTTAAACAACCCTTGTTGGGACAAGTTAACGCCACCATGGAAGAGTGCCAAAGCAGCCGCTTAAGTACTAGCAAGATCAGGAAGAGTGCAATAGCGCTTAAAAAATTAACTCAATTCGTAGTTCACAGATGAGTGGCGCGAAAGGAGAGATACAATGAGTCAACAAGTAGATGATATAAAACCTGGCTACCCCTTGTTTGAACAGCCAGAGTACAAAGACATGATGGCGCGTAAGCGTAGCGATCATGAAGAAGGTGTCAGCGACGAGAAGATCAAGGAAGTATTTGAGTGGACCACTACCCAAGAATACCAAGATCTTAACTTTTCTCGTAAAACCCTAACCGTAGACCCAGCCAAGGCCTGCCAACCATTAGGTTCGGTATTGTGTGCGCTAGGTTTCGAGAAAACCCTGCCATATGTGCATGGTTCTCAGGGTTGTGTAGCCTATTTCCGTACCTATTTTAACCGCCACTTCAAAGAGCCTGTTGCCTGTGTATCAGACTCAATGACTGAAGACGCAGCGGTATTTGGCGGCCAGAAAAACATGTTTGATGGCCTGCAAAACTCTTTAGCATTGTATAAGCCTGAAGTTATTGCCGTGTCTACAACCTGTATGGCAGAAGTAATTGGTGACGACTTAAACGCCTTTATCGGCAATGCCAAAGAAGAAGGTTACATTCCTAAAGAACTACCTACACCTTTTGCTCATACACCGAGCTTTGTAGGCAGCCATGTAACCGGTTGGGACGGGATGTTTGAGGGTTTTGCTCGCTATTTCACCCTAAACAAAATGGACGATAAAACGGTAGGCAGTAATGGCAAAATTAACCTAATACCAGGTTTTGAAACCTACTTAGGTAACTACCGTGTTATTCACAAAATGATGCAACAAATGGGAGTGGATTACAGCCTACTTAGTGACCCATCAGAAGTGTTGGATACACCTGCTGATGGCGAGTACCGCATGTATGCTGGTGGTACGCCGCTAAGTGAGCTTGAAGACGCACCTAACGCAATTACAACAGTGTTATTGCAGCCTGATCAGCTAACTAAAACCAAAAAGTTTGTAGAAGGTACTTGGAAACATGAAGTTCCTGCATTGCAAATTCCAATGGGCTTAGATTGGACCGACGAATTTCTTATTAAAATTGCCGAGTTAACTGGCAAAGAAATTCCAGAAAGCTTAGCCACAGAGCGTGGTCGTTTAGTCGACATGATGACCGATTCACACACTTGGTTACACGGTGTGAGTTTCTCTATCTATGGTGATCCAGATTACCTAATGGGTTTAACTAAATTCTTACAAGAATTGGGTTGTGAAGTTAAACACATCTTATGTAACAACGGCGCTAAACGTTGGCGTAAGAAAATGGAAGCGCTTATTGCTGAGTCACCAAGCACCGCTAATGCCGAGATCCATGTAGGTAAAGACTTGTGGCACTTCCGCTCGTTGGTGTTTACCAATAAACCTGACTTTATGATTGGTAACTCTTACGCCAAGTTTATTCAGCGTGATACCAAAGCAAAAGGTGAAGAGTTTGAAGTACCACTAATTCGCTTAGGCTTCCCGATCTTTGATCGCCATCATTTACACCGCAACACCACACTAGGCTACGAGGGCAGCATGTACATGCTTACCACCTTAGTGAACGAAGTACTGGCAAAACTTGATCAAGATACCAGTGATATGGGTAAAACAGACTATGGCTTCGACCTAGTGCGTTAATCACTGCCCACCACAAGACTGGCCGGGGCTTTAGCCCCGGCCACTTAAGGAAGAGATATGCCAAACCTAATTATTAGCCGAGAAAGTTCTGGCGCGCTTCAAGCCTATATTGCAAAGAAAGATTTGGAGTTGCCGATTAACTCATTGCAGTTTGATCAACAAGATCAATGGGGTGGGGAAATAGAACTTAGTGACGGCAGTAAATTTTATATTGAGCCAGTAAATCCAGCGCCAAGTTTACCTAAAACCTTTCGTGCAAGACGCGCTTAATATGCGTTAGTCCTGGTGATGAGATTGATACGCTAAGGAGTACCGATGAAATCAAACATTAACGATAACTTAGCGCTGCGATTGGCTGTGGCGTCTAAAGCGATTCCAGATATTGAACTAAAGCAGTTTGTATCATTGCTGGTGGGTCACTGCGGCGAACCATTAACCGAGAAAAAGTTAAGAGCCTTAAGCCCTAAAGTATTACGCGAAGTATTTCAAAGCTCTCGCTACAGTGTAGAGCGCGCCCAAGTAAATCAATTACACGCAATATTAAGCTCAGAGCAAATCAGTCCTATGGAAGCGCCGGTAGTCCCGGAGCAAACCTTGCTAAAAGGACCGATTGTACAACTTGCGGTAAGTTCTAATAATTTGGAGCGTATCGACGGACACTTTGGATCATGCTTACGTTTTCTTATTTATCAAGTGAGTGCTCAAGGTTTTCAGTTAGTAGATGTTCGGCCGGTAATTGAAAACTTAAGTGGCGATGCGCGTACTAGCTACTTAATTGACTTAATCGGTGACTGCCAATTACTCGCCACCTTGTCGATAGGCGGGCCTGCTGCTGCTCGAGTGAGCCGTGCTGATATTTTGCCCTTGAAACAACTTACGCCTCAGGCCGCAAGATCTATCTTAGAACGCTTGCAAACAGTGATGGATTGTCCGCCACGTTGGTTAGCTAAGTTGCTAGAAAAACAGGAGGCAGAAGCATGTCTACTATAGAGCAGGCTGTTACAGCAGAGCCAAAGCAATGTTCTTGCAAAGGTGAAGAGCAGCTACATGGCCCAAAACACTCATCTAGTTGTCAGTGTAACAGCCATCAGTCAGAAGACTCAAAACCTGAGCATAGCTGCGGGTGTAAGCATGAAGATCACGCTGTCACCGAAGAGCTAAGCCAAAGCCTAATTGATAAGTTAGTGGCAAGCTTGGCCGATAAAAACGATTACCAAGCAAAGCTTAGTTGTTTTAAAAAACATCATCCAAGCATCCGAATTATCGAGTGCAGTGAAGATGATATGGCTGAACGAGAAGCGTTTATGAGTGCCAGTTATTTTGATTTATTCTTAATGGCTAAAGGCACTAGCTGCGCCAGATTAACCAATAGCGTTGATCTAGCTATTGGTGTCGTAATTGCTTTGCACGAAGAGTGAGTTATTAAAATAGATTCTTATGTACTGCCTAGTGCCAACATTAGGCAGTTTCTTTAAACAGGTTAGTTAATCATGAGCAGTAATATTACCGATCGCTATATCTCTTTTTGCAACATCAACTGTGATGAAAATGCAGACCGCCTAATCAGCATGCTTGAACAGCATCTAAACGCAAAAAGGGGAGGCGAACTTTGGCTGACTTACTTTCATGATAAACGCGCAGAACAAGCAAAAATGCAGCGAGATAACCTTAATTTTATCGGTAATCAAACTAATCCTTTGTATGAGTACTTCGAAGTTTGTGAAGACACTCAGGCTTTAGAGTTACTTTACAAAATTGAACAAGAGTGCTGTTAAGCAAAATCGCTGCAGTCTCACCTATTTAGCACAACAAAGCTCAGCCTTCTCTTTTTGATTCAAGATGTTAGCTTTATGGGCGCTAAGCGAGGCTATGGTAGTTGATGCAAGCATAGTAAGTACCATTGGCCACAGACTAGTGTGCGAAAGCATAGCTGCTACCGCGCTAATCGCTGCTCCAGCAAAGAACTGAATAGCGCCTAATACTGCCTGGGCGGTGCCAGCGCCTTTACCAAAGTGTTTCAAAAAACATACGTTAGCATTAGACATCGTGCCGCCAGTTGCAGCCATGCAAATAATAAAACCACTTGCCGCAAACCAGAGGTTGTTGGGCGCGAACACGATTGAGGCAACCAACACTGTTGCTCCGACAAATTGCATGGCCAAAAAGCTCACTAACATGTGTTCGGGCTCAGAGTGATTTAAACGATAAGAGTTATAACGGTTAACAATTACAACGCCCACCACGTTTGCAATAAACAACATTGAAAACAGCTCTTCTGAGATCCCAAATTTTACGATATATGCAAACGGCGCATTTGTAATAAAGGTCATCAATACACCGTAGGCAAAAGCTTGGGAAATCAAATATCCAAGAGCATGTTTGTGCTTCAATACATCAACGAAACTTACCTTATTGCTTGGGCCATGTTGTGTGTTGGCTTGTTTGGGCATAACAGCAATTGCCCATAAGGCAACCACACAAGCAAATACCCCCGAACTAATAAATATCCAATGCCAATTAGAGACTTGCAGAATAAAAGTTCCAACGGATGGGGCGATAGATGGGACTATCATCATAATTAGCATAACTAACGAAAACAGTTTTGCAGCCTCTTTGCCCTCGGCATTGTCTCTAATTACTGCTGGTACTCCTACAACAGCAATACCACCGCCTATTGATTGCAATATTCGCCATAACCAAAACAAGGCTAAATTGTTTGCTAAGGCCAGAAACACACTGCACACAGCGAAGATAAGCAGACCGATCACCATTATTGGTTTGCGACCATATTTATCAGATAAAGGGCCGCCGATAAGTTGCCCTAAAGCCATTCCAAATACGTAAATGCTTACGGTTATCGCCACTAATGAGGTACTAACCCCAAAGTCTGTAGCAATAATCGGGATAGCTGGTAGATAACTATCAATGGCGTACGGCGTCATAGCAAACACTGATGCCAATAAAATAATGAGCTTCTTGGATATTCTCTGTTGCATAAGCTTACCTATTTATCTTTCTGGAAAGATATTAGCTGGAGTTTATCTTTCTGGCAAGATATATTGAAGTCGTAGCTTACTAACCGAGAACCGATATTGAAGCATCAAGAAAGCATCGCTAGCATTTTAAGCTCCACCCAAAAAAATTGGCCAGAAGCCTACAGCACTATCACTCCTGCGATATTACGAATGGTTCGCACCCAGCATACGCTTAGCCAAGCAATGGAACAGCTGATAGGTCAATATCAGCTACAAGCTGCTGATTTTGGTGTTTTGGTCACTTTAAGGCGACACCCAGCACCTTACTCTTTAACACCTACAGAGTTATACAGTGCTATGTTGTTTAGCTCTGGCGGGCTTACTAAAGTATTGAATCGAGTTACCGAGGCAGGTTTGGTTGAAAGGGTGGACAATCCTGAAGACAAACGCAGTAAGCTGGTTAAGTTGAGCAACAAAGGTAAGCAGCTTATTGAGCGGGTAACACTTGAGCTACATGATCAAGAACAACAGTTTATGTCGGTATTAAGTAGCGATGAACAAAAACAGCTAAACCATTTACTGGCAAAGCTTGCCGGTAGTTAGTTGAGCTAAATAGCTAAAGTAAGCACTTTAAGGGCTTAGTATTTGTTGTTAATTGGCTGAGTAGCAATGCAAACCCAAGTTGGCAACTTGGGTTTTGGCTTACCAGTACTTTTGTTTATTAAGTGCGGCAACACATTGGCTTGCCCCTTTAATATTGGGGATTTCTTGATTGGATAGGCTTTGCGCTAACCATCCTTCTGGGTGGCTTAACTTACATGGTGCTTTGATTTGTTTCTCAGTAATTTGCTTAAAGCCAACTTTGCCATAAAAGTTTGGGTCGCCATAAGTGATTAACAAATCTACATCTAGCTTGCGTAATTGCTCGACACCGTAATTTATCAGCTTTTGGCCCACACCTTGGCCTTGCTGCTTGGTAGCTATAGCCACTGGAGACAATATAAACGCCACGTCGTCAGATGCGAGCAACATGCGACTAAAAAAGATACAACCCGCCAGCTCTTCGTTTGTGCTTGCTACAAAGCCGATTAAATCTTGCTCTGGCGTAGTCTCAATCATTTCAGCGACTAAAGCTTTAATTAACTGGCCTTCTTCTGCGCCTTCAGAGTCAGCAAATACTTTTTCAAATAACTGTGTTACGGGGCTCGCTAAACTAACGTTAAAAAGCGATAGTTTCATCACCGGATCCTTTCTAAAGTTTGCAGTAGTTTATAACAAGCAAAATAGTAAAAATTTGCTCTAAACCAAATTAAGCCTCATTGGTTAAGTGGCCAAATTGAGTGAGGTAGGTCTAACATTAATTGAGAACCGTTAGTGGGTTAATTTTTAACGAGTTTTAACTCTATTCATGTGAAAATAAGCTAGTTATACTATTGTTAGTAAATACTGTTTTAATCCAATGTTTAAAGGACTTAATGCATGTCAACAACCTGTCTTAATCAGGCTAACACTAGCAGCGAACAAGTTATTCGTCGTTTGTATCAAGTGACAAATGCACATAACGAAGGCTTCGAAGCGCAGATCCTGGCGCTGCTTCAAATGGGCTTAGAGCGTTTTAACTTGGATATCGCTATTTTGTCTAAGATTCAGGGAAACGACTATGTTGTTCAATATTGCGTCACTCCAGAGGCTGTTGAGCTCAAAGCTGGCGATCGTTTTACCTTGGATACCACATACTGTGGAATCACCTGTGAAGCCCAAGCACCGGTAGCCCTAGAATACATTGGTGAACATGACATGTACGCCAGGCATCCGGCCTACAAAGCATTTGGTTTAGAGTCTTACATTGGTATGCCTATTCGTTTAAATGGTGAACTCTACGGAACCCTAAATTTTTCTAGTCCTGCTCCTTATCCTCGTCACTTCCAAGAAATTGATATTGATGCGGTGCAATTAATGGCTTCATGGATAGAAGTAGAACTGATTCGCAGGCAACAAGAAGAGCAGCTAAACAAACTTAATCAAAAGCTAAAACGATTAGCGAACTACGACAGTTTAACCGAGATACCAAATCGCCGTGGGATGTACAAAAAGCTAAAGAAAAGTATGAACTTGTTAAGCCGAACTGGCGGTGAGGGCACGTTGGCTATTGTGGATATTGATCACTTTAAAAAACTCAATGATACCTACGGTCATCAGCTTGGTGACAAAGCATTAGTCGAAACCGCGAAGCAAATTAGCAATTCCTTAAGAGACTATGATTTTGTTGCTCGTTTGGGTGGAGAAGAATTCCTAATTTGGCTGCCCAATAGTAATTTAAACGGTTGTGCAAAGGTATTTAGTCGGGTGATGAAGGCGATTGGCAGTATTGAGTTAACAGAAGATCCAATTACGGTATCTATTGGTGCTTATTATCTCGGCTTTAACGAGAGCAGTTTACCCAGTGATTTTGAAATGCTAGCGGACAAAATGATCGCGATTGCTGATAAAGCCCTATACGAAGCAAAAGAAACTGGACGTAATAAGGTAGTAACGCGCAGTGGTTCTATTGAAGACTTTTCTCTTTAATCCTCTTTTGGGTAACTCAAACTAGCTGGTAGCCACATCTTCTTACGATAGTCGCCCAATACTACGGGCGACTCACTCCTTCAATTTTACTCAGTTCGATAAAGTCGCACTATTTCCCACATATTGTTCTAGTCGTTATGGTTTGTAGCAATTACGACAAAGAATCTGCCGTTCAAAGCCGCTAATACCGCTATTCTCCTATGGAATACGCTTTGCAATACAACAATTAATCATTGAGCCAAATAGTTGTTGTGAGGTGTAAGCATGAAGCGAAGCGACATAGCCGAGTTATTAGATGAACCTGCTTGCGAGCATAACACTGGAGAAAAATCTGGCTGTGCTAGACCAGTACCTGGGGCAACCGCAGGCGGTTGTAGTTTTGATGGCGCGCAGATTACCTTGTTACCGATTGCCGATGTTGCCCATATTGTTCATGGGCCTATAGCTTGTGCGGGCAATAGCTGGAACAACCGAGGCACTCGCGCATCGGGCCGCAATTTATTTCGCTTGGGATTTACTACCGATTTAAACGAGCAAGACGTGATTATGGGGCGGGCCGAAAAGCGTTTGTTACACGCGATAAAAACGGTCATAGAAAAACATTCCCCTCCAGCGGTTTTTGTATATGTCACTTGTGTACCCGCTCTTGAAGGAAACGATGTAGAGGCTATTTGTAAATTGGCTCAAAGCCGTTGGAATATTCCTGTTGTGGCGGTAGATGCTGCAGGCTTTTATGGCAGTAAAAACCTAGGTAACCGGATAGCTGGTGAAGTGATGGTTAAGCAGGTGGTGGGCACCATTGACCCGCCAGAGAAACCTTTTATGCGTCACGATCCAACAAGGCGGGTGAACGATATTGTGTTGATTGGTGAATACAATATTGCAGGTGAATTTTGGCATGTATCACCGCTATTGGAACGTTTGGGTTATCGAGTATTAAGTTGCATGTCGGGGGATACTCGTTTTCACGAGATACAAACCATGCACCAGGCCGATGTTGCTATGGTGGTGTGTTCCAGAGCGCAAATAAATGTCGCGCGAATGTTGAAAGAACGCTGGAACATTCCGTGGTTTGAAGGCAGTTTTTATGGCATTGAGGATACCTCTGCTTCGTTGCGTAGTTTCGCCAAGTTGTTGGATGACCCTCAAGTTAGCCGAGAAACCGAAGTGCTTATTGCTCAACAAGAAGCGTTGATCCGGCTACAACTACAACCTTACATAGAACGTCTAAAAGGCAAAAAGGCTTTGCTGTATACCGGTGGCGTTAAATCTTGGTCTATCGTTTCCGCCTTACAAGAGCTAGGAATTAGCGTTGTAGCTACCGGAACCAAGAAATCGACAGCAGAAGACAAAGCAAGAATTAAGCAAATCATGGGTGAGGATGCGCTGATGCTAGATGAAGGTGGCGCCCGAAATCTACTCAATGTAGCTCAACAACATAAGGCCGATTTAATGATTGCCGGCGGGCGTAACATGTATACCGCCTTAAAAGCGCGTCTGCCGTTTCTAGATATTAATCAAGAACGTGAACATGCTTACGCAGGTTATCAAGGCATGCTTACTTTTGCTAAAGAGCTTTGTCGTACCTTAGACAGTGCCATTTGGCCTTTAGTGACCAGCAATCCGCCGTGGACCAGCAGTGCGCCAGTAGGGGAGAAGTAACATGACAAATAAGGTATCAGTTAAACGCAGCGCATTGGTTGAGCAACCTTTAAAAACCAGTGCCGCCACTGGCGCTACATTAGCATGTATGGGTTTAGATAACTCAATTCCTTTAATGCACGGCTCGCAGGGCTGCGGGGCGTTCGCTAAAGTGTATTTGATTCAACATTACCGAGAACCCATTCCGCTACAAAACACTGCCATTGATCATATCGCTGCTGTTATGGGCGGTGACGACAACTTATCAAGTGCACTTAAATTACTGTGCGAAAAGCACCAAGCTGCACTTATCGTGGTGATGACAACAGGTTTAACCGAGATGCAGGGCTGCGATGTAGTTAGGGTTGTGCGAGAGTTTAAAACGCAACATCCTCAATTTTCTAACAAGCGGATTGTAAGCGTAAATACTCCAGATTTTACCGGGTCTATGCAAAGTGGGTTTGCCAGTACCATCGAAGCCTGCATGCAGCAGCTATTAGTTGAGAAGCAACTAAGTGTGCCAAAGCTCGATTCAAACATTCAGCAATTAAATGTTTTTGTATCCTGTGCCTTAACCAGTGCCGATTTGGAGTTAATAGCCCGCTATTGTGAAGCCTTTGGCTTTAACCCGGTGTTAGTACCGAATCTCAGCGATTCTTTAGACGGGCACTTAGCCGATGATGACTTTTCGGTCACTTCCACAGGTGGCACTGGTTTAAGTCAGCTAGCTAGTTGTATTCACAGTAAAGCAAGTTTGGTGTTTGGTGAGTCGATGCTGCCAGCTGCAAGTGTGCTAGAAAAGCATTACCAGGTACCAAGTTTATTCATGGGAACAGGAATGGGCATGCAGCAGACCGACCAATTGGTAATGAAACTTGCTGAGCTGTCTAACAAACCCGTTCCACAATGGATTACTCGGCAGCGTAAACGGCTGCAAGATGCCTTACTCGATAGCCACTTTTTGTTAAGTGACGCTAAAGTGGCCATCGCACTTGAGCCAGACCTTGCTGCAGGTTATTGCGAGGTGTTCTCTGAGGTAGGAGCAAGTGTTGAGCGAGTGGTTACCACGCTTAATGTGACAAGTTTACCGCAGCTAAAAACGAACAGTGTGGTGGTAGGGGATTTGTCGGATCTGGAACTGTGTGTTGATGAGTGTGAGCTGATTGTAGGTAATACCCACTGCGCCAACATGTGCGAACCGCTTACGCCTGTTTTACGCGCGGGATTTCCTTGTCACGACCGGTTTGGTAACAGTGATATTTTGCAAGTGGGCTATGAAGGTGCGCGGCAACGCTTGTTTGCAATGGCTAATTTACTTAAAGCAAGCCATCAAGATGAAGTACCAGCCCATAAAAGTAGCTATCGCTTTGAACCATCTAGCTGCACTCAGCCAGCCTTAAGCAGCTAGGGGTTAACTATGAATGCGATGCAAAGACAGCTAAGAGTGATTGAAGATGGCCAGCAGCGTGAACATGTTTTTAAAGTAGCGTTTGCCAGCGAAAGTAAACATTGTGTCGATCAGCATTTTGGCAGTGCCCATACCTTTTTGGTGTATGGCTTTGGCGAACACCACATTCAACTGTTAGAGGCTCTACAGTTTGACCAAGCAAAACCAGGTCACGACAAAGGTCGTTTAAAACAACGAATCGATGCCTTAGCTGGCTGCGCGGCTGTTTTTAGCAATGCTTGTGGCCATAGCGCAAATGAGTTGCTTAAACAGCAAGGGATTTGCAGTTTAATGGTTGATAGCGACACCGAGCTAAGCGTGTTGTTAGGCGACATTCACTTGCAGTTTGTACATCAACCCCTCCCTTGGATGTACTCCCAAAACCTCGACCCACAACAACAAGAGCAACGTCTCAACGAATTATTAGACGAGCCCTGGTAGGGCAAGATTAACTTTCAAAATAAGGAAAAAATAATGAGTCATAAAACATACATGGGCTTAACGCGCGATGGAACGCCCTGGGAGCCACAATTTGTAACAGCGCTAGATCAAGGTGCTTGTATAGGTTGTGGGCGTTGCTACAAAGTATGTCCTCGCGACGTATTTGATCTAGTTGAGCGTGAAATTGACGAAGACGATGAAGCGTTTGACGATTATGAAGACGACGTAGTAATGGTGATGGAATTAGCCAACGCTGGCGATTGTATCGGCTGCTCAGCTTGCTCTACCGTTTGCGCCAAAAATTGTCATACCCATACGCCTGCCAGTGCGTTGGTGTAAAGAGGTAGTTGCTATGGCGCAGATAAGCATGCAGGTAATTAGTGTCGACAAAGACAAGGTTGTGTTGCAAGGGCAGCGCGCCAGTGCATGTACTTCGTGCGCCAGTAAGAGTAGTTGCTTAACCGTTAATCCAGAGTCACCAAACCTACTTAATGCAGAATTCTCAGCAACTCAAGGTTTAGAACTTGGTCAAAACATTACCCTTAATTGCCAAGATAGCTTTCTACTCAAAGCTATCTTGGCAGCCTTAATGCCTGCATTGTTTGGTTTAATTAGCTTTGCGCTGATCACTAATCAATTACTGTTTTTTCTTGAACCATCTTTACTTGATATTGCCTGTGCCGGTTTTGCTTGTTTGGGTTTTGTATTGGGTTTGCTGGTAAGTCGACGCTTATCGCGTGGTTTAGCCTCTGAGCTACGCAACAAACTATCGCTTAAACCCACACCGTAATACTGCCAGGCCGTTTATTGTTTGCGCATGCTTGTCGCTGCTAGGTCTTTGCTGTTAATCAGCAACTATGAAAAATTATTTTTTAGATAATTACTAATGTAATACTTAAAAACTTCCTCTTTATTCACGCCAAATTAGGCCTAAATATTTTTGAAAATGTTTACTTAAATGATCTACTCCTCACTTTATAAATGGCTTTATTAAGTACTATTTATGGCTTAACAATTATTGTGATTTTGTATTTTAATTGATTGTTTTTATTGGCTAATTTTTTATTTCTATTTGTTTTGTTTCTAGGCTACTGTTCGGTTTTTGAACTAAATGTGATTAGCCAAAACATAATGGAATATATGATGATTCGTAAAAATAATCTTTCGCTAGGCATTGCCTTGGCGTTTGCTTTTTCGGCGAGCAATGCTGTGCATGCCGTTACAGTAAGTAATGCAGATTTTCGCAATGTTGAGATTCGACATAGCGGAATGTGTATTGATTTGACCGGGGGAAACACTGCTAATTTTTCTGGTTTTAGCCAATGGACTTGCGGCGAAAACAACAGCAACCAACGGCTTGAGTTTGTTGAGCAAGGCGAGGGTTTTTACAGTATTAAAACCAAAACAAGCCAAAAGTGTTTAGAGGTTGCGGATAGTAACTCTGCAAACGGCGCGCGTATTCAGCAACTCACTTGTGCAGATGCTAGTGTTAATCAGCAATGGTCACTGCAAGATATGAATAATGGCTGGTTTAAACTTAAAAACCGTGCCACCGGAAAATGCCTCGACGTAGCGGGTGCATATACTGAAAAAGGCTCAGAGTTCCACCAATGGGCCTGCTTAGCCGACCATCCTAACCAAGAGTTTCGTTTTATCTTTGACGAAAATGTTGCTAGCGATCCTAGTGGCACCATTACAGTTCAAGCCGCAGGCTTTGTAAGTCAAGGAGGCAGTTTTGATGATAATCAGCAAAGCCCAGTAAGCATCTACAACGTAGCGGGGCAGTCGGCGATTAATTATATTAATAGCGGCGACTTTGTAGACTACAACGTAGAGATTGACCGCGCAGGAAAGTACCAGGTTACTTTTAATGTGGGAACAGCGATTACGTCAAACGTACAGATTGAGCTTTTAGTATTAGAAAATGGCAGCTGGGTGTCTTACGCTCAAGCGTCGGTTCCTGCTTATGGCTGGGACAATTTTACTGAACTTAGCCCAGCTAACGAAGTGTCTTTAGCGGCCGGCACGCAAAAGTTACGTATTCACGCGCTGGGTAGCAATGACTGGCAGTGGAACTTAGCGTCGTTTAAATTGGAATGGCAAGGTGAGCCTACAGACCCGGTTGATCCACCTTTGCTAGATAGCGATGGCGATGGGGTACTCGACGTAAATGATTTATGCCCTAACACTCCAGCCAACCAGCCTGTAAATCAAGATGGCTGTGCGCAATCGCAACTTGATGATGACAATGACGGTGTCAGCAATGATGTCGATCAATGCCCTAACACACCTCCTGGCGTTACCGTTGATAACACCGGATGTGAGCCAAACTCTCCTGGAGTAATAGATGTAAATACCGCTGATGCTAACTTGCCAAGCTTTGTATCGTTTAACAACACAACGCCTTTAGGTAAGCGCTGGGAAAAAGTAGAAAGTTTGTCCGACGAGTTTGAGTTTTGGAATGGCGCCAAATGGATAAAAACCAACTGGAACTATGGCAATACCCCAGTAAACATGTTGAACAAAAACTCGGGTGTGTCGGATGGCAATCTTTGGATACAAGCAACCTTAAATGCTGATAGCCCTAATCAGTGGTTCGAAACTTCACGGGTACGTTCAGTTGCCAAAATTAAGTTTCCTATGTACACAGAGAGCCGCATTAAGGTGGCCAATATCTCTGCCTACAGTACTTTTTGGTTAAACAATGGCGATATAAATAATCGAGACGAAATCGATATTATTGAAATTAACCCGGTTCCTACCTGTAATTGTCAGCCAGATTTCCCGTGGAAGATGAACTCTCAGTACTTTATTGCTAAGAATGGTTCAACCGAAAGAAATCATGGCAACTCGGACAACCGTACAGATTTGTCAGATGAAAACACCTTGCAAGGTGTGTTATGGACAGATGATTACCATGTATTTGGTGCATGGTGGAAAGATGAACACACTGTACAGTTTTATCTAAACGGTGAACCGGTTAATAAAGTCACTACACAACAGCCGTTTACACTAGAGCAGTTTGTTATTTGGGACTTATGGAGCCAAGACTCAAGTTGGGTAGGTGGTTTGCCGCAAAAAACAGACTTGCTTAACGATAACAACAATACCATGAAGGTTGATTGGATCCGCACTTGGAAACTCGTTGACGAATAAACTATAGGTGTAATTATTACGCGTTAATAAAAAGAGCTTATCGGCAACGGTAAGCTCTTTTTCTTTCTAATTAGCATTAAGCAAAGCGAATCCAGAGTTGTTTGTATCCTGAAACCGGATCGCTAGTTTACAAATTGTCGTTTAACCCAACAATGTGATGTCGCATATCTTACAAGGCTACCTAAATGTGATGTAACTCACACTGGTTTTGGCTGTTAAAAAAGTAAATAAGCTAACAAATACAGTGCTTTATATAAATTTTCTTATCCGGTACTTCACTTGCAATAGTTTAGTTGGGAGATAACCCGTTGTTGATGAGTTTGCTGCCAATGAGCAAGAAACGCTGTGTTCTAGGTTCCCAATGGCTTATCAACACTCAGTTTTAGGCAGCATGTGACTTTAGCAACGGGTTATCGCCACTACCAATTTATAAAACATTGTGGGGTAGCGTATGTGGAATTATTCAGAAAAAGTTAAACAGCATTTCTTCACACCTAAAAATGCTAAAGCTGTCGACCATGCAAACGCTATTGGCGATGTGGGTTCAATCTCCTGCGGTGACGCTTTACGCTTAAGCCTTAAAGTGAATCCCGATAGTGACGTGATAGAAGATGCCGGTTTTCAAACCTTTGGTTGTGGTAGCGCTATTGCTTCTTCGTCTGCTTTAACTGAAATGATCATCGGCCGAACCATCGACCAAGCAATGAGCATTTCTAATCAAGACATTGCCGATTACCTAGATGGTTTGCCGCCAGAAAAAATGCATTGTTCAGTAATGGGAATGGAAGCCTTGCATGCTGCAGTTGCTCAATATCGCGGCGAAGAAGTAGCGGAAGAACACGAAGAAGGTGAATTGATTTGTAAGTGTTTTGCCATCGACGATGCGCTTATCAAGCGGGTGGTTGCGCAAAACAAACTAGAGACCTTAGACGAGGTTATCAACTACACCAAGGCAGGCGGGGCCTGTGCAGCCTGCCACGAAAAAATTGAGTGGGTATTAGAAGAATGCCTAGGTGCGCCCTTGGCGGAGCCTGAAGTAGCAAAAGCAAGCCCAGTGGCTGCTACCAGCATTGTGGCGCGAATACGAATTATTGAACAAGCACTTGAGCAAGTTCGCCCGCAGCTGCAAGCCGATGGCGGTGATGTTCAGCTATCTGATGTAGATGATGACATGGTGTTTGTATCGTTAACTGGTGCCTGTTCTGGCTGCGGTTTGTCTGCGGGAACACTTGCGATGATCGAGCAAAAGATCAGCCAAGCCCTTGGCGAAACCATCACCGTTTATCCCGTTGGCGCAGCTAGCTTAGCGTAAGGAGCACTAGCATGAGTAACTTAACCTCTTTAAACACCGAAACCGAGCTAGCGTATTTAGATAACAACGCCACCACGCAAGTGGACCAAGCAGTGTTACAAGAAATGCTACCTTTTCTTAGCGAGTTTTATGGCAACCCTTCTTCTATACATCGCTTCGGCAGCCAAGTCGGTCAAGCGATTGAACAGGCTAGGGAGCAGGTTCAAAAGCTTATTGGCGCAAGCCATTCTAGTGAGGTGATCTTTACCTCTTGTGCAACAGAGGCCAGCGCAACCGCCATTCTTTCAGCGGTTGAGGCTTACCCAAAGCGCAAAGAAATTGTTACGTCAGTTATCGAGCATCCCGCTACCTTACAGTTGTGTCAAATGCTTGAGCGCAAAGGCTACACCATTCATTGGATAGGCGTGGATCAGCGTGGCCGTTTAGATATGGAAGCCTACAAAGCCGCGCTAAGTGAAAACGTAGCCGTTGCAAGCTTTATGTGGGCAAACAATGAAACTGGCAGTTTGTTTCCTATTCGAGGTATGGCGGAGTTAGCTAAGCAACACGGTATCGTTTTTCATACCGATGCAGTACAAGTGGCTGGCAAGCTGCCAATTCAAGTTGCCGATAGTGGCATTGATTTGTTGTCTATTTCTGGTCACAAGTTTCACGCACCTAAAGGCATTGGAGCTATGTATTTACGCCGCGGCGCTAAGTTTAGACCGCTATTGCGTGGAGGCCACCAAGAACGAGGGCGTCGAGCGGGCACTGAGAATAGCAGCGGAATAGTAGGTTTAGGCAAAGCCGCCGAACTAGCAATGCAATCTATCGAGCAAGACTCCGCGCGTATAAAGCTGATGCGTGACCGCCTAGAAATGGGCTTGTTAGCGCGAGTTCCTAATTGCTTTGTTACTGGCGACCCAAAACATCGCGTACCCAATACCAGCAACATTGCTTTTGAATTTGTAGAGGGTGAGTCGATATTGTTGATGTTAGATCAACACGGTATCGCCGCATCCTCCGGTTCGGCGTGTACTTCAGGTTCGTTAGAGCCATCTCACGTAATGCGGGCAATGGACATTCCTTATACCGCAGCACATGGCGCGATTCGCTTCTCTCTTTCTCGCTTTACTACCGAGGCCATGGTTGACCAAGTGCTTGCAGTACTGCCAGGGATTGTTGAAAAGCTTCGCATGTTATCGCCGTATTGGGATGTGACTACCAATCAGCCAGCGAGCGAAAGCTTTAGTCCGGTTTATGCCTAGGTGTTAACACAGAAGGACTCATTATGCTGATCATTAATGACACCACCTTACGTGATGGCGAGCAAACCGCTGGGGTGGCTTTTAATGGCGAAGAAAAACTCGCCATTGCCACCAGTTTGGAGCAAGCAGGGATAACTGAGCTCGAAGTTGGCGTGCCAGCAATGGGCGACTCTGAACGGGAAGTTATTAAAGCCCTTTGCGATGAACTAACGCATGCAAAAACCATGGGCTGGAGCCGTTTACACCAGCATGATATTTCGCTGGCAAGTGGCCTAGGTTTAGATTTGATCGACATATCTATTCCAGCGTCTAAACAGCAACGCGAATCTAAGCTGCAACTTTCTACTGCTCAGCTTTTTGCCCAATTGGAGCAGGGCATTAAACAGGCTTTAGCGCTTGGCTTGGATGTTTGTGTTGGCATGGAAGACGCGTCACGCGCCAGTTTAGAAGAGTTATATCTTATTGCCGAGAAAGCCCAAGGTTTTGGTGCACAGCGCTTACGTTTTGCCGACACTCTGGGTTTGTTAGACCCTTTTGCTACAGAAGTGTTTATTGGCAGCCTTAAGCAACGAAGCGACCTACAAATTGAAATGCATGCGCATAACGATTTAGGCATGGCAACAGCGAATACCTTAGCTGCAATTAAAGCCGGCGCCGATTCGGTGAATACCACGGTAATTGGTTTAGGAGAAAGGGCCGGTAATGCCGCGTTAGAAGAAGTGCTTATGGCGCTAAATGTTACCCAACTAGCCGGCAATAAGGCGATACCTGCAGTAGATTTAAAATCGCTAAACCCTATTTGTGAGTTAGTTGCCAAGGCTTCTGGCCGTAAGCTTGGGCTTAGTAAGAGCATAGTGGGCAAACAGGTATTTACTCATGAGTCTGGCATCCATGTCGATGGCTTGCTTAAAGATCCCAATAACTACCAAGCTTTTGCGCCTGAGATTATTGGCCGAAAACACAGTGTTGTATTAGGTAAACACTCTGGTGTGGCTGCCATTAAATCGGTTTATCAAGATTTAGGCATTGCGCTCAATTTTGCCCAGTGTCAGGCATTACGTTCGGTATTAAGCACATGGGCAGAAGTTAACAAACGTAGCCCTAATGCCAAAGAGCTATTGAACTTTTATCGGCAGAGCATTAATCAGCACTTAGACGCCGTGTGTATTTAAGCGTTAAGGCTAAGGAGAGCGTAGATGCTAGAGAATCAAGCGCAGAGTCAAGTTGCCGATCTTGCAGGCATTAACGAGCTTGCCAGTGCCGAAGACTTTCTCAATTACTTTGGCGTTAACTATCAAGCAGGTTTAGTTCGGGTAAAGCGGGTGTTGTTTATGCGCCTACTCAAGCAAGTATTAGCGAAACAGGCTTCAAGCAGTTATAGCGAGTACCAAGCTGCTGTGAGCAAAGCCTATTGTTTATTGGAAAAAGGCGTTGTGTTGGCACATCAAGTGCCTAGTTGCGACGCTTGTGAAGGCTGTTAATAAAGAGGTATAGCAGATGAACTCAGCAAAATTTGGATATGGCTGCAAAGTAAGAGTGGTTGAAAATATTCGTAACGACGGTAGTTTCCCTGGCTGTAAAAAAGGCGCTTTGTTAGTGCGCCGCGGCGCTACTGGCTATGTACGCCAATCGGGATATTACTTACAAGAGCAAATTGTTTATCAAGTGCAGTTTATTAATCGTGGCTTAACCATTGGTTGCAAAGAACATGAGCTAATAGATGCCGAGTTAGTTTGGCAACCTAATCAGTTTGAGTATGGCGACAAAGCAGCGTTAACACTTAGCTTGTCTCAACAGGGCGAAGTTGTTGCCAAAAAAGGTAGCGTGGTAGATGTGTTAGCAGTACGCCGTAAACCAAAAACTGACCCTTGTTACCGGATTCAATACGGTGAGCTAGATGTAGAAGTACCCGAGCGAGCACTAGCAGCTTTAACAGAAGAGGAACCAGCCTATGTTGGATAGCAGCCACGCTTATATAACGATGAAAACCAGCATTGCTTTGTTTGATCTAAATACTGATCAACTTAGTGAAGAGCAGCAAGTAGAGTTAAACCGGGTAGTGAGCAAAACCATTGGCATTCAACAAAAGGTGCTTGCGGCTAAAGAGGCAGAAAAAGTGTATGTTGATGAGCCTCAACTAGATAAAGCCATTGCTTTAATTAAGCAAAATTTTGAATCTGAGGCAGCTTTTGAGCAAGCGCTGCTAGCCAATCAGCTTTCTGAACCAGGTTTGCGCGAGGCGCTACGTAGCGAGCTTAGCAGTGAAGCGGTGCTAGCTTACGTAAGCAAAGATATTCCCGAGGTTACCGAGCAGCAGGCCTTAGCTTTTTATCAGCGCCATCCCGACAAGTTTTTACAAGTGGAGCGCCGGGCAGCACACCACATTTTGCTTACCATTAATGAACAGTTTGAAGAGAATAAGCCAAAGCAGGCTAGAGCCCGTATTCAAAGCTTGGCCAATAAAGTCACTAGCGACAACTTTGAGAAACTGGCAGAGCGCCACTCCGAATGCCCAACAGCAGTGAACGGCGGTTACTTAGGGCTAGTATCTAGGCAACAATTGCTACCGGAACTAGATGAGGTGTTGTTTAACATGCCAAGCGAGAGCTTTAGTCAACCAATCTACACTGGCATGGGCTACCACTTACTATGGTGTAAACAGCATTACCCAGAGCATCGGGTGAGTTTTGATGATGCAAAAGCCAAAATTAAGCAGTCTTTGTATGAGCATGCGCAAAAACAGCAACAGAGAGTTTGGTTAAGCCGCGCTTGTAAAGGTGAAAATTTAAACTAATCCTGTGTAGACAAGATGCTTACGTAGTTATTAATCAAAATAATATTAAAATTTAGGCATTTGCTCAGCAATAGTTAATCATGCTAATTGTGCAGTCGCGTAATTGGCTAATGTGTTGTTTAACTTGGTCTACTCGTTAAGAGGTAGTATAAGTCTCCCGTTCACACATTTTTTGTCTACTTATTGGTCACCTAATGCTTACATAATTCACTAAAACTGAAATCTAAACTTAACTCAAATGTAACATGTGCCATTTAGCTTAATCCGCACAACAAAAGAGAGTACTCAACTAGGATATAAGAAAATGAGCAAGGAAATATTTAACCCAACTCGCTTCAATAAAAGTAACAACCCAACCTTTGATGAAGTATTAGATGTTCGCATGTCTCGTCGTAAAATTCTTAAAGGTGGTCTTGGCCTAAGCGCTATGGCTACCTTTGGCGCTTTTGGTTTAGCTGGCTGTAATTCTTCTAGCTCTACTACTGGCGGCGGTGCTGCCGCCCCAAGTGCTAGCTTAAACTTTAACTCTATTGCTGGTTCAAAAATTGACGCAGTAAGTGTTCCAGAAGGTTACACCGCTCAAGTACTTGCGCCATGGGGCCAGCCAATCAATGCTATGGCAGAAGCCTGGAAAGATGACGGCACTAACGACGCAGTTGATCAAAACAACTCTATGGGAATGCATCACGATGGCTTACATTTCTTCCCATTAAATGACGCTGGTACCGATGGCTTACTAGCAGTAAACCATGAGTACATCGACCAAAATGCATTGCATCAAAATGGCAGCGACAGAGATGACGCGGGTATTCGCAGCAGCGTTGACCAAGTGCGTAAAGAAATTGCCGCTCACGGTGTAAGTGTTATTCGTATTCAGTTGCAGGAAGACGGTCAGTGGATGATGGTAGAAAGCGATCCATTAAACCGCCGTTACACTGGTGCAACGGTTATGGACATTTCAGGTCCATTAGCTAACTCAAGCTTGTTAGTTACACCGTTCTCACCAGATGGCAGCCAAGCACGCGGTACCTTAAACAACTGTGGTAATGGTTACACGCCTTGGGGTACTTACTTAACTTGTGAAGAAAACTGGCCTGGTTACTTCATCAACTTAGGTACCACCACTGCAGAGCAAGACCGAATTGGTTTAGATACCTCTGGCACAGCGCGTTATGGTTGGGAAACCCTAGCCGGTCACGCCGATGAGCGTGTAGACGAGTTCTCTCGTTTTAATGTAACACCAAGTGGTGCAAGCGCCATGGACGACTACCGTAACGAAGCCAACGGCCACGGTTACATTGTAGAAATTGACCCTTACACAGCGAATTCGCGCGCAGTTAAACGCACCGCTTTAGGTCGTTTCCGCCACGAAGGTTGTACCTTTGGTACTCTTGAAGTTGGCAAGCCGATTGTGTTTTATTCTGGTCACGATTCGCGTTTTGAATACATGTACAAATTTGTATCTACTGCAGTTTGGGATGCAGCAGACGCAGAAGCTAGCGACCGTTTAGCCATGGGCGATAAGTACATGGACGAAGGCACCTTATACGTAGCTAAATTTGATGCCGACGGTGTTGGTCATTGGTTACCGTTAACCTTAGATGGCGCTACCACAGATGGCGGCACGCTGGGTGATCACTTTGATTCTTTAGCCGCTATTATTTTAAACACTGCCGGTGCAGCAGACTTGGTGGGTGCAACTCAAATGGACCGCCCTGAGTGGTGTGCGGTAGACCCAATTACTGGTTCTGTTTACTTAACCCTAACCAACAATACGCGCCGTGATGAAACCACTGGTACTAACCCCGCTAACCCACGCTTAAACAACAAGTTTGGTCACGTTATCCGCTGGGACGAAGGCGAAGCCGCTACCGACTTTACCTGGGACATCTTTGTATTTGGCTCTCCAGCCGACGGCGACGAAGCCACAAACTTATCTGGCCTAAGCGAGTTTAACCAGTTTGCTAGCCCAGATGGCTTAGCCTTTGATAATCGCGGTATTTTGTGGATTCAAACCGATAACGGCGCCGATGAAGTAACCAGCTACACTAACGATCAAATGCTTGCGGTTGTACCTTCAGCGATTAAAGATGCAGACGGTAACGCAGACACCATTAACAGCGAGAACCAAGGCGAATTACGTCGTTTCTTTGTTGGCCCTAATGGCTGTGAAGTTACCGGTTTTACCATTAGCCCAGATTACACCACCATGTTTGTGTCTATCCAGCATCCTGGTAACTGGCCTTACAGCAATAATGCAGCAGAAGAAACGCCAGTAGGCATGGATCTTCGTCCTCGCGCATCGGTTGTGGCTATTCGTAAAGCCGACGGTGGCGAGCTAGGTGTGTAATTAACTCTAGAAACATATAACAGGCCCAAACGGGCCTGTTTTATTAATAGTTTAAGGAAGAAAAAATGGCTGGAATTAGTGTGTGGCAACTGGCAATTATTGCCGTAATCGTTGCCTTGTTGTTTGGAACCAAACGCTTGAGAGGCTTGGGTGGGGATTTAGGCTCTACCATTAAAGGTTTTAAACAAGCGATGAGCGAAGATAATACGCAACAAAATGTGAGTAACCCAATAAGCGCTGAGCAGGGCGACAACAACAAGCAACTTGGTAGCTAAACATGTTTGATGTTGGCTCCTTAGAGATTTTGCTTATTGCTGTTTTGGGCCTCGTTATATTAGGCCCTCAACGCTTACCTAATGCCTTGCGCACTGGATTTACATGGTACAACAAAGCTAAAAACACCATGGCAGAGGTATCCACCAAAATTGAGAAAGAACTTGAGTTAGGCGAGGTAAAAGACACGCTTAACCAACAAGTTAAAGTACCTACCAAAATATCCTCTGCGCCTTTGATCAACAAAGGCACGAGCAAGTAAGTCCAGCTAAGCTTTTACTATATCCCACTAAGGCATTAAGCTAAGGCGCTGCCGTTTTCATCAAAGCAAAGCGGCTTTAAGTTTTTAGCCAATAACTGCTGTTAAGGATACCGAGTGGAAACTGAGGTTTTGTCTAGCTTAGCCATACATCTTACTATTATCTTGTGTGCTGTTGCCTTAGTCGTGTGGGGCAAGGTATTAAGAGATCGCAAAAGTTCTGCAGGTAATTCAGCATCTAGTAATGACACGTCTACCGGCACTACACTTATAGTGTGTGGTGGTTTGTTGGCAATAACGCAAGTCGCTAAACTAATTGAGCTGTTTGGCTAAACGCCAGTAAGCACATGCCGATAACCAAGACTTTACGATAATTTAGGAGCGCCAATGGCCATTACCGGAGAATGCTTTTGTGGTGCAATTAAATACCAAATAGAGGGCGAGTTACACGATGCTCGCTCTTGCCACTGTTCCCGTTGCCGCAAAGCTTTTAGTGCCCAAGCCTCTGTTTATGCCTTAGTTAAACCTGGCGAGTTTTCTTGGCTAAGAGGCGAAAACTTGCTTACTTCATACATTGGAGAACAGGGTTTTGGTTTACAGTTTTGTAGCAAATGTGGTTCTACCTTAGTAGGTGTATATCAAGAAGAAGTACATGGTGTAACCTTAGGCTGCACAAACGGCGACCCCAATATAAAACTAAGTCGCCACATATATGTGGATTCAAAAGCCAGTTGGGAACTGATACCAGACGGTGTACCAAAGTTCAAGGAACAAGCTCTTTAGTCTTAATCCCCAGTAGTTTTAGCTTTTTAACTGTCTGGTGCGTAAACCCCCAAAACTCACAACAACTGTTTTTATATACAGTTCTGTGGCGGCTCCTACTTTCTACAAGTGATTGCATACTTTCATGCTGATGTTTTTGTTATTTTTCGAGCTAGGTGGCTGATGTAGCTTAGGAAAGGTGATAACCTTTATTTTATAAAATGTATGATAAGAGGAAAATTTCCTAGTTTAAACAAGGAATATTTCATATTAATAAGTTGTTATATGCCAAAAGGGCACAAATGGAAGATTCGGACACTTGCATAAGAGAACTTCAGAAGCAGCTGAACTCAGCTGATTGTGCGCCTGCTCGTGGATACCGCAGGAATGTGACTGTTTACGCTTTGGTCTCTTATGTAAACAACATCACTGGTTGCTACATTTCTCAAAATTACCTACCAGTCGAATTGTTCATCAGCAGGGCGCGAACGCATATGGAAGACTTCCCTGCATCTGAGCAATGGAGTACGTATTACAAAATGGTTGAGGAGTACCTGCTTGTAATGGAAGAACGTCTTAAGGAAGTTGGCATATAACAAGTCAATTCATCAGGACAAAAAACTGTTGGTTTTGCTCCTGCGTCGCTAATTCTAACCAACTATTTTTTGCCTCTGATTGAGGCGTTAAGTTTCAAGGTGAATCATGTACGGCACACAAATTAAAGTGACGCACTTTTCAATAATTGTTGTGGTTTTACTTTTATGGTTTTATGCAGTTAGCGGGTTGATTGATGCGCCTGGCGTAGATGGTGGTCAGGAAACCGAGAATGCCTTTTCAATTGCAGATCTAGGCGTGCCCGGAGCGATGATTGTAACTTTCGTTTTAGCCCTGTTAATGGCAAATATTTTCAGTTACATCATAATAGCCAGGGTGCTAAAAACACCAAGAAACGAACTAGAGAAAGTCATAAAAGATCGAGCCGCAAATGATCCACATGAGAATATTAAAATTGCAAAAACATTCTATAAGTGGTGCCTAGACGTTGCGTATAAGACAAAAACTTAACAAGGGTGGCCAATTCGCGGCTATCGCCGCGGGACTCGCTTTAGCTCGCCCTTGCCACCGGCGTTAATAAACAATAGAGACATGCAAGTGGCATTGAGTATTTTAAGCAGTAAGAAGACTTGGCTCACTATAAGTAGTACCGCTTTGTTAGCTGCGAGTTTACTATTTTATTTTGCTAGCTTTGGCCCTATAACAGCTCAACAAGAAGCCGATAGCCAAGCCATCGAGGATTTCGAACAATGCCTTACAGCGAGATTATTTTCTGAGAATCTCAAAGCTTGTGATAGTTTCTATTTAGACTATTTGCCCCAAAAAACAGCCCCGGTATTTAAACAAAACATTGTTGATGTGGCGAAGCTAGATCAGAAACAGATAGTACGCACCTATAGGGATGTGAATCGGTTGTTGAAAGATCATGGTTTAGCACCATACCCAGAGCTTTACTTATTATCTCATGGCCAATTAGTTGAATATATTCAATAATATAGAACCACTGCTTGCCAGTTTTTACTCATTTACCGCCAGTTAAGTAGACTATTTACTTCTAGTTAGGTCTTAGGTTTACAATTTGAGAGGATAGGATGAATCTAACCATTAAGGGTTTTCTAGTTGCTATGTTTACGGCAGTGTTCTGGCTGAGTTTGGGGTGTTCTGCCATTGTAACTCCTCCAACAGGCGCACCAAGCAATTTGGTGCTAAACAGTGTCTATATTTCGCCCAATGATCAAGTTAGCTCAGAATTTGGAACATGGAAGCTTAAAGGCTTAACAGTAGCCGATTTATGGGAGCCTTTACGAGAATACAACAACAGAAACTTGGGTTACCAAGAAGATGCATCCATGTGGGTTTACTCGAACACGCCTTATATTGTGAACGCGAAAGGCTTAGCCGTTCATCAAGTTTTATGGCAACGCGATAGCGCTAAGCTTGAGTGGTTATATCCAAGTAATCAAAACGCTGAGTCTCCTTGGCGTGCTAGTCAAATACCAGAATCTATAAAAACTAAAATGCTACGAGACCCAAAAATCTCGAAGTTCGCTGAGTTTGATGACACCACGCCTGATTATCTATGGCATAGCGCCGCGATTAGTTATATATCGGGATTGATTGAACCGCCTAAACTCAACATGCTGTTTAAAAACCAAGGGCAAGACTTAGTAACTGTTTACGGCTTTAGAGCCAAAAACTTATATTCGACAGGCGGCGAGGCAAGCGATGGAGGATCACCATTAAATGCTGCCAACAACCAGCAAACGATAAATTTAAATCACTTAAATCCAGTCTCTGAGCTAGTTTTTGATTCGCCGGTTTTAATCGAGCCAAGTTCCACAGCTACGCTACAAGTTCAACCGATAGTGAGTGATGCCACCCAAGGCGACGGTGAGGGCGAGCTTACTTACAATCTATATGTACTCTATGCCAATGGTGAAGAAACCGTAGAGCAATTTGTCGGGACCTTTGTTCAAAGTGATGCAATAAGCCAAATGCCACTTTGGTAGCTTGCAAGCTGCTTCGAATTTAGAAGCCGGGAATAATGCCTGCGCTTGTTATTTCGAACAACACAAGATTAGGCAAACTCTCGGCGTCTGGTTTCGCTGGGCGTTTCGCAAAACAGTCTTTTGTAATCCCTGCAAAATTGTCCTAAATGAAAAAAGCCATAATCTAATGCCACTTCGGCAATGGTTTGTTGATGCTGGCAATGCAGTAATGCTCGCCTAACTTGGTTTAGCCGAATTATCTGAATGTATTGTTTTGGTGTCATATCGCAGCACTGGCTAAAGGTATATTGCAGGGTACGGCGACTAACATGCACCGCAGCACATAACTCGCTAATGGTAATAGGGTTTTTAAGACGAGATTCTGTAAGGTAGGTTTTAACCCGTTGCATAATGCGTTGGCGTTGATGTAACGCAGGGGCGCTAACTAAAGCGGGTTTTTGTGCTTGGCTAAGTAGGTTAAGCGCTGCGTCTTCTAAAATAAGCGCTTGGGTGTTGCTGCTCCAACGACTGCCTTCTGTTTGTAGCAGTTGTGATAGGTATTGCTGAAAGGTTTGTAAGGTATTGGCGGGGATATTATCTAGCCATAGGCTATCAAAACTTAGGCCAATATTAGGGTCATCTTGTTGTTCTTCTAATTGGCTAAATAAACTTTTGTGCAATACCAAACCATAAATAGAAAAGTGTTCGGGCGTGAGCAATTCAAAGTCTAGGCTACCTGGTCGGCATAAAAACTGACTATGGCGGGTGGTTTGGTTGTTAATTCGACAAGTTTTTTGATTGCTACTAAAACCTATCCATAATCCTCCTTCTTCAACACGGCATTGCTGTCTTAGCTCTTGGTTTGTGTCTTCGCGAAATACATGAATATTCGGGAAGTTAATTTCATTTATTTGACCAACAAAGCGACCTTTGCTTAGTTGATCAAACTCTTGCTGCCAGTTAACTAAGTTTGCCGCTTGATGATTTGCATCATTAGAGTGAATTGTGCACAACAATGAGTCACCGTTTGTTTGCGTATTTGTCACCATATTTATCTTCCTCGATTCAAGCTCTGAACCAATTTAGGGCGATATGCCTATTATCTTATTGTTTTATATACATTTTTAATGTTGCCAATAATTGATAGTTAATCGGAATAGCTATTGCTGAACCTTACTTATAGCTGTTGATGCAAGAAGCAGCAAAAACTGGTCCAGTTAAATTGTTAAGAATATATTGCCTTATTTGTTAATAAATATGGGCAACAATATGGCTTCTTAATCTTTGACTAGCAGGGAATCATAAGGCCAATTCTTGCAAATGTTCTTCGATGTATAGCTGGAATATTTGGACCCAAGGTGGGGGTAAAAATTAGCCAGCTGTACTGTTTTAAGTATTAACAGCTGTAAATGGGAAAAAGGTTTTACCCATGTGTTCGTATAAAAAGGAAAGTTAATGCCGAGTTTTATTATTGCCTATGTCAAATATGTTGATGCGTTCAATCGAAGAGTTGGTCGCTTAATGATGTATGGGATATTTTTGATTGTTGGCGTGCTTATGTGGTCATCGGTATCAAAAACTTTCTTTATGCCGTCTCTTTGGACCTTAGAGTCTGCGCAATTCATGATGGTTGCCTACTACATTATTGGCGGCGCTTATGCGATGCAGCTTAATGCCAATGTGCGCATGGACCTATTTTATGGAAATTGGTCAATTAAAAAACGCGCTTGGGTTGATGCATTCACCATTTTCTTCTTGATTTTCTATTTATTCGTACTGCTATACGGCGGCTTAGAAAGCACACTTTACTCCCTTGAATATAGCCAACGAACTCGCTCTGCTTGGCGCCCATTGTTGTGGCCTATTAAAGCACTAATGTGCACCGGTTTTGTGATGATGATTTTGCAGGCCATTTCCCAATTTATTAAAGATATTGCAGTTATTCGAGGAGTTCAGATCAAATGAGTTACGGCATGATAGCAACAATGATGTTCTCGTTGATGATGTTGCTAATGGCAACGGGTCAACGTGTATTTGCTGCAATAGGCGCGGTAGCCTCAATTGCCGCCATATTACTTTGGGGTACCGGCGGCGCCGAAATTCCATTTACTGCCAGCATGAAGCTAATGAATTGGTATCCGATGCTTACGCTGCCAATGTTTATTTTCATGGGCTATGTATTGTCGGAATCAAAAATTGCCGACGACCTATACAAAATGTTTCATGTTTGGATGGGGCCGATGCCCGGTGGATTAGCCATTGGTACCATTGGGCTTATGGTGCTGGTATCGGCAATGAATGGCTTGTCGGTGGCAGGGATGGCGATAGGTGCCACCATTGCGCTACCCGAACTGTTAAAGCGTAACTACGACAAAAAAATGGTCACTGGGGTTATTCAGGCCGGTTCGTCTTTAGGCATATTAGTGCCTCCCTCGGTGGTATTAGTGCTTTACGCGATGATTGCGCGCCAGCCAGTAGGTCAGCTGTGGCTAGCCGGTATTATTCCGGGTTTGGTGATGGCAACACTGTTCATTATCTATATTGCAGTACGTTGTCGGATTAACCCCAGCTTAGGCCCGGTGTTAAGCGAGGAAGAACGTAACGTGCCTATGGCCGAAAAACTAAGGCTACTTAGGGCAGGGCTGTTACCCCTTGGCATCTTTGCCTCAATGATGATTCCTTTTGTTAATGGGTGGACAAGTTTAGTAGAAAGCTCGGCTATTGGTGCAATGGCAGCATTCTTGGCCGCTATTCTCAAACGGCGCATGACCAAACAGGTATTTGAGAACTCTGTACGTAGTACCTTGGCCATCTCTTGTATGTTTATGTGGATCATTCTTGCTGCCCTTGGTTTTGGAGCCATATTTGATGGTTTGGGCGCAGTAAAATCTATCGAACATTTGTTTACCGAGCAGCTAGGGCTTGGGCCTTGGGCGATTCTTATTTTAATGCAGTTGTCATTTTTGGTAATGGGCACCTTTTTAGACGACACCGCCATGTTGGTGATTGTTGCGCCGTTATATGTGCCTTTGGTTAATGCACTAGGTTTTGACCTTATTTGGTACGGCGTTCTCTATACCGTGACCTCCCAAATTGCCTATATGACGCCGCCTTTTGGCTACAACCTCTTTTTAATGCGCGCTATGGCTCCGCCGCAAATTAGCCTGCGTGACATTTACGGTTCGGTAGTTCCATTTGTCGGCATTATGGTTTTTGCATTAATCCTAGTGATGGTTTTTCCAAGTCTAGCTTTATGGCTTCCTGATTATGTATATGGCAAGTAAAACTTAATTTATTCAAAAGCTTATTAATCAATATTTACCTTAAGGCGGGCAAGGGTCTGCTAGCAATAATCCACTGGAGGGATAACAATGAACTCAAGACGTAAGTTTTTAACAAGTGCTGTTGCACTTACCGCGGGTACCATGTTGGCTCCGGCCAAAACCTTTGCCGCTAGCCCGAAGATTAAATGGCGAATGCAAACCTATGCAGGTCCAGCTTTAGCTGAGCATGTAATAAAACCGGCCATTGAAGCCTTTAACCGCATTGCCGGTGAAGAGATGCAAATTGAGCTCTATTTTGCCGATCAGCTGGTGCCAACGGGCGAACTATTTCGCGCCATGCAAAAAGGCATTATTGATGCGGTTCAATCTGATGATGACTCTATGGCTTCTCCTACAGAAGTAACCACCTTTGGCGGTTACTTCCCATTTGGTAGCCGTTATTCACTGGATGTGCCTGTATTGTTTAATCAATATGGTTTAGACAAAATTTGGAAAGAAGAGTACGCCAAAGTAGGTGTTAAGCACATTTCTGCAGGTGCTTGGGACCCTTGTCATTTTGCTACTAAAAAGCCCCTTACTAGCCTTAAAGATCTTAAGGGATTAAGAGTATTTACCTTCCCAACGGCCGGTCGCTTCTTAGCTAAGTTTGGCGTGGTGCCGGTATCTATTCCTTGGGAAGATGTTGAGGTGGCTCTGCAAACCGGCGAACTAGACGGTATTGCTTGGTCGGGCATTACCGAAGACTACACCGTGGGTTGGTCTAAGGTTACCGATTACTTCTTAACAAACAATATTTCAGGTGCTTGGATTGGTTCATTCTTTGCCAATATGGATCGCTACAATGCATTACCTGATCACCTTAAAGAGCTTCTCGGACTATGTTTAGATACTTCACATTATTACCGTCAATGGTGGTACTGGGGTGGCGAAGCTAAACTGCGTGTTGAGGGTAGTGATATGAAGCTAACTTCCATTCCTGATGAAGAATGGGCTACGGTTGAAGCAGAGGCACACGTATTCTGGGATGAAATTGCCAAAGAATCGCCAACTAAGGCTAAGATTGTAGAAATCTTTAAGAAATACAACGATGACATGGAAAAAGCAGGTAGGCCTTACCGCTACAGCTAACAAACCAGAGCAGCAACGGCGTAAGTCGTTGTTGCTGCTATTTGAAGTATAACGAAAGGGATAGCTATGGCAGCGTATCGCTGGCAACAAGGGGACACCGTATACAATTTTGGCTCACTAGCCGAGCTAATGGCAAAGGCTACCCCAGAGCGCTCGGGCGATATTCTTGCGGGTGTAAGTGCAGAAACTGCCGAGCAGCGTGTTGTTGCGCAAATGACATTAGCTAACTTGCCTTTAAAAACCTTTCTAAACGAAGTGCTGATTCCCTATGAATTTGACGAGATTACCCGGCTAATTATTGATAGCCACGATAGCGTAGCGTTTGCGCCCATCTCGCATATGACCGTTGGGGATTTTCGCAATTGGTTACTAAGTGACGAAGCCGACGCCGAAGCATTAGCAGCTCTCCGGCCTGGGCTTAGCCCCGAAATGGTTGCAGCAGTATGTAAGATAATGCGTAATCAAGATTTAATCCTGGTAGCGAAAAAGTGTCGTGTAATCACGGCGTTTCGTAACACTGTTGGATTAGAAAATCGGCTATCAACTCGTTTACAGCCAAATCACCCAACAGACTCTTTAGATGGCATTGCCGCGACAATTTTTGATGGCTTAATGTATGGCAATGGTGACGCCGTAATAGGTATTAACCCAGCCACTGATAATGTTCCGCAAACCATCAAGCTTCTAAACTTTTTAGACGAAGTCATTCAGCATTATCAAATTCCAACCCAGTCTTGTGTATTGACCCATGTGACAAACACCATAGAAACCATAGACAAAGGTGCGCCTGTTGATCTGGTTTTTCAATCCATTGGCGGAACACAAGGCACCAATGACACCTTTGGTGTGAACCTAAATGTGCTGCAAGAAGCTCAAGACGCCGCATTGTCGTTAAAACGCGGCACCGTTGGCAATAACGTGATGTACTTTGAAACCGGCCAGGGAACGTCGTTATCGGCAGATGCTTATTTTGGGGTTGATCAGCAAACCTGCGAAGCCAGGGCTTATGCAGTAGCACGCCATTTCGATCCGTTTTTGGTGAATACGGTTGTGGGCTTTATTGGCCCTGAATATCTGTTTGATGGTAAACAAATAATTCGTGCAGGTTTAGAAGATCACTTTTGCGGCAAGTTACTTGGCCTTCCGATGGGCTGTGATATTTGCTACACCAACCATGCTTATGCCGATCAAAATGACATGGACAATTTGCTTACCTTGCTCGGGGTGGCTGGTTGCTCGTTTATTATGGGCATTCCTGGTTCTGACGATATTATGCTTAATTATCAAACAACCTCCTTTCACGATGCGCTTTATGCTCGCAAAGTGCTCGGCTTAAAACCTGCGCCAGAGTTTGAGACTTGGTTAAGTAATATGGATATATTTAGTGACGTAGAGAAAGTACAACTAAATCATAATCTTTCCCAAGCATTTAGCTCGCCTATCTCCTTAGTTGAGAAAAATGAACTATGAGTAAGCCTTCTACAAAATCAAGCAACAAGGCTATTGGTTTAGTCACCGAAAACCCCTGGCAGGCTTTAAAGCAGTTTACGTCGGCGCGTATTGCGCTTGGACGTGCTGGAACCAGTATTCCTACGCAGCAGCTGCTACCTTTTCAACTAGACCATGCACGCGCGATAGACGCAGTGCATAAGGCCTTAGCTGTAGAAAGTCTTATAGAGAAATTACAAGCTTCATCAATTATTCAAACGTATACAAAACATGCTCCCATGGTAGTAAGCAGCAAAGCTAATGATCGAATGACCTATCTACAGCGCCCCGATCTTGGCCGGCAACTCTGCGAAGCCTCGTGGCAAAGTTTGCTAGAGCATCGAGACAAAAGTAGTCAAGAGTATGACTTAGCTATTGTTGTCGCTGATGGGCTCTCTTCAACCGCCATTCAACGCCATGCTGCGCCCGTGATAAAAAGTTTGGTGATCAAGTTAACTAAGGATGATAAATACCCTTGGTCTTTGGCGCCTTTAACCATTGTTACACAGGGTCGCGTGGCGGTAGGAGATGATGTAGGTGAGTGCCTAAAGGCTAAAATCACCCTAATTTTAATTGGCGAACGTCCTGGTCTTACATCGCCTGACAGCATGGGTATTTATATTACTTGGAACCCTAAACGCGGCGCTAAAGATTCAAGCAGAAACTGCATTTCCAACATACGCCCAGAAGGCCTTTGTTATGAAGAGGCCAGCCACAAAGCCTTTTACTTATTAACTGAGTCAATGAAAACTAAATGTACAGGCATAGGTTTAAAAGACCGTTCATTGGTGGTTGAAGACAGTTCAAATCTCGAATCTAGCCCCAAAAGCCAATTTCTAGTGTCGGCTGCCAAAGATAAATAATCTAGGGCCTGTTGATCTTTGCTGATGGTTTTTGCAGCAATGTCTTAGCCATTTAGGCAAGGCAGTGAGTGTGCAGTAAAGGGGGCTTAATAATCACTCGCTAACGCTGAATAAATGGCTAAGAAATGCTGCCTAAAAGGTTAGGATAAGCGAACTTACTCCTTGTTAAGCCCTTATTGCTTAGCCCACTAGGCTTCTAAGTGCTTACCGCGATTAAAGCCCGCTTATCTCGAACAAAATTTCAACACCAAAGATCAACAGACCCTAGTTAATCCCAAGACTTAGTCAGCCAATTTCTAGCAATTAGTGATTGTTATTTGATGAACTTTATAAGTTATATTGACAATATTAATTATTAACTAAGTGTTTTGGCTTATTTAGGAACAGATTATCTATGTCTTTTAAACCTTTATATCAGTTCGCTGTGCTGCTGAGCTTAGCGTGTTTTAGTTTATTTGCACTAGCAAGTGGAGAGCAGCAAATCGCCTCGGCTTTTAAAAATAAAGTCAGTGATTTGCAGGTTAATAGCTCAGGTTACGTTGTAAGAGTATTAGCCGATGACGAGCAGGGGTCACGCCATCAACGATTTATTCTTAAGTTAAACAATGGCCAAACCCTGTTGGTTGCTCACAATATCGATTTAGCCCCGGGCCTCAAAAACTTAAGAGTAGGGGATAAGGTAGAGTTTTTCGGTGAGTACGAATGGAACAATAAGGGTGGAGTGATTCATTGGACTCATCATGATCCCGCTGGTCGCCACATAGACGGTTGGTTAAAGCATCGCGGTGTGCAATACGATTAAGACCACTGGCATAGAGAACTGATTATTATTAAACAAGGAAGCGTTGTATGTTTAAGCTGTATTGTAAAAAGTGTGGTGAAGAGACCGATCACAAAGAGTTAATGAAGCAAAAACCATCTAAATATGGCACTAGTAAAACTGAACAGTTTAAAGCGTTTATGGAAGGCTTTTTTGGTGGTACTGCAAGTGCGGTTGGCGCCTCTTTAGATTTGTTAGACCGCTACGTAGTATGCCAACAATGTGGTTCCAAAACCTTAGATAACAAAGGTGACGAGTTTCAATAAGGCAATAAACAAAAGAGCGCTTAAGCGCTCTAATTTTTTATAAGAAAGTAAGTGGCTAAACGCCAAACTCCGCTTTTATCTGCTCTAGCCAACCAGCCATGCGCTCTGCATGTAACTCACTCTGGTTATCGTTATCTAGCACTAGCCCTGCAAATTTACCGTTGTCTAACAAGGCTGATGAATCATCAAACTCGTAGCCCTCTGCTGGCCATTCGCCAACGAGATCTGCCCCGGTCTCTGCGATGGCGTCGTAAAGCTCACCTAATCCATCTACAAACTCGCTAGCGTAGTTTACTTGGTCGCCTAAACCAAACAACGCGACTTTTATGCCGGAGAAATCTGCAACTTCTAATTGAGGTAAAAACTCGTCCCAGCTTTCTGCTTGGCAATCTGCGGCTAGTCCGGGTAGTTGGCCTTCGCCTAAAGTTGGGGTGCCTAGGATTAACATTTTGTAACTGCTTAGGGTATCGATATCAACGCGATTAATGTTAAGCGGTTTGTCGCTAAGATCAGCGCCTAATTGCTGATGAATTTGCTTAGCAATTTTTCGTGTTGTTCCGGTGTCTGTCCCAAAAAAGATTCCTACATCTGCCATGATAGTACTCCTTAAATAGCTGGCTTATATAGCTTATTGCAAGATGTAATCCACTAAATATATTTCGTAATTACAATGACTTATTAATTTTTCTTATTGTTTTTGTTATAAATGCAACAGAGCTATTGTTGAAGATTGTTTGTTTTAAGACGAAGCGAGCAGATGAATAGAAGCAAATAAGCAAATAAGCAATAAGTAGTTAGCTTATTGCTTATTTGATTTAGAACTAGGCTCTGGTCTGTTGCTTAATCATCATCGTCTTCATCTTCGTCTATTGGGGGCTTCCATGTGATAGGCCGATAAACTTCTATTCGGTCTCCTGCAACCAACTGACTTTCTAAGGTCACAAACTTTCCAAATACTCCGACTTTTTGTTTATCCAGTTGTATATCTGGGCATAAATCTAAGATGCCTGATTGATGCAAGGCGTTAATCACGCTGCTTTCTTCTACCACTTCTACATTAATGCAAAGTTGCTGCTGAGGAGTGGCGTAGGCAATGCTTACTAACATAGTAACCTCCTATTGCTGAACGCTAACTTTGGCTGAGCAAACTGCTGCTGGTTTCGCTCTATTTTCTAGTTTTTGCTGGATGAGTCTATGCAGGCTAAGCAATCCACCAAGAACTAAAAATCCACCAGGCGGTAAAATTACTAACAGCAGCCCTCGGTAATCGGGGATTATCGTAAACTCTATGGCTTTGAAAGCGGGGCCTAACAATATGTGGGCGTCGGCAAACAAGGTGCCTGAGCCAATAATCTCCCGTACACCACCTAAAAACACCAATACCCAGGTAAAACCAATGCCCATTGCGAAACCATCTATTATTGCGGGTACTGGAGCCTGTTTGCTGGCGAAGGATTCTACTCGGCCCAAAATGGCGCAGTTGGTGACAATAAGCGGAATAAAAAGGCCTAATACTTTATGAAGAGGATGAACCCAAGCATTCAATAACATATCGGTAATGGTAACCAAGGTGGCTATCATCAAAATATTTATTGGGATGCGCACCGCACGGCTAACATAGTTTTTGCTTAGGGCGCTGATCAAGTTGGCCATTACCATCACCACCAAACTTGCTAAGCCAAGGCCTAAACCGTTGGTAGCGCTAGAAGTTACTGCCAACAACGGACAAAGAGCTAAACACTGGCCAAGTACCACATTGTTATTCCATAAACCGTCGGCAATGATGTTTTTGTATTTACTCATGCCTTCTCTCCCTGTTTTAACTCTAAATCCTTTAAAGCTTGATGCACTGCGTTTACTACTGCGCGTGGCGTGATGGTAGCGCCGGTAAATTGATCAAACACTCCACCGTCTTTTTTTACGGCCCATGCCTTTTTTGAAGTATTACTCAGGCTTTTTTGGTTAAAACTCAAAATCCAAGGATGTTTGGCAACTTCAATTTTGTCGCCAAGACCGGGAGTTTCGCTATGGCTTAATACACGAACGCCTAAGATAGCGAGAGATGCGTCTACACCAACTAATAAGTTAATTGGGCCAGCGTAGCCTTTAGCTGTAACTTGCACTACGTAGCCGCTGGTTTGGCCTTGTTGGTCTAGCGCGTTGTAAACGGTGTAGCTTCGCTGCTCTACTTCAAAAGGGTGCTCGGTAGCTAATAAGGCATTTTGGTAGTAAGAACTTGGCATGACTAAATCGATAGCCGCCAGCTTGTCTTCGTTTACACGCTGGGCGATTACAGGCGCTGTAATTGTGTTTAAACCCAACAACAGTGCGCTAGAGAGGCCCACAGCAACGGCTAACGAAATAGATTGGTAGATACTGCTGTTAATATGTTTTTCAACGCAAGGTAAGGTCATGGTTAAGCTCCTTTGCTGCGTTTAAATAATGATTGGCTGCCAAATATTTTTGGCCTCAAATAGTGGTCGATTACTGGTGTACCTGCATTCATGATTAACACCGCAAATGCAACGCCTTCTGGGTAGCTACCAAAGCTACGAATTAACCAAATAAGAAAGCCACAACCAGCACCAAACAGTATTTGGCCTCGAGGGCTAGTGGGTGAGGTGACAAGATCGGTAGCAATGAAAAAGGCCGCTAACATGGCTCCACCAGAAAGCAGATGTGCTAATCCCGAGGCGAAGTCTTGAGGATGCAGCCAGTGCGCAATTATTGCAGGAATAGTTAGACCAAGCAGCAATGCGCAGGGTATATAAGGGCGAATGATGCCGCGCCAAATCAAAAACAGCCCGCCTAAGGCTATAAACAAGGCGCTTGTTTCTCCCAAGCTGCCAGCATGTTCACCAAACAGTAGCCCCTTCCATTCAACGATTTGATTTAAATCAGCAAGAGGGGTTGCCGAGCTTACGCCATCTATGCCTAGCCATTGTTGACTAAATATTAAGCCATCAGGACCAACGCTTGGGATACTAATGGCTTGCCAGTTAGTCAGCTCTATTGGAAAACAGATTAACAGCATTACCCGACCTAACATGGCGGGATTAAAAGGGTTGTGGCCAAGACCGCCGTAAACATGTTTACCAATCACGATGGCAAATATGCAACCAAAGCTGGCCACCCACCAAGGGGTACTGGCAGGTAAACTCATGGCCAGTAGCAGCGCGGTAAGCAGTGATGAACCATCTATACTGCTTAACCAATTTTTACCTTGTAGTTGCAGGCAAATTACTTCACTAAGCCATGCACTAATGCAGCAACTAACAATGACTAATGCAGCAGGTAAGCCAAAAATCCATACCCCATATAAAGCCGCCGGACTAAGAGCAAGTACTACCAAATACATAATGTTAGTAGTGGATAAGCCCGAGTGGGTATGTGGTGCTGCTATTGGGTTGTTTATAGCCATTAGCTTTCTCCTTGAGTACTGCGAGAACGAGCAGGGCGTTTACGTTTAGCTGCTTTGGCTGCTTTTTTAGCCGCTGCTTCGCGGGCTAAGCGTTGTTGACGTGCCTCGGTAAGTTGGCGAGCTAAGTTTGATTTCTGCATCATGCTACGTTGTGCGTTGATGTTTGATTTTGCGTGCTGGAAATACTGCACGAGAGGAATACTAGAAGGGCAAATGTAACTGCATGCACCACACAATAGGCAGGAGTCTAAGCCAAATTCTTGTGCGCCTTGCCAGTCATCATTATTGCTATGCGCGGCCATTTGAAAGGGCATTAAGCCCATTGGGCATACTTTTACGCAGTTACCACAGCGCACGCAGTCTTGGCTTTGCCGCTGGTTAATTTGCTCTTCACTTAAGGCTAAAAGTCCGCCGACACTTTTATCTATCGGCACAAAGGGCGATGGCAATACTTGCCCCATCATTGGGCCACCAGCAATCATCCTTTTCGCTTCGGCTTTAAGGCCGCCACATTCTGCAATAACTTGTGATACTAAGCTGCCAATGGGCACGGTAATATTGGCGGGAGCCTCGATAGCATCGCCTGATACGGTGATCACGCGTTCGATCAAGGGGCGCTGATAACGCACTGCTTGGTAAACTGCTTTAGCTGTAGCGACGTTGTGCACCAATATGCCTTGAGCAGTACTTAACTGCCCAGGACCAATAGCAATACCGGTGACTGCTTTAATTAAATGACGCTCAGAGCCCATGGGGTAAAGGCTAGGCACAATTTTAAGGCTGATCCCACTAAAGCCATCACTCGCTTGTTTAATAGCGTTAATTGCCTCTGGTTTATTATCTTCAATCGCAATAATAGAGTTTGTTGCGCCGATGGCTTTTGCCATTACCTTTATGCCCGCGATGATCTCGGCCGCTTGTTCGCGCATAAGGCGATCATCACAGGTTAAGTAAGGTTCACATTCACCACCATTAATGAGCAAAGTATGTACATTAGACTTACGGGCTAAGCGCAGCTTTATCCCGGTTGGAAAACCTGCTCCACCTAGGCCAACAATGCCAGCCTCGAGTACTCGTTCAATAATTTGTTCATGGCTAAGTTTTTGGTAGTCGCTTGGCGGGTAATCATTACCCCAGTGTTTGTCACCGTTATTGGCAATGACCAAGGTCTGGCTTTTTATTCCAGATGGGTGGCTACTTAAGTAGGGCTTTATGTCTACTACAGTGCCATTTACTGGTGAATGTAAAGGCACCGTCATGTCGTTACTACCACGGGCGATAAGTTGGCCTTTTACTACCGTGTCACCTACGGCCACGAGGCTGTTCAGCATGGAGCCATTGCGCTGTTGCATACCTAAGTACACCCGGTCAGGCACAAAGCCTTTGCTAATGTCTTGTTGCTGGGTAAGCTCTTTATAGCCTTTGGGGTGAACGCCACCGCTAAACGGTTTAGGTTTTAAATTAAACATAGCCACTCCTTAAGCCGTTTGAGGTTTTGGCCATTGCCAAGTATTAAGCTGTACTTGTTGGGCTTGCATGCTTAAACACCCCTGCGGGCAAGCTTTCTCACACAAACGACAACCTGTACAAACCTGACTAATGACCGTGTGCATCTGTTTACTGGCGCCAACAATGGCATCAAAGGGACAGGCTTTAAAACAGCGAGTGCAGCCGCTGCATTGGCTTTCGTCTATATAAGCCACAACAGGTACAGCATCGGGATCGTTGCTCACTTCTACGCCTAGTAAGTTGGCTATGCTGGCTGCAAGGCCATTTCCGCCTGGCGGGCAGCTGGTAGGAGCCAAATTACCTTTAACCATGGCTTCAGCTGCTTGACGACAGCCCGGTTCGCCACATTGACCACATTGACCACCGGGTAGCATGGCTTCGAGTTCATCAACTCGTGGATCGCCCTCTACCTTTAGTGCTTTAGAGGCCCAACCCAGCAACGCTCCAAGGCTTGCTCCTAGTAGGATTAGTAAAATGATTGATATAAAAATCATGGCTTTCTCCTATTAGTTCACTAAGCCGCTAAAACCTAAAAAAGCCATCGACAGTAATCCTGCGGTAATGAATGCTATCGGTAAGCCTGCAAACGCTGCTGGTACTTTGGCCAGCTTTAAACGTTGGCGTAAGCCTGCAAATAACACGATCACTAAGCTAAAACCTGCCGCAGAACCAAAGGCATAACATAGGGTTTGTAAAAATTTCATGTTGTTTTGAACTACCAGTAAGGCAACGCCTAACACGGCGCAGTTGGTGGTAATAAGGGGCAGGAATATGCCTAAGGCTTGGTAAAGCTCGGGGCTATTTTTTTGAATAATCAGTTCGGTAAGTTGAACCACAGCAGCGATGACCAAAATGAGCACCAAAATTCGCATAACCTGAATGCCTAAGGGGGCAAGTAGCAGTGCTTCTATTAACCAAGCAGCGATAGCCGCTAAGCACAAAACAAAGGTGGTTGCTAAACCCATACCCAAGGCGCTATCGATTTTGTTTGATACCCCCATAAACGGACACAAACCAAGAAACTTGCCTAACACCACGTTGTTTACCACGGCAGTGCTAATAAAAATGAGAAGGTAGTCGGCCATCAAATACTCCACACAGTTGTACTACTAATGGTAGTACTGCATTGCATGTACCAAGTTGGTGAAATGAACCATATTGGGGAAAGAACCCGAGTAATACGGGGCTTTAGTCGCTTGTTGGCAGAGTTTCTAAGGGCAATTTTAGGGTGACAAATACAACAATTTTAACTGATAGATTACTTAAAATTGTTGTAAATCAAACAATGTTTATTCAACCGACCCTTGTGGCACGTACTGTCGCAGGGAGGAATGCCGCTTGCATTGTAGCTGTATGTTCAGCGATTAACTCAGCAATGCAAAGGATTGATTGAATGATGAATGAACTTAAATCTACCTTAGAGCAGGCCTTTGAAGACCTTGCTCCATTAAGTGAAAACCAAATCCTATCGCAATGCTTTAGTGTGTTAGAGCAAATGCCAATGGCTATGTCGGTAAGTGATTTAAACGCAAACTTTATGTTTGTGAATAAGCGATTCGCCGAGATCACCGGATACGAGCAAAAGGATTTGATAGGAAAAAACCATTCTTTACTTAGTTATAAAACAACGCCAAACGAGGTGTACCAAGGACTATGGGGCTGCATTAGTAGCGGAGGGAGTTGGCAAGGGCGTTTAGTTAACAAGAAGAAAAATGGCCAACGCTATCTTGCAGAGTTATCGATAACCGGTCTACGTAACCAGCAAGGAAATATAACCCACTATATGAGTGTTCATCGGGATATTAGTGAACGCCATCAGCAACAAACTATAGCGGCTAATCAAAAGTTAATGGTTGAAGCAGTGCTTAATACTGCGCCTGTTGCTATCGCCTTGCTCGACCAAAGTCATCAAGTTGTGCTAGATAACCTTTCTTACAAAACCTTGCGCAGCGATTTTAGCGATGAACCGGTCGCAATTGCTTTAAATCAGTTAAAAGGTAAACAGGAAGTTGATGGCTTATTTAACGAAGGACAGACTTTTAATGTTGAAGTAGGTAAGGGCAAGCGTAAACGCTGGTTTAGCTGTTGTGTGTCTACTGTGAATATCAGTGGGTCTGAGGTAGATGATTACTTTGTACCCAAAGTTAGCCGTTACTTGGTTATTACTTTAAGTGAAGTAACCAAGGAGCGACGCCGCCAAGCCCAGCAACAGTTATCAGAGTTGCGCCGTTCCACAGAAGAGTCGGAAGCCTTGCATAGTATGCAAGAGGCGTTGCATGCGGCTATTCATCAGATCCAAGGGCCAATTAATATGATTGATTCAGCCTTACAGATGTTTTGTGGGGTATCAAATAGTTGTGCCAGAACGGCAGCAATGCAAGCAGGTTTAGAAGCAGGCCACGCTGCAATTGCCCAACTAGAAAGCGCCTTACCGCGTAAACCCTACGAGGCAAGCCAGTCAGTAAACATTAATCAATTGGTACATGAAGTGACTGAGTTATCCAGCGACCGTTTATTAAATCGCAGCATAACCATGCAACTAAGTTTAAACGGTACCTTGCCTTCATTAACCGGCCAGCCTTCTCGTATTCGAGTGGCTTTAAAACAGCTTATAGATAATGCGATAGAAGCTATCGATTACGGTAAGAAAACACGCCGTGAAATTGTTTGTAGCACCCAATTAGTAGATGAAGAAATAGAAGTCACTGTCGAAGACAGTGGGCCTGGCATTAAAAAGGAGTTACAGCTAAAGGTGTTTGAACCCTTCTACAGTACCAAGCCAAGTAATAACAGCGGATGTCGTGGTGTTGGTTTGAGCATTGTGCAACAAGTAGTGAGTGAACACAGCGGTACCGTTCAGTACTTATCAACTTCATTAGGCGGCTGTAAAGCTCGCATCGTTCTTCCTCTTCGTAGCCGTAAGCGAGGTGAATAATGGACTATTCAACAAAACGCGAATCACATATCGCCGAGCAACACTTGGCAGCCTTGTACGACGTAAGTAGCGTATTAACCAATAGCTTGGATTACAAACAAAGCGTAAACAAAGTGCTGCAAGTGTTGCACGACAAAGCCATGTTACAGCATGCAATGTTAGCGCTCATTGCCGAAAACGAACAAATGCTTAGTGTTGATACGGTGCACACGCCGAATCATGCCAACGATAGTGTTGCTAAAAACATTCGTTATCGACCAGGCGAGGGCATTGTTGGTACTGTATTAACACAGAAACAGCCTATTGTTTTAAGCAAAGTGTCTAATGATTTACGCTTTGCAGATAAACTTGATTTGTATGCATTAGATTTACCATTTATTGCGGTACCGATTAAGAAATCCAATGAAGTATTAGGCGTACTAGCCGCTCAACCACAAATAGATGCTCCAGAAAAACTAGCTTTGTTTACCCGGTTTTTGGAGATGACCGCAAACCTAATTGCAAAAAGTGTATTGCTTGCCAAAGACGTTGCCGTACAAACCGATCAACTAGAAGCTGAACGTGACAGGTTAAGGCGTAAAGTAAGAAGCAACTACAGTATGGACAACATCGTTGGTCATTCTCGGGTAATGCGCAGAGTGTTTGAGCAAATTCGCTTGGTGTCTAAATGGGATAGTACGGTACTTATACGCGGTGAGTCCGGCACCGGTAAAGAGCTTATTGCCAATGCTATTCACTATAATTCGCCCAGAGCTACCGGACCTTTTATCAAGCTTAACTGCGCAGCCTTACCCGACAACTTGTTGGAGTCGGAGTTGTTTGGTCATGAAAAGGGCGCGTTCACCGGAGCGGTAAAACAACGCAAAGGCCGTTTTGAAATGGCTGACGGTGGCACTTTGTTTTTAGATGAAATTGGTGAAATTTCTTCAGCCTTTCAAGCCAAATTACTGCGAGTATTACAGGAAGGCGAGTTTGAGCGGGTAGGCAGTACCCAAACCATTAACGTCGATGTGCGTATCTTGGCGGCAACAAATCGAAACCTAGAAGAAGAGGTTAAGCAAGATCGTTTTCGCGAAGATTTGTATTACCGACTAAATGTTATGCCTATGTTCCCGCCACCGCTGCGTGACAGGATAGAAGACTTACCCGACTTAGCCGAGTTTTTGATTGAAAAGCTGGCTAAACAACAACGGCGCAAGCTACAACTTACCGATGGCGCCATTCGTATGATGATGGCCTATGACTGGCCCGGTAATGTTCGTCAGTTGGAGAACCTGCTCGAACGCGCATCGGTGATGAGCGAAAGTGGGGTAATTGATCAAGATTTAATTGTTATCGATGGTTTAGATGGCCCTAAAATAAGTCCACGGCCAAGCATCGAAAAAGTTAACTTGGAAAGCCAAGAAATGGACGAGAGGGAGCGAGTTATTGCAGCCTTAGAGCAAGCTGGATGGGTGCAAGCTAAAGCAGCCCGCTTGCTCAATATGACACCAAGGCAAATAGCTTATCGTATTCAAGTAATGAATATTAACGTTAGACAGCTTTAATGGAAAAGCTGGCATTTAGCGATGTAACCGACCTATGCCAGTTTATACAACAGCGGCTTAGCTATACAAATCAACAACAGCGTAAGCAAGCCGCTTTAAATGGCTTCTGGTGGAAAACTCCGGCTGAAACCTTACGTGATGGTCATGGCTTTTGTTATGACCTAGCCGCTTTTGCTTTGCATAATCTGCCTTCATCTTTGTTACCCCAAGCCAAGCTTCTGTTGGTTGTTTGGGGTGACTTTGCTAAGCAATCAAATGCAGGCCACTTTGTTTGTACCTTTAAAATCCAGAAATCCTACTACAGCATCGACAATGGGCGACTTAAAGGTCCTTTTACCTTCTCGGTATTACTGCAATCAGCATCTCGGAGCAATCAGGTCATTGTATATAAATGGCTGTTAATGAGGGATATTAGCTACCACATTAGTTATAAAGAGATGGCAAAGTTTATCTGCGATTAACGCCGCCACTCTGTCGTGTTTACAACAAATACGACATACAAGCTTACTTTTAAGGTGTTTGTTCGTTTTAAGTAACTGTATTTAAAGAAAAAGATACTTGGAACAGCACTTGCAAAACTACCTATATAGTAGTGTACAAGGAAGCTTTTCATGACAATACAACCACTTAAGCAAGCCAATGGAGAGAATCCGTTAAGCGCACAAGCCAGTAAACAAGCTGCTTTAGTAGCAAAACATCCGTGCTTTTCAAAAGCAGGCCATCAGTATGCCCGAATACATTTACCTGTAGCGCCTGCTTGTAATATTCAATGTAATTACTGCAATCGAAAATTTGATTGCAGTAATGAAACCCGACCCGGAGTCGTCTCGAAGTTGCTTTCTCCAGCAGCTGCAGTAAAGCGTTTTGTAAAAGTTAAAAAGCATGTTCCAGAAACTCAAGTGGTAGGTATTGCTGGGCCAGGAGACCCTTTGGCCAATCCCAAGGCTACTTTGGCGAGTTTAAAGGCCATAGAGAAAGTAGATACTGATGTTCATCTGTGTGTTTCTACTAATGGTTTGGCCTTAGCTGATCAACTTGAGTCGCTGATGGAAGCAGGCGTTAGGCATTTAACCATTACCATTAACTGTATTGATGCTGATATTGGCCAACGTATATACCCTTGGGTGTATTTCAACCAACGTCGCTTGAGGGGCAGAGAAGCAGCGCAAACTCTAATTGATCGCCAATTACTGGGTTTAGAAGCGGCTATTAAGGCGGGGATGCTAGTAAAAGTTAATACGGTATTGATCCCAGGGATCAACGATTTCCATATTGAATCGCTGGCTAAAGAATTGGGTAGATATGGTGCCTTTATTCATAACATTATGCCGCTAATCTCTGATCCAGCACACGGTACTTACTTTGGTTTAATGGGTCAGCGAGAACCCACCAAACAAGAGCTAAACCTTGCTAGAGAGCAAGCCGGTCAGAGTATGCAGCAAATGACTCATTGCCAGCAATGCCGCGCTGACGCAGTAGGTAAGTTAGGCCAAGACATAGATTTGGCTGCGCTCGAGAATAGTGAGCCAGCACAGGTAGCAAGGTCGATACAGGTTGCTATTGCTAGTAGTAGTTTGAGCTTGATTGACCAGCATTTTGGCCACGCCACGCAGTTTTCTATGTACCGAGTAAGCGCAGACGAGATTACTCAGTTAGATGACTTTTCTTGGCAGCAGTATTGCCAAGGTAGTGAGCAGTGCGATGACTCCGCAGTTAAAGATTTAAGCCAACTAAAACACGTCGACACAATTTTGTGTAGTCGAATTGGCCATGCTCCGCAGCTGGAGTTGTCTGCAATGAACGTAAAAGCAAACACCGATTATGCCCTACGGGATATACGGGGCGCTCTTGAAGATCTTCAACAACAGTTAGCTGCGCAACAGGCAACCACAAGCAAATCTAGCTGTAGCATGGGAGAGTGTAGCTAATGGCCTTATCAATTACTAAATCATGTATAGCGTGTTACGCCTGTAAAGAAGTTTGCCCCAGTAAAGCCATTACCAGTGGCGATAAACAATTTGCAGTTATTGCACACCGCTGTGATGAGTGTTCAAACAATGTTAATGGTGCTCAATGTGCTCATATTTGCCCCGTTGAAAACGCCATTGTTGATGCAAACGGTTGTGCGTTAAATCCTCCTGGTTCGTTAACCGGTTTACCCCAAGAAGCTAACGTTATTGCCTTAAGTTAGGAGCGTTTATGGAAATACAAACTCTTCAAGAAACCACTAGTTTTATAGGTACAGAGTGGCAACAAGCTTTATCTCGGGTTTGCCCGCCTATGTCTATGCACAATAGAAATTGGTTTAAGTTGATCATTCATAGCCAATTAAATGGCCAAGCCGAACTGCCTTATGGTCTTGGCTTAGATAATGCCAGTTATATGGACTTAAAACGGACTATTGCTAGTGACGATATTAGTAAACAAGAGCTTTTGTGGAAACAGCCTTATAAAGCGGGTTTGCGTAAACGCGCTCAAGTACTAGAAGAAGTATTTGAACTACGCATGCAAGAACGCAACGAGCTGAGCGCGCTGCTATTTGCTCATTGCAACGACAAAGTGCCTTTTGCCTTTCAAATGGCAATTATTGTGGCCACTGCCTGTTTATCTCAATCGCACCTTTGGCATAGCTTAGGGCTGCGCAATCGTAGTGAACTTGGTGAATTACTTAAGTACAACTTTCCGTTATTACATCAGCAAAATACTAACAATATGCGCTGGAAACGTTTTTTTTACCGTCAGCTTTGCCAACAAGGTGGGGACTACGTTTGCAGAGCACCTAGTTGTCAGGAATGTTCATCCTATTCCGAATGCTTTGTTGATTAAAACTGTTTCAAAGGGCTAATTAAGTTAGCCCTTTTTTTCTTGTTTTAGATCTTCGTTATATACCCAACAATACAGCGTAGTTTGTTAACTTCGCTACAGCTATCGGTCACCTTACTTTGTTGCTTAACCCCAGTATTAAAGGGCTTCTTAACGATATTTGTTGGTTGGCGTCGTGCTTGCAATAAGTTAACTAACGGTGCGTTTAGTTCGCATTTGTTCAATTTAACTAAGCGCCTAAAGGCGTTGTATAGGTGCGAATATGACCTTAAGAGAACTTAATCATACCAACCAACCACTGATGGGAAAAATTAAGCTTTGTAGTGAGCTAGGTCCATTTCTTAGTGATAAACGAATAAAGCTTTTAGAGGCCATTACTGAATACGGTTCTCTAAGTGCAGCAGCCAAGTCTATTCCTATGTCTTATAAAGCAGCTTGGGATGCGCTAGATGCAATTAACAACTTATCTGAACATCCTTTGGTCATTAAAAAAAGTGGCGGTAAACATGGAGGTGGAACTCAGCTGACCGATTACGGAATTGGCCTGTTAAGTTTATACCGAGCCTTAGAGCTTGAGTACCAACAAGCTTTTGAACAATTGAAGCCGAAAATTAACGAACCCTGTGATGAGCAGCTAAACGTAGTTGAATTTAGACAGCTAATGCGCCGTATGAGTTTGCGTTGCAGCGCAAGAAATCAACTACTCGGCCAAGTTGTATTGATTGATAAAAAATCAGTCAACTGTTTGGTTAAAGTGGCAATAAGCCGCCAACTAACCGTTAACGCCTTACTGTCTATGGAATCTGTAGAAGAGTTAAATCTTACGTTGGGAAGTGAAGTATTGTGCTTGATAAAAGCCTCTCAAGTAAGCATACGCAAAGGTGCAGACACCGCCAAAAGTAATACTAACCAATTTGTAGGGCGGGTTAGCCGCATAAACAAAGGGCCAGACAACTTGGATATTAGTGTCCAGCTGGCTGAACAAAAAAACTTATCCGCTATTGTTCCAAGTGTACTTGAGGAACAACTCGACATAAAAGAGCAGTGCCAAGTAGCCGTCTCTTTTAGTGCATCCGCAGTCATTATTTGTAGTTATTAAACTCTAGGAAGTAGTAATGAAAAAACTATTAAGCAAGCTATGTGTTAGTTGGGTTTTACTGGTTGTAGCAATACTAAAGGTAACAAGCCTTCAAGCGGCAGAGATTAAAGTAGCTGTTGCTGCAAATTTTTATAAACCTGTTTTGGCCTTGGTCGATCACTACCAAAAAGAAACCGGGCATCACGTTCAAGTGTCTGCTGGTTCAACGGGTAAGTTATATGCACAGATTAAAAATGGTGCGCCATTTGAAGTATTTTTAGCCGCAGACCAACAACGACCTAGTTTATTAGTGGAAGAGGGATTGGCAGAGCCAAGTAGCCAGTTTACCTATGCCCTAGGAACCTTGGTGCTGTGGTCGAACAACCCGGAGTTAGTGGATGGCAAAGGTGAAATACTAAAAGAAGAATTAACGCATATCGCTATTTGTAACCCTAAAACGGCTCCCTATGGGGCTGCCGCGGTTAGCGCAATGAAAAATCTTAGCGTTTACAACAAACTTGAGCCTAAATTTGTAGAGGGGCAATCTGTTGGACAAACCTACCAACAAATTAGTTCTGGCGCTGTTGATCTCGGTTTTGTTGCTTTATCCCAAGTACTCGTTGATAAGCAGTTAAATGGCGGCTCGCTATGGTTAGTGCCAAATGAGCTGTACTCACCAATTAAACAAGACGCAGTGTTACTTAAGCAAGGCAGTAACAATGCAGCCGCAAAACAATTTTTAGCTTATTTGCAAACAGAACAATCTAAGCAGCTAATTAAAGATTTTGGATACGACGTTAAGTAGTCAAATGGCAAAGGAGTGCTATATGCCGGATATAACAGTGGTTTATCTAACGCTTAAGTTGGCCTGTGTTGTTACTTTGGTGTTATTGATTATTGCCACGCCATTGGCGTGGTGGATGTCGCAAACTCAATCGTCTTTAAAGTCACTAATAGGTGCAATGTTTGCGTTGCCGCTAGTGCTACCGCCAACTGTATTGGGTTTTTATCTACTATTGCTGCTTGGCCCAAACGGCCCTTTAGGCAGTTTATCTGAGCAACTAGGAGTAGGGCGATTGCCATTCACCTTCACTGGCATTGTGATTGCCTGTGTAGTGCATACCTTACCGTTTGTTGTGCAGCCCATGCAAAATGCTTTTGAAGCAATAGGTAAACGCCCCTTAGAAGTAGCTATGACATTACGTGCTAGTCCTTGGCGAGTGTTTTGGAAAGTCGCTTTTCCGCTTGCTAGGCCAGGATTTTTTGCCGCTGCTATTTTGGGCTTTTGCCACACCATTGGAGAGTTTGGCGTAGTGCTTATGATTGGCGGCAATATTCCAGGTGAAACGCGAGTGATGTCGATAGAAATATATAACCATGTTGAGGCATTAGAATATGGTCAAGCGCATTGGTTAGCGGGCGGAATGTTGGTGTTTTCATTTGTTGCTTTGCTCATTATCTACAGCTTGAACGATTTTACTAAACAGAGGCTTAAACTATGTGCTTAGAATTGCAATTGCACAGCCAGCGTGATGACTTTACGTTGAACATTGAGCTTACTTTGCCACAAACCGGTGTATCTGCTTTGTTTGGCCCTTCGGGTTCTGGTAAAACTTCGTGTTTACGGGCAATGGCTGGTTTAGATCGTTTTAGTGGTGGTTATTTTTCGGTTAATGGTGAGGTTTGGCAAGATGATAAGCAAGGGATCTATCTTGCTACTCATCAAAGAGAAATTGGCTATGTATTCCAAGAGGCCAGTTTATTTCCGCATCTAAATGTAGAACAAAACTTGTTGTTTGGTCACCGCTTAACACGTCCAGAAAAACGAAAAGTAAGTATTAGCGATACCTGTGAATTATTGAGTATTTCACATTTATTAACACGCAGACCCAGCTGTTTATCGGGAGGAGAACGCCAGCGTGTTTCAATTGCTAGAGCTTTGCTAAGTTCACCAAAGCTATTGTTAATGGACGAACCGCTATCAGCATTAGACGCCACTCTAAAACAAGAGATCATTCCTTATTTAGAAAGACTACACCAGCAGCTTTCGATTCCGGTTGTATATGTAAGCCATGACTTAGAAGAGGTTAAACGTTTAGCCGATTATATGGTGTTTTTAGAGCAAGGGCGGGTAAGCCAGCAAGCTTACTTAAGCAATTTAAACCTAGAACCGCAAGCGCGTACTCAGCAACATTACTTAAAGGCTGTATGAAAAATAAAAGAGTAGAGACTATTAAGAGGTGGTATTCGCGAGTGGATTTGAACCACCGACCCCTACCATGTCAAGGTAGTGCTCTAACCAACTGAGCTACGCGAATATCGTTTTAGATTTTGGTACAACCGAGTGGATTCGAACCACCGACCCCCACCATGTCAAGGTGGTGCTCTAACCAACTGAGCTACGGTTGTATTGTGAGGTTTTAACCTACGGCGAGAAAGGTACTGTAACTGCAGGCATGCGTCAACTGCTGATAATGATTATGAGAACTGAATGTTCAATGATTAAACAGTGCTTCTGTAATTAGCATAAACAAACTCAAAAGCATGAGAAGATGTTGCTTTAAACTCACGTACAGCTATCGAGTATTTGCTTCCATTGTTTTACGTGTTTGCGGTTAGCCTGTTTAAATTCTAAATGTATAGCGCTTGCGCGAGCTAACAGTTCAGCGTGTGACTGCTGCATTAGTGGAGACAAAGAATTTATAACAGCATTGGCACTTTGATCGAGCTCGGCAAGATAGTCTTGTACATTTGCTGTATAAACCTTAGTTAGAATGTTACGTAAGATATCGTATTCGGCTTTGCTTTCTTGGCAGGAGAATTGACGAGCATCTAGCGCCATGGTGACCTTGTTAAGCCAAGCACTAGTCGCATTAAGCTCTTGAAGGAGAGCCAAAATACTTGCACCTTTTTGCAGCTTTTCACTTAACCGCAGAAGTTGTTTCTTGTTTATGCTGTGGCTGGTGACTAACTCACCATGTATGTGGCTCAACTCTGTTAAGTTTGTAGCAAGCGCTCGGTAGGAAGGAAGCGGATTTTTGCCAATAGCTTGTTGGCTAGACCACAAGTGCCTAATGCTTAGTTCGTTAACCAAAAAGTTGTGCCAGTAAACATTAATTACTGCACGTTTTGTTTCGAGTATGTGCTGTAGCGAGGCTTTTAGCTGAGCATCTAGGTGGTTGTTGGCTAAGCAAGTTTGTAGCCCAGTTATCAAATCAATATGCCAAACCAGCGTGTAGTCGGCACTAGCATGTTTACCTAAGCTCGAATTCTTCTCGAAAACCAGTTGGTCTAATCCGCAGTGTTTAAGGGTAATGCTGTCTAGCAGTGATAGTGATAACTCTGGCTCTTTTTTTAAGTAGTCCCGCCAATAAATTTGCGGAAGTGAAGGTGTTTGTTTCGGAGCCTTTATTGAAATGGAAAGCACTCTATTTAACCTAGAGCTATAGTCTTGAAAAAGCCGCTCACTAAGCGGCTTTTGCCAATAAATTAGCCCATAAGAAAATGCACCTATACCCAGTGCTAAAAATGAGTAAACAACAAGTTGTTTTTTGCTCATGCTTCCTTGTTTATTAAGTGAAGTTTGTCTGGGTTATTGCTCGCCCAAATTAGTCGCCAGCACAAACCAATAGCGCAGGCAGTTAGTGCTAGTACTATGGCTATCCAGAAACCGATCACTCCCATTGGCTCTTCGGTTAAATAATCGGTAAATGTAAGTATAGATCCAACACCCAAGCCAATTGGCCAAAAACTAATTAGGGTAACGATTAAAATGAAACGAGTATCTTGATAACCCCTAAGCGCACCAGCGCAACATACCTGCATTGAATCTGATAGCTGATAGGTGGCCGCTAACAAAAATAGTGGAGCTGCAATGGCAGCTACGGTGGTGTTTTCTGTGTACCAAGCGATAATGTCGTGACGAAATACGATAGTGGCCGTTGCTATAAACAAGGTAATAATAATGGAAAGTATAATTCCGCTATAGGCGCACACTTGAGCTTTATCTAGCGACTTTTCACCCATAAAATTGCCAACACGAATAGTAAGTGCGATGCCAATGCTTAATGGCAACATAAATACCATTGAGGTGAAGTTAAGCGCAATCTGGTGAGCAGCTACAATGTCTGCACCAAGTGGCGATAACAGCAAAGCAATCATAGAGAACAGCGTTACTTCAAAAAATATGGCGCCGCCAATTGGCAAACCTAATTTGAATATTCGCGATACGATTGGCCAATCAATCCCTTGATATCGTTCAAACAAGTTAAGTGGTAATAAGGTTTTACTTCTGGTGGCGTAAATCAACATGGCTACAGCCATAAACCAATTAACCATTGCCGTGGCAACACCACAGCCGGCGCCACCCAGTTTTGGCATGCCAAACAAACCATTAATGAAGATGTAGTTAATCGGGATGTTTATTAGCAAGCCCATTATGCCAATGATCATAATGGCTTTAATGTTTGAGCAGGCCTCGTTAACCCCTCGCAATACTTGGTATAAAGCAAAAGCAGGCAATCCAAAACTAACAAAATACAAGTATTGTTTTGTTAGACCAACTAGCTGCTCTTCGACATCCATAATGTTAAATACATTAGGTGCAAACCATAAAATGGCCCAAGCAGCAGCGGCAAGAAACATCGAAATAACTAAGGCTTGGCGAAATATGTTTCCGCCCTTATGAGCTTGCTTAGCGCCAATTTGATAGGCAACTAGAGGCGTAACAGCCATTAATATGCCTTGTAGTAACAAAATAATTGGGTTAAAAAAGCTAGCGGCAACAGCCACAGCAGCTAAATCGGTAGGGCTTACCGAGCCTGCCATAATCGTATCAACAAAACTCATACCGGTTATGGTAAGTTGAGCAACTACAATTGGCCCTGCTAGCCGTAGTATGGCAAAACACTCTTTGGAAAATCGTTGTTTAAAACCCAGGAAAAAATGCTTCATGTTCACCGGAATTGTTCAGAATAAAAGAAAAGTAGTCAAAGTCGAGTTATCACCAGGATTCATGCAGCTCTGGGTTGATTTAGCGGATACCGAAGGCTTGAAAATAGGCGCTAGTGTGGCCGTAAACGGAACCTGTTTAACGGTGGTAAACATTAGCGAACAAGGTGTTCAATTCGACTTGATTCAAGAAACGCTAAGTCTAACAAACTTAGGCACAATAAAAGAAGGGGATTTAGTAAATATTGAACGCGCAGCGAAGGTAGGGGACGAAATTGGTGGTCATCTTGTCTCTGGCCATATTCATAGTACTGCTAAAATAATTGAGTTGTTACCAACAGAGAACAACTTGGCTATTCATCTAGCCTTAGATAAGGCGTGGCGCGATTATGTTATCTATAAGGGCTTTGTGTGTGTTGATGGCGCCAGTTTAACGGTTGGAAAACTGAGTGAGCAGGGGTTCTGGCTGCACATTATTCCCGAAACCTTGCGGGTTACTACCCTAGGTGACAAGCAACTAGGTGATTTTGTGAATATTGAAATAGACAGCGCAACTCAGACAGCGATTGATACCATCAAAAACTTAGCGGTAAGCGGTGACTTAAAACGGTGGTTAAGTTAAAAGTACTGTTCGTCGTCGGCGTCTACAAAGGCCAATAATTTCTCGTTGCTTTCATCAACCTGTAAACGACAGTGTATTGGGTTACAACATACTCGACAGTCTTCATAAAAGTCTTGGTCACCGTTACTCGCATCCATAATAAGGGGAGTATGGTGACCGCAGGTTGGGCAAGAAATCATTTTTTCGACATAGTTTTTCATAACAACTACTCCAATATGTCCACTGTCTAATTATGGTTCAAATTGGTGAGATCAACGAGTATCAAGATCAATAAACCATAAGCTATTGAAGTTATCTGCTCAGACCTTTAATATTGCCCATCTTTTAAGTGCATTAAGTACTCAATTTTATCGACTAAATCATGTGATGTTTGGTAGGCATCACCACTGTATGAGCAAGGATAAATATGCCAGTTATTACTCTTCCTGACGGTAGTCAACGTCAATTCGAAAACCCAGTTTCAACTATGGATATCGCAGCCGATATCGGCCCAGGCTTAGCTAAAGCGTGTATTGCTGGCCGTGTAAACGGCGAACGTGTAGATGCCTGTGAACTTATTTCTGAAGATGCTCAAGTAGCGATTATCACCGCTAAAGACGAAGATGGGTTAGAAATCATTCGTCACTCTTGTGCTCACTTATTGGGTCATGCCATTAAACAAATGTGGCCTGAAACTAAAATGGCTATTGGTCCTACTATTGATAATGGCTTTTACTACGATATTGATTTAGAGCATTCGCTTACTCAAGAAGATATTGAAAACCTTGAAAAACGCATGAAAGCACTGGCCAAAACTAACTACGATGTAGTTAAAAAGACAGTGCCTCTAGCGGAGGCAAAAGCGGTATTCGAACAACGCGAAGAACCATACAAGCTAGAGATTATCGAAGGTATTGAGGCAAGTGCCACTCCTGGGCTTTACCATCACGAAGAATACGTAGACATGTGTCGCGGTCCACACGTACCTAACATGAAGTTCTGTCATCATTTTAAATTGATGAAAGTAGCTGGTGCATATTGGCGTGGCGATAGCAAAAATAAAATGTTGCAACGTGTATATGGCACCGCATGGGCAGATAAAAAACAACTAGCTGCATACTTAAAACGTCTTGAAGAAGCCGCTAAGCGCGACCACCGTAAAATTGGTAAGCAGCTAGACCTTTACCACATGCAAGAAGAAGCACCAGGTATGGTGTTCTGGCATGACTCTGGTTGGACGATTTTCCGTCAGTTAGAAACGTATGTACGTGAGCAGTTAACTAAGTACGATTATCAAGAAGTAAAAGCACCGCAAATTATGGATCGTAGTTTGTGGGAGCAGTCTGGGCACTGGGATAAGTATTCAGACGCAATGTTTACTACGCAGTCAGAAAGCCGTGAATACGCTGTTAAGCCGATGAACTGTCCGGGTCATATTCAAATCTTTAACCAAGGTTTGAAGTCTTACCGTGATCTTCCATTGCGCATGGCTGAGTTTGGATCTTGTCACCGTAACGAGCCATCTGGTTCATTACATGGTTTGATGCGTGTGCGTGGCTTTACCCAAGATGATGCGCACATCTTCTGTACTGAAGACCAAATTCAAGATGAAGTTGCTTCGTGTATCGACATGGTTTACGAAACATACAAAACCTTCGGCTTTGAAGAAATTGAAGTAAAACTCTCTACTCGCCCAGAGCAGCGAGTAGGTGACGACGAAACTTGGGATAAATCTGAAAAAGCCTTGGCTGATGCATTAACATCAAAAGGGATCGAATTTTCTTATTTGCCGGGAGAAGGTGCGTTTTACGGCCCTAAAATTGAGTTCACTCTTCACGACTGCCTAGATAGAGCATGGCAATGTGGTACTGTTCAGTTAGATTTCTCAATGCCAGGTCGTTTGTCTGCTTCATTTGTTGGAGAAGACAATGAACGCCATGTACCGGTAATGATTCACCGCGCCATTTTAGGTTCACTTGAACGCTTTATTGGTATTTTGACAGAGGAATATTCTGGTTTCTTCCCAACTTGGTTAGCTCCTAGACAGGTTGTTGTCATGAATATTACTGATAAACAGGCTGATTTTGTCCATCAAGTAGTAAAAAAATTAAATAAACAGGGCATTAGAGCCATTGCGGACTTGAGAAATGAGAAGATAGGCTTTAAAATCCGCGAACATACTCTAAAGCGTATTCCTTATTTGTTAGTAGTCGGCGATAAAGAAGTCGAAAGTAATGAGGTTGCGGTTAGAACTCGTAAGGGTGATGACTTAGGCAAATTTGCAGTAGACAAGTTTGTTGAGCAAGTTAAGCAAGAAATCACCAATCGTGACAATAATTGTATTGAGGTATAAATTATAAAAACCGGAAGACGTGGTCAGCAACAAGCTGCAAGAGCACATAAGATAAATGAAGAAATTCAAGCTCAAGAAGTACGCCTTAATGGCTTAGATGGCGAGTCCATCGGCATTGTAAGTTTGAATGAAGCGCTAAACATTGCCGAAGAATCTGGCGTTGATTTAGTTGAAATTAGTCCGAATGCTGAACCACCTGTTTGTCGGGTCATGGATTACGGTAAGTTCATTTACGAAAAGAGTAAATCTGTAAAAGAACAGAAGAAGAAGCAAAAACAGATTCAGGTTAAGGAAATAAAATTCCGACCTGGAACTGACGAAGGCGACTATCAGGTAAAACTACGCAACCTGGTTCGCTTTCTAGAAGAGGGTAATAAAGCTAAAGTAACGCTACGTTTCCGTGGTCGTGAAATGGCACACCAAAGCTTAGGCTTTGATCTTTTAAATCGCATTAAAGGTGATTTAGAAGAGCTAGCAGTTGTGGAAGCTTTTCCAAAAATGGAAGGTCGCCAAGCTGTTATGGTGTTAGGCCCTAAAAAGAAGTAACTAAGGCATCCAAGTAACAAGCAGCTTACTTTAACGAGTAAGCTGTTTTTGTTCGCCTTTAGTTATATGTTGTTAAACTCGCAATGCGGAGTGCATGTAAATGCCAAAAATGAAATCGAACAAAGGCGCAGCTAAGCGCTTTAAGAAAACTGCTTCTGGTGGTTTTAAATACAAACAAGCTGGTCTTCGTCACATCCTGACTAAGCGCCGTACTAAGGTAAAACGTCACCTTCGTCCGAAGGGTATGATTGCTGCATCTGATGTTGCATCAATTGTTCGCATGTTGCCGTACGCATAAGTTTAGAGGAAATTAAGAATGGCCAGAGTTAAACGCGGTGTACAAGCACGTGCACGTCATAAGAAAGTCTTAAAACAAGCCAAAGGTTACTACGGAGCACGTTCACGTGTTTATCGCGTAGCCTTCCAAGCGGTAATTAAAGCGGGTCAATACGCTTACCGTGACCGTCGTCAGCGTAAACGTCAATTCCGTCAATTATGGATTGCACGTATCAATGCTGCTTCTCGTCAAAATGGTTTGTCTTACAGCCGTTTCATTGACGGACTTAAAAAAGCATCTATCGAAATCGATCGTAAGATCCTAGCTGATATTGCTGTTTTTGATAAAGCAGCATTCACAGTATTGGTAGAAAAAGCAAAAGCTGCTTTATAAGTTTTATCAAGTTTGTGAAAAGGGAGCTTAGGCTCCCTTTTTTATTACCATTTTTTCAACAAATTTGGCCTTAATCTCTGTAAGTTATAGCATCAACTTCCATTACATTTTAGCGTCTGCTCAAATACCCAACAAACTCCTATAAAAATCCTTAGCAAACAAGCTTCCGCGCTAGCCATCAGCGACTCATTAAAGTACTATTTCCGGTCTTATTAAATACTAAAAATCAGCCGTTCCCTTGGTGGAATATGAGGAAATCATGCTAGATCTTGATGCGCTAATCAATCAGGCGAAGACTCACATAGAAGCAGCTTCTGCGATTAACGAACTCGATACCGTTCGCGTAGAATACCTAGGTAAAAAAGGGTTAATGACTAAACAGCTACAGGGACTTGGCAAATTATCGCCTGAAGAGCGTCCTCAAGCTGGTCAACTTATTAACCAAGCTAAACAAGCTATCCAAGAAGCATTGAATCAAAAGCGCGAATTATTGGTTCAGCAAGAATTAAACGCTAAATTGGCGGCGGAAACTGTTGATGTAACCCTACCAGGCCGTACCGATGAAATTGGTGGTTTACATCCAGTAACTCGAACAATTGAACGTATTCAAACGTTTTTTGGCGAGTTGGGTTTCCAGGTTAAATCTGGCCCGGAGATCGAAGATGGTTTCCATAACTTTGATGCATTAAACATTCCAGAGCACCACCCAGCGCGTGCTGACCACGATACGTTCTATTTTAATCCTAATCTGGTACTACGTACTCAAACTTCGGGTGTTCAAATCCGAACCATGGAGACGGAAAAACCACCAATTAGAATTATCTCGCCTGGGCGTGTATACCGTAACGATTACGACCAAACACACACTCCTATGTTCCATCAAGTTGAAGGCTTGATGGTTGATAAAAACGTTAACTTCACCGAGTTAAAAGGTGTGTTGTACGACTTCTTGCAAAACTTCTTTGAAGAAGACATGCAAGTACGTTTTCGTCCTTCATATTTCCCGTTTACCGAAACATCAGCCGAAGTTGACGTTTTAGGTAAAAATGGTTGGTTAGAAGTTTTGGGCTGCGGCATGGTGCACCCAAATGTATTACGTGCAGTAAATATTGACCCTGAAGAGTACACCGGTTTTGCCTTTGGCATGGGTGTAGAGCGTTTAACCATGTTGCGCTATGGCGTTAACGATTTACGTTCATTCTTCGAAAACGATTTACGTTTCCTAAAACAATTTAATTAAGGGTTAATTGAGATGAAATTTAGTGAATCCTGGCTAAGAGAGTGGGTTAACCCTAGCAATTCTCGCGACGAGTTAGCAGAACAGATTACTATGGCTGGCCTGGAAGTTGATGGCATAGAGCCGGTAGCGGCTGATTTTAACGGTGTTGTTATTGGCGAAGTGGTTGAATGCGGCCAACATCCTGATGCCGATAAACTTCGTGTTACCAAAATCAATATTGGCGCTGAAGAGTTACTCGACATTGTATGTGGCGCACCAAACTGCCGACAAGGTCTAAAAGTAGCCGTTGCAACTGTTGGTGCAGTGTTACCGGGCGACTTTAAAATCAAAAAAGCAAAGTTACGTGGGCAACCTTCTCATGGCATGCTTTGCGCCTACAGTGAACTGGGCATTAGTGACGAATCCGACGGTATTATGGAATTGCCAAGTGATGCTCCAATTGGTGCCGACTTACGTGACTACTTAAAGCTAGATGATGTCATCATTGAAGTAGATTTAACGCCGAACCGCGCAGATTGTTTAAGCCTACGTGGTTTAGCAAGAGAAGTTGGTGTACTAAATCAGTTAGACGTAACAGAGCCACAATGGCAAAACGCTGAAGTAACAATTAACGATACGTTTACGGTAAATGTTGAAGCTACAGAGCAGTGCCCACGTTATTTAGGTCGTGTAATTAAAGGCGTAAATGTAAAAGCAGCAACACCGTTATGGATGCAAGAGCGTCTGCGTCGCAGTGGTATTCGCTCAATCGATCCTGTTGTAGATATCACAAATTACGTGTTAGTTGAGCAAGGGCAACCTATGCATGCCTTTGATTTAGCGAAACTAACAGGCTCCATTGATGTACGTTTAGCTAACGATGGTGAAAAACTGGTTTTACTCGACGGTAATGAAGTTGAGCTTAAAGAAAACACCTTAGCTATTTGTGACCAAACTGGTCCAATTGCAATGGCGGGAATTTTTGGTGGCGAGAAAACTGGTGTAACTGAAACTAGCCAAGACATTTTCCTAGAGTGTGCTTTCTTCAGTAAATTGGCAATTACCGGTAGAGCGAGACAGTATGGTTTGCATACAGACTCATCACACCGTTATGAGCGAGGCGTAGATTACCAACTACAAAACCAAGCTATTGAGCGCGCTACTCAACTTCTTGTTGAAATTTGCGGTGGCGAAGTTGGCCCTGTCGTTGAGTCTGGTGACCAAACTAAATTACCTAAAGCGAAGACAATTACTCTACGCCACGCGCGTTTAGAAAAAGTTGTCGGTTATAGCTTTTCTAAACAGCAAGTTAGTGAAATCCTCACTCGCTTAGGTATGTCGGTAACAGAAACAGAGCAAGGTTGGGATGCGACTGCACCTAGCTATCGTTTTGATATGGACATCGAAGAAGACCTAATCGAAGAAGTTGCTCGTATTTACGGTTACAACAACATTCCAAATGTTTCTCCAGTTGCTTCATTAAAAATGAGTCAACATCAAGAAGTTGAACTGCCAGCAACTAAGTTGCGTCAGCTACTTTGTGCCCGCGGCTACCAAGAAGCAGTGACTTACAGCTTTGTTGATCCTAAACGTCAACAACTGTTGCACCCACAGCAAGAAACAATGGTATTGCCACACCCAATTTCTGTAGAAATGTCGGTAATGCGCTTAAGCTTGTTGACCGGGTTGTTAGACACGGTTTCTTACAACCAAAAGCGCCAGCAATCTCGTGTTCGAGTATTTGAGTCGGGTTTACGTTTTGTTCCAGACCAAAATGCCGAAAATGGTGTTAGCCAAACGCCAATGCTTGCAGGTGTAATTAGTGGTAATGCTAATCAAGAAGCTTGGAACACCACTGAACGAGAACTCGATTTCTTCGATATCAAAGGTGATGTAGAAGCGCTTATTCAACAAACTGTTGATGCAGGCTCTTTTAGCTTTGAAGCTACTCAAAACCCAGCTTTACATCCTGGCCAAGCTGCTAACATTTTGCGCAACGGAGAAGTGGTTGGTTACGTTGGTGCTTTGCATCCTCAGCATCTTAAAGCGTTTGGCTTGAGCAGTAAGATATTTGTATTCGAATTGGTATTAGACGCCGTTACTCAACGCAAATTGCCAGATGCCCAGCCAGTTTCTAAGTTCCCAGCAAACCGTCGCGACCTTGCTTTACTGGTATCGCAACAGGTAAAAGCTAGCGATTTATTAAATTGCATTAAGAAAGTTGGCGGAAATCAATTAGTTGGCGTAAACTTATTCGATGTATACAAAGGGAAAGGCATTGCAGACGATATGCAGAGTATTGCTATCAGTTTAACCTTGCAAGAGCAAAGCCGTACCCTTGAAGAAAAAGAGATTGCCGCTACAGTTGACACCATTGTAGAGGCGTTACGTACAGAGTTTGACGCATCCTTGAGGGACTAGTTATGGCATTAACTAAAGCTGACCTGGCAGAAAATTTATTTGAAAACTTAGGCTTTAGCAAAAGAGAGTCTAAAGAAGTAGTAGAAGCTTTTTTTGAAGAAATACGGGTGGCTTTGGAAAGTGGGGAACAAGTCAAAATTTCCGGTTTCGGTAACTTTGACCTAAGGGAGAAAAATCAACGCCCTGGTCGTAATCCGAAAACGGGTGAAGATATCCCCATCTCTGCGCGTCGAGTAGTCACCTTCCGTCCTGGGCAAAAGCTCAAAAGTAGGGTAGAGAACGCCGAACCTAAATAGCATATTTAGGACATAAAAAAGGAAGCCAGTTGGCTTCCTTTTCTTTTACTTTAGTTTATAAAGTCACAGATTCTAGTGATTAAGAATCTGACTCAAGAACAGTTTCGTTCTGTCTGACTGCGGATTTTCAAAGAATTCTACCGGCTCGTTCTCTTCAATGATTTCACCTCTGTCCATGAATATCACACGATCAGCAACTTGTTTAGCAAAGCCCATTTCGTGAGTTACACAAAGCATCGTCATACCTTCGTTCGCCAGTTCAACCATTACATCTAGTACTTCACGAACCATTTCAGGATCGAGTGCCGAAGTAGGTTCATCAAACAACATAATAGATGGATTCATACATAAGCTTCGAGCGATAGCCACACGTTGCTGCTGACCACCTGAAAGCTGGCCAGGGTACTTATCAGCTTGCTCTGGGATTTTAACCCGCTCTAAGTATTTCATTGCTGTGGCTTCTGCTTCTGCCTTAGGGATCTTTTTCACCCAAATTGGCGCTAAGCAGCAGTTTTGTAAAACGGTTAGGTGAGGGAATAGATTAAAGTGTTGGAAACACATCCCCACATCACTTCTCACCGTTTCAATACTTTTTAGGTCACTCTGTAGCTCGGTGCCATTAACAATGATGTCGCCTTTTTGGTGCTCTTCTAAGCGGTTAATACAGCGAATCATAGTCGATTTGCCCGAACCAGAAGGGCCACAAATAACAATTTTTTCGCCTTTGGCTACGGTAAGATCTAAGTCCTTTAGTACGTGAAACTCACCGTACCATTTGTTCATTCCCTTGAGCTGAATAACTACTTCAGGGTTTGTTTGATTAGATGTCATGTAAAATTTCCTTATTAATGTCCTGTGTGTAGTTTCTTCTCAAGATGAATCGAATAGCGAGACATACCGAAACAGAACACCCAAAATACAAAAGCGATAAATACGTACATTTCTGTAGAGAAACCAAGCCATTCTGGATCTGCTAATGCAGATTGACCAATAGCCAATAAATCGAATAATCCAATAACCAATACCAAACTAGTATCTTTGAAAAGCGCTATAAAGGTATTAACAATCGAAGGAATGGTTATCTTCAAAGCCTGAGGCAAGATAATTAAACCCATCGACTGCCAATAGGTTAAATTTAGTGCTTCGCCGGCTTCGTACTGACCTTTTGGTATAGCTTGTAGGCCACCACGAATAACTTCGGCCATGTAGGCTGACTGGAACATGATGATACCGATCATGGCACGAAGTAACTTGTTAAAATCAACTTCAGAGCCTACAAACAGCGGCAACATTACAGAGGCCATAAACAACACGGTGATTAAAGGTACCGCACGCCAAAACTCAATATAGATGGTACAAAAGCTTCGCACTATCGGCATATGAGAACGACGCCCAAGCGCCAATAAAATACCAAATGGTAAGGCCGCTACAATGCCTACAATAGCTAATACCAAAGTAAGCATTAAACCACCCCATTGGTGGGTTTCTACTTTAGGTAAGCCGAACGAATCACCGAGTAACAAGAAAAATACAATTACTGGGTAGATAACTAAGCTAAAAATTGCGACTTTGGGTTTATGAGGTGTTTTCTCATAGACTAATGCCGCGATTAGAATCAGGAAAGTAACAAAGACAATATTTACTCTCCAGCGTTCTGCAGAAGGGTAGAAGCCATAAATTAGCTGAGAGAAACGATCTGCTACAAACACCCAACATGCGCCGTCGCTGGTACAAGCCTCTCGGCTATCTCCTATCCAATCTGCTTCCAAGAACACCCATTGAATGGCGGATACCAGTGGTGGAACGATTAAGTAAAGAATAAACAGAGTAAAAAAGCTGTTTATCCATGAGGAAAACAAATTTTTCTTTAGCCAACCCACAAAGCCTACGCTGAGGTTAGGTGGAGCTAAATCAGGTTTAAATTGATGCTCTGACATATTAACGCTCCACTAAAGCCATTTTCTTGTTGTAAATGTTCATCAAGATTGAAGTTGTAATACTGATAGTTAAGTAAACTGCCATGGTTAAGGCGATAACTTCAATAGCTTGTCCAGTTTGGTTAAGAGTTGTTCCCATGAACACTGAGACCAAATCAGGGTAACCAATAGCTGTAGCTAATGATGAGTTCTTAGTAAGGTTTAAATACTGGCTGGTGAGTGGCGGAATAATGACTCGCATAGCCTGCGGAATAATCACCAATTTTAAGGCTTGCGTTCGAGTTAAACCGAGTGATTCAGCTGCTTCACTTTGACCTTTGCTAACCGCCAAAATGCCTGAGCGAACAATCTCAGCAATAAACGCAGCTGTATAGGTTGTTAAAGCAACTAACAACGCTGCAAGTTCTGGGATAACAACCATACCACCTTGGAAGTTAAAACCTTTTAAAGCTGGGTAATCTAGTGAAATAGGCATACCCATTACAAAAAATGCAAGTAGTGGTAGTAGTACAATTAGACCTGCTGATACCGAAAAAACCGGAAAGGGTTGACCGGTAGCCATTTGGCGCTTTTTAGCCCACTTAGCGATAATGAACGAACCGATAATGGCAGCGATAAAAGCAAATACTACTATGTTAGACCCAGCTTCCATCACCGGACTTGGCATATATAAACCACGTACGTTGAGGAAAACCGCTTCGCCTATATGCGCACTTTGTCGAGGGCTTGGCAAAGCCCTAAGCACCGCAAAGTACCAGAAAAATATTTGAAGTAGCAAAGGAATGTTGCGCATGGTTTCAATGTAAACCGTGGCAACTTTAGAAATTAACCAGTTACTAGATAAACGAGCCACCCCCATAATAAACCCGAGGATGGTGGCGAAAATGATACCTAATATCGATATTAAAATTGTATTTAGCAGTCCAACAACGAAAGTTCGACCAAAAGTGTGGCTTTCATCGTATTCGACTAATGATTGAATAATGCCGAAGCCTGCGGTTTGGTTCATGAAACCAAAACCAGTGGTAATGCCACGTTGTTCTAAGTTGAAAAGCGCGTTACTGATGATGTAGTAGAAGAAGCCAATAACACCGATAACGACAATAATTTGGAAAACTAGCGCTCTTACGTTGGGATCAAACCAGATCTTACGAAGACTATTTGCTGAGTTATCCTTTGAGGAAGGATGAGCAGCCATATAATGTAACCTAGTAATGTAGGATTAAAACGAAGAGAGCAGGGCAAGCCCTGCTCTAATAAGGTAGAAATTAACGAATTGGTGGAGCGTATTGGAAGCCGCCATCGTTCCAAAGGGCATTAACACCACGTGCAATACCTAGAGGAGAACCTGCACCAACATTTTTCTCAAAAGACTCGCCGTAGCTACCTACTTGCTTAACAATGTTGTAGCCCCATTTGTCATCTAGACCTAAACCTTTACCCTTAGGACCTTCTAAACCTAAGATACGACGAACGTTAGGGTTAGTAGATTTAAGCATGTCGTCTGCGTTAGCCGAAGTTAAGCCATACTCTTCAGCATTGATCATCGCAAATAGAGACCACTTAACAATGTTTAGCCACTGGTCGTCACCTTGACGAACAACTGGGCCAAGAGGCTCTTTAGAAATGATTTCTGGCAATACCATCGCGCTATCTGGCTTAGCTAGTTTAATGCGCAGTGCATAAAGTTGAGATTGGTCTGAAGTAAGAACGTCACAACGGCCAGCTTCAAAACCTTTAACTGTTTGGTCTGAAGTATCAAATACAACAGGAGTGTATTTCATGCCGTGCTCACGGAAGTAATCCGCTAGGTTAAGTTCAGTAGTAGTACCTGATTGAATACAAACAGCAGCGCCGTCTAATTCTTTAGCTGAAGAAACACCCAGCTCTTTACTTACCATAAAGCCTTGGCCGTCATAATAGTTCACACCAGCAAAGTTCAAACCTAATGAACTATCGCGTGTTAGCGTCCAAGTAGTGTTACGAGAAAGAATATCAATTTCGCCTGATTGAAGTGCAGTAAAGCGCTCTTTCGCAGTAAGGGGAGTGTATTTAACTTTAGATGCATCACCTAAAACGGCTGCAGCTACTGCGCGACATACGTCAACATCAAGGCCTTGCCAGTTGCCGTCGGCATCTGGGTTTGAGAAACCTGGTAAGCCAGTACTAACGCCACATTGTAGGAAACCTTTACTTTTCACATTGTCTAACGTTCCTTCAGCAGCGCTTGCGTTAGCAGCAAATGCTAGAGCAACAGCAGCAACTGCGGCTTTAATATGCGTGTTTTTTAACATGTTTTCTTCCCTGTACAGTTTGTCTTCTATTGTGGGGTATATCACTCGAAAAATTTGCTTGAGTGCTAATTTGAGCCAATAACAACATAAACATTCAAATATTGGGTGTCAACATTATTGTAACACCGCAATCGCGGTAGAATGCCGAATAACTGACCACTAGCGCAAATCTATTCAATATAAATGAATATAGTATCAAGCCGCTTAAGTTTTTGGCTTATCAAGTTTTTGTTGCGCTAGATCAAGATTAGCACAGCTAGCGATAATTCCCTGATTTAGTTACCTTAAAAGTGCTAAAAGCGAGATATGTCGCAAAAGTTAGATTTTGAAACGTAGTATGGAAGGAGAAACTAGATATTCTACTTTATGTCGAAATTCCTACTGGCTAGTATGTTAACACTTAGTTACAAACAGGCGTAAAATACTGTGTTACAACTTAAGTAGGATGGGGTCTTATGCTGACTTATTATATATTTATAGTAGCTTCTACCTGAAATTGAAGAAAAGAAGATGAATATGAAAAAAAATGTCATTGTTTTAACCGGCGCCGGTGTTTCTGCCGAGTCAGGCATCCAAACATTTCGAGATTCTGACGGGCTATGGGAAAAGCATCGAGTAGAGGATGTAGCAACACCAGAAGCTTATCAACGATCTCCCGATTTTGTTGACCAGTTTTATAATCTACGCCGTAAGCAGCTACAAGACGGAAATGTTCATCCTAATCCAGCCCACTTTGCTTTAGCAGAACTTGAGAAACATCAAGACATCGAATTGTTGGTTATCACCCAAAATATCGATGACTTACACGAACGTGCAGGTAGTAAGAATGTGTTACATATGCACGGAGAGTTACTAAAAGCACGTTGCCCAGTCAGTAACCAGACAACTGTGTGGAAGGAAGACTTAGGTAGTGACGTGTTGTGCACTTGCTGTCAATTTCCGACGCGGCTTAGACCTCATGTAGTTTGGTTTGGCGAAATGCCAATTGGTTTAGATAGAATTTATCACCAGCTGAACCACTGTGATATATTTATGGCGATCGGAACATCTGGTCATGTATTTCCTGCTGGAGGTTTTGTTCACGAAGCGGCAAGTCACGATGCGCGCACTATAGAATTAAATCTTGAACCCTCAGAAATGCAGAGCGAATTTGGCGAACGCTATTACGGCCCAGCCAGCGAATTAGTACCCGAGTTTCTTAGTGAACTCACTTCAGAACTAAGAGTTAATAATTGAAAAGAATAATTTTACCGGGATTGGTAGCAGTGTTTTTAGTTGCTTGTGAACAATCCCCAGAGCAGCAAGCTCAGTCACAAAGCTTACCTCCGCTGCACGAAATTGAAAATGTTCAACAAAAAAAGCAAAGCTTTACAGACTTCATCACTCCACTAATTGAAGCAAGCAACAATAAAATATTGCAACAACGCTCAGAAGTGGAAGCTATAGCCGCAACGTTAGCTAAGAGCTCAAGCCTTTCTAACAAACAAAAACAGACACTAAGTCAGCTCACAGAGCTCTATCGAGTTGACCCATCGCTGGATGAACAATCCCAAATTCAACACTTATTAGTTAAAGTAGATCTTATTCCACCAGCTTTAGTACTTGCACAGGCAGCAAATGAATCAGCTTGGGGAACGTCGCGATTTGCCCGTGAAGGTAATAACTTATTTGGGCAATGGTGTTATAAGAAGGGCTGTGGTTTAGTTCCTTTGAATCGAAACGATGGGGCTAACCACGAAGTAAGAAAGTTCGATAGCGTGTATGAGTCGGTGAGTGTGTATATGAATAACTTAAATAGCCACCCAGCATACAAAGGTTTCCAGCAACAACGAAATCTGGCACGCTCTAGCGGAGAATTAAACGCAATGGAACTAGCTACTCAACTGAGCAGTTACTCTGAAAGAGGCGAAGCTTACGTAGAAGAGTTACAGCAAATGATGAGGGTTAACCAAAACATTTGGCCAACCCGAACACCGATTATCGCAGGTTAAAGCTCAACAACTTGCACAATACCAGCTTGGCTTTGTTGGCTTGGCTGGTCTTCTAACTCTGGCGCATCAAAGCCAATATCACCACCATCAATAATTCCACTATCTCGATTTATTGATTTAAAGTCGAATTGTTGATGGTCGAGTAGGTGTGAAGGAACTACATTTTGGACCGATCTAAACATCGATTCGATTCGGCCGGGAAAACGCTTTTCCCAATCGTTAAGCATTTGCTTAATCGCTTGGCGTTGTAGGTTTTCTTGGGAACCACAAAGGTTACAAGGAATGATTGGAAAGGATTTCAGCTCTGCATATTTTTCCATATCGCTTTCTTTACAATAAGCCATAGGGCGAATAACTACATGTTTGCCATCATCGCTAACCAACTTCGGTGGCATGGTTTTAAGTTTGCCTCCATGGAACATATTCAAAAATAAAGTTTCTAATATGTCGTCTCGGTGATGGCCTAAGGCGATTTTGGTCGCTCCTAGTTCAGTGGCTGTTCTATACAAAATGCCCCTACGCAAACGCGAACACAGTGAACAAGTTGTTTTCCCTTCTGGTATTTTGTCTTTAACTATCGAATAAGTGTCTTCTTCTACGATTTTGTATTCAATATCTAAGCCTTTTAGATATTCAGGCAAAATATGCTCTGGGAAACCCGGTTGTTTTTGATCTAGATTGACAGCAACTACATCAAAGTTTATCGGAGCATGGGCGCGTAGGTTTAATAGTATGTCTAGCATTGCATAACTGTCTTTACCACCGGATAAACAAACCATTATTTTGTCGCCATCTTCAATCATGTTGTAGTCGGCAATAGCTTGTCCAACATGACGTCGAATTCGCTTTTGTAGCTTGTTGTGGTTGTATTGTTGTTTTGCTGTAACTGACATAGTGTGTTCCCAATAAAAAAGCGGGGCTATTATATAACCCCGCTTTGCTTAAGCAATGTTTAACGTCAGTTTAGCTTTATCTATTTTTGAAAAGGACTGACAAAATTTTGCGGTTTAAGCGCCAATAAATCGCAGTCTAATTGGTCGATAACGTGTTCAGCGGTATTGCCAATAAGTGCAGCACTAAACCCGCTTCTACCTGAGGTACCCAAAATAACAATTTCTGCATCTATCTCGTTTGCTACTTCAGGGATTACATCGTCAGGTAAACCTTCCTCAAGGTGTGTGGTGACCACTTGCTCAAATTGTTCTTCAACAAATTTGTTAAGCGCGGTTTTATGAAACTCCATGACGTTCTTATTGTACTTAAGCGGATCAAAGTCTGGCAGCTCTATCGCAATATTTACCGGTGCTGCAGGATAGGCAGTTACCACATGTAAATTTGCGTCTAGCAACTTACTTAGGTCTTTTGCTTCGTTAGCGATTCGCTCGTTTAATTTGTGGTGCTCTTCATCTTCTGCTCCTGCGTGGATCGCAGCAACAATTTTACCCTCGGTTGGCCAGTCATGTTCTTTTACCATTAACACTGGAGTGGGGCATTTACGCAAAATATGCCAATCGTTCGGGGTAAAAATAATCGACTGTAAAGTAGGGTGCGGGTGTGTCGCTTTAACGACTAGGTCGTGACCAAAGTCGAGAACTTCTTCAATGACACTTTCGTATAAGCGATTGTTCCAAACTACTTTGGTTTCTATTTCTATCCCAGCAGTGTTTGTTGCAGCTATTACTTCATTTAGCCAAACATTACGTTCTTCTATCACTCCTGAACGCATAGCTTCGCGCTCTTCTCCAGATAACATGGATGTCATCTCGTAAGAAAAGTCGTAAATAGTAAGTAGAGCTTTGATTTTTGCTTTGTCTTCTTTCTGCGCAAGAAAAACAGCACGAGACAAGGCCGCCTGGGTGTCGTGAAGAGGGTCGATGACCACTAAAATATTACGATACTTAATCATAAAGCAGCTCCTAGAATCTTCTGGAATAGCTACTTAACTTTAGCTTAATTTGGTAGGAATAAATTAGATATAGTTAACACTGACCTAGATTTCTTTCGATAGATTGATGTAAATCAGGTCAGTGTTATTAGGTACTTAGCTTTGTTTAGTACCAGCTAGTTGGCGTAGTGCATCACGATCAGTGATTGAAATGTATTTACCTTTTACTGCAATCATATCTGCTTTTTGGAAACGACCAAGTAAACGGGAAATGGTTTCTACAGTTAGCCCTAAATAATTACCGATATCACCACGAGTCATAGTCAGACGAAATTCTCTTGGAGAAAAACCTCGCTCCGAAAAGCGTTGTGATAAACCGTAAATAAAGGCAGCTAAACGTTCTTCTGCATTCTTTTTGCTTAGTAGCAAAATCATTTCTTGGTCTGCAACAATTTCATTACTCATTAAGCGCATCATTTGACGGCGTAACTTAGGCATTGTGGCAGACAATTCATCCATGGTGTCGAAAGGAATTTCACATACCATTGATGTTTCAAGTGCCTGAGCAAAACTAGGGTGCTCTTGGCTGTTAATGGCATCAAAGCCAACTAGGTCGCCAGCTAAGTGAAAACCGGTGATCTGTTCATCACCTTGTTCAGTAATGGTGTAGGACTTAATTGTACCTGAGCGAATGGCGTATAAGCTTTTTAGCTTATCGCCTGCAGCAAATATTTCTTCGCCTTTCTGAATAGGCTTTTTACGCTCGATAATGCTATCTAAGCGATCTAGCTCGGTCTCATTAAGAGAGAAAGGGATACATAACTGGGCGATACTGCAATCTTGGCAGTGAATTTCACAACCACCAGTTTGGATTCTTTGACTAGCTTTTGGGTTAATGCTCATACTCAAACTATGCTATAGGAGTTCGAGGCAATTCTACTCTTTATGTAATAAATTTTCTAGATCTATTGCTACAACAATGTAACAACTTGGTAGATCCCTAAACTCAAAACACTCAGTCCAGAACAAACTTGTAATACGCGATTTGTCATTAGTTTAGTTAGTTGCTGGCCCAGTAATACGGCTAACAGCATCACACTAAACGTACCTAAACCAAAACTAAACATCACGCCCGCTCCGTTTAGCCAATGAGCCTGGCTAGCACTTAATACCAATGTTGAATAAACCAAACCGCAAGGTAGCCAACCCCATAACATGCCTAATGGTAAACTGGCTGCTGGGTGTTGCAGTGCCAACATCTTACTTGCTTTAGGCTGCACCTTTGACCACAAACCTTTGCCAAGTTGTTCCACTGGCGTGAGAATTGACCACCATCGAGTAAGGTGGATACCCAGTAAAATGAGCATTATCGCTGCGAACCATTGTAAAGCTACTAGCATATAAAACGATTGATGAACTTGGCTAATTGCTTGTATGGAACCAGCAACAATAGCGCCGGCAATAGAGTAGCTTAGGATCCGACCTAGGTTAAAACCGATACTTACTAAAAGTTTATTGGAAGAGTTATTAGCACGAGAACCTAGTATGCATGCGATGCCGCCACACATTGCTATGCAGTGTGTGGCGCCTAATAAGCCGGTGATAAAAGCTGCTACAAAATCAGTCTGTAGGATCATTGTCTTGTTTGGTTTTGTTCTTATCATCAAACAAAATGTTGATACCTTGGCGGTCTAAATCTTCAAATTGTTCGCTTTTAACAGCCCAGAAAAATATACCAATTCCTACACATACAAAGATCAGGGCGATGGGGATCAAGACAAATATAATACTCATTGCTTGTTTAACCTTAAGGAATTAGTGAGTACCGCTAAAGACGATAATGACATACCGATAGCAGCCATATAAGGAGTAACAATTCCAGCCACTGCTAAGGGCAATATTAAGGCATTATACCCTAAGGCCCATGCGAGGTTTTGAGCAATAATCTTTTTAGTCTTTTTGGCGAGATCCATGGCGGTGAGCAAAGTAGAAAGCTTGCTACCCAACAACACAGCGTCAGCACTTGATTTAGCGATGTCGGTGCCCAAACCCATAGCAACCGAAAGCGGTGCGGCGGCCAAAACTGGACCGTCGTTTACTCCATCACCAAGCATTAATAGGTGGGGGGAGTTTTGCGTTTTAGTTTTAACTACTTCGAGTTTTTGTTGGGGTAAAGCGCCGCTAGCAATGTCAGTGATATGTAACTGTTTTGCAACATATTCCACCTGCGCGGAGTCATCCCCAGTTAACATAGAAAGTGAAATATCTCGCGCCTTTAAACCCTGTGAAAAACTAACAGCGTCCTTTTTAATGGTATCTGAAAGATAAACCCTAGCAGCCAACTTATCTTCGACCATTAACACCAACTCGAGCATTCCGGCTATTGGCTCAGCAGCTTGACCACAAAAGGAAGCTTTACCTAGTTTCAACTTTTTACCGTCTACTTCTCCACTCAAACCTAAGCCAGTATGGTGCTCAATATTAGTTGCAGCGTAACCTTGGTATTCGCTGAAGGCATTAGCAATGGGATGGGAGCTTTGTGCTTCTAGAGCACCAATCAGATTAAGAGTTGTTAACTCATTAACATCGCCAAGGCAGTTCACTTGTTTAATCTGTAACTTGCCCTCGGTAAGTGTTCCTGTTTTATCAGATACCACAGACGTAACTTTGGCCAAACTTTCCAACACGTGTCCCCGTTTAACCAATAAGCCTGTTTTTGATAGTTTGTGTGTAGCTGCAGTTAGTGCTGCTGGGGTTGCTAAAGATAAGGCACAGGGACAAGTAGCAACTAAAACCGCCAAGGTAATCCAGAACGCATCTTCTGGTGAGTGAAAATGCCAGTAGGTGTAGGTAAGTGCAGCAATCACCAACAAACCAAAAACAAAGTAGCGAGCTACGCTATCGGCTATTGTTGCTATCTTAGGTTTTTCGCTTTGAGCTTGCTCTTGCAAACGCATGATATTGGCAATAAAGGTGTTTTGAGATACCGCTTCAACTTCTAAATGAACGGTTTGTTCATGGTTAATGGTGCCGGCAAAAACCTGATCACCTAGCTTCTTAGTGATAGGCAATGATTCGCCGGTAAGCGAAGACTCATCAAATTCACTCTCACCAAACACAACTTGTCCATCGGCAGGTACTACTTCGCCGGGTAAAATCACGATAATGTCTGATTGTTTAAGCTGGCTCGCCGCAACCTTTTGTTGCTGACCGGTCTCATCAATTTGCATGGCTAACTTAGGCACTAGCTTAAGCATATTTGAACTGGTTTCGCTGGCCTTGCGTCTTGCTCGCAATTCAAGAAGTCGGCCCAGCAATAACAAAAATGTGAACATGGAAACCGATTCAAAATAAACTTCACCGGTGCCGTTTATCGTGGCGTAAAGCGACGCACTATAGGCGCCTAATAATGCAATGGAAACGGGCACATCCATATTTAGCGTTTTAGCTTTAAGGCTTCGGTAAGCGCCAAAATAAAACGGCTGTGCAGAGAACAGTAATACTGGCGTTGCCATAATTAAGCTCACCCAACGAAAGTAATCTCGATAGATAAGCTCCATGTCCTCAAACAGGTCACCATATAGAGCGATAGCAAACATCATTACTTGCATGGTGGCCAAGCCGGCGACACCCAATTTGAGTAAATGACTGCGGTATAACTTTCGATCTATCTCTTCTTGTTTATCAGTTTGAAAGGGGTTGGCGTTATAGCCAAGCTTATGAATACTTTGTAGTAATTGACTTAACTTTACTTGCTTATCATCCCACACAAGCGTCGCTCGCTGGGTGGTCGAGTTGACATGAATTTTTTGAACACCTGGAATATGTGATAATTGTTTTTCGATTAACCAAGCACAAGCGGCACAGGCGATCCCTTCGATCGAAAGTAAAACTTCCTTGCTGTTTTCATTTTGTGCAACAAACTCTAGTTGAACACTTTCGTCATCATACTCCAACATTTTAACCAAGGCGTCTGGTACTAAGCCTTGAGCACTTGGCGCGGCAGCGGTTCTATGTTGATAATAATCTTCTAAGCCACTTTCAATAATTGTTTGCGCAACGGCAGCACAACCTTGGCAACACATCGCTTGAGAGCTACCAAGAATTGAAACATGCAGATTTACGCCTTTGGGAATAACTTCGTTACAGTGGAAACACAGGCCTTGATTACTTGCCATCGATTTCTTCTGCGTTGTATAGCGGTAGCTTTAATTCTTCCTGCAGTCTCCAGGAATCATCCATAGGACTAATCCGAATAAACCAGCGGCCAGACTCATTTAAATCATCGCCAAAGCGGTATCGACCATTTGCATCAGCAGTAACGACATAACTGCGGTCATTTTTAGCGAGGGTTTTATGTGCTAATTCAATTTTAAGTGGTTGGTTCTTTAGAGAGTCAGGCAGAACCATATCTAATACCAAACCATTATTGGCAGGTGAAACCGCTGCTTTGATCCCCAATTGTTCAGCTTTTTCGATTAACGACAAGTCAGCGTTAATTGCTTTACCTTTTTTATAGTAAGACTCAACAACCATATCGTTGTTGGTTGTAGCAGCTATATAAAAAGTAAACAGGCTTGCAACCACCGCTGCCATAGGTAGCGCGATTAAAAACCACGGCCAAAATTGTTTATACCAAACTTGTTGCATAACAGCATACTTCCATTCACAAGGGGGGCTTAAATATAACAAAAAAAAGCGACGCATAGGCGTCGCTTTTTATAAATTTTAAGTCTATTCGCTCTTAGAAAGCTGATATACGTAGGCGGAAATAAGCTGGATCTTATCTTCTCCTAGAATATCCTTCCAAGCTGGCATTACACCATTACGACCATAGCGAAGGGTTTCTTCAACTGCACGGCGTGAACCACCGTATAACCAAATACCATTGGTTAAATTAGGTGCGCCAAGCGTTTGATTACCGGTGCCGTCGGCGCCGTGACAAGCTGCACATACTGCAAAACGATTTTTACCATTGGCGGCATCAACATCGTTTACCTTACGGCCAGATAAGCTTAGAACATAGGCGGTAACTTCTTTAATACCGTCATCACCTAATACTGCTTCCCAACCAGGCATTTGGCCTTGACGACCGTGCATAAGGCTAGCTTTAATCGCTTCGCCACTTCCACCATATAACCAATCTCCGTCGGTTAAGTTAGGGAAGCCTTTGCCACCTCGAGCCGAAGAACCATGACATTGCGAACAGTTTTGTAGATACAAACGTTGGCCAATTTTAACCGCCGCTGGATCTTCAGAAAGCTCCTCTACACTTCGGTATTCGCCAGACTCGTTGTACGCAACTTGACGGAAAACTTCACCAAATCGAGCATCAGCTTTATCAAGTTCACCTTGGTATTGGTTGGCAACATTGCCGTCGTAAGCAGCTACACGCTCTTGACCTTCTGCAATGCTCTTAATACCCATTTCTGAGCTCTTCCAACCAAGGAAACCTTGCCAGTTACCTAAGCCAGGGTAGGCCGCTAAATAAACCAACGAGAAAACAATGGTAATAATAAACATATAAGACCACCACTTCGGAAGAGGGTTGTTTAACTCCTCGATTCCGTCGAACTCGTGGCCCATTGATTCACCTTCTTTTACGCCGGTGTTGTTCTTATTACATGCCCTTAGCAGCAAGAAACATCCTGCGATGCTGCCTAAGGTTATTACAGTAATCCACACGCTCCAAAATGTGCTCATTTTTTCTGTGCTCCTTCAAATTCCTTTGTCGGGCTAGTTTCAGGCTCGTCGGCAAAAACCAAGTTTGCAGCTTCAGCAAAATCCTTTTTGCGTTTTTTACTGTAGGCCCAGGCAAAAATACCTACAAAAATCGCCATTAAGAAAGCTGTATATAGGCCGCTAAATGTACCAAAGTCCATAACTAACTCCTTATTTTAATGCTGTACCCAACACTTGTAAGTAGGCTATTAAAGCTTCCATTTCAGTTTTGCCTTTAACGGCTTCTTCTGCACCTTCGATGTCTGCATCGGTATAAGGCACGCCAAAATGGTTTTTAAATAGCGCGAGTTTCTTACCTGTTAATGAGCTATCTACTAAGTTTTCCTCTAACCAAGGGAAACCAGGCATGTTCGACTCAGGTACTACATCGCGTGGATTAATTAGGTGCACTCGATGCCATTCATCAGAATAACGTTGACCAACACGTGCTAGATCAGGTCCGGTACGCTTAGAACCCCATAAGAACGGGTGTTCCCAAACACTTTCGCCAGCTACCGAGTAGTGACCATAACGTTCAGTTTCTGCGCGGAATGGACGAATCATTTGGCTATGACAGTTGCTACAGCCTTCGCGGATGTAAATATCACGACCTTCCATTTCTAGAGCAGTGTAAGGCACTAAACCATCTACCGGTTCGGTAGTTTCAGGTTGAAAAATTAGTGGGGTGATTTGTACTAAACCACCAAAACTAATTGCGATAACAATGAATATGGCCAGTAAACCAACATTCTTTTCGATTAACTCGTGCTTCATGTTATGCCTCCTGTCCGTGTTCAATTGGTTTTAGGGAGCCTTTCTCAGCAGTAATGGTTTTGTATGCGTTGTAAGCCATAACAAACATACCTGTTAAGAAGAACACACCACCGATAAAGCGAACAAAGTAGAACGGGTAAGAAGCTTGCAGCGACTCAACAAATGAATATGTTAAGGTGCCATCTTCGTTTACCGCACGCCACATCAAACCTTGCATAACACCAGAGATCCACATCGCTACGATGTAAAGAACTACACCAATAGTCGCAAGCCAGAAGTGGGTGTTAATTAATTTAGTGCTGTACATGCGACCTTGGCCAAATAGCACAGGTATTAGGTGGTAAACACTACCGATTGATACCATAGCAACCCAACCTAAAGCACCAGAGTGAACGTGACCAACAGTCCAGTCTGTGTAGTGAGATAAGGCGTTAACCGTTTTAATTGCCATCATTGGCCCTTCGAAGGTAGACATACCATAGAAAGACAGAGAAACAATTAGGAAACGTAGAATTGGGTCGTAACGAAGTTTATGCCAAGCACCAGACAAGGTCATAATACCGTTGATCATACCCCCCCAAGAAGGAGCGAATAGGATAAGAGACATCACCATACCTAAAGACTGTGCCCAATCAGGCAATGCAGTGTAGTGTAAGTGGTGAGGACCGGCCCAAATGTAAATAGATACTAGTGCCCAAAAGTGAACAATAGACAAGCGGTAACTGTATACAGGGCGACCAGCTTGTTTTGGTACGAAGTAGTACATCATACCCAAGAAGCCAGCAGTAAGCAGGAAGCCAACCGCGTTATGGCCGTACCACCACTGCACCATTGCATCTACAGCACCGGCGTAAATCGAGTACGACTTAGTCATTGTTAGCGGAATAGCCGCATTGTTAACAATGTGCAATACAGCAACGGTAATAATGAATGCACCAAAGAACCAGTTAGCAACATAGATATGCGAGGTTTTTCTTTTGACCAAGGTGCCAAAGAAGACTATTCCATAAGCCACCCATACAATCGCGATTGCAATGCCAATTGGCCATTCTAGTTCCGCATACTCTTTTGAAGTAGTGAAACCCATAGGCAGTGTTATCGCAGCCGATACGATAATCAAATTCCAACCCCAGAATACGAAGGAGGCGAGTGGGCCACCAAACAATCGGGTTTGACAAGTACGCTGTACCACGTAGAAGGAACAAGCCATTAATGCACTGGTACCAAATGCAAAAATAACGGCGTTTGTGTGAAGGGGACGTAACCGGCTATAAGTTAGCCAAGGAGTATCGAAGTTAAGTGCAGGCCAAATTAATTGCGCAGCAATTAATACACCAACACCCATGCCAACTATACCCCAAACAATGGTCATTACAGTGAACTGTCGAACAACCGTGTAGTTGTAATCAGTCTCTGTGCTAGCTGCTTGGTTCATAAATACATGCTTCCGTTGCTATTTATTATTTGTTTAAGCGAGTTTGATGCAATGGCATCAACAACATGAAACGAATTGTTAAACTACTTTCACGTTTAGCACGAATAGAGCCTACAACCAGTAGCTTAACGGCGCGATCATACTTCATCGACTGATCAAATAACAGTTTGAAAAACTAGTTATTTGCATATCTTCGCTAAATATTTAACAAATCTTTTCCAATCAATAAACCGCATTGATCTAGATCAATTATGAACCAATAATTTACATTCGCGTAACCAAAAATCTGCTTTACGTAACATTAGAATTTTGCGATGCGCTTTAGCTCAGTGTTGGCACTAATTAGACTTAAGTCTAAACATTCGTGTATATCTAATGAAACGCATGTTTTTTAAGCGTCATTGTTATTAAATTGTTGATTTTAAGCCTATAGTTACTACTAGTTATTTTTATCGATGGATTGGTAAACAAGGATATTTTATGGAAAACAGGGCCACTGTTCTCATTGTGGACGATACACCAGAGAACATCGACGTATTGGCAGGCATTCTGCGAAATGATTACAAGCTGCAAGTGGCACGCAATGGCGATATGGCATTAAAGATTGTTGCTAAAGCCAATAAACCCGATTTAATACTGCTAGATATTATGATGCCAGGCATCGACGGCTTCGAAGTTTGCCGTCGTTTAAAAGAAGATTTAAGCACTCGCCATATCCCGGTGATTTTTGTTACCGCCAAAATAAGCCCCGCTGATGAACTAAGAGGCCTAGAGTTAGGTGCTGTTGATTACATCACAAAGCCAGTAAGCCCACCGGTAGTAAAAGTAAGGGTGAAAACCCAACTTGCTTTGTACAATCAAAATCGCGAGTTAGACCGAAAGGTAAAAGAGCAAACCGATGTTATAAATACCACCCGTTTACAAATCATTCAGCGTTTAGGTAGAGCCGCAGAGTACAAAGACAATGAAACCGGCATGCACGTTATTCGCATGAGTTATTACTCGCGCATTCTTGGTTTAGCCGCTGGAATGAGCGAAAGAGATGCAGACATACTTATGAATGCTGCGCCGATGCACGATATTGGCAAAATCGGTATTCCAGACCGTGTATTGCAAAAACCTGGGAAGTTAGACGCCGAAGAATGGGAAATTATGCAAAGCCATGCAGTAATTGGTGGTGAAATTCTCGGCGAGGGTGATAGTTCAGAGTTACTCGAGCTTGCGAGAACAGTAGCATTAACCCACCACGAAAAATGGAACGGCAAAGGTTACCCCAATGGACTTGCTGGAGAAGATATTCCTATTGAAGGGCGAATTGTTGCTATTGCTGATGTGTTTGATGCCCTCACTTGCGAACGCCCATACAAAAAAGCCTGGCCTGTAGAAAAGGCCATCGAGCTTTTGGAAAGTGAGGCTGGAGTTCATTTCGACCCCAAGTTAGTGCCATTATTTATAGAAGCACTTCCCGAAATACTCGAAGTAAAAGAACAATTTAAAGAGTCTTTAGAAGAATAGTTGGCTGGCCGCGAAGGATACGCTTTTACATGCAACTGAATAAACTCACAGTGCTAATCGTCGACGATATGGCACCAATAAGAAAAATCACCTATGAGCAATTACGTCGCTTTGGCATCGGCCAAGTAATACAAGCAGAAAACGGCGCGCAAGCGCTAAATGTATTGAAAAAACGGCATGTCGACCTAATTTTGTCTGATTGGAATATGCCGGTGATGAGTGGCATCGAGTTTCTTAAGACAGTTAGGCAATCAGAAACATGGCGACACATCCCGTTTATTATGATTACCGCAGAAGCTGAGCGCAATAGAGTTTCGGAAGCCATAAGCGAAGGCGTAACCGATCTTATTATTAAGCCCTTCACCACTGCATTGTTGCAGTCTAGGTTACAACAAGCAGCAAAAGGCGATGTGAGAAACCGCCAATCCTTAGCCAATAGCGAGGAGCCCGAACTCGAAGAACTACCCATACCAGAGCCTGTAGCTGCAACGCCTTTAGCCCAATCAAAACAAAACACCGTATTAGTCGTTGACGATACGCCAGAAAATCTCACATTGTTAGGCGGCTTATTACGCGATGACTACCGCGTGCTACTGACTAAAACTGGGAAAAAGGCCTTAGAGATTTGTTGCTCTGAGACGCCACCAGATCTGATATTGCTAGATGTAATGATGCCCGAAATGGATGGCTATGAAGTGCTAGAAAAGCTCCGTCAACATCCAAACTCACAACACATACCGGTTATTTTTGTAACCGCCTTAACCGAGATAGGCGACCAAACAAAAGGGCTTGAAGGTGGCGCAATAGACTACATCACAAAGCCTATTCAACCGGAACTACTTAAACTTAGAGTGCGCAATCATCTGCGCTCGGTCGATCTCCATAAACATCTACAAAGTGACTTAGATAATCTTATAGAGAAAGAGAAGCTAAAAAATAGTGTCGATCAGTTGCTAAGGCACGATCTAAAAGGGCCAATTGCGGGTATTGTTGCCTTAGCTGAGCAAATCAAAACCGATCGTCAGGCAACTGCTAATATTAACGAAAGCTCAGTGATGATAGACGAATTGTCTATGCAATTGCTCAACATGATTAACCTATCAACCGAGTTATATAAAATTGAACAAGGTCGCTTCGAGCTAAAAGCTAAACCGTTTTCTGTTCACTTAATGCTTAAAAAAATGCTAACCGTAGTCAGGAAAACTTTTAGCAGCAAACAACTACTTATGTACTTAGAGCCAGAAGAAGAAGATCCTGGTAACGAAGTATTAGCCTTAGGCGACGAATCCTTAAGTTACTCTCTATTCTTTAATCTGCTTAAAAATGCCTGTGAAGCAGCGCCCGGTCGAAGCAGAGTGTCTGTATCAATAAACGTTGTAGACAATAAGGTCGAAGTTACTACCGAGAATGTAGGCGCTGTGCCCGAGGCGATAAGAGAGAACTTTTGGGAAAAATACGTCACGTCTGGTAAAGATACTGGCACAGGCTTAGGCACTTACTCGGTAAGTTTGCTCAGCGATGCTCAAAATGGCGAAGTAAGTATGCGCACCAGCGATAAAGACAATACCACCACCATTACAGTGGCATTGCCACTTTCTGTTTAGTTTTATTTGAACAACGAGGAACTACAATGAAAAACCTACTAGTTAGCTTAAGTACAGCACTGCTGTTTTTTAGTACTGTTTGTTTTGCCGATGTTGCCGAAGACCGGGCTGAATACGATAAGTCGGCCAACGAGACTATCGCTAAATTTAAGGAAGAAAAGCCTGATATATCAGGAAAAATGGCAAGCGGTGTCGGCTATGCTGTATTTAGTAACGTTGGCGTTAATTTGTTTGTTATTTCAGCTGGCGGTGGAACTGGTATCGCAGTGGATAATGCATCAGGTAAGAAAACCTATATGAAAATGGGCGAAGCTGGCGTAGGTTTTGGTTTAGGTGTAAAAGATTTTAGGGCTTTAATGATCTTCAAAACTCGTGAAGCCTTCGACAAGTTTGTAGAAAGCGGATGGCTGTTTGGCGCCCAAGCAGATGCCGCCGCAACGGCCGGAGATAAAGGCGGTTCAGCCGAGGTCGAAGGTGCTATCGGTGATGTAGAAATATATCAGTTAACGGAAGCGGGTCTGTCACTTGAAGCCACTATTAAAGGCACCAAGTTTTGGCAAGACAGCGATTTAAACTAAGAAATACAGCTACACTTTAAATAGCCAGCGATAAGCTGGCTTTTTTATTAAGGGCTTAGCATGATGCAACTTGTAACACTTATCTTAGTTGTAGCTTCATTTGTAACCAGTTTGGCCGCCAGTGCCTTGGAGTTTAAAGCCGTTTCGACTAACGCTAATGCACTCATACAACAATGGCACAAACAAGAACTTAAAGCCCAAGGCGGCGAGTTTGGCTCACATGGTTGGTGGCCATGGGGAGTAGGCGGCTTTGACTACGATAACGATGGCGATGTGGATCTCTACCTTTCTCATCACGGCACCCCAGGTGGTAAGCTTTTAGTTAACCAATTAATACCTAGTGGCGTTTTAGAATTTAAAAACCTTAGCACAAACCAAAGGCTACCAGGCGCCGACGACAAACCATGGTTTTTTGATTTTGACGGTGATGGTTGGCTCGACATCGCCGCTTTCTCTGATGAGAAAAAGAATCCTTATGTCTTGAATAAGCAAGGTGAATTCGAAGTCGCTTCACCTAATGAAACCTTTTCTCCAGTGTCTTATCCCAAAACGGTGTTAGACATAAATAAAGATGGCTACTTAGACTTAGATGCAGGGCGCAAGGGCGCTTTTTACTACCAAGCTGATCAACAAACATTTCAACGCGATAAAAACTACAGCTCTAGTGACAATCATTTATTGCCCGCTAAATACCAACAAATTGAACAAGACTTTAAGGCCAACAACAAAAAGAACCGTTTTTTTCGAGCTAATACCTACCAACACTTTATAAATCGTTCGCCAATACCAAGTCCTATGCTTACACCCATTGATCTCAATAACGATCAGCAAAGTGACATTATCGTCGCTGGTCACGGCGGCTATGGCGGTGATCACCTAGGCTGGTATTTTTTAGCCACTAAGGAAGGTTACTCTTTATCAAATAAACGCCTCAAGCTGCCAGAATACGCAACGCCAATATTTGTTGGAGATTTAAATGGTGATCAGCGCCAAGACTTAATCACAACTGGTAAAGGTAAAGGCGACGTTTACCTACAAACAGACAAAGGTTTTGTTAAGCAAAATTCGCCACTAAGCAAGATGCTAAATGCCGGTGCACCTTATCTTGTGCGTGTGTTTGCAGTGGACTTTGACAACGACAGAGATTTAGATTTGCTACTTTCTAATCCTCGAAAAAAGTATGGAAAGGTGTGGGAAAATGATGGGAAAGGCAAGTTTAAACAAGTATTAAGCTTTAATGGTTGGGACTCTAACCCAGTATTTATCACCGATTTAAACAACGATTTGCGCCAAGATATTGTGATAGGTGGGGCGAGTAACCAACAGCTGCAAGTGTTCTTAAATACCGGCCAAAAGCAACAAAACAGCCTGTATATTTACCCTCGCTATAAGCAACCCAACCCCTATGCGGTTGACGCCATAGTCAAGATATACCAAGGTGAAAAACTCATTGATCAACAAAGGGCAAGGTGGGACGGTTTGCCTCTGGTTTTTTCTTTAGGAAAGCTGAGCAAGGTAAGCGCAGAAATAACTTTTAGTGATGGAACAACAGAGCGTTATGAAGATTTAGTGGCCAATCACAATTACACGCTTATCTATAAAGGTGGTAAGTTTATAGGCCATATTCCAGCACACTTAGTGGCTAAGTATTAGCGTTAAAAGAGTAGGGCAAAGCTAGTACTTTGCCCAAATAATTAAAACTCTTTTGGGGCAAATCCAGTAACTTCTTTAATGCCCATTTCACGGCCTAAGGCTGTCATTGGATGTACTACCACCAAACCTTTAACCGATTTCTTCAACTTACCCATATCTGCTTGTTCTGTTTTTGTAAGAACGCGGCTAAAGGGAAGGGACTTAACGTCACCGCCTTGTTGACTTAACTTCTTAGTTTGCTGGGCTTTTACACTTTTAAGCTTTTTAGTAAGTGCAGTAATTGTAGTATTGAACTGATTAATCATCACAGTGTCACCACGTTCGTGGGCGGCATCTAACTTACGTTTTGCCGTGTCTAGTTTGTTGTGAATTGATTGAAGTTCATTTTTTAAATTCATTGTAAATCCTAAGGCTCACATCGAGCATTCATCGTTCAAGGCCTGTTAGCCAATCACTTATTATAGCAGTAAGTTTGTCTTAGGTTTTACATTTATAGAGTAAACAATTTACTGCCTTAATGCCGATAATGCTATTTATCGGCAATTGCATTTAGGGTTATAATATCAATATTATTCAGTAGCTTAACTAAGTTCATGCTAACACTTCCGCCAGCCATTCCTCTGTTCGATTCCATTCAATATCTTGAAGATGGCAATGCTATCGTTAACCAACATCTGGCAGAAGTTACTTTAAGCGCCGTTAGCGATGCCGGATTTATTTACGAATACGCAGTAGATTGGTTGTTAGAACAGCGTCATAGTGAAAACAATTACAAAACCTACCGAAGCGAACTAACCAGCTTTTTACACTGGGCTTATACTGTTGAGCAAATCTCCTTATCAGTGGTGACACGACGGGTACTAAGTAAGTATTTAGACTATTGCAGTAAGCCGCCGCTAGAGCTAATCGCTTATCGAAATGTTGCTCAGTTTGTTGTCGATAAACAGCTGAAAGAACGTGTGCCAAATCTACAATGGCGGCCGTTTTTAGGTAAGAAAATAGACGGTATTGAGCAGCCATATCAAATAAGTGATAAAGCCTTAAAAACCAAATTAGCGATTTTATCTTCGTTTTATGCCTATCTAATTAATGAAGAATATACAGAGCGTAACCCAGCCATGGCTTTAATGAAGAACGGCCGATTTAAAGCTAGCAGCCAACACACTATTAGTGGCGAAGATCTAGAAGACATTAAATCCTTTAGTGACTTACAGTGGTCTTATGTAATGAGTGCCGCTAATCAACTTGCTAAACAAACACCAGAGGAAAACGAGCGTATTTTATTTTTAGTTAGCCTTATGTACAGCTGCTATTTACGAATCTCTGAAGTAGCAGCTAGGCCAGGCTTTTCGCCGATAATGGGACAGTTTAAACGTGATACTAAAACCTCCGTATGGGGCTTTTATATACCGCGTAGCAAAGGTGGGAAAAAGCGAACCGTTGCAGTGTCTAAGCAATTATTAGATGCCTTACAACGCTATCGACGATTTTTACAACTAACGCCGCTGCCAACACCCAATGAAAAAACACCATTGTTTGTAAGGCACCGAGCAGCTGGACGCGGTAGAGATAGCGGATTACTTAATGCCAATCTTGGTATTCGCCAATTAAGAGAGCAAATCTACATTCTCATTGAACAAGCGGCTAAGCTCGCCGAGGCGGATGGCTTTAAGCAAGACGCTAATGAGATACGCCAACTTACGCCACACAGCATTAGACACACCGGAATATCACACGACATAAATTTAGTAGGTCGGCCATTGTCACATGTACAAGCCGATGCCGGACACGACAGCATTGATACAACGTCTCAGTATTTGCACACATCTCGCGTAGAACGCCATCAATCTGCTGAACATAAGCCTTTGGATCACTTAAAGTAATCGCTATTTCTACGCGGCATTACAGGCAAACTTCTTTGGATTGCTAAAAAACCATCCATAAGGCGCATAATGTATATTATGTTAAATGGAATATATAAAGGAACCCTTCTAAATTTGTATTGGTAAACGTCATTCAAGTTGAGATTGGCGGTTCTTGAGAGTTTTAGAGTTCAATGCTTACTGTTACTTCTTGGCCTAGTTACTTTGCACACCATTTATCTACCGATATAAAATATGTGGTAAAGCTTCGATCCAAAAGTTCTGTTTTCTGAACTTTAATGGCCCTTCTTTTCAACGCCTTATACTCAGGTCGAGTTTCTAGTAAATGAAACACGACTTCTTTATGCCCAAGCTCTTTGGCCCAAGCCATCATTGAATTGAATATTGATATGCCGAATCCCCAATACTCTTTAGAAACAACTATCGCTATTTCATAACCATTATCGTCTGGTTGAATCCCACACCAGCCAGCGACAACTCCATCTATATTAACAACTCGAACACGGCAACCAGCTATCGAATCTGTTTGAGCTTTACCTATCATCCATTGTTTGATGCTAACGGAATCAAAATATTCATGATCTACTAAGTGTGTTCTCAAAGCTGGCTCATTAACTACAAGCAGAAGATCTGCTGGTTCTACCTGGTTAAAACTTACAAATTCAATTTTAGCCATTTCTATATACTCATATGGGTTTACTTTTTGATTGAGCCTAATGGTACGCGATTCATTAAATCATCCTTAACCCAGGTTGTGAGCGCCAATGATGCGGATTAATCTCAAAAACTCTTCGTACTCTTCTTTGCTTAGGCACTCAAAAACTTCCTTCTCAATATCGGTGATTGTGGATTTCACCTTCTTAAGTTCGTCTTCACCTAGCTTAGTCAGGTTTAACATTTTTAGTTTTTTATTAGTCGCAGATTTAGACGTTGTTAAGTAGCCGCGTTCTTCTAGATTGTCCACCATACGCTTCGTTGCACTTCTTTCATTTTGAACAATGTCTGCTAGTTGTTGTTGGCTTAAAGGCTGATTCTCTTGAACAGCCACTAAGGCTCTAGACATCTCTAGCGTCATCAGCTTCTGCTTCGACAGTAATGTTGTCGCCCGGTTTCTAAATAATCGGTGAACCGCTCCACAAATAAACATAGGTTGGTGTTCAATTTTTTCTTTGGGCAAAGTTGTCATAAGTGAGCGGCTCATAATTGGTTAAAAATCAGCAGCGTATGGGCATTTAAAAGCCAAAAAATAGCTTTAATACAGGAACAGCGCCATACCCTTCTCTTATTTATTGTTGTATCTGCAACTTAATTGATGATAGAGTCTCGAAATATAGTTGCAGATGCAACAATTTTAATTCAGCTAAGGCTTCTTCGCAACGAAAATAACTAAACACTGTTTGCTATCCACTTACGGTCAATTATTTCTAGTTAAAGGTATCAATATGCATGTCACCAATACACTAAGGCTTACCTTGTGTTTTTTACTCTCTTTCACAATATTGGGTTGTGGAGAAAACATTCCAAATCAAAGGCCAGAAGCTGGTCCAGCGCATGTTGATGTACTTAAACTAACCCCTACTACATTACGTTTAACTACCGAACTACCCGGTCGTATTACTGCTTTTAAACAAGCCGAAGTACGGCCACAAGTAACAGGTATTCTGAAAAGCCGTTTGTATGTTGAGGGTTCACAAGTAGAAACCGGTGATGTGCTTTATCAAATTGACCCAACGGTGTATCAGTCAAACGTGAACAGCGCACAAGCACAGTTAGCTAAAGCCCTAACCAGCCAAGAAACAGCCAGAAAAACAGCTATTCGCTATCAAGAATTATTAAAGAAGAAGCTTACCAGCCAACAGCTTTACGATGATGCAGATGCTGCCTATAAAGAAGCACAAGCAGAAGTCGCTATCCGACAAGCAGCGCTAGATTACGCAAACATTGAGTTGTCTTACACTCAAATTAAAGCGCCTATTTCTGGTCAAGTTGGTCTGTCTCAAGTATCAGAAGGCTCCTTGTTAACCGCCGAGCAATCTTCCTACTTAACTACCATTATTCAAACCTCAAACGTATATGTAGACATGCAGCAATCTTCATTGTCGATTCATAAACTAAAACAAGATTTCTCAGATTTTAAAGACAAACGTGAAGAGATCCCGGTTTCAATAACGCTTGAAGATGGCAGCGCTTACGAGCAAATAGGACACCTAGAGTTCGCCGATACGCAAGTCTCTGGGTCAACTGGCACGGTAACTTTGCGCGCAATTATCCCAAACTCAAACAACACTTTATTGGCTGGCATGTATGTTCGTGCCCATATATCTATGCCTGAAGCGCGTGACTACTTGGTAGTGCCTCAATCAGCAGTTGTAAGAAGCCAATCAGGTGAGCCTTCGGTATTTGTAGTGGGCCTAGACAATAAAACGGTTAAAAAGTCGGTAGAACTTGGCAACGAAGTGGGTAACGGTTGGGTGGTTAAACAAGGCTTGGCAAGTGGCGACTTAGTGGTAATTAACAACATACTTAACATGAGAAATAACATCGATGTTGTTGTTGATAGCACTTCGCTAAGCACTCAATTAGACGTACAGGGGTAAATCATGTCTTTATCCAACTTCTTTATTAATAGGCCAATTTTTGCGTGGGTAATTGCAATCGTTACTATGTTAGCCGGGCTTGCAGCTATCTTTACCCTGCCCGTTGCTCAATACCCAACTATTGCGCCGCCTGCAGTAACAATATCTGCGTCTTACCCAGGTGCATCAGCAAAAACAATTGAAGACAGCGTTACTCAGGTTATTGAACAAGGCATGACTGGCTTAGATAACCTACTCTACATGTCGTCTAAAAGTGATTCTTCGGGTAGCGCGAGTATTACGCTTACCTTTAGTGCCGAAACCGATCCAGATATTGCTCAAGTTCAGGTTCAAAATAGCCTGCAACAAATGAGTAATCGCCTGCCAAGTGCAGTACAAAACCAAGGCACCTCGGTAACAAAAAGTACCTCTGGTTTTATGTCGGTCACCAACCTTTACTCACCCGATGGCAGCATGAGCGCGGGTGATATTCAAGATTATGCAAATTCTAATATTAAAGACATTGTTAGTCGAGTTAATGGGGTTGGTAGCGTAACGGTTTTTGGACCATCTTATGCGATGCGTATTTGGTTAGATCCTGCCAAACTTAATAGCTATAGCTTAACCCCAGTTGATGTATCTAATGCTGTTTCCGTGCAAAACAGCCAAGTAACTGTTGGGCAACTGGGTGGCACACCAGCTTTAGACTCTCAGTTGATCAATGCCAGTATCACTGCGCAAAGCTTGTTAACTAGCGTGGACCAGTTTGAAGATATCTTAATTAAGGTTGATAGTGACGGTTCACAGATCAAACTTAAAGACATCGCACGTGTAGAGTTGGCCAGCGAAAACTCTTCAACTATTCCTGCCTACATGGGGCAAGAGGCATCGGGCATTGCAATCACCCTAGCAACCGGGGCTAATTCGCTTGATACGCAAACCGCGGTAGATGAGAAACTTCAGCAACTTTCTAAGGGCTTTCCAGAAGGTTTAGCGCTAGTTAAATCAACAGATAACAACCTATTTATCCGTATTTCCATTAGCGAAGTAGTCAAAACACTATTCGAAGCCGTAGCCTTAGTGTTCTTTGTTATGCTGCTGTTTTTACAAAACTTTCGAGCAACCTTAATTCCTACCATTGCGGTACCCGTAGTATTGCTAGGTACCTTTGCTGTGATGTCGTTATTAGGTTTCTCCATCAATACACTCACCATGTTTGGCTTGGTATTAGCAATTGGTTTGCTGGTAGACGACGCTATCGTAGTCGTAGAAAACGTAGAGCGTTTGATGCACGACGAGAAGTTGTCGCCGCTAGAGGCTACCAAAAAATCGATGGGGCAAATAACCAGCGCGCTTATCGGTATTACCATGGTCTTGTCGGTGGTGTTTGTTCCAATGGCCTTTATGTCGGGCTCAACCGGAGTTATTTACCAGCAGTTCTCGTTAACCATTGTATCGGCCATGGTGTTATCGGTAATTGTAGCCTTGGTGCTTACGCCTGTGCTTTGTGCAACCTTACTTAAGCCGGTTGATAAAACCGAGAGTAATAAATTCTTTGCGTTATTTAACCAAGGCTTCAACAAAGTATCTTCGGCATACCGAGGGTCGGTTAAACACACATTGCAGCGCCCTCTTCGCTTTGTATTCATTTACCTACTGCTATTTGCTGGTACTGCGTATCTATATCATTCGCTGCCAAGCTCGTTTTTGCCGAACGAAGACCAAGGCGACTTTATGGTAATGGTAACCACGCCCACCGGAACAACCTTACAAAAAACCCAAGAAGCGATGCTGGATGTAAAAGACTATTTTGAACAAAATGAGTCGGATACGGTTAATCACATATTCACAGTGTCGGGCTTCAACTTTTCTGGTTCTGGGCAAAACGCGGGTATGGCATTTATTGGTTTGAAAGATTGGTCTGAGCGAACAGCACCCGGCACCGATGTCGATGCCATTATTGGCCGAGCTATGAGCCATTTTTCTACTTACAAAAACGCGCAAATATTTGCCTTTAGTAGCCCGCCAATTAGAGAGTTAGGCACAGCTACCGGTTTTAACTTTTACTTGGAAGACGTAGGCGCGTTAGGCCACGACAAACTTATCGAGGTGCGCAATCAGCTTCTAGGTGCGATAGCGCAAAGCCCGGTGCTGCAAAACACACGGCCAAATGGCTTAGAAGATAACGCCCAGCTGTTCCTAGACGTAGACTACGAAAAAGCCAAAGTACTGGGCCTAGAAATTAACGATATTAACCAGTCTTTATCTATTGCTTGGGCTTCCTCGTACGTTAACGATTTTATCGACCGAGGACGTTCCAAAAAGGTATATATTCAAGCAGACGCACAATACCGTATGACACCCGAAGATCTCGATTTATGGTTTATTCGCAATAACCAAAACGAAATGGTGCCCATCTCTGCATTTAGTACATCACACTGGGGCAAAGGCTCACCGCAGCTGCAACGTTATAATGGTAATCCAGCGGTAGAAATTGTAGGTGAAGCGGCGGAAGGTTACAGCACCGGCGAAGCAATGGACGAAGTTAATCGTTTAGCAGCAGAAATATCTAACGACGTACAAGTTAGTTGGACCGGTATGTCATATCAAGAAATTGAAGCGGGTGACCAAGCCCCTATTCTTTACGCCATCTCAATTTTAATGGTATTCCTTTGTTTAGCTGCGTTATACGAAAGCTGGAGCATTCCAATTGCGATTATTCTGGTTGTTCCGCTTGGCTTACTGGGGGCTTTGGCGGCTATTATGTTGCGCGGCCTAGAGAACGATGTTTACTTCCAAGTAGGTGTGCTAACCACCATTGGCCTCACCGCTAAAAATGCCATTTTAATTGTAGAGTTTGCTAAAGAGCTCTACGACAAAGGCGTGAATTTGTTAGATGCCACCGTGCAAGCCTGTGAAATGCGTTTGCGCCCCATCATTATGACCTCACTGGCATTTGGTTTAGGTGTATTGCCCTTAGTAATCAGTACTGGCGCTGGAGCAAATGCGCGTAATGCTATTGGTACCTCGGTAATGGGGGGCATTATGGCGGCAACACTGTTGGTTATCTACTTTGCGCCCTTGTTCTTTGTGCTCATTTGTAAACTGTTTAAGGGCAACAAAAAGCCAGTTGTTTTAAATACTGCAGAGAAAACGGTTTAGTCTTTGTTAAAACACTAGCCGCTCTCACTGAGCGGCTAGTTAAAACACAGTAATAATCAATTGACTAAAACTAGCTGTTAGCTAACAGCATTAGCAGAATGACTGGTACGTTTTAGCCAAATACCGAATAAAACGAAAACCAGCAATACTAAAGTTGTTGGCTCTGGTACTTGGGCTATCGCGGGTTGCCTTACCAGTAACGAACCAAGCATAGAACTGCTGTTGCTTTTAGAGCGAACCCGGTTGTTACTATTTAAGCCTGCATCTACCCCAGAGAGGTCATCAAAATAACCTAAGGGAGTCCAAGCTTGCATGTAAACGCCATATCCTGTGTGAATATTGCGGGTTACCATAGAATCATAAAATCCATCTGCAATGCCTACTTCTCCAATGCAGCTTAATCGAAGTTCATCCGAACACTCTAGATCTTCACCAAACAAAAACTGCGATACGTCATAGTTAAGCCAAACGTCGTTAGTTAATTTAAGATCTACTCGATTATGGCCAAGTGTAGTATCTATGCCTAGGCCGCCAAGTTGGTCAATAAACCAGGTTGCTCCAGCAAAATTGTCGTTAGAAAAACCAAGGTAGTTGCCACCCCACAACGAGTTAAGTAAGGTGGCCGTTTCGGCACGAGTGGCGTAGCGCCAATCATTTTGTTGCCATTGATTGCCAAAGCGATCAACCCATCCGCCATCGGCCTCAACGTATAAACGAGAATAACTTTGCGAGTAAGTAAGCGGCATCCATTCTAGCCCTTGCAGTGCTACTTGCTTACCATTGTTCAGGGTGTAATCTCCACTAATAAAGGTGGCGTTTGCAGTAAACGAGCTTGCTATTAAAACCAATGCAGACAGCATTTTAATAGATTTCATGCGATTCCCTTTTGATGCAAAATTGACTGGTACATACCAGTTGACACAATTGTCAATTTGAAGCGGAATGCAATACCACGACCAAAAGTTAAGGCTATGAAAACACGCCAGTTTATAAAACGCCTTAAGCAGAGCTGTAAGGTAAGCTGACACAATTCACAAGCAAGTGCCCTTTTCTTTTGTGTTGTCAAGACAGTAGAGGTTTCAGGATTTTTAACGGGCTTCTTTATACACCTAATGGCAAATGCTTGAAGCCTGAGCAGCTACAAGCGATATGCACTGCTTTTGATTTACCACAGTATGAGAGAGTTCAGAAGTGGCTAACTAGTCGTAGAGCAGCAAAAGTCCCCGACTATATAGCCAGGGAGCAATCTAATTCAAAGAACGTTTCATTTAAATAAAAGAAGCCAACTAAAGCTGATAGGTAAAGTTATCGGTATCTAGTGAAGTCAAATTGATTGGGTTTCCTTTTCTTTAGGTTCTTCTTTTATGTTGCTGATAATTATTTTATCTTTTACTAGCTCGCTAATGAGAGTTGGATAAGTAATATTTACTTTATCTAGTTCTTCTTTAAACTCTCTCCACAAAGTTTGATAGTCCGCATTACCTTTTTTAGATTCTGCATAAAGGCCAGCAAAAAATCTTGCAATATCACCTGCATACAAAATTTGATTATGACCATATGCCCCTTTATTATTTAATGAGCAACTAAATATCTTTCTATAGTCTTCGTTATCAAAATACTCTGCCATCGGTATTAAAATATTTAGTCCTCGCATCTCAGCACTATCGAAAGAAACGGAACTGTAGAATAGATCTATAGCCTGTTCTTTGAATAAAGCCGACGGGTTCTCAGAAAGGAAAATATACAATTCTTGAGCAGTAAGCTCTTTCACTACAAGCTTTAATGCGTTATGCAATGAGGGAATTGACTCCGCCACCTTAACAACCCTGTACTTAGTAATATCTTCAATAGAGAGGTTAGATACAAGTTCTTCAATTCTAACTCTTTCAGCTTCATTAATGCTTGCCCAAGCGTCAATAAAATACATATAAGGTAATACCCTTATTAATTGAAAATCCGCTGTTTCTGATAGCATTGTACTAAAACTTTTATCTATAACTTCCTTGTAAATCTGCGGTGACAGTCTTTCGATTGCGAGTATGGAAGAAGTAATTTGCTCCATTATGTTTACCGGGATAGTATTTTTATCTTTAAAGACTCGTTTAAGTAAGATAAGGCATAGATTACGTACACTGCTTTCCTTAGCTCTACCTAGGTTATTATCTGATGATAAAACGATAAAGGCTTTTTCAGGGTCTGATGGAAATGAAGGCTCATTAATCAACTCGAATAATCGTTTAATTACAACCTTACCTTTTACTGGCGCGTGTACTAGTAAATAATTTGAGGCTTGAACTATGTAAGAAAGAGCTAACTCAGCTAAAGGTGAAAACTGAGTTCCATCATCAGAGAAGGTAGGATGGGCACAAACATTTCTATCATTCTTCAATCTTTCTAGATGAGACTTTTCAATAGCGGAAATTAAACCAAGTTCATCACATGCGATATTGAGTATATCTTTTTCAAAAGCTAGCATGCCAGCAGGGTCTACAGGTGATATTTTACTCAAACGCTCATTTACTTTTTTTGCTGCAGGGTCGTCACTCAAGCTTAACTCTTTAACTTTTTCTATTACATCTACGCAAACGGCGATCCAAGTGGTGATCAAAGCAGCCCTGTACGCCCCGGTACGGTAAGAAGCTATGGCTTCGTTCAAGTAGTTTTTAGTGTGAGTATTTCTGACCTCTTGCAGTATTTCGTCTAAATTGCTTAAATGTTGCTTCACGTTTTACTATCCTGTGCGCTATCTATTGATATTTATAATATCATTCATAGGTACGTAAATACAAAATGGCTTCTCAAACGGTAAGGTTAATAAAATAGTACTAAGTGGGTTGAAAAAATTTTAGGTTAATAGCTATCGCAGCCCTTTTCATTTAAGGCTGGTTTAGCTTTTGTTTCTTTACGTCGTTTTTATGATTAGCTTTTTCTTACTAGCCATAACAAACTTGTTGAGTCGTTTATTTTTCCCGGCTAACAAACGTCTTTTTAAGACAAGAAACGCAGTCTTTAGCACCTAAACCGCTAAAGACTGTTTACAATAAAACATTAACTAGCTTACTAACAAACGCCCATTAGTTTGTTAGCTTTCGCAAACACTCGCGCTCCTTTAACCCAAGTGGAGGAAATAGATAAAGGTGAACTATCTAAGTCGCTAAGCAGAATAAAGTCGGCATCGTAGCCTAGTTCTATCTTACCTTTTGTATCCCCTAGCCCTGCGGCTTTGGCTGGGTTTTCGCTGACTAACTTCCAGGCCTTGTACAACGACAAGTTATTGGTTTTTACTGCAGTAAAAGGTGCACTAAATAAGCTTGGATAGTGGTAGTCGCTACACAGTATGTCTACCACACCATGCTCGATTGCTTCTTTAACGCTAATCGCCCCTACGTGAGAGCCGCCGCGCACTAGATTGGGAGAACCCATTAGCACCGCCGCTCCCCCTTTTTGGCATTCTCTCGCGGCCAATTCCGACATCGGGAACTCGGCAATAGAGACGCCTAAAGAAATAGACTTGGCTACTTCTTCTAAGGTTTCGTCATCGTGAGAGGCTAGCGAAATGCCTTGCTTAGCTGCTATTTCGGCTAAGGCTTGCGCCTGTTGCTCGCCCAGTTCTCGATGTTGCTGAAGGTTTAACAAAAACTGATTAATGTCTTCTACCGACATAGATACACGCCTGCGCATACCCGCGAGGTAACGCTGAATTTTGCGCTCGTTGTTTAGTGGTGGTAAATGGTCGTTTAGCGACAATAGATGAATACGGCCACTTAAGATCCAATCAACCAACTCTTCGTGCTTTTCTACATTTACCTTCTCGTGGCGAATGTGAATGCGCGCTTGGCAGCTAAAGCGAGGCATTAAAGTCTCGAGTGTTTGCAGTAACTCCCGCACCGTATCGCGACTGCGAGGGCCCGGCTCAAAACCATCGGTAATGCTGTAATAAAAGGTGGTTATTCCACTTGCCACAAGGCTTGCATCGTTAGCGGCTAAGGCTAGCTCTAGGGGGAAATGGGTTCCTGCTCTTGGTGCAATGTGCCGTTCAAAGGCGTCACCGTGTAAATCGATAATGCCGGGTAACATGTATTGACCCTGCGCATCGATATGCGTGGTGTGAGTATTTGCCGCCACTTGCCCTATTGCGCTTATCTTTCCATTTTGAATAGATACACAGCTAGGATCGCTCCAACCTTGTTCGCTTAACAACATGACGTTTTCGATAACTACGTTTTTATCATCCATTACTTTTTGCTATCTCAATTCATTTACTTGGGGCCGCCAAGGCTTAGTTGCTTGGCGCTATGTATTTATTTACTTTGGCGTAATAGTCGATTGCGGGTTGAGGAGGAAAACTGCTCTACTGCAAACACCAATACAAAAATCATTAACACGATCATTGCTGCTTGGTCGTAGCGAAACATCTCCATGGAAACCGCTAACTCGGCGCCTATTCCACCCGCGCCAACTAAGCCTAAAACCACTGACGAGCGCACCGCCTTTTCCAAAGAAAACAGACTAATGTTTATAAAACTAGGCATTGCGCCCGGTATTAAAACAACGGCGATTCTATCGATGGGATTAGCGCCAATTGACGCTAATGCTTCTGATGGACCAGGATCTACTTCTTCCATCGACTCGGCAAAAAAGCGTGCGCAAAAACCAATGGTGTCGACAATAATGGTTAAGGTGCCAGCGAATGGGCCTAAGCCTACCGAGGCAACAAAAAATAGTGCCCATGCTAAATCTGGAACGGTTCGAAAAAAGCTGACTACCGAGCGAGTAACATGGCGCACAATAGGATGCGGCGAAGCATTGCGTGCTGCCAAAATGGCAATAGGAATACTAAGCGTGATGCCAATTACCGTACCTACAAGAGCCATTTGAAAGGTAACTAAAATGGCATTTGCCATTGGCCATGCGCGATCGGTGGCTGGCGGGATCATTTCACCACCAATTGTTGCCATGTTCGGTAAGCCCGATAATAACTCACTTAACGACAAGCCAGCATTGGAGGTAGACCATAGAAAGAACAGCACAAATAAAGCAAATAACACTTGGGTTATTATGCTGGGCCGCTCAAACCGCATTGGCGTGTCTAAGGTAGTTTGGCCATTAATCGCGTTATTCATTAAGCCATTTTCTTTTTGCTTATCCATAAAATGCTCGCAAACTTTGTAGACTTTGCGTGTGGGTTGCACTGTCTAGAGACAACTTTCGCTCTTGCAAACCAAGAACTCGGTCGGCGTATTTAAGCGCGTGTTCGATATTGTG